>JABCNV010000029.1 GCA_013333935.1 Prevotella sp. | reverse complement strand
CATGGGAGCTGCTCGCCCCCAAACCCCTCGGTGTTTTCTGGTATAGATTATTAAGCTAAACCAGCACTTGGGATTGCAGTTCTATGTTGAACTTGCGTAGAACGATAGTATGGCTTGCTGTACCTTACTTGATTATGGAGTCTGGATATGTGCTCATGGCCTCGGCATTGCCTATCAGGGATCATGTGGATGATTTGACATTATCAGTGTTTTTTGATAAGCTGATTGTCAATCCTCTTGGTCCATATTGGTATCTCCATACTTTGATAATCTGTGGCATGCTTTACTTTGCAGTGTTTAGATGGGTGAAAGCTTCAAGTCTTTCGCGACTTATTATATTAGGATTGTCTTATTATTTCATGTCTTTTCTTGGGATTGTTTCACTGGCATGCGCTATGTATTTCTTAGCGGGTGTTGCAATTCGGCAAGGAGGATATACCTTCTTAGACATATTTCGTAAATCATGGTGGTCGTTTGTTGGCTTGATTATTTTGTTGTTCCATCCCGTGACATTTGATAAAGCTACATTTGGAGGCGCACTGATAGTTTATTTTGTTTTTTCTTCTTCTTTAGCTGTTTATCCATATCTCCCAGTAAAACTGAAAAACATTCTCTTGTTTTTGGGCCGAAATTCCTTGACTTTATATGTTTTTTCTCCAATATTTACAATATGTTGTAAAGCTTTTATACCCTATTTGTCTTTTGATCCAACACGCTTGCTTTTCCTTGGTGTATCATTACCTGTTTGTATTTTTGGTTGTTTGATAACTTGTAAAGTATTGGAGCTGTTGCATGTGTCGCCGTTGATTTTTGGGCGCAAGCATATTATCATATAATTCTAAATAGTCATATTCCTTGACATATTTATATTCTTTTTCTCCACCTATACGCAGAAAGTAGTAAAAGTTATAGCAAATAACAGCTATGGAATACACAACTCTTTGAAAATTATGAATATTAAAAAAACAAAATTTATCTCTATATAATAAGGTAACTGGTGAAGATTTAGTTACTTTTGCCGTCCATTAAATAACAATAGCTATAAGATGCAAGATAATTTAGTGATTGTAGAGAGTCCTGCGAAGGCAAAAACGATAGAGAAGTTTTTGGGGAAAGACTTCAAGGTAATGTCTTCATATGGTCATATTCGCGATTTGAAGAAAAAAGAACTTAGCATAGACGAGATGACCTTTGAGCCGGACTACGAGATACCGGAGGATAAAAAGAAGATTGTAACTGAACTGAAGAAGAATGCTAAAGTTGCCAAAAAGATTTGGCTTGCATCTGATGAGGACCGCGAAGGAGAGGCTATCAGCTGGCATCTTTGTGAAGTTTTAGGGCTCGATGAAGAGAAGACAAGTCGCATTGTCTTTCACGAAATTACCAGACCTGCTATTTTAGAGGCTATCCAGACTCCGCGTCATCTTGACATGAACCTGGTGAATGCGCAGCAGGCTCGACGCGTTCTTGATCGTTTGGTTGGTTTTAAGCTTTCGCCTGTGCTTTGGCGTAAGGTTAAGCCTGCTCTTTCAGCGGGTCGCGTACAAAGCGTAGCCGTGAAGCTTATTGTAGAGCGCGAACGCGAAATCCAATCCTTTAAGAGTGAACCTTATTACCGCATTAATGCCACGTTCTTTGTGATAGAAGCCAATGGTAGCCGCAACGAAGTTAAGGCTGAACTTGACAGGCGTTTCAACAGCCATGATGAAGCCATGACTTTTCTTGAGAAATGTAAAGATGCCAACTTCGTAGTTGAAAACATTGTCAAGAAGCCTTTGAAGCGCGTTCCAGCACCACCCTTTACAACTTCCACCTTGCAGCAGGAAGCTGCGCGTAAGCTTGGCTTTACCGTGTCGCAGACAATGATGGTGGCCCAACGTCTTTATGAGAGTGGGCGCATTACTTACATGCGTACCGATAGCGTTAATCTTTCGTCACTTGCCATTAATGCAAGTAAGAAAGAGATAGTTGAAAGCTACGGTGCAGATTATAGTCATCCCCGTAAATTTCATACCCATTCTAAGGGCGCGCAGGAAGCCCACGAAGCCATCCGCCCAACATTTATCAACACAGAAGGTTTTGATTGGACCAGCCAGGAGCGCCGTCTTTACGACCTTATCTGGAAGCGCACGATAGCCTCCCAGATGGCAGATGCTCAAATTGAGAGGACAACGGTGACCATTGATATTAATGGAGCTGAAGAGAAATTTGTGGCAAATGGTGAAGTTATCATTTTTGATGGTTTTCTGAAAGTCTACCGAGAATCAGTTGATGACGAATCAACGTCAGGTCAAGACGCAGTTTCTGTATTGCCAGCATTACGTATAAACGATAAGATGGAGCGCGGAGAGATTGTCTCAACTGAGCGCTTCTCACAGGGTCCGGTACGTTATACAGAGGCGAGTTTGGTGCACAAAATGGAGGAATTGGGCATTGGGCGCCCGTCAACCTATGCTCCAACTATCTCAACAATCCAGCAACGTGAGTATGTCCAGAAAGGCGACAAGAAAGGCGAGGAACGTTCATACGTCATCAATACGCTGAAAGGAAACGCCATTACCACACGTAAAAGGAAAGAAATGGTGGGTTCTGAGAAAGGGAAATTACTGCCCACAGATATAGGTATTGTTGTGAATGATTTCCTTCAAAAGAATTTCCCTGATATCATGGACTATAATTTTACGGCTAAAGTAGAAAATCAGTTTGATCAAATAGCCGAGGGAAAGGAAGAATGGAAGGATATGATGAAGAAGTTTGACCATAAATTCGAGCCCATTGTAGAGAATGTTGTACAGCAACGTTCGGAGCATAAAGCTGGTGAACGTCAGTTAGGCGTTGATCCGAAAACGGGTAAACCCGTGTTCGTTAAAATTGGACGCTTTGGCCCTGTCATCCAAATTGGCTCTGCTGATGATGAAGAAAAGCCACGCTTCTCGCAGCTCCCTAAAGATAAAAGCATTGAAACCATAACTCTTGAAGAGGCTCTCGAACTATTTAAACTGCCGCGAAACTTAGGTGATTATGACGGTTCTAAAGTAAGCGTTGGGGTAGGACGTTTCGGCCCTTATGTTCTGCACGACAAGAAATACGTCTCACTTCCCAAGGATGAAGACCCGATGACGATTACTCTTGAGACTGCCGTCGAACTGATAGAAGAGAAGCGTAAGCAGGAAAAAGAGCGCCATATCAAGACTTTTGACGAAGACCCAAAGTTGGAATTGTTGAAAGGTCGTTACGGTCCTTACCTGTCTTATGACGGTAAGAACTATCATATTGATAAGAAATTCCATGAGCGAGCCTTGGCCGGCGATATGGAATATGCCGAGTGTATGGATATGATTAAGAATGCGCCGGAACCAAAAGCCAGAAGAGGTAGAAAATGAAGCCTGTGCGCATCATCCTTTTAGGCTATATGGGTTCAGGCAAAACTACCGTTGGCAAAGCCCTTTCCAGAGAACTAAATATGCCTTTTTATGATCTTGACTGGTATATTGAAGGACGCATGCGTAAAACTATCAGGCAGATTTTTGACGAACGAGGCGAGGAGGAATTTCGCAAAATAGAGCGTAATATGCTGCATGAGGTGGCCGAGTTTGAGAATGTTGTCATTAGTTGTGGCGGCGGAACTCCTTGCTTCTTTGATAACATCGACTATATCAACCGCCAGAGTGAAAGTTTCTATCTAAAGTGTACGCCCGACGTGCTTTACGCACACTTGAAGATGGGGAAGACCATTCGGCCGCTTTTACTGAACAAAACACCCGATGAGGTACAGCTCTTTATCAGTGAACAGTTGGCACAGCGTGAGGTTTTTTACAGTCGGGCACGCCATATTGTTGACGTAACACTGATGGACAGCTATCAGAAAATCAACATAACTGTATCGCAAATCCGTACCAGGCTCGGTGTATAATCGTTAATTTTTCGGTATAAAATATCAAGCATTAAGAAGAGATAGCTGACAAATGAAGAAATGGACTATTGAAGACTCTAAGGAGCTCTACAATATCAATGGGTGGGGAACATCTTATTTTGGCATTAATGAGAACGGAAACGTTTATGTCAATCCCAGCAAAAACAATGTCAAAATAGACCTCCGTCAGATTGTAGACGAACTGGCTTTACGTGATGTCACACCGCCTGTATTGCTTCGTTTCCCCGATATTCTTGACAATCGTATCGAAAAAATGGCTTCGTGTTTTCAGAAAGCTGCAAAGGAATACGACTATCAGGGCGAGAGTTTTATCATCTATCCCATCAAGGTAAACCAGATGCAACCCGTTGTTGACGAAATAATTTCGCACGGACGCAAGTTCAATTTAGGTCTTGAAGCAGGCTCAAAACCCGAGTTACATGCCGTCATTGCGGTGCAATGCAAGAGCGATTCTCTCATAATCTGTAACGGCTATAAGGACGAAAATTATATCGAATTGGCTATGCTCGCCCAGAAACTGGGTAAGCACATTTTTCTTGTTGTTGAGAAACTTAATGAAATTGACGTCATTGCGAAAGCTGCCAAACGCCTGAATGTAAAGCCGAATTTGGGTATACGTATCAAACTTGCTTCCTCCGGCTCGGGCAAATGGGCTGAGAGTGGCGGTGACGTATCGAAGTTTGGTCTTACCTCTTCCGAGTTGTTGCAGGCGTTTGATAAGCTAAATGAGGTAGGCTTACACGATTGCGTCAAGCTTATTCACTTCCATATTGGCAGCCAGATTACGAAGATTCGGCGTATACAAAACGCACTGACCGAAGCGGGGCAATACTATGTAAACCTTCGGAAAATGGGTTATAATATCGAGTATGTCGACTGTGGAGGCGGACTCGGCGTTGACTACGACGGCACCCGTTCAAGCAATTCGGAAAGCTCTGTTAACTATTCCATTCAGGAGTATATTAACGATTGTGTCTACTCGTTCACCGATGTGGCCAATCGAAATGGCATTCCTCATCCCAACATCATTACAGAAAGTGGCCGCTCTCTGGCCGCCCACCATTCGGTTCTTGTGCTTGACGTGCTTGGTGCTGCGTCGCTGCCGGTGATGCCCGAAGAGTTTGAGGCAAAGCCTACTGACCATAAACTTGTCAAGGACCTTTATGAAATATGGTGCAATCTCAACCTCAAGACCATGCTTGAAGACTGGCATGACGCCGATCAAATTCGTGAAGACAGTCTTGACCTCTTTGCACACGGTATGATTAATTTAAAGACCCGTGCCGAGATTGAAGCCATGTACTGGAGCGTTTGTCACGAAATTAATGCGCTTACCCGTGGCATGAAGCATATCCCTGACGAGTTGCGGGGCCTTGATAAGCTGCTTGCTGACAAGTATTTCTGTAATTTTTCACTCTTTCAGAGCCTGCCCGACTGCTGGGGTATCGACCAGTTGTTCCCCATCATGCCCATACAACGCCTTGACGAACGCCCGTCACGCAATTGCACTTTGCAGGATATCACCTGCGATTCAGACGGTAAAATCAGTAATTTTGTTGCAGGAGGAACCCTCTCCAACGTGCTTCCTGTACATGCGTTGCGCAAAAATGAACCTTATTATATTGGTGTTTTCCTCGTTGGTGCCTATCAGGAAATACTTGGCGATATGCACAATCTCTTCGGTGATACGAACGCAGCGCACATCTCTGTCAGGGACGAAACCTACCATATTGACCAGATCATAGACGGCGAAACTGTTGAAGAGGTGCTCGAATACGTGCAATACAATCCCAAAAAACTGGTTCGCCAGATCGAGCAATGGGTGACAAAGAGCGTTAAGGAGGGCAAACTCTCGCTTGACGAAGGCAAGGAATTTCTCAGTAATTACCGCTCTGGCCTTTACGGCTACACCTATTTGGAGTGAGCCTTATTTCATAGTGTGGATGGATAGCCGCCGAATAGCCTGTCCTTAAACACTTTACTGTATTCTACGTTAGCTTATGCTCAACTTCCGCACAGATATTCTTCCACTGAAAAATCAGCTTTATCGCCTCGCCCTGCGCATCACGCTCAACACGGCCGAGGCCGAGGATATTGTGCAGGAAACGCTCATCAAGGTGTGGAACCGCCGCGACACCTGGAACCAGATTGATAATATTGAAGCTTTCTGTTTTACAGTTTGCCGTAACCTTTCGCTCGACAGCATCAAGCGTCATGATAATCAGAACAAGACTTTGGACGACAAAGAGAGCGACCAGATAGATGCTGCGAACGACCCTTCCAGGCAGACCATTGTCAACGACCAAATGAATTTGGTACGCCAGATTGTCGACAGTCTGCCCGAGAAACAACGCAGCTGCATTCAGCTCCGCGACTTTGAGGGTAAGACCTACAAGGATATCGCACTTATCCTTGGCATTACCGAAGAGCAGGTTAAGGTGAATATTTTCCGCGGGCGGCAGGCTATCAAGCAACGTTTTGATAAACTCGACAGTTTTGAGAAAGGACTTTAACTGCCTTTTCTCTTCTTTAAAAACTCCCCTCCCTCCCGTTTTTCCTGTGTTTAAATATTTAAAACGTGTTAAAACCGCATAAGCATGTAACTTTCTTTAGTGCTGCTCGTCGTAACAATAGAAACAAGAAAACAATGGACTATAAATACATTAATCAGTTATTAGAACGCTATTGGCGCTGCGAAACTTCTGTCGAGGAAGAGAGCATCTTGCGAGCTTTCTTCCGTCAGGAGGTTATTCCTGCTGAGCTAAAGCGTTACAAGTCCCTCTTTGCCTATGCTGGGCAGGAGACTGAACAGAATGTATTGGGCGATGATTTCGACCGCAAGCTGTTGGCTTCTATTGAGAAAACCGAGCCCGTCAAGGCGCGCATCATCACCATGCCGCAGCGCCTGAAGCCGCTGTTCAAGGCTGCTGCCGTTGTTGCTATTGTGCTTACGCTCGGCAATGCCGTGCAAGTGTCGTTTACCCGTCAGCAGAAAGACCCGATCAGTAGCTACGATGGCTATTATAAGCCCGAGCTTCAGAAAGGCACTTCGGTGGCTATGGACGACAGCGCCAAGGTGGATACCATCCAGCAGAGTATGGCAATGCCTACCAAAAAGGCCCAGTAAGTCGGCGCCCGCAGCCTGAAAAATGCAGGCAATTACAATGAAGAATATTTCTATGCTTTCTCTATAAAATCATGTTTAGTAAAACAACAACAACGAAGCTGTGAAGCTTCTATTCTCTCAAATTTTTCATAACATACTAACGCAGTTAAGGGACCGCATCTCCATTTCGAGTTTGCGGTCCCTTATTTTTTATGTGAAGATAGGTTCGTATGCTGCCCTTTTCTGACAAGATTATCCAAGCATGGAAAGTTCTTATCACTTAATGCTTAATGCCGTTTTAATCTGGTCTAAGCAAGAATCTGTTCCATGCTGTTTGTTCTCTTTACTGTCAAACCTACTTATTAAGCTCAAATCATTGATATATCCCGAAATTAACGACAAGTGTGTGGCTTTGTCGGGAGAGTTCCCTTGACAGATCACACACTTGTCGTTAACATATAAATGTAGAAGAAGGTTAT
>JABCNV010000010.1 GCA_013333935.1 Prevotella sp. | reverse complement strand
TGAGCTGTGGGGGTGTTATGTTGTCGGTTTGGCGCGAGCTGTTGCACGGCACCGTTACGGGAAACAAGAGCTGTGGGGGTGTTATGTTGTCGGTTTGGCGCGGGCTGTTGCGCGGCACCGTTACGGGAAACAGCGGGTGGGGGGGTGTTATATTGTCGGTTTGAGACGGGCTGTTGCGCGGCACCGCTGCAGGAAACAAGAGCTGCGGAGATGTTATATTGTCGGTTTGAGGCGAGCTGTTACGCGGCACCGTGATAAAAAAATATAGCTGCGATGTGTTTTTCACCGCGGGCAGTGGCGTTTAACGCGAAAGTGATTATCTTTGCAGGCGGAAGAAGGCAGTGGACGGCAGGGCCCGTTCTGGTCCTCTTTCCCTAAAAAAAATTGTCTGCGCACGGAAGCAGGAGACGGGCAACAGGGCTCGTCCTTGTTCTCTATCCTTTAAAGAGATTGCCTGCGGGCGGAAGAAGGCAATGGACAGCAGGCATTATACATGATAAAATAAGAAAGGCAATGGAAAAGAAAGTAATCATTCTCACGGGAGCAAGCAGCGGTATCGGGTTCCAGACGGCGGAGAAGTTGGCCCGTCAGGGGCACGTTGTTTACGGTGCCGCGCGGCGGGTGGAGAAGATGGAGCCGCTGAAGGCCTTCGGCGTCAGGCCGCTGCAGATGGATGTTACCTCGGAGGAGAGCATCGGCGAGGCGGTGGACGCGGTTATCCGGGCCGAAGGCAGGGTTGACGTGTTGGTGAACAATGCCGGTTACGGTTCGTACGGAGCCGTGGAAGACGTGAGCATGGACGAGGCGCGCCGACAGTTTGACGTGAACCTCTTCGGCGTGGCCATGCTCACGAAGAAGGTGCTGCCGTGCATGCGCCGTCAGCGCAGTGGGACGATTGTTAACATCTCGTCGATGGGCGGTCGCTTTACTTTTTTCCTCGGTGCATGGTATCATGCCACGAAATATGCGCTGGAGGCGTTCAGCGATGCCCTGCGCATGGAGACGCGGGCGTTCGGCATCAACGTTGTCATTATTGAGCCCGGGGGCATCAAGACGCCCTGGGGCACGATTGCTGCCGACCATCTGGAGGAGAGCGCCAGGGGCGGGGCCTACGAGGAGCAGGCTGCGCAGACGGCGGCAGGATTGCGTAAGCTGTACGGCGGAAGCATGGTGAGCGACCCGAAGATTGTTGCGGAGGCTATCAGTCGTGCGGTAAATTCGCGCCGTCCCAGAGCACGTTATCTCATCGGTTTCGGCGCCAAACCGCTCGTTTTCATGCACAGCATCCTGCCCACGCGGTGGTTCGACTGGCTGATGATGAACGCAAGCAAGGGCGTCGACTGACGTTTCCGCCTCTTCTGAAGGCGGTGTCCGCAAGTCGGCTGTACCCTTATCGTTGCGCCTTTTCGGAGGGGCGCAACAGTGGTTCTTTACATCTTTATGAAAAAAACAGGGCAGGAAATAGTAATTTTTCCAAATAATGTGTGTACCTTTGCGCCCCATAAGGTTTTCGACACTTGAGTTTTAGCAGCACTCGGGGCATGTGGAAGGCCTGGAATTTGTAAGCACAGGATAACCTTTTTTGCTGTACAAGAGATTGTTTTTTGTAGTATTGTAAGTCTGCTGATTAAAAGAGATATGAAAGAAATCAAGAAAAAAGGCAAGCTTTATGTCCGTCCCTTGTCGGTTATGGTGAGCATGAGTGAGAGTTATTGTCTGCTGACAGGAAGCAAAACAGTTCATGGCGACCACGAGTCGGCAGACGACGACGAGTCGTATGCAAAGCCCAACAACTGGGATTGGCAGGATAACTGTAAGAACGGTTGGGACGACTGATGACGAGGATTAACAAGAAACAGGACAAAGTAAGACAACGATGAGAAAGAATTTATATTTAGCAGGTTTTATATTGGGCGCCGGCTTGTTTGCCGCCTGCTCTTCAGAGAGTGCCGACAACGGCGGAAACGGCGGTGGCGAAACGAAGCAGTATCAGGCTGTTTTCATCTCCAAAACCCCCGCAGCAGAGGCAAAACAGGCCACGACGCGCACCACGGGCGTGTATAACGGCCATGCGATTGACTTCTCGTGGACGCCGAATGACAAGCTCTGGATTCACGACGGAACCGACCTTGTGAAGAACAGCGGCGACGATATCACGGGTGTAAAGGCGTCGGCCAAGTTCTTTTATGACCGCGGTTTCCACGGTCCGTCCTATCCCGTGCGCTTCACGGGCACCAACGCCGTGCGCGGCGACCAGGTCACGATAGCCGCAAACCAGACGCAGGCCCATCCCAACGATGCCTCGCATATAGGCCAGGACGGCGACTGCGGCACCGCTCTTGCCACACAGGTAGGCGATACCTATACGTTCCATCTGGCCCACAAAGCGGCCTATATCACCTTTATGCCGTGGTACGGACAGGACGAACTGGCGCCGACCGTTTCCGTAAGGGAAATAAAACTGACCATAGACGCGGCAGCAAACCCGGGTAAGAGCATTGCCGGAACGTTCAGTTTTGACGACAACGGCCTCGGAACGCTCGTCTCGGGCGGTACAAATACCATCGTGCTCAAGCTCTCGGGCGAGTTCCTGGTGCCCAAGACGGCCGACCGTCTGAAGAATGCAGCCATCATGGTTGTGAACCCGGGAACATATAAAAACGTAACGATAAGCTACACCCTGACCGATACGAAGACCAACGTAACGGGCACAGTGAGCCAGACTATCGGCGAAATGACGTTCAATGCGGGCAAGAATCGCCCCGTTGCCAAGCAAGAAATGGGCATGAAGAACTATAAGCCCAACTATTATCAGTGGGATGCAGGCAAGCCCTATTGGGACCAATATACGGGCACAATACCTGTAGTTGATGGCGAGAAAGGTAATTACCAGCCTGCCTCGGGCAACGACAGGTATATGAACAGTAACCCCGGCGCGTTCAATGCCAACAATATCTGCGCGTCGGCCCTGAACGTAAACGAGGCAGCCCTCTATACTTTCTTTGGCGACAGCCACTGGGACGGCGACCTTCTCTGGACAATGAACAAGCACCTTTACAAAGGAGGCCTGTGGCTCAAGAAGCTGAAGTATATCACGGTAGGAGGAGGACACACGGGCTTTACTCATCCTGTTTATGATATTTTTGTATGGAACCGTAACTATATTCCGAGCACCACCAATACCTATTGGAACAGCTGGTCGGAAGGTAATGTAGGTGCAGCTTCTGCCGAAAAGTGGACAACTAATGTTTCGCACACCGGAAAGCCATCCGATGCAGCCAAATATTTCTTCCTCCCTGCAATGGGGTATCTTACGGAAAACGGCACATTCAAGCTCCATGATCCGGATAAATACGGATATTACGGTACGTACTGGACTTCAAATGGCGTGATGGTAGCCAGTGTTCCACAGGGTCTTAACTTCCATTTCAACGACAAAAAGGTAGGTATCAACATCGATGACCGCCGTTGGTCTTACCCTGTTATTGATGGAACAACGTACGAATTTAAATAACAGATTGCGCTTTCCGCTCCGCTGTGGGCAGGCAATCTGATGCATCGGGCACCGTCAACAAAGATGACGGTGCCCGATTTTTGTTTCCCGCAAGGTGCGGAAGCGTTCTGCGCGGCGTGCTTTTGCCGGTGCGGCGAGGCCTGCAGGGTTCACGGTTTTGTTAAGAATCGCCACCGCTTTTTTCAATAATCATCGTAGCTCTTCTCAACAGTCGTTACCGCTTCTTTCCTGCTGCAGGCTTACCATTCGGGCAAATTCGCCCTGCTTTGCTATCAGTTCGGCAGGCGTTCCCTGCTCGGCGACGGTGCCTGCGTCAAGCACAACGATATGGTCGGCGCCCAAAACGGTGCGCATGCGGTGGGCAATGATGATGACCGTCTTGTTGCGAACCAGCTCGGATATGCCCGATTGTATCTTCGTTTCGTTCTCGGCGTCGAGGCTTGCAGTGGCTTCGTCCAGCAGGATGACGGGCGCATCTTTCAGCAGCGCGCGTGCTATGGATATGCGCTGACGCTCTCCTCCTGAAAGCGTTTCGCCGTTCTCGCCGATGATTGTGTCGTAACCTTGAGGCATGCGGCCGATAAAGTCGTCACACTGTGCCAGGCGTGCCACCCTCTGCACCTCCTCATCGGTGGCGTTGCGGCGGCCAATGCGTATGTTATCGGCAATGGAAGCGTTGAAGAGCAGCACGTCTTGAAAGACGATGGCATAGCTTTTCAGCAGCTCTTCAGGGTCAATGGTGGCGATGTCGCAGCCGCCGAGCAGAATCTGTCCGCCGTCAATGTCCCAGAAGCGTGCGGCCAGTCGCGCGGTGGTGCTCTTGCCTCCGCCCGACGGTCCCACAAGGGCGGTGACCTCTCCCTGACGTGCGGTGAAGGAGACGTTGTGCAAAACCTGCTTGCAGTCTTCGTAAGCGAAGCTGACGTTGCGGAATTCGATGTCGTAATTGCTTATGGTCAGCCCTTGGCTTCCTGCCTGCACGGGCATGGCTTCTATCTCTTTCATGCGGTTGATGCGCACGTCGAGGAAGGCCAGGACAACAAAATTGTTGTACACATCCTGTATGGGGTTGTAAACCATGGCTGCCACGATGAGGAAGGCCAGGTAAACAAATACCGTCACTTCGCCCCGCTGCAGCATCCAGGCTCCGGCGAGAATGACCGACGGCAGGCCCAGTTTCAGCAGCACGGCAGAGAGGTTGATAAAGACGGAGGCTGCCAGTTCGTGCTTCTCCAGCTCCCTTTCGTAACTCTTCAGCCTTTTGTCGAAGCTACGGCAAAAGTCCTTTTCGCCGTTGTACGACTTGATTTCCTGTACGCATTCCAGCCCTTCCTGCACCTGCTCGGTTACGCCACGCTTCACACGATAGAGGTGTTCGAAGGTACGGTCGAGGCGTCGTCGGGCCAGAAGCAGCACGCCGCCGCCGAGCGGTACAACCCAGAAGAGGGCGAGGGCCAGCCGCCAATCGTAGCAGAAGAGGCTTACGGCAATGGCGAGCATGCTCAGAATGGAGGCGAACATCTGCGGTATGGCGTGCGAGAATGTCTGCTCCAGCTGCGTGCAGTCTTCCATAATGGTTGACGTAAGGTCTGATAAATTGCGCTCGCCGAAGAAAGCCAGAGGCAGGCGCCGCAGCTTTTCGGCCATGCTGATGCGGCGCTGTGCGCTTTCGTTATAGACGGTGGTGTAGGTGCTGTCATACTGCCAGCGACTTACAACGAACATGACAGCCGCCAGCCCTGCCGCCAGAAGCAGGTACAGCCACAGCGAGGGCTGCTGGGGGCCGTGGTGCTGTCCGACGTATTCCATGAGGAAGAGGAACAGGTATGTGGGTGGCAGCATCAGTGCCATATTGAGCAGGGTAGAGAAAAGTATGCCCCGCTGAAGGTCTCTTGCCCCTTTTTCCGAGAGGGCGAAACGGTTCTGAAAGTATCTTGTCATAGTTGTTTGCTTGTTGGTTTGTCGGGTAGGGTGCGCGCCTGCGTGTTGTGACGGCCCCGCCAGATTTATATTTTCCATGCTGCGGCCTTCTGATATTCGTTCCACATCTTATAATACAGCCCTCCGCGTTCCATCAGCTGTGTGTGCGTTCCCTGTTCGGCAATGCTTCCGTTGTCTACCACCGCTATGTTGTCGGCGCCCTGTACGGTGGTCAGCCGGTGGGCTATCATGAGCACGGTTTTGCCGCGGGTGAGGTGGGCGAGGGCCTGACGGATGAGGTGTTCGTTCTCCGGATCGGCAAAGGCCGTAGCCTCGTCCAGCACCACGATGGGCGCATTCTTGAGAATGGCGCGAGCCAGAACAATACGCTGTTGCTCGCCGCCTGAAAGGTATGTGCCTTCGGAGCCGATGAGGGTATTGAGCCCTTGCGGCAGGCGGCTGATGATTTCGCGGCTCTGTGACAGGTCGATGGCGCGGTTCACCTCGCTGATTGTCGCCCCGGGACAGCCGTAGCGCACGTTCTCCAGAATGGTAGTTTTGAACAGACGTGCGTTTTGGAAGACGAACGACACGCTGTGCATCAGCTCCGCCTTGTCCATCTTCCGCACGTCGGTGCCGCCTATGGTGACGCTGCCTTCGCGCACATCCCAAAAGCGTGGTATCAGGCGGGCGATGGTTGTCTTGCCGCTTCCCGATGCGCCCACGAGGGCTACCGTGCGACCTTCCTCAATGGTGAGGCTTACGTGGCTTAGGGTATCCTTTGCGGCGCCGTCGTAGCGGAACGACACGTCGTGCAGGCAGACGTCGGCACTGTGTGGTTTTTCCGGCGTCCGACTGTCGGGGAGCGGCGCCGTGGAGGTGAGTTTCTCAAGACGGTCAACGGCTTCGTTAGCCATGAAAAGGTTCTGGTTCAGATACATGGCCTTCATTACGTTGGCGGCAATGACCGGTGCAATGACCACGTAAAGCACCAGGGCGGAAACCACCACCGCCGGACGCATGCCGTGTGCGGCCAGTATGATGGCCACGGGAACGAGGACGAAGGCGAAGGCATTGATGGCAACGGTGTAGGCCGACATGGGTGTTCGCCACTGGAGGGTGTAGCGAATAACGAGGTCGCGGTAGCTGATGATGCTGTCGTGAAAGCGCTTGAACGAGAACACCGTTTGCTGGAACACCTTCACTACAGGAATACCGCGCACGTATTCTACGGCTTCGGCGCTCATCTTTTCCTGTGCGTCGAGGTACATTCGCTGAAAGCGGTTCTTGCCCGGACTCATCATATAGCCCATGATGCCGAAGGCGCCGACGAGGGGTATCATCGAGGCGAGCCCCAGCTGCCAGTCGACGGTAAGCAGAAGAACGATGACGCCTACGGGCGCTACAAGGCTTCCGGCTACGTCGGGCAGCAGGTGGGCCACGAAGGTATGCGTCTGTCCCGAGTCCTCGTCAATGATTTTCCGCATGCGTCCCGTGTTCTGCGTGTCGAAGAATCCCAGCGGAACGTGCATGAGCCGCTCCATGGCGCGCCGGCGCATATTGGTTTCGATGCGGAAGGCGGCGAGGTGGGAGAGCATGAGTGCGGCAAAATAGAGCAGCACGTTCAGCACCGATACCGCGAGCGCGGCTATGGCATAGTTCCATACGCGCGTGCCGGAGAGGGCGTCGCCGTCTGCGAAAAGCGTGCGCACGACGAGCCACAGAAAGATGAATGGGACGAGCGACAGCAGTCCGTTTACTGCCGAAAGCCCGACGGAGCAGGGCAACAGCAGTTTGCGTCCTCCCATGTAGGCTCCTAAGCGTTTCAGGGTTTTTATCATATTCTTGTTGGTTTTAAGGGTTTTTTGTCAGTGTTTTTGTCGGCGGCGGCACCGCCCTCCGTCCGCGGTCGGGGTTGTTTCTGCACGGGATGCCGTCTGTTTCTGCCCTCGTCGTCGGTGCCCTCCGGCCGCGTTCCCCACGGCGGGGGCTATACCTTCATGAGGGCTTTCCACCCCGCCATGCCGAAGATTTCATACTGTTCGAGTGCACGCGCAACCTCCTGCTCGCTGTAGTCGTCGTGCTCTACGAGCTCGCAGAAGATGTTCACCCACGTCGAGCTGGAGATATGGAGGAAGAACGGCGAAATGTCCACGTCGATATGCGGGTATCTCGCTTTCATGAGTTGCAGATATTCCGCCCCGATTTTCGTCTGGAAGTCGACTATTTTTTCCTTGTATCCGGCGAGCGGCGTGCCTTCGGCGTTGAAGAGGAGCAGGCGCAGCTCGGGGCGGAAGTTCTTCACCAGCCGGCGCATGGCGCCGACGTGCTCGTCCTGGAGCGTCCTCACGCTGAATACATCAATGTTCAGATGCCGCTCTTCGTTGTGCGAGCGCATGTAGCGGTTCAGCTCGCTGATGAGCGGGCGAAGCACCTCGTAGAAGAGCTGGTCCTTGCCCGAGAAGTAGTTATAGACGTTGCCCACCGCCACGCCTGCCTTGCGTGCCACCGCGCGGATGGAGGTGCGCCTTACGCCTGCTGTGATAAACTCGTTGCGCGCCGCGGCGAGAATGCGCTGCCGTATGTCGTCTTTCAGAGTCTGCATGTCGTGTGGTTTTTTTCAATAATGAACATTGTTCGGTTTCGTTCACAAAAAAAAACGCACCGTTCGGTTGAAGAACGGTGCGCATGACCCGCTGCGGGTCGGCTCCCATATGCCTTTTGGGAAAGTTTTTTTATCATCAGCTGTGGTTTGTCAGTTGCAAAGATAGCAGGCCCGCAGCAATGCTGCAATACCTTGAAATAGGTATTTTCCCCCAGCCTGCCGTTTCGCCCCCTGACGGGCCCGGAACGGCTTTACGGCGTAAACGTCGCGAGATTACGTCGTAAAGGCCGGACGTTTACGATGTAAAGGGCGTGCGATTACGTCGTAAAGACGGCGCCTTTATAGGGCAAATCGCGTGGGTTTTTATGTGGTTGTAATGCGCTGTAAATGAGGAAGATATAAAGCCGCCGGAACGATTGCGCCGTAAGGCCTCGGCGTTTAGCCCGCTTTCGTCTCCGGAGGGATGGAAGGCGGGGGCGGGGAGAGGCTCCGATGCGCTCCGGCGAGGGGCGGAGCGGGGCAGTGCGACAATACGAGACCTCTGCAAAACCCCTTCTACAATTTGTCTTTCTTAAATATTCTTTGTACCTTTATCGTATGAAACAAAAGTTATCCTCTCCAAGTTTTGCTGACCTATTCCTTGGTCAAAGAAAGGTCAAGCAGACATTATTTTCATAAATAAATACAATCATTGATTGGGCACCTATTCGTGCTATAATAGAAGTGGCTTATACAAAAGGCTATAAGTCTACTGGCCGGCCCAGCTATGACAGCC
>JABCNV010000036.1 GCA_013333935.1 Prevotella sp. | reverse complement strand
GTAGGGTAATCAGTTCTGCAAGTACTGTCTTTAAAATATGTTGCAGCATCAATTGTTTTAACCAATTCAAAGTCTCTTTTTACTTTGCCTTTAACCATACCTTCATAAATAGCCATACAATAATTTGTGTCATTTGCTACATGGAATGTCTGCTTATAATCTTTCGATGATGCGTCACGGTGCTGTCTTATATTCAGTGGGCTCGTTATTCTCCGTGCGTAACATCTCACTTTCTTAATAAGTATCCCTTTCTCCTTATTCATGTAAATAGGCTGGGCGATGGCCTCCTTAAAGTTCTTGCCGCGTACAGCCTCCCGGACAATTTCCTTTACCGTGTCGTCAACAATGTTGTCAAGGTCAGACTCCTTTTCAAAAGAAGCGAGCGCTTTCCTTACAACATACTTGATTTCACCGTCGCGTTCGATAGCGCCATAATAGGTATCGTTATGCAAACTGCCACGGGCACAGTCGCCTTTTGCAAGAAACTTCCCTCTGGTTGTCCTCACATACTTGCGGGCTTTCCTGGGCATATTGTCCGGTGTTTCATGGACAACTATCAGACTTTTCTCCAGATTGAGGACGTCTTCCGTAAACGTCGGCCAAGGCTTTCTGAACTGGGGCTTCTTTCCTCTGCCGTCATCGTAAAGCTCTTCGTCATGATAAAATAGCGCCATCTCATCATATTGCTTTTTCCCGATGCAGGCAATGGTGATGGCATCTATGCAGTGATGGCAATGGTTGGCACGCGATTTCTTCTCATATTCGCTCTGCAATCCCCACATTCGGCGGAATTCTGCCGTGGTGGTTCCCTTGACAGTGAACACCCTTGACTTGCTACGGTTTTGCGGATCGTGGAATAACGACCTCAGATAAAGCCCTGCATACTTCGACACTAACCCTATGCCAGCCCCTTGACGACGGCTGAATCCTTCAGGCTTTTCCGTCATCGTGAAGCGCTCATATTTGCCTTTCCAATAGTTTCGTTCTATTTTAAGCTTGTGCCTTTTTTGAATAACAGCGTCCTTCATATCCTTTGCCATACCTGCGAAAGTGCGGCATTTGTCTATCTGGCGGGTAAGCTCTTCGTAACGTTTCTTCCAGCCTTCTATCCTCGTAAGTATCTCTTCGTGGTTAGCAAGCTGTGAGGGCATCCTGGCTTTCTTCACATCTCGGTTGAAACGACTGTCGCAAAGCGTGAGGTTTTCCATCGTACTGTCACCGCCGACACTCCGTGGAATGGTATGCTCTATGTCGTATTTCGGATTGTCTCCTAAGAAGTCGGCTATACCTATTTCGGCGCCGGTGTACAGGCATTTGTGGCTTTGTTCCTCCCAAAGCTCATATTTCCGGATGTCCGTTTCGGTAGGATCGATACTTTTTCCCGTCTCTTCGAGATACAATTTCTTGATGGAGTTTACGTATTCCTGGTGTTTCTTGTCCTGACTGCGCTGATAATCGGCAATGGCTTTACGCATGTTTGCGTCGTTCAATCCGCGGGCATACTCTACGTGTACCTCCGTATTGGTATCGATTATCTTTTCTTTAAGCAGCTGGTTTATGACTTTCCGCATTTCGTGAAGCGACCGCATGGCCATCGGATTACGTATGGCACTGGTCCGCGGAGAGCCGAGTTGATAAACACCGTCTTTCTGTCCGGCGTCCCTGTAAGTCTCTATCATCGACGGGTGATAAAGCCTGTCGGCCTCACCTGGCTTCAGATTGAAGTTATTCAACAGAAAGTCCTTAATGCAGAAATCTTTGGTAGCCTGGTCCTGACACTGAAGAATGTCCAGCACATTCTTCATGATAAACCTCTGTTTGTCGGCATCCTGCCATACCTCCTCGCCCACTATCGCAGGTATATTGGCCAGTACAACGGCATGCGAATAGATATAACCCTGACGGAGGAAAGGCAGAATCTTATGTATGGCCTTAAGGCTAAGCGCAGAAAAACCGTGTGAAAGCTCTATCTCTGAAAACCTTTTAGCCTGCTCTTCATCAAGCTGAAGGTTCTTCTGTGCCCACTGCTGCAGCTTGTCTTTCGACTCAAAAGTAGACAGCACGTTCCATACATCGTCTACCATTTGCGCCACGGTCTTCTGCCCGCCCTGCGTATCGGTGAGCCGATAAGTCTCTGCGAGAGCATTCTTCCAGTCGGCACCGAAAATCTTAATCAGCTGTGCCGTCAAAGGACAGGCCGCTACACCCTGCGTCATGCGGTAGTTAAACTTATACGGTTTGTCCCCTTCGTCCTTGAAATACTGGTATTTCCCCTTCCCTGCCAGCGTCTTTGCTATGTCTTCAAAGTCAAAATTGTGCTTGCTTGTACGATAGAATAAGGGTGTAATCCTGTCCTTTTCTTCCTGATTCAGATATCGTAATTCAAGGTCGTATGGTGTCTGAATCTTCACATTATTAAGCAGGCAAAGCATGCGGAACTCCTCAAAATCGGGATGCGAATCGGCACAACGCGGGCACTTCGGCTCAAAAGTGCACTTCCCTACCCCCTTGCGCTGCGACTTCAACGGGCGCTGAAAGTAGAGTGCTTTCTCCAGTTCCTCCACCATTTCAGACGGCAGTTGCTGCATCTTGCAGATGGCATGAAACTCCCTTTCGTAGTGTTGCTCACGGTCGGTATAGCGTGTACGGATACGACTGTGGTTGTCGGGGTCGGAATAAATCTGATAAAAGTAATCGCCAAGAAACTCACAACCCGCGGCTTCCATTTCATGCGTCAGGTCGAAAATATCTTTTTTTACCTTGCCCGTCTCTTGTTCAGGGGTGCTGTCGAGGCGGTTACTAAGGAATCCTCTGCGCTGGGACAGATGATAGAATGCACGGCCGAGCATGTACCTTTCGTCCTGACGGTCGAGGTTAAACCTGCGATGCAGACTCAAATGACGATAGTAATAGGGATTCTTGTTCTCGTTGTCGCTTGTTCGCTGCCACAGCATGAAGTCGTCAGTCTTGGGGTATATCTTGTGCACATGCCAGTCGTGCAACAGCTCGTTGCTGAGAAAGGGGCACAGGCCATGCTTTATCAGAACTTTCAAAACCTCTATCTTGCGCAGCCTTCGCCTGAAATACTGCCGCCGGAGCGCCCTGTGCCCCGTCCGCTCCGAGGCCTTCGACGACTCTATTCCTTTCTCAATTTTCACGCCTTCCTGAAATATCAGGTCGCCGTATTTTACCAGATTACAGTTACCGTACTCGTCACTGTCAACTACCGCCCAACCTAAGCTGTTAGTGCCGGTATCAAGTCCTAAAATGCGTTTTTTCATTGTTTGTTAGTAATTTTTGTGTAAAAATAGCGAAAAAAGTTTTAAATTCCAAATAATTTATATATATTTGCCACGTAAGAATCTACATCTTACCGCAATAAGGCTATATGCCGAAGGTCGAAAGACCTATGGGGGGTGTGTCAGAGCATAGCTTTGGCGCATCCCCTTACTTTTTAAATTCACTTCCAAATCTTACTGATTTTTTTATTGCTTACCGTACGGAAGAGCCTGAAACTGCGGCTGCGACAAGGCCTTTTCAGGCTATATGTATAAGCCATTCCGACGGTCAGGCGCCGCCCTGTGGCCGATTCAAAATTCCCTTTAGCGGCTTCAGGGCATGTT
The DNA here is from genome assembly GCA_013333935.1 of Prevotella sp. GTDB lineage: Bacteria > Bacteroidota > Bacteroidia > Bacteroidales > Bacteroidaceae > Prevotella. The sequence continues at coordinate 37,670 of JABCNV010000036.1, read as the reverse complement.
ACCACGGGCGCCGTACGCTCGTGCGACGGCCGTGGTACACGCGTGCGGCGGCCGCCGCACTCCGCTCTTTACGACGGAAAGACAGAAGCCATCATACGAGAAAGCGATGCCTGTCTGGCAGAAAGACAGAAAAAACATATCATCACCATGAAGGCAGCACGTCAGGAAGCCCGAATTTTTCAGACAAAATACAGAATGAACAGGTAAGAACGATAATACCTGCGCCGGATAAGCGCAGGTATTACATACGGGAATTGTCAACATAGTGTTGTCTCACGCACCCCTCTACCGGCTGCGGAAGATATCGCTGCGCGAGCATTCGATGACGCGGCCGAGCCTTGAAAGCTGCTGCATATCGAGGTTGGCTTTATTGCCTACAATAGTAGTTACACGCGGAGCCTTCTGTATATTTTGTTCATAAAAAGCTGTAACATCGGCTATTCCCATCGCGGGGAGCGATTCAATAAGATATTTATCGGCATCTTCGGTGTAGCCATACAGTTGTTGGTTAGCCACGTAACTACCCATATTGCGGAACGATGGGTAGCCGTTGTTTACCGAATTGATAATTTGTTGTCGTGTAGCGTCAACATTTGCAGGACGTAAAGGCATCTCGGTAAAAATCGAATCGAGCACACCCAACGCCCGCATGGCCTTGTCGCTCTGCGTACCAAGACTTGTCACAAAGGCACAGGGCGAATCGGGATTAAGCTTTAAGTCGGTGAGCAAGGCACTTCCCTGGGCCGAATATGCGAGGGCACGGAACTCCCTTATGTCCTGAAAGAGGACGGAAGACATGCCTCCACCGAAGTAGTTTGCCCATATCTTGAAGCGCGATCGTTCAGCAGGCGTGCGCATTGCAGGTACATTTTGGTAAGTGCTTATAATCGTTTGGCGGGCCTTCGGATTGTTGTAAACATAAACCAATGGCTCGTTATAGGTAAGCAATTTGTGCTCGATGTAACGCCATGGACGGCTAACCTGTCCGATGGGTACATAGTTATGTACCATCCTTTCAACCACGCTGTCGGCCAGCTGACCCGTATAAACTACGTCGAGCTGGCTGCGCTGTACATCCTTAAACAGCGTAACGAGTGCCTCGCCACCTTGTTTTTTTAATTCGCCGGCGGTCATACGGCAAAGGTACGACGAGCTGTCGCCATAGGCAACACGCCCCAACAGGGCATTGGCTATATTGCTATTTTCCTTAAAAAATGTTTTTTCTTCCATACGACTGTCCTGTACCAGGTTGTTGAATGCACGCTTGTTGGCTTTGGGACAGGTAAGAAAGTTATGCAGAACAGCCATGGCAGGCTGCATAAGATGGTCGAAACCCGTAAGGGTTACCGTCACCGCCTGGCTGCTGCTACTCGTATTTATTGATGCGCCTATGTGGTAAAGGGCGCGTACAAACTGGCTGCGCTTCAGGCTGTCAGTTCCTAAATGATTCAGATATTCGGCCATAGCCTCGAGCCGTTTGTCGCTTCTTGTACCGCGACGGTATATCAGTTGCAGGGTAAACACATCGTTTTGCGGGTTCTTTACCGTGTAGAGCTTTACGAGAGGGCAGAGCTGACGACATGTGGCATCGTGCTTAAAATCGACTAATCGCGGCTCAAGCTTCGTGAAAGGAATACGCGCAAGCGAGTCGGCATAGGCCGAACGGCGTCCCGAATTCACAGGTTTCACGGGCTGATAACCCGGTTGCGTAACACGCTCTTTGGGATAAGAGCCATAGGTTTTCACCAATTTAAGCGAATCGTCATTAATATATTGCCGGGCTACACGCATAATATCATTACGCGTTACTGCTTCGAGCTGCCTGCCACGCTGCAATATTTCGCTCCACGTCAGGTCGTGCGAAAAGGCGTCTATCATCATCTCGCTACGCTTATCTATGCCTTCAAGGTCGCGCTCAAAATTGCGACGCAGCGACAATTTGGCCGACGACAGCATTTCATCCGGGAAGTTTCCCGTACGCAAACGGTTTATTTGCTGCCAGCATAAGCGTGCAGCCTTTCGCTTTGAACCAAACGGAATTTGCGGAACAAAGCCGAAACCGAAAGCCGAAAAGTCTTTTAAATTGAACGAAATACTTTGTGCAGCCATCATGAGATGAGCGTTTGTGAGCGAGTCTAACAGCCCGGCTTGTGCATGATTATTGAGCATAGCCAGCATCACCTGCACTGGCATATAGTCGGCATTATGTTCATCAGGTCCTTTAAAGGCATAGCCTTCGGCTTTCATAACAGGTATGGGGAGCTTCAGTTTCAAGGGTGATGTACCTCGGAAATTGGGCAAAACCGACTTTGCCGACGCCGGTGCCTGCCCGGCTCTGATACGTCCGAACGTGCGCTCAAGCAAAGGACAGAGCGAGCTAGCCTGAATATCGCCCGAGAGAATCAGCCCCATATTGCCGGCCACATAATAAGCATTGTAGAACCGTTGCATATCAGAAAGTCGCGGGCTTTTGAGGTTTTCGGTCGACCCCATCACCGGCCAGGCATAGGGTGTACCTGCAAATCCTCTTGCCTGTGCAACGGTAGCGGCCTGCAGCAACATGTTGTCAGACTGCATATTCTTCTCTTCATATACCGTTTCAAGCTCGCCCTGAAAAAGGCGGAACACCGGATTGATGAGCCGTTCACTGTTCAGTTCGCACCACTGCACGATGTATTGCGGGGCAAAATAGTTATGATACACCGTTTCATCAAAGGTTGTATAGGCGTTCAAACCTGTGCCACCATAAGTGGTTATCAGGTTTTCGAACTCGTTGGGAATGGCATAATCGGCTGCCTTTATGGAGAGTTTGTTGATATGCTGCTGTATAAGGGTGCGTGCGGCAGGGTCAGAAGTGCGCGCCAAAAGGTCGTACTGGGCCGAGATACTGTCAAGCCACGGTCGCTCTTTAGCATAGTTTACCGTGCCTATCTTGTCGGTTCCCTTGAACAGAATATGCTCAAAATAGTGGGCAATACCTGTATTGGGGCAGTCCTTTGCGCCGGCCTTCACCACCACTGCGCCGTAAACCTTAGGCTGAGTATGGTCTTCGTTCAGCCACACTGTGAAACCGTTTGAAAGCCGTAGCGTAGTAACCTGCAGCGGTGTGCCGGAATAAGCCATCGCGGAGACGAGAGAAAGAAAGAAGAAAATAAAAAGTTTTTTCATAAGACAAAAACGTTAAAGTCGATATATTAAAAGGTAATCGGCACGCGATACATACCCTCTGCAAAAGTAAGTCTTTTGTACTTAGCAGCAAAGTATATACATGTTTTATGTATATAAAAGGCTTATCTTTCTTGAATGAAAAGCATTTTGCATTCAGTTTTTTTACCTACTTTTGCACGAAAACCAAGAACAGATATGTGCTTATGAGGAAAACTTTACTTCTTTTCGCCGCTTTTTTCACTACCACTATGGCCGTTTGGAGCGACGAACCCGTGGCAAAGAAATGGTACTTGTCCATGCTTCCCAAAATCAAGACAGAGGTAAAGCCCTTGCTTACAACCCGATGGGGACAAGGGGCACCTTATAATAACAATTGCCCTACGGCACCATCGTCGAGCAACCACTGCCTTACGGGATGCATTGCAACGGCTATGGCTCAGGTAATGAAATACTATCAATACCCCGATAAAGGCAAAGGAAACGTGAATTATTGGTACAGAGGCGACGACGGACAGCAACACAACGTTGAGGTTGACTTCGGCAAGAGTACCTATCAATGGAATTTAATAAAAGACAGTTATACCATATCTGACCACCGTACGGCTGATGAGAAAGAGGCCGTAGCCCGACTGATTGCCGACTGTGGGGCAGCAGTACAGATGCAATACAGCGAGTTTGACAGTGGTGCATTTGATATGGACGTGGCCCATGCTATGACAAATCACTTCGGTTACGACCCTTCCATCAAATATATGGGCGGTTTTGACGAGTGTTCTGACAGCTTATGGTTCTGCACGCTTTACGAACAGTTGTCGGCAGGACGCCCTGTTATTTACGGCGGTTTGACCGAAAGCTACGGTGCTCACAGCTTCGTTGTTGACGGATACGACAAGGAAGGTCGCTTCCATGTGGTGTATGGACTGGGCGGTGGCGACGGATTCTATGACCTTAATAAGATTCGTTACCGCTACGGAAGGTCGATGACTATCAACGTTCGCCCGCCAAAGACTACGGGAATCAGTGCCAAAGAGGTTGTCAAAAGCCTGGGACCGGAAACCGTCGACTATTATTTGATGGATGGAACACATACGAAAAGTCCCCGAAAAGGCGTTAATATTGTGCGCACAAAAGGAAATAAAGTGCAGAAGATTGTTATCAGATAACAACATCGTGACGCCCGTTTAATTATGTCGTTAAAGAATTATCGCTATAAGACAACCGTGTCAAGCATGAGCAGAAATGGCATGCTTATTGCGTAAGGAAATATAAATCACATAAAAATAACCACTATGAACGTAAAAGAGTTAGAAAGATTCAGTACACAAGCCATGCCTGCGCTGATGCGCAAAGTGTACACATGGATGGCCCTGGCCCTCGTCATCACCGGCGTTTGTGCCTATGGCGTAGCAGCAAGTCCGACTTTAATCATGGCCATTTTCTCAAGCAAGATGACTTTCTATGGTCTGCTTATCGCTGAGTTGGCATTGGTAATATTCATCTCTGCCCGCATTGACAGGCTGTCATTAAGCACGGCAACGCTACTTTTTACCGTGTATGCAGCCCTGAACGGCGTCACGCTGTCGGCCATTTTCCTGTTATATGACATCACCACTATAGGCCAGGTGTTCTTCATTACCGCCGGAACTTTCGGTGCAATGGCCTTTTTCGGCTACACCACAAAGAAAGATTTATCGGTAATCGGGCACACACTTTACATGGCTCTTATAGGTTTAATCCTTGCGACGGTGGTTAACTTGTTCATGCGAAACGCCATGCTCGACTATATTTTAAGCTATATTGGTGTGGGCATTTTCGTAGGATTAACGGCCTGGGACAGCCAGAAAATCAAACGAATACTCTCTGAAATGCCCGACGCAGGGGAAGAAGCACAGAAGTTTGCCCTCTTAGGAGCGCTTACTTTATACCTCGATTTCATCAACCTTTTCCTGTATCTGCTTCGCATTTTCTCAAAAAGGAGATAATCATTCCATAACCCGAAGGACGACGAAACTGTGGAATCTATATTGAATTCCCTTTGAATCATCCTTCTTTATAAGCAATAAAACGCAACAGGCGCATCTTTTTGGATGCGCCTGTTGCGTTATTTCATATACCGTTATCAATATTGGAGCACGGCCTTGACAGGATAATGGTCGGAAATATACTTCACACCGGCATACGGCTTTGATATGACCTCGAAACGTGAGCACGACGTAAAGCCCTTGTAAAACACATAGTCAATGGGGACGTCGTCGGTGGTTCCGTATCCCTGATACGTTGTACGGATGTCGGTTCGAGCGGCTGTCTGGCGCGCATCTTTCATCTGTTTATGGATATTATTCAGGCATGGATCAGCAGGTGTTACGTTGAAATCGCCCGTTAAAATCAGCGGACAGTTGTCTTTATTTATTCGTGCAATGGTATCCACTACAAGCTGCAAACCCTTGATGCGCGCCTGAACACCGATATGATCAAGATGGGTATTGACATAGAAAAAGCGCTTGCCCGTACGCTTGTCTTTCATGAAAGCCCAGGTTGCAGTACGTTTACACATCGCATCCCAACCCTTGGAAGGCACCGAAGGTGTTGGCGAGAGCCAGAAAGTGCCCCAGCGTTCAAGCTCGATTACCTTCTTATTATAGAATATTGCCATAATTTCGCCTTGGCTTTTACCATCATCTCGCGGTACGCCCACGCTTAAATAGTCCTTACAATGCTGCCGCAGGTAGTCGACCTGAAAGTCGTAAGCCTCTTGCAATCCAAAGATATCGGGCTGCTGATCAAGCACCATTGCCGGACTCGCAGCCTTGCGAAAATCCCACGAATTAGGGCCATCGTCGGCCACTCCCAAGCGAATATTATACGAAATTACGGTTAACTGACCGTGCTCTTCACCTTGCTTTTTCTCGGTCCAACCTTGCATAGGAAACATCACAAGGCTGACAAGGATTGCCAAAACATACTTTTTAATCATAGCTTTATCGTGTTTAGGTTATACTTTCTATAGGAAAAAGGCCTTTAATATCCAGCATTTTGCTTCCAGTTTATGTTCTGGTCGAGCGTAGATTTGGGAATGGGAAACACGCGACACTCCTTATCAAAGCGTGCCGTGGGGAAGTTACGACGATGAAATCCATACTCATTCTCAAAGGTTCCAAAGCGTATCATATCGTTACGGCGCCAGTTTTCGTCGAACAATTCGCGCCCGCGCTCGTCTAAAATCTCGGCCAGCGACGGCTCGTGATCAAGCTCCGGGGCATGTACGTAGCGCCTTATCTGGTTCAAAAGACTTTGTGGCGTGTCGCCGTTCGTGGCCGCAGCGCCCCGTCTGATAGCCTCAGCCTTTTCTAAAATTATGTCTGCAAGGCGGAAGACAGGGACGTCATTGCTCTGATTTCGTGCGTTTTTGTAGTCAGCATCTATGACAAACCACTTCACCGATTTATAGCCTTGTGACCATCCGTGCACCGTTTTGCCGCAATCAAGACGCTCACGTTCCGAAACTTTAGCATCGAGTTCGATATCCTTACTCAACACCACCGGCTTGCCCTTATATAAATAAGGTATAGCCGTCCTGGCATAAGTTGACGGGTCAAACATGTAAACGGTGTCGCCTAATACGTTATCATTGCGATCGTCGCCGACGAGAGAGAAACGGCTTGCGCACTCAGGCGTCATCGAAAAATTGCCTCCTGTCGACATCGAAAGCTGCGTACCATAGTATCCCGGGCCGCCAGCACCATCGTTTCTACCCTGTCGCCATGTGCGCGGACGGCCGTAAAGCATACCCGTGGCCGATGTGGTTTCATAGGAAATAGCATAGATAAAGTCCTTGATTTGCGGGCCATTGTCAGGCCAGAACTTCGAACGGTAGCCCCGAGCACCCTCTGAAAGGCTGAAAAGATGGCTGCCAAGAATGTCGTCACAGTATTTAACCACACTGTCGAGCTTCTCATTTACTGCCGTCGAGGCATCATATTGCGTCACATCCGATGCCGTATAGACGGCCCAGTTCAGATATAATTTTACCAGCAATGCTTCGGCCATCCAGCGCGTGGGCTTGCCATAGGTAGAGGCATCGTTGGCTGTGGGCAACTGCGGTATGACGTCAAGCAACTCCCGTTCAATAAAGCGGGCCACATCAGCACGCTTACAACGCACCACTTCGACAGTGTCAGACGGCACCCCTTCAAGGATAGGGACGTCGCCAAAACTATCCATCAACACCCAGTGAAAGAAAGCACGCATGGCACGTGCCGACGCAATACGGTCAGCCCTGGCCTTTTTTTGTGTAAGGTCAGCGATGGCAAGATTGGCCTTTGTAATACCTGCCAAGACGTCGTTAAACCAGTTAAGGCTCTGGTCAGTGCAGTTAAAGTTGTGTAAGGTAGGGTGTGCAAAGGTTCCTGAATCGTAGTAATCGCCCGAGAAACTAAGCCCCACCCACTCGTCAGAAGACAGTGCCTGCGCCTCCATATAATGGCAACCCCACGTCGTTCGCAGGTGATAGCAGACGTCAGCCAGCTCTGCTTCCTGCGCAATATCGGTGTCAGGATAGTGCGTGTATTGCGATTCGACGTCTACATCAAGGTTGGTACACGCCGTCGTCACGGCGACGACGGCACCTGCAGCAAGGCAAATGATGAAGCTTGATTTCATGAAACACACATGGTTTTAGAAGTTAACCTTCACACCCAACATCACACTTCGGGTATGAGGATAGAATGATTCGCGACGGTCAAGGCCGGGTTCAGTACCTCCCAACTCCACCTCGGGGTCAAGACCCGTATAGGATGTTATCGTGAAAACGTTCTTGGCGGTGGCATAAACTTGCAGACCGTGCAGCCATCCACCCAAATTAGTAAAGGTATAGGCCAAGGAAAGGGTTGACAATCGCAGGTAAGAGCCGTTCTCCAGATACTTGTCTGACGGAATGAAATAATTGGGATCGTGCTGCCATAACGGGTCAGTAAGGGCCGACTTCAGCACATTCTTGCCTCCCGACAGCAACGATTGGGCACTGTATTGAGCGCGTGTCGAGTTCATGATTTTGTTGCCGAGGTTACCCTGTATAAACGCCGTGAGGCTCCAGCTCTTATAGGAGAGCGTGTTGTTAAGCCCGTAAACTAATTTGGGTTGCGCATATCCAACAATAGTCTTATCGGTGGCAACGGGCGATGTTGTCACTGAACCCGTGCGCTCATTAGTGACCGGATCGTGAACGTAATACTGCGAAACGCCGTTGCTGTTGCGCCCGGCCCACTCATAAGTATAGAAGGTTCCCAGAGGCCGTCCTTCGATAATGCGCTCGGTATAGCCGTTTTCCGTAATGCCTGCTATAAGCGGATTACCCTTCTCCACATAGTTTACGCTGAAGTGTCCCTTGGTAAGTTTCGTCACCTTGTTGGCATTATGCGACAGTGTAAGGCTGGTGTTCCACGCAAAGTCTTTCGATTGCAGGGGGATGGCATTCAGCGTAAGCTCAATGCCGCGGTTGGAAATGTCGCCCACATTGGCCGTAAGCACAGGCACCGGATAGATGTATGTGCTTACGGGATAGTCCCAGATAAGGTTCCATGTCTTCTTGCTGTACAGCTCTATCGTACCATTGAGCCGACCTTTGAGGAAAGCAAAGTCAAGGCCTACGTTCAGCATGCCCGTGCTTTCCCACTTTAAATTGGGATTCGCGTTTTTGGTAGGTTGAAGCTTATAGTATGTTGTCTGCGTTCCGTCAGGACTGGTATAGACGAAGCTTCCGGCCGAATTCAGTCCGTACGTCGCCACAGCCGTATAGGCACCGAAGCCCAAAGCATTGCCGCTTACGCCATAGCCCACGCGCAGCTTCAGCATGTCGAAGATACTTCCCTGCATGAAGTCTTCTTCCGATACGTTCCAGGCTATGCTGGCCGAGGGGAAAGTTCCCCACCGATGGTTCTTTCCGAACACTGAACTTCCGTCGCGGCGAAGCGTCACCTGCAGCATATAACGGCTGTTATAGGCATAGTTTGTACGCCCGTAAAAGGAAATATTGCGTACGGTTTCCTTCATGGCGCCCTGCACATCACTCATGCCATTGATAAGGTTGGCATAGGAAATATTGTGAAAGCCAATGGTATCGTCGTAGAAATCGTGTACGGTAACGCCGAAGCCGTCGTTGCTCATGCGTTGCTCGAACGAGTAACCCAGCATTACGCCCAGACGGTGAAAGCGGCCTATCCTGCGGTCGAAGTTGACAAACGATTCAAGATTGTGCTCAGCGCCATTGGATACCGAGCGCCTGGCCTGCCCGTTATAGCCTTTCACTATCTGCGAATGGCTGCTGTCGTAACTCGCAAACGACCGCTGGCCGGTTGAATAAGAATAGTTGGTGTTCCACTCCAGGCCCTCAAGAATCATGAGTTTTGCCTTTGCCACAAGCTGCATGCGACGCCACGAAAACTCGTTGCGGTCTTCGTTAATCAGCGACAACGGGTTGTAGTTGTTAGTACCGAACGACGACTCGTACCAGCTGCCGTCGTCGTTCCTGACGGGGTTTGTGGGCGAATAATAGTTCATGGCGTCGAGCACTGACTCGTTACGGCCCGTCACCGGCACGCCATGATGCGTGCCCATCATGGCGTTGACACCTGCCGAGAGCTCAAGATGGTTCTTCAAAACACATGTGCTGAGCAGCGACCGCGCGTTGGCACGGTTCATCGACGTGCCGCGTATCACACCGTCATGACGTATGAAGTTAAGGCTCGTCATGTACTTTGTCTTCTCGTTTCCGCCGCTAACCGACAGGCTGTGACTATGGCTTACGCCCGTGCGCAGCACTTCGTCCTGCCAGTTTACGTCAGCACCGGCATCGTCGGCCAGCAGTCCTGACGCCCTCAGGTCGGCAGCCGAAGCCATCGGCAGGCGTCTGGCCGTGCGGTCAAGAGCCAGATAGGCATCGTAGGTAACGGTGGTACGGCCCGCCCGTCCTTTCTTCGTGGTAACGATAATCACGCCGTTGGCCGCCTTCGAACCGTAGATAGCGGTAGCCGACGCGTCGCGCAAGACGTCGATGCTTTCAATGTCTGACGCCGGAACCATGGAAATATCCACCCCCGGAATGCCGTCAACCACGTAATAAGGCTGCATGGCACTGCCCGTGCGAAGCGAGGAAGCGCCGCGCAAACTGATTGACGGCGTGCCACTCGGGTCGCCTGACGACGACACCACAAGGCCGGCAACCTTGCCCTGCAACATCTGGGCGGGGTCGGTAAACACGCCCTGATTCAAATCTCTGGCGCTCACGGTGGTGATAGACGATGTAACATCCTTGCGGCGCATGGTGCCGTAACCCACGACAACCACCTCGTTCAGCGTTTCCTGATTCTCTTTCATCACCACGCTGCGGCCAGGTGTAATAGTCTGCGAAACGAAGCCCACGTAAGTCAGGCGCAGCTTTGAGCCCGGGTTTACGCTAAGTGTGTAGCGGCCGGTGGCGTCGGTCTGGGTGCCGTTGAGTGTCCCCACCTCTACCACGCTCACGCCTACCAGCGGGTCGCCGTGGGCGTCGGTGATGACTCCCGACTTGCGAATCTGCGACCAAATCGGAGCCGAAAACAGTATGAAGATGCAGGTCAGGGCCACTCTCTGCAAGCCGGCCTGCAGACCTCTTGTAAATTTCAACATCATGAATTATAGGTTTTTACCCAACCTGACAGGCCAAGTTTCATTTCAGGTTTAAGGCAAAAAACGTCAAGTAACAATGACAAAAGTTTGCCGTATGCCTATCAAAATATGAGTTATTTTCCTGATTTACAGGCACAAATATAGCAAAATTAGATGGCTAAAGCAACATTTTGTGATATTTTTTTATGCTGTGGGGCAAGCCCGCATTTTTGTCTTTACGGCGCAAAGTCAAAGTCTTTACGGTGTAAAAGCAAATACGGAGTTATATATTGCTGATAAACAGCGAGATACAAACCACATAAAGGTCTTGCGATTAGCCCGTAAAGACAAAACGATTACGACGTAAAGACGATGCGATTACGACGTAAAGGGCGCGCGATTACGGCGTAAAGACAAGCCCTTTACGCCGTAAAGGCAAAACCTGCATAAAACAGGGGCCATGAGGCCACGCGCACAACCTCGATGCCGTAAGGAAATCAGGCCGTAAAGACACGTTTTTACACCTTATTATATTATAGGCACCGGCGACGGCCATGCGGCATGCTCTGCAAACCATCATTATGCATAAGGATAGAGAAAGATGTATATTTATTCCTTAAAAACTGACAGAACCAACACACATCAGGTTCTTTAACATAAAAAATATATACAGAAACATGTGATATGTATGAAATTATCGTATCTTTGCAACGCAAGAGAATAATCATTCAATTATGAATACGAAAAGACGACGACTTGAGACAATACGCATGCTCATCTCGAGCAAGGAGTTAGGAAACCAGGCAGAGGTTTTGCAGGAACTGCGGAGAGAGGGATTCATGCTTACGCAGGCTACGCTCAGCCGCGACCTCAAGCAGCTGAAAGTAGCCAAGGCAGCCAGCATGAACGGCAAATACGTGTATGTTCTGCCCAACGAAACCATGTACAAACGTGTGCATAAACCCCTGTCGGCTACGGCAATGTTGTCGGCCTCCGGCTTCATTTCCATCAACTTTTCAGGAAACATGGGCGTCATCAAAACGCGCCCGGGATATGCCAGCAGCATAGCATACAACCTTGACAACAGCGAGATTGAGGACATTCTCGGCACCATAGCCGGAGACGACACCATCTTTATCGTAATACGCGAAGGGGCTGATACCGCCGAAATTACGCGCGCCATCAACGACAATGTAACCATTTAGACAAGGCACAGGCGCCGTAACGGCAAGAGAAAAACAACAACGTTAAAAAGACAGATAAACAGACAGGACTATGGCAAACGGAAGAAAATTACAGCGTTCAAGTGACAGAATCTTCGGAGGTGTGCTGGGCGGCATTGCCAACTACTTCGACGTTGACCCCACGATAGTGCGCATTATCTATTCGGTGCTTACGGTATGCACAGCGTTCAGCGGCATTATACTCTATCCCATACTTTGGCTGATTATTCCCAAAGAAACCGAATAGCAACTCCGCGGGCCTTGCAGGCCGGGGGCATTTCACCAGACAAGCAACATGAAAATAGCAATTATAGGAGCCGGTGCCATGGGTGGCGCTCTGGCTGAAGGACTTTTGAAGGGCAGCATTTTCAAGCCCAAAGACATCGTTATAGCCAATCCGCATCGGGAAAAATTAGAGAAATTCGCCCGCCTCGGAGCACAGACCACCACCGACAACCGTGCAGCCGTCAGGGGAGCACAGCTCGTAGCCATCGTGGTAAAACCGTGGCTGGTTGAGCAGGTAATCGGCGAGATAAAGCCCGTGCTGGATTATCAGCAGCAGACTGTTGTCAACATGGCAGCCGCCATCGGCAGCGAGACGCTCCTTTCCTGGCTCGACAAGAACGGCTCACGGCCGTCATTGTTTCAGGTTATACCCAACATTGCCATTGCCTATAGGGCTTCAATGACGTTCATCGTGCCGTGCGGAGCCGGTGAAAAGCAAACGGCGATGGTCAAATCAGTGTTCGATGACCTGGGACAAAGCCTCATCACCGACGAAGCCCACCTCGGAGCGGGAACCGCATTAGCCAGTTGCGGCATTGCCTATGCCATGCGATACGTCCGTGCTGCCGCCGAGGGAGGAGTGGAACTGGGCTTCAAAGCCGACGTCTCAACCCATATCGTGTTGCAGACTTTGCAGGGGGCCGTGTCGCTCCTGCAGGGCACGGGTATGCACCCCGAGGCCGCAATTGACCGCGTTACCACACCTGGAGGGCTTACCATTAAAGGCTTGAACGCCATGGAACACGCCGGTTTTACCAACGCTGTCATTGAAGGACTGAAAGCCGGTACGAAATAAACGCTCGGAAGAGGCATCATCCTGAAAATTGCACAATGATTAAACGATTGTGTAATAGAAACTTGCACACATGATATGTATGTGCGCAAGAATTAACATTTTATATCAAAACACCCGAGAATATAACTAAAAAGGTTCTTCTGTCTAAGTGAGTTTTAGTACTTTTGACCTCCGAATTAGACTAAAATATAGTAAAAATGGAAGAATCAATCCAACAAATCGGTGAACGCCTCAAAGGCCTTCGCGACGTTCTCAACATCCCCGCTGAGGAAGTTGCAGAGCTTTGCGACATCTCCCTTGAGCACTATTTAAAGATAGAGGCCGGCGAAGCCGACCCATCTGTATTCAGGCTTAGCAAAATCTCAAAGCGCTACGGTATCGACCTTGACGTTCTTCTCTTCGGAGAAGAACCCCGTATGAGCGCCTACTACGTGACGCGAAAGGGCATGGGGCCTGAAATAGATCGCGGCAATGACTATAAGTATCGGAGCCTCGCCGGAGGCTTTCGCGGACGCAAGGCCGATCCTTTTATCGTCAAGGTAGACCCCCTTCCCAACGGCAAAAAGTATAGGCAGAACACCGTTGACGGGCAGGAATTCAACGTCGTTATGGAAGGAACGCTGGAGATTACCATCGACGATAAGGTGATTGTACTGAACGAAGGCGACAGCATTTATCTGGACGGACGACGCCCCCACTGCATGCGAGCACTGAGAAACCAGCCTGTGACCTTTATCAATGTGGTCATTGACTAACATAATTTTTTAACGGAAACAAGAAATGATAGAGAGATTTCTAAAGCAGACTCGCTTTACTTCAGAGGAAGATTACAAGGAGAACCTGCACTTTATAATACCCGAGAACTTCAACTTTGCCTACGATGTCATGGACGAATGGGCACGAATAGAACCCGATAAGGTTTGTCTGCTCTGGGCCAGTGAGCGTGGAGAAGAGGTAAGGACAACGTACAGGCAGTTCAAAGAGCAAACCGACAGGACGGCTGCATACCTCATGAGCCTCGGCATTACGCGCGGCAATAAGGTCATGCTCATCCTGAAGCGCCACTATCAATGGTGGCTTTGCATGATGGCTCTGTGCAAAATCGGAGCCATTGCCATCCCCGCGACGCACATGTTAACCAAGAACGACATCGTTTACCGCAACAACAAGGCTGGCGTAAAGGCCATCATTTGCGTCAATGATAGCTATGTAACCACGCAGGTTTCGGAGTCGTTACCCGAAAGTCCCACGGTAAAGACCCTGGTTGCAGTCAATTCTATGTGCGAGAATAGCAAGCCGGTGCCCGAGCATTTCCACGATTGGTTCAAGGAATGGGACAAGGCTCCGCACTTCCGTCGCCCTGAAAACGTCAACGAAAACGAAGATACCATGCTGCTTTACTTTACAAGTGGCACGAGCGGAGAGCCGAAAATGGTTGCCCACGACTTCCTTTACGCTCTGGGACACCTTACTACAGGCGTCTACTGGCACAACTTATCGGAACACAGTATTCACCTAACCGTTGCCGATACAGGATGGGGAAAAGCCGTCTGGGGGAAGTTATACGGACAGTGGTTCGCCGGAGCGACGGTGTTTGTATTTGACCATGAGAAGTTCACGGCAGAGAAAATCATGCGCGCTATGGAAAGATATCACGTTACATCCTTCTGTGCGCCCCCGACGATTTACCGCTTTATGATATTGGAAGACTTCAGCAAGTACGACCTCAGCAGTCTGGAATACTGCACGACGGCGGGCGAAGCGATGAATCCTTCCGTCGAAACGAAATTCTTTAAACTCACTGGAATACACATCATGGAAGGCTTCGGACAGACCGAAACCACCATGACGCTGGGCACTTTCCCATGGATTAAGCCGCGCCCTGGAAGCATGGGAAAGCCCAATCCGCAGTATGAGGTGAGCCTTTTGCGTCCTGACGGCACCGACTGTGAGGACGGAGAGCGGGGCGAAATCTGCATCAACACGGTCAACAACAAGGCTATCGGCCTCTTCAAAGGCTACTATCATGACAAGGAACGCACCCGCGAGGTATGGCATGATGGCATATATCACACGGGCGATATGGCGTGGCGTGACGAGGATGGCTACTTCTGGTTCGTGGGACGCACCGATGATGTCATCAAGAGTTCGGGCTATCGTATCGGTCCGTTTGAGGTAGAGAACGCGCTTATGACCCATCCGGCCGTCGTGGAATGCGCCATAACGGGCGTGCCCGATGCAATAAGGGGCATGGTTGTCAAGGCTACCGTGGTGCTCTCTGACGAATGGAAGACCAAGGCCGGCCCCGATTTGATCAAGGAATTACAGGACCATGTCAAGCACGAAACGGCGCCATATAAATATCCGCGCGTCGTCGAGTTTGTGGACGAATTGCCCAAAACCATCTCCGGAAAGATTAGAAGGGTTGAGATTCGCGAAAAAGACAACAAGAAATAAACTTGAAAAGAATTGCTATCTATGGAAAAGACAACAAGATATAACAACGAAAAGGATTGTTGTCTACGAAATCGGCTGTAAGAAATAGCAATGAAAAGAGTTGCCGTCTGCAAAAACAACGGCAAGATATAACCATGGAAAGGATTGTAGTTAAAGTAGGCAGCAACGTGCTGACACGTCCTGACGGCAAGCTCGATGTGACGCGAATGTCGGCCATTGTCGACCAAATCGTCTGGTTAAAACGCCATAATCGCGAGGTCATACTCGTATCATCAGGCGCGATGGCAAGCGGGCGGGGAGAGCTTCATATCGGCAGAAAGCTCGACAGTGTATCGCAGCGGCAGCTCTTCTCGGCGCTGGGACAGGTCAAACTTGTGGGCCTCTACTATGATCTTTTTCGCGAATATGGCATGCACGTCGGGCAGGTTCTCACCATGAAAGAAAGCTTTTCTACGCGTGATGAATACCTGAACCAACGCGCCTGTATGAGCGTAATGCTCGACAATGGCGTTATACCCATCGTGAATGAAAACGATACAGTAAGCGTCACAGAGCTGATGTTTACCGACAATGACGAGCTGGCGGGGCTGGTTGCAGCCATGATGGACTGCGACTCGCTGATTATTTTGTCGAACGTCGACGGTATTTTCAACGGCGACCCCAAGGCTGCAGACACGCAGGTTATCCCAACGGTAAACTACAATCACGACCTTTCTGAATATATCCAAAGCAGCAAAAGCCACTTCGGCAGGGGCGGAATGATGACCAAAACCACTATAGCGCGCAAGGTTGCAGAGGAGGGAATCAGGGTGATTATTGCCAACGGAACGACCGACAACATTCTTATCAACCTGGTGGAACATCCCGAAAGCACGCTCCATACTGAGTTTCTGCCGAATCCCGAGCCTGTTTCGCAGGTTAAAAAATGGATAGCTCACAGCGAGAGTTTTGCCAAAGGGGCCGTCCATATCAACGCCCGAGCCGAGGAAGCCTTAAAGGGCGACGCGGCTGTAAGCCTGCTTCTGGTAGGCGTTACGGCTATAGAGGGCGACTTTGAAGAGGGCGATATCATCAACGTTGTGGGGCAGGACGGGCAAGTTTTAGCCGTAGGCCGCAGCGGATATGGCGCTGACGAGGCCCGCAAACTGATGGGTAAGCACGACATGCGCCCGCTTATCCATTACGATTACCTGTACATGGAGTAATCGTTTCTTTCAAAAACATTTTATCTTATGCTTGAACAATTCAAGAGAGCCAAGGCTGCGAGCCTGACGTTGCCCATGCTGGGCGACGACAAGCGCAACGCAGTGCTGCAGGCCGTAGCATGTGCTATTGAAAATCATACATCCGAATTACTGGAGGCCAACGCCCAAGACCTGGCCCGAATGGACCGCAGCAACCCCATGTTCGACCGCTTAATGCTCACCGCCGAAAGGCTGAAAGGCATCGCTTCAGACATGCGTCACGTCAGCATGCTGCCGTCGCCGCTGGGCCGTACGCTCAAGGAGACGACGCTTCCCAACGGTCTTCACCTGCGCCGTGTGAGCGTACCCTTCGGGGTTATCGGCATGATTTACGAAGCCCGCCCCAATGTTACCTTCGACGTTTTTTCGCTATGCTTCAAGAGTGGCAACGCCTGCGTGCTGAAATGCGGCAAGGATGCCGAATACTCCTGCCGCGCAGAGGTAAGTCTGATACACGATGTGATGCGCCAATTCGGCATTGACGAAGGGGCCGTCGTGCTGTTGCCGCCCACCCATGAGGCTACCGACGAGATGCTGCAAGCCACAGGATACATTGACCTTTGCATACCGCGTGGCGGCAAGCGCCTCATACAGGCCGTACGTGACAAGGCCCGGGTGCCCGTCATTGAGACGGGAGCGGGCGTCGTCAGCACCTATATCGACTGCAAAGCTGATATAAAAATGGCCGCCGATATCGTGCTCAACGGAAAGACCCGACGCGTAAGCGTGTGCAACGCGCTTGACTGTTTGATTGTTCATTCAGCCCAGTTGCCGCAGCTTTACCGCATTTGTGAGCCGCTGGCCGCGAAGCAGGTAACGCTTTATGCCGACGAACGGGCCTTCAAAGTGCTGCGCGGGCACTACCCCTCCACACTGTTACAACCGACCGATGAAGAATGTTTCGGCACCGAATTTCTCGATTATAAGCTCGCCGTCAAGACCGTCGACAGCCTCGAAGAAGCCGTCAGACACATTGCCCTTTACGACTCGGGGCACAGCGAAGCCATCGTCACCGCTGACCCTGATGCGGCCCGACGCTTCCAGATGGCGGTTGACGCAGCATGCGTTTACATCAATGCACCTACGAGTTTCACCGACGGAGGCCAGTTCGGTATGGGCGCAGAGATAGGCATCAGCACCCAGAAGTTAGGCCCACGCGGCCCTATGGCTCTGGAAGAAATAACCACATACAAGTGGCTCATCGACGGGAACGGCCAAACCCGACCATAGCAGGCGGGTACCTTTGTCTTGCTGACGAATGTAAAATAAATTCTGATTATTCTGCCCTTTGTAAAGTAACCGAAACAGAATATTCCGCAAACTTTTGTCCCCAACAAAGTCAAAGAAAACCTTATACAACATCCTGAACACGCCCCTTCAACAGCATTGAAACCCCTTTACGGCACAATTACACGACGATTACGATGTAAAGACCATGCGATTACGACGTAAAGGCTATGCGATTACGGCGTAAAGACTATGCGATTACGGTGTAATGCTACCCACTAAACCCCATAAAAGCGCTACCCTGCTCACGTGCAAGATGGCGCTTTTTATGAATCAGACCCGATTTTTATTGTGAACCGACGCGCCCTTTACGCCGTAATGGCATGAAAAAGAGGGCTTCAAAACGGTTGCTTTATACTGAATGCGTCATTAAATCATTGGTAATCAGCGCACTATCCATACTGTCCATTTTAAGCCCGTACGCAAACGAGACTCGAAAATTCAGGAATAACGCAGCCACGAGAACGTACTTGTCAATATTTTTCAGCGCCGTAAAGGCAGCATCCGAGCATCGGGAAACATCCGGAAAGACCGGCTGCACGGCCTTACTCTTCGATGATATCCTTCGCCCGTTTCCAGCCATTGGCTGCCCGATAAAGCGCTCCGGTGCCCAGGGGTACGTAAAGAACGGTGTTCTGTCCCACGCCATGGGTTTTCAGAACAGGCGGTACAGCCCACTTCACATGAACGCGCTCGGCATGGAAATTACCCGAAAAGCCATTGTTTTCATCCAATACAAGCGAAGCCGGATAAGCAAGGTCGTGCACGCGAGTGCCCGTATCGAAAGCGCAATAACCTATTATTTCCAAGCGTGAATCAGCCGGAATGTTGATTTCGGTAAGGCGTGTACAGTTGTGGAAAGCGTATGGACCGATATGCCTTACCGATGCCGGAATATCAATTTTAGTAAGGTTTTCACAGAAATTAAAGAGCCATCCGCCTATCGTTTCAAGCCCGGCAGGCAGCACAATGCTCGCAAGCGGTGTACGCGTAATGAAGAAAGCGTTGTCGCCTAACGTGTTTGCGCCGTGGGTGTTATAGGTTGTAGTAATATTGGTACCGATGGAAGGTTCGACGAATTTTTGCCCTCCGCCAATGAGCTTACACTGCCCGAGGTCGACGTGCTGCAGGTTAAGGTTGCGCTGGGTAATGAGCTTGTAAGTACCGTTCGCATTGGATTGAGTAAAGTCGACCATGGGACAGAGCATCGACCGCAGCGTTTCGATGTCGCCGTCGTTCAGTTTTCCCGAAAGGCGCAGCGTGCGCACGTGGCTCCAGTCGGCCGCATTGCCGCCTACAAGAATGCCCAGCGTGCCCGGCTCACGGACGTCTATTTCCTCGGTTTCCTTCAGTTCGCGCGGCCACTGATGTATGATAACCGTCTGCGTTTCAGCACCTTCGGCCGTAATATGCAGGGTAGCCGCGCGGCCAAGACCCGTGTTGGGCTCGCACGTAAAGCGATAAATCAGCACCTTAGCCCCTCCGGTGGGGCGGACATTGTGGTCTTCGACCATGAACGATTCTTTCTTAAGCCACGTAGCGGGTGCCGAAATGCTTACCTCAGGCATGACATTTGTCCTGACGTAAACGAAAGCCTCCTTGGCCGTTGCCTCTATATCGACGTGGTCAACCAGAGCTTTCATCTGCCTCTTATACATCTGGCTTACCTTAAATGTGTACGTTTTGCGGCCGTGTTGCAATGCTATTGAGGCGTGGCGCATGTTAAAACTGCCGTTAGCTTGCACGCTGACGGTAACGGCATTGTTGCCTGTGACTGATACCTTGCACCAGGTTTGGCCGTTGTCATCAGTAGCCGACGTAAGCTTTGCCGTCCATGGCTCGTCGGTCTCGTTAAAGTAAAGGGTGAACGTTGTGTCGCGAGAGCTGACGAAAACCTGCTGTTGTTCCAGCAGCTTTTGCGTGGCTTCATCTTCGGTGATGCGGCTAAAGTTTTCATCATCAGAGCAGGCGGTAAAAAACAACAGGAAAAGGAGGGGGAAAATTCCCAGCCATGAAGGTAAATGTTTCATAAGTAATCAGGTCGTTAGGTTGCGAAACGAAAGTAAAAATTATCTTTTAGAAAGCAAACTTGCGCACCACAACACCACCCTGACGGGCATGGATGGTAAGCTGCAACGTGTCGCCGGTGCGGAAGTCTGACGTCGGAATGCTGGCATAAACAGTGGTGCTGTAATAGGCCGGCACGCCGTTTTGGAGATGATAGATACGGCAGAAAAACGTGCGATGGCCCTGCAGGTCGGTCACGATGCTGTCACGAATCAGACCCAGAATGTGCTTGCTGTCGGGCCGGTCAGCCTGTCCGCCCTTCAGCACGAGGCCCACATTGACATACCGTTTGCTTGCGCTCATCCAGCAACTCTGAAAGCCAACCGCATCGTCCGGCCCTGACACGCCCGCACTTCCGGCCTGCGGACGAAGCACATAAACCTGCCGGGCTCCCACGCCCGTTACAGAAAGCGCACGCGATGCCGCCTGGGATTGTGTGGCATCGGCCTCACCTTTATTATAATATAGCAAGGCACGGTAAAGCGTGTCAGGGCGTGTTGCCCATGAAGTCTTCAGCACAGGGACCAGCACAAGGCTGTCACCGTCGTCGGTAACAGCCCTGCAGAGAGCGCCGTTGCTGTTGGTATGCACCTCGGCGAAGTCGGCACGAAGATATGAGTGGCGCGAATCGCCCGCGTCGTAAGCACCCATATGGCAGGCCGTCACCATCAGAAGCATGGCGACTGCTGCTGTCATCATCGGGACCGGACGCCGGTAAAGCCGCGTCATTTCGTGAAATTAAAATGACTGAAAAACGATTTCCACCGGCCGTTCTCTTCAGTAGCGGTAAGATAATTGCGCGTGGGATAGGCATATTGCGAAAGCAGACACTGACGCAGATACCTGTCGTCGCGGTTCTCTATGTCAATCAAGTCGAGGCGTGAAGCAATGTATTCCTCGAACTGCTTGTACTGCTCGTCGGTATAATGCTCCAGATAAAGCTTGGTGTTCTGTATCATATCCAGCGCAATATAGTTGACGGCATACAGATGATAGCCGCGGTGAATCTCACGATCGATATGTGCGGCAATCTCGTCAAAAAGCTTATTCTTGGGCTGTTCCATATCAAGTGTCTGCAGCCAATCGTCTATACAGGGCGCACAATGGTAGTGAATGTGCCCCTTATAACCCTGTACTCCCGTCGACATGCTTTCCATATCGTCGCCCGGTGTCTTCTTCCAGAAGGGGATATCACGACGCAACTGGTACTCGCGTGCCTTGAGATAGTCGCACGGATCATACTCGTAGGATATGGCCAAAGGCACGATATGCAACTGCACAAGGCGGTCAACGATCGACCCTTCTCCGCCCATCACCATCATCTTCAGGATGGCAGGCTGCGTGAGGTCGTTTGAATTCTTGGCACGTCCCTGCCGCTGGGCAATCCATATATTCTCTTTTTTCCTGGAGATGGCAAAGTGAATGTATTCGGACATGCGCTTGCTGGCCTTCAGCATTTCGACGGAATGGAGGGCACGCTCAACCGTAAACGCCTTGTTGATACGTACAAGGTCGCGCACCCAGTCGAGGGTAAGCAGGTTGTCGCCAATCGCAATCTCGCAGGTTGTAGAGAAGCCGACATCAATCAAAAGCTTGTCGAGGAAAGCCGAATCGAGCACAATGTCGCGATGGTTGCTGACAAAGGTGTACCGGTTCTTGATGGAAATATTGCAGGCATCAATGTCAATGCCCTCGCTTTGCTCATGGACAAGCCTCTGCAACATGGGGTAACAGAAAGTCTTTTGAAAGTCAAGATTCGTCTTGCAAGCATGCATCATCGGGCCCACTTTGTCTAAAGGAACCTGAGGCAAGGCCTTTACAAGCATCTTTTGAAACTGTTTGTCTTTCAGCAGACGGTCGTAAACCTGTGGCAATTCTTCCGGCTCATAAGGACGGATAGGATCAAACTCTGATGGAACTTTCATAATATGCGTATTTAAAAATATCGTTATAAAAAGGAGGAAATGGTGTTGTTAGGAGGTGGAAAAGATCTCATTAAAAGGTGAGGAGAACGCTATTAGCCCATGAGAAGAGAGCTTTTACCGGCCGGTGCCGACAGCCGGCAGCTCCTTGCCCTCGGCAATAATCAGCTCAATTCCTAATTCTTCAAGCCGCCTGACAACGGCAGGCGACACCTGTGAGTCAGTAATGATAACGTCTATATCCTCCAAATTGGCAATCTTGGCGAAACCGCGACGCCCGAATTTGCTTGAATCGGCAAGTACAATAGTCTTTTGGGCCGTGAGCATCATTTGTCTGTTCAGTTCGGCTTCACGCAAGTCTGTGGTGGAGATTCCGAAGTCGAAGTCGATGCCATCCACGCCTAAGTAGAGCTTACTGAACGAGCATCCCTTGAGGATATCCTCGCTGTACTTGCCCACAACCGACAGACTGCTGTGACGAACCACGCCTCCTAACTGCACGATATCAACGTCGTCCATCATGGCTAACGTCTCGGTGGCCTGCAGAGAAGCCGACACAACCGTCAGCTTCCCCACGGGATGTATACACCGCGCAAAGGCATGAATGGTGGTTCCCGAGGCTAAAACAATGCTGTCGTTGGGCGTAATCAGTCTGGCAGCTTCCGTACCGATGAGGTTCTTCTCCTCTGCATAGAACTTCTCTTTTTCGTTAACCGAACGATTGTTGGTAAAGGGATTGATGAGAATAGCTCTTCCGTGGCTGCGGTATAGCTTGCCCTCTTTCTCTAATTCTGTAAGATCCATTCGAATCGTTACAGAAGAAACTGCTAACGTTGTAGCCAAGTCGCAGACCTGAACAGAGCCTGCCTTGAACAGATAATCGAGGATTGTATTCTGCCGTTCTTCCTTTGTCATGATGCTTTTATAGAGTTTTTATATCGTGATTGTTTTCGTCTGATTACATCATTGGGTAAAAACCAAATCGGAATATCTATATACAAAGATATACCTTTTCTTTGCTTTTTATATACTTTACGTCGTTTTTAAGATTTAATTAACACGATGGCTTGATGGCATTTCAGTATTATTATTAAATAATGTTTATTACAACAAACGTTTATTAACTTTAGAAAGAAACCTTACTTTATTGTTGTTTTTATCAGATTTATATTATAATTTTGTTTCGTTTCGAAATAATAAAACAGTTGTTTCGAAAGCTATTGAAAGCCTCCGCATACATTTGCGGTTCTGTATACAAGAGCATTAAAACAAAGCTACGATATGAGCAACATGAATCATCAAGAGTACGACGCCATCATTATTGGCGGAGGTATCACAGGAGCTGGCGTTGCACGCGACTGTTCACTAAGGGGCCTCAAGGTACTGCTCGTTGAGAAACAAGACTTTACAAACGGAGCCACGGGACGAAACCACGGTCTGCTACACAGCGGTGCGCGCTACGCGGTAAACGATGCCGAGTCGGCAGCCGAATGTATCAAAGAGAATATGATCCTGCGCAGGATAGCCAGACATTGCGTTGATGAGACAGACGGACTGTTTATCACCCTGCCGGAAGACGACCTAAGCTATCAAAAGACTTTCGTTGACAGCTGTCAGAAAGCAGGAATACGGGCAGAAATCATCGACCCGGAAGAAGCAAGACGTCTTGAGCCTTCGGTAAATCCAACTCTGACAGGAGCTGTAAGGGTTCCCGACGCGTCGGTAGACCCGTTCCATCTCACCACAGCCAATATCATAGATGCACGCCGTCATGGTGCAACGGTGCTGAATTATCATGAGGTTACCGAGCTTATTGTGGAGAACGGAGTGACAAAAGGCGTTGTCCTCCGCAACAATCATACCGGCGAAACCAGCGAAGCCTATGCCCGTGTAACCATTAATGCCGCCGGAATCTGGGGACACCTTATTGCCCAAAAGGCCGGTATTACCATTAACATGTTCCCTGCCAAGGGTACGTTGCTTATCTTCGGGCATCGCGTAAACAGCATGGTTATCAACCGGTGCCGCAAGCCTGCCAATGCAGATATTCTTGTTCCTGACGATGCCGTTTGCGTTATCGGAACCACAAGTGACCGTGTTCCTTTCGATACCATTGATGATTTAAAGGTAACTTCTGATGAAGTTGACCTGCTTATTCGTGAGGGAGAGAAGCTCGCTCCGGCCTTATCTACGACACGTATCCTAAGAGCTTACTGTGGTGTACGCCCATTGGTAGCTTCGGATGACGACCCATCGGGGCGCAATATCAGCCGCGGCATCGTGTGTCTTGACCATAAGGTGCGCGACGGTATGGACGGACTCATCACCATTACCGGCGGAAAGATGATGACCTACCGCATGATGGCAGAGGTGGCTACCGACTTAGCCTGCAAGAAATTAGGTATAAACGCGACCTGTACAACGGCTACCACGCCGCTCCCAGGCTCGGAATCAGTACCTGAAACTTCCCACGGGCAGCTGTTCAGCTCATCTTTTAATGCAGCCCGTGGCCGCCACGGAACCATGGCCGAGGCCATAAATCACGGTAACAAAGAGGACGATGCACTGATTTGCGAATGCGAAGAGGTAAGCGTGGGGGAGGTAAAGTATGCTGCAGAAAAGCTACATGTGCACAATCTGATGAACCTAAGACGCCGTACCCGCGTCGGAATGGGTACGTGTCAGGGCGAGCTTTGTACCTGCCGTGCGGCCAATGCAATATGCAACGGCAATGTACTTGCATCGGAAGAAGGGCTGAAAGAATTCCTCAACGAGCGATGGAAAGGCATTCGCCCCGTAGCATGGGGGCAGGCTCTTGGGGAAGCACAGCTCACCGCTACCATATATCAGGGACTATGCGGCCTTGATAAAATAAACACAAAACAACAGGATACACAGAACAATGAAAAGCGATAGCATCATCATAGGCGGCGGACTTAGCGGTCTTACTGCTGCCATAGCACTGGCTGAAGCCGGACAGAAGGTAACCGTTGTTTCAGCAGGCCAGAGCACTCTGCATTTCGGCTCCGGCTCATTTGGCCTGCTCGGCTATGACGCAGAAGGACAGGAAGTCAGCCGTCCTTTAGAAGCCGTCGGATCACTTGACGAGAATCATCTATACAATAAGGTGGGGGCAGAAAATATTTCCATCCTTGCCCAGGAGGCTAAAGCCCTGTTAGGCAGATGCGGTATAACCACGACAGGAAACGAAAAAGCCAACCACTATCGCCTTTCACCTATGGGAGTGACGATACCTGCATGGCTCACGCTTGATGATATGGAAACTTTGACCAGCCCGGATGAGCTGAAAGACAAGAAAATCACACTGGTAAACATTGCCGGTTTCCTCGATTTGCCCTACCATTATACATTAGATAACCTGACAAAAGCGGGTGCAATCTGCAGCAACAAGACCATACAGCTTGAAGAATTTGACTTTGCCCGAAAGAACCCTACGGAAATGCGGGCCTCAAATTTAGCAAAGGTTATCCACGACAAAGGCATTACTGACAAGCTGGCCGAAGCCATAAACCATGCAGCCGACGACGCCGACCTCGTGCTTCTGCCCGCTATTATCGGACTGAAAGATGCGCAATTATCGGAAGAATTACGCAGAAAGGTGAAGGTTCACGTCAAGTTTGTTGCTACCATGCCGCCATCAGTACCCGGCATCCGCACGCTTGAGCTTATGCGCAAACGTCTGTATGCCCTTGGCGGAAGCATCCTGATTGGTGACAAAGCCGTCGAAGGGTGCTTCGAGGATGATAAGATTGTCGAAATCAAGACGGCACACCTGACTGAAGAAACCCTCACAGCCGACAACTTTATATTGGCTACGGGGTCATTCATGAGCCAAGGACTTATTTCTGATTACACCCATGTGTTTGAACCTGTATTCGGTTTAGATGTTAAATCGTTGGCAAACAGGAACGACTGGTACGACGAAAACGTCTTCCGTGCACAGCCTTATATGAACTTCGGTGTGACGACAGATGCCGATTTGCACGCTATGAAAGACGGCATAATTATTGAGAATCTGTTTGTCACAGGCTCAATTCTTAGTGGGCATAACAATATAAAGTTTGCAGACGGTGAGGGTGTTTCCATGCTCACGGCACTGTATGCAGCAAAGAAAATCGTAAAGTAGAAAGGTTATGAACGTTATACAAGCACTCAATATAAGTGAGCATAATTATGAGGAATGCCTTAAATGCTCCATCTGTACCGCCTATTGCCCCGTGTCTGCAGTGGAGCCAAAGTATCCCGGCCCTAAGCATTCGGGACCTGATTTGGAACGTTATCGTCTGAAAGATTCTACTTTCTTTGAAGAAAATCTAAAGCTTTGTCTCAACTGCAAACGGTGTGAGGTGGCGTGCCCAGAGGGCGTAAAGGTTGGAGATATCATCCAGGCCGCCCGCATTAAATACAGTACACACAGTCCAAGTCTGCGCGATCGAATCCTCGCTAACACCGATTTCATGGGTACCGTAGCCAATAAGGTAGCACCCGTCGTGAACATGTCGGTTGGCCTGAAGCCTGTCAAAGCCGTGATGGATGGTGTAATGAAGATTGACAAACACCGCACTTTCCCCGCATATACCCGCCAAAAGTTCGAAACATGGTTTCGCAAAAATGCAGCTGCCACGCAAGATCAGTATAAGCATCATGTCAGCTATTTCCACGGTTGCTATGTAAATTACAACTTCCCGCAGTTAGGAAAAGACCTTGTTAAAATCATGAATGCCGTAGGTTATGGCGTGCATCTGCTTGAGAAAGAGAAGTGTTGCGGCGTAGCTCTCATCGCAAATGGTATGGCCGGGCAGGCGCGAAAGCAAGGCGAAGTGAACGTAAAGTCGATTCGGAAATCGTATAAGGAAGAACACCGCACGGTGCTGACCACAAGTTCTACCTGCACATTTACGATGCGCGATGAATATAAACACCTGCTCAATATTGAAAACAGCGACGTTCGCGACGGCATAACCCTGGCTACCCGATTCTTGTATCAGCTCGTTGAAAAAGGAGAAATCAGGCTTGCGTTCCGTAAAAACTTCAAGATGCGGGGTGCTTACCATTCGGCCTGTCACATGGAACGTATGGGCTGGATTGTCTATAGCACCGAGCTTCTGAAGCTTATTCCCGGCATGGAACTGATTATGCTCGACTCGCAATGTTGCGGTATCGCCGGAACCTATGGCTTTAAAAAGGAGAACTACGAGCGCTCACAACAGATCGGAGCCGGCCTTTTTGAAAATATCAAAGCCGTAAATCCCGACTATGTGGTTACCGATTGTGAAACCTGCAAGTGGCAAATCGAAATGTCAACGGGCTATAAAGTGCTCAATCCCATTTCTATCCTTGCTGACGCTCTCGACGTAGAAGAGACCAGACGACTAAATCCTTAAACATATCTTACTATGGACAAGAAGTATATTCTCGCTCTTGACCAGGGAACAACAAGCTCCCGAGCCATCGTCTTTGACCACGAAGGGCAAATCTGTTCTGTCGCCCAGAAAGAGTTTCAACAGTATTTTCCCAAGCCCGGATGGGTTGAACACAACCCCAATGAGATTTGGGCGTCGGAGGCTTCTGTCATTGCAGAGGCCATCTCGACGATTGATATCACCGGTCTTGACATCGCTGCCATCGGCATTACCAACCAGCGTGAGACTACAATAGTGTGGGACATCGACACCGAAGAGCCTATATACAACGCCATAGTATGGCAGGATCGCCGCACGGCTGCGTTCTGCGACCAGCTGAAAGCCGAAGGATTGACCGATACCATACATCAGAAAACCGGTCTCATCGTAGACGCATACTTCAGCGGTACCAAGATAAAATGGATACTTGACCATGTGCCAGGAGCCCGTAAACGCGCCGAACAGGGCAAGCTCCGTTTCGGTAATGTTGACTCGTGGCTGGTATGGAGACTGACACGTGGCGAGGTACACGTTACCGATGTCACCAATGCCTCGCGCACCATGCTGTTCAATATCCACGACCTCAAATGGGACGAAGACCTGCTTAAACTGCTGGATATTCCCGCTTCAATGATGCCCGAGGTAAAGTCGAACAGCGAAATCTACGGCCATACCAAGACTACAATCTTCGCCCATAAGGTGCCCATTTCCGGAATGGCAGGCGATCAGCAGGCAGCTTTATTCGGTCAGATGTGTCTTGAACCAGGCTCCATCAAGAACACTTACGGCACGGGGTGCTTCGTCATGCTGAACACAGGTGAAAAAACCGTGATGTCAAAGAACAACCTGCTCACCACCATTGCCTGGCAAATCGGCAACAAGGTGAACTACGCTCTTGAAGGATCCATCTACGTAGGCGGCTCTGTAGTGCAGTGGCTACGTGACGGACTGGGAATTATTAAAAGCTCATCCGAGATTGAAGAGCTTGCAAAGACCGTCCCTGACAGCGGTGGCGTTTACTTTGTTCCGGCGCTCACGGGGCTCGCCGCGCCTTATTGGGACCCCTATGCACGCGGTACCATCACCGGCATTACACGTGGCACAACAGCTGCCCACATCGCAAGGGCAGCACTTGATGGTATAGCATTCCAGACCTACGACATTGCACAGGCCATGGCAAAAGATATGGACGACTGCCTCACTGAACTGAAAGTTGACGGTGGCGCCAGCCGAAACAACCTGCTTATGCAGTTTCAGGCCGACCTTCTTGGCATAAAAGTAGTGCGCCCGAAAATCACCGAGACCACAGCCCTTGGCGCTGCTTACCTGGCCGGACTGGGCGTAGGCTTCTGGAATTCAGTTGACGAGCTGCGCCGTCAGTGGAAGGTAGAACACACCTTTGAGCCGAATCCCGACAATGACGCCATCCGCACGGCCCGCAAAGGATGGGCTGACGCCGTAGGCCGAACCCTGACCAGCCCGCGCTAAAAGGCGCTGCGGTTATTTGAGCCAAGACCTAAACGAAAACTCTTTCAGTCATATCAAACCTAAAACGAACAAACAATGGACAGCATTGTATTGCAAAAGTTCCTCTTCGAACTTGTGGGAACCATGATCATGATACTCATGGGCGACGGCGTTTGTGCCTGTGTAACCCTCAACAAAAGTAAAGGACAGAACAGCGGGTGGGTTGTAATAACTCTCGCCTGGGGCTTTGCCGTGATGTGCGGTGTGCTGATAGCAGGCCCCGTCAGCGGTGCACACCTCAACCCTGCCGTAACATTAGGCCTCGCCGCTGCGGGCCTGTTCCCCGCTTCGCTCATCGTGCCCTACGTCACCGCACAGATGACAGGCGGCTTCCTGGGGGCTGTTTTAGTATGGCTTTTCTACAAAGACCACTACGATGCCACCGAGGATGGCGATGCCAAATTAGGCACATTCTGCACCGCTCCGGCCATCAGGCACTACAGCCGGAACCTTTTATGCGAGGTCATTGCTACGTTTGTGCTCGTGCTTTGTATCGTAAGTTTCTCTACCATCAATGCCAAAGGCTTTGCCATGTTGGGTCCCGTGCCCGTTACTTTCCTGATTATGGCTTTGGGCATGTCGCTGGGCGGAACCACCGGTTATGCCATGAACCCCGCGCGCGACCTGGGTCCTCGCCTGGCCCACTGCCTGTTACCGATGAAGAGCAACAAGCGCAACAGCGACTGGCCATACGCATGGGTGCCCGTCATTGGCCCACTGACAGGCGGGCTGCTCGGTGGACTGGCAGGCTGGCTACTGTATATTCTATAATGGGAAAGAAGGAAAAACTATATACTATATGTAGTAATAAATAATCTTACTACATTTGCAGCCATAAACATAACTAAACCAACTATTGTAATATACCATGTGGAATTTTTTAAATCCCCCCGCTTTCAAACCCGAGCAAAGCGGTCCGGAGGCCGACGCAAAGTATAAAAAGCTGCGCTGGCAGGTGTTTTTAGGCATTTTCATAGGCTATGCAGGCTTCTACATTGTCCGCAAGAACTTCTCGATGGCCATCCCCATGCTGGCGCCTTTCGGCTTCGAAAAGGGCGAGCTTGGCATTGTGTTGTCAATGAATGCCATTGCCTACGGCTTCTCAAAATTCATTATGGCCAGCGTCTCTGACCGCAGCAATGCCCGTCGTTTCCTGCCATTGGGGCTGTGTCTGGCGGCTTTGTCAATGATGTTCATGATTGTGCCGGTGCAACTTATCGGCCCCGACCACAAAAACTGGGCCATTGCACTGATGGCCGTTCTTAACTTTCTGGTAGGCTGGTTCAACGGAATGGGCTGGCCTCCATGCGGCCGCGTGATGACTCACTGGTTCTCAATCAAGGAGCGCGGCACCTGGATGTCGGTATGGAACTGTGCCCATAACGTGGGCGGTGCACTGGTAGGCCCCATGTCGGTTTACGGAGCCGTGTGGTTCGGCTCATGGTTTTACGGAGCCGATACGCAGCGATACTTCCTCATCGGCACCTATCTCTTCCCTGCCTGCGTGGCTATTCTCATTGCCATTATTGCATACTGCCTGATACGTGACACCCCACAGTCGTGCGGATTACCATCTATCGAGAAATGGCGCAACGATTATTCGAGCACCTATAGTGACAAGGCAGAGCAGGTGATGTCGATGAAAGAGATTTTCAAAACCGTGCTGACGAACCGCTTTTTATGGTATATTGCCTTTGCCAACGCATTCGTCTACATGGTGCGATACGGCTGTTTAGACTGGGCTCCTACCATCTTGACCGAACAGGGAATCAACATCAAGGACGCCGGATGGGCCTATTTTGCCTACGAGATAGCAGCCATTCCGGGCACCATTATCTGCGGATGGCTCTCCGACCGCGTATTTCATGGCCGCCGCGCGCTGCCCACAATGCTTTTCATGGGCATCGTAGCCGTACTGATTTTCGTCTATTGGCAGAACTTCACCAACATACACATTGTCATTGCCTGCCTCATAGCCATTGGCTTTTTCATCTACGGACCCGTGATGCTAATTGGCGTACAGGCTCTCGATTTAGCCCCCAAGAACGCGGCCGGAACGGCTGCAGGCCTCACCGGTTTTCTGGGATATGTGCTGGGTACGGCGCTGCTGGCAAACGTCGTCATAGGTTATGTGGCACAGGCTGCGGGCTGGAGCTGGACCTTCATGCTGCTCATTGGTGCATGCCTGCTGTCTGTCGTGTTCATGGCGCTTACCTACAAACAGGAACAATATCTGGTAAAGAAAGGCAAAGAACAGAAGTAACGACGGCCGTGCATGACGCGCTGATGTCGTAATCCCTGCAGAGGGTAAGGCAGATTAAACCGGATTCCCGCGACCACGCCCCTGCAACGGATGTCGCTTCATTGCTTTTTCTCCGATGTACGACGGCCGCCGTACGAACGTGCCACGGCCGCCATACGCGTGTTTACACAGCCGCCGTACAAGCTTACGACGGCCGCCACACGATTAACTTTCCGGCTTGAGGGTTGAGGCCGGAAACCGCGGAATACCTGCCCCGCCGACGGAAACCTACCGTCAGAACCGCCCCTTGCAACAAGCCGCCAGGGCGAAAGCAACCTGAAGAAAAACCAAGAGAGATTAGAAAACAATAAAAATTAAAACAGAAAAACATCTTATGGAAAACAAGACTGACGTTTATGCGTCGTTAGGCGACAAGCGTAAAAAGTTTATGAGCTGGCAGACGCGCACCATCCTGGTGACCATGATTGGGTATGCCATCTTCTATTTTGTTCGCAAGAACTTCTCGCTGGCCATGCCCGGGCTTACGGCAGAATATGGCATATCCAACAAGAGCTTCGGCTGGATACTGTTTGCCAGCTCGCTGGTTTACGGCGCATCGCGCTTCATCAACGGCTATGTCGTCGACCGTGTAAAGGGCCGTCTGGTGATGGCTGCGGGCTTGTTCTGCTGCGCTCTGGCCAACTTCGCATTCGGCTTCGGCGTTGACCTCACGGCTCTCATCGTAGGAACCAACCACGGTCCTGACTTTACTTCGATGCTCATCCTCTTTGTGGGCATTGTCATTATCTTCAATCAGTACTGTCAGGGCATGGGATATCCCCCGTGTGCACGTATATTGCCCCACTGGATTCACCCGAGCGAGCTGGCTACAAAGATGTCAGTCTGGAACACTTCACACTCGATAGGCGCGGCCCTTGCCGTCATTGTGTGCGGCACAATCATGGGTGCTCTGGGTACCGATATGAGCGCAAACAGCGACGTTGTGGGGCGTATTACCGAGAATTTGACCAACAATAACGTAGGCAATGCGTCGGTACAGGCTCTGAACTATGCCGCACATGTGGGTGCATGGAAGTGGTGTTTCTGGATTCCGGCATGCATCGCATTGTGCGGTGCCATCTTCATTCTCGTGGGCCTGCGCGACGAACCGAAGGAGGTTAGCCTGCCCGACCTGCCCGGTACTTCGCTCGGAGGCTATCAGGAATCGCAGAACAAGGCAGCCCGCAAGAAGTTTGAGCGCGTAATGGTTTGGCGAAACCGTTGGGTCTGGACCTTTTGTGTGGCCAACCTTTTTGTGTATGTTGTGCGCATGGGCATCCTCGACTGGGGCCCGAAATTCCTTACCGAGAGCCGCGGTCTGGACATTTCGCAGGCCGGATGGACCGTAGCTGCCTTCGAGATAGCCGGTATTTGCGGAACCCTGTTTGCAGGATGGGCAACCGACCATATCTTTAAGGGCAAGGGACACCATATGTGCGTTGTCTGCATGGCAGGCGCAGCGCTGTTCATGACTATCTTCAGGCTGCTGCCCCCGAATGCAAGTCTGACGCTTACGGCAGCGGTTCTGGTAGGCGCCGGCTTCTGTGTTTACGGGCCCCAGGCCCTTATCGGCATTGAGCTTGGCAAGCATGCCACGAAGGAAGCTTCGGCAAGAGCCAACGGAATTGCAGGTATTCTGGGTTACATCGGGTCGGGATTGTCGGGCCTGCTCGTGGGTTATGTAGCCGACCTTTACGGCTGGACACACGTCTTCGAAACCATTATCGTTGTGGCAATCATAGGCATGTTCATCCTCATCAGCATGTGGAATGCCCCGCGTGACGGCTATGAGCGTGCATCAAAAATAGATTACAGCGACGTGGAAGAAACTGAGAAGTAAGCCTTAAACCCCGCAGAACATGAACTTTGACAAATATATTTCACCGCTAAGCGAAGAGGAACTGCTGCAGGCCTGCGCCAGAATCAGGCACGTGGCCCTCGACATGGACGGGACCATATACCTTGGCAGCACGCTCTTCCCTTACACACAGGCTTTCCTGCAGACGCTGCGCGACAACGGAATATCCTATTCGTTCCTCACGAATAACCCCACAAAGAGCAGCAAGGACTATCTTTCGAAGCTGCAACAACTGGGTATTGACGCCACTGAAGAGCAGATGTACACCTCGTCAATCGCCACAATCGATTACATTCGCATGCAGTATCCCAAGGCCAAAAGGATATTCACCCTTGGCACGCCCAGCATGCAGGCCGAGTTTATAAAGGCCGGTTTCGAAATAACAAGCAACTCGGCCGACGATGTCCCTGACGTGCTTGTCGTGGCTTTTGACACAACGCTCGAATACTCGCGCCTGTGCCGTGCGGCCTGGTGGGCCTCAAAGGCCGGCATTCCATATATTGCGACCAACCCCGACTGGGTGTGCCCTACCGACCAGCCTACCATATTGGTTGACTGTGGCTCGCTTTGCAAGGCTATCGAAGGGGCGACAAAGCGCCGGCCCGACATCGTCATCGGCAAGCCCAACCCCAATATGCTCTATTGCATTCGCGATAAATACGGACTCCGAGACGATGAAATTGCGATGGTAGGCGACCGCATTTATACCGACGTGGCAACGGCACAGAACGCCGGTTCGTTCGGCGTGCTGGTGCTTTCTGGCGAGACAACGCTCGAGGTTTCACTGACCTACGAACGCCAGCCCGACCTGACGGCACTAAGCATTAAGGAGTTTGGCGAGCTTCTGCAGAAGTCGCGCCAGAAATAAATCTTTATAAAGTGGGGAACATAACACTCTGTGTTTCCCCACTTTCCTTGCACTCTACCTAAGAAAACCGTTATGATCACCTTTTAAAAACAAAGGTAAATGCACGAGTCGGCAGAAGATACTCAAGACAAAAACTAAAGACCATTTTCTGCCTTTCAAAAAAGAGAGTACTTCAAATCGGCCTGCGGACAATAAAAAACAATAACACAAAACAATAACCTACAGCTGCATGATTATGGCAACAAAAAACAATCACTGTAAAACAGCATTGCTGACGCTGTCGCTTATGGCTGCAGTAAGCGCTTATGGACAGAAGACGACGGTCACCGGAAAGGTGTATGATGCCGACGGAACTTCGCCCCTGATAGGCGTTACTGTACAGCAGAAAGGGCAGAAATCGGGCGCCGTCACCGACCTTGACGGAAACTTTACAATCACTGTAAACGGTACTAACCCCGTTCTTACATTCAACTATCTGGGCTATTCGCCTACAACCGTAACCGTTGGAAAGAAGGCACGGATCAGCGTTACGCTTAGTCCGGAAGCAAAAAACCTAAACGAAGTAGTAGTTACAGCACTGGGAATCAAGCGCGAAGAGAAGTCGTTGGGTTACTCTGTAACTAAGCTTGACAACTCGGAACTGACGAAAGGAGTCAGTGGTAACTGGCTTGACCAGATGAATGGCAAGGTTGCAGGTTTGAGCCTGCAGTCGGCAGGTACCGGCCCTCTGGGGACAACGCGCGTTACGCTGCGTGGCGACCACTCGCTGAATCACGGAAATAACGGAGCCCTGTTCGTGGTAGACGGTGTGCCTATTCAGGCCGGAACCGTTTCGACAGGAAGCGGGAGCTCGTATAGTAACACCGACTCGCCCGTAGACTTTGGTAACGGAGCCGGTGACATCAACCCGGACGATATTGAGTCGGTAACCGTACTGAAAGGCGCTGCAGCCACCGCTCTCTACGGCTCTGAAGCCGGAAACGGCGCCATTGTCATTACGACGAAGGGTGGAAGCAAGGCTGCAAAATGGGGCGTAACGCTTAACTCGTCACTGGTTTTCGACTTAGCCAGCTACTGGCCAGACTTTCAAAAGGAGTACGGTTCGGGCGCAGATATGGGTCTTAACCCTTTCGCATATTATAATGTGTCGCCTACCGAAGCTACCGATGGCATTGGAAACAACGGCTCTAACTATTCGCGCATGTCGTTCGGAGAGAAATATGGCAATGGCAAAATGCGCTACCAGTATAACTCGTACGACTGGGAGACGGGCAAATACACACCCACCCCATGGGCTTATCAGGACGACTGGTACAAAGGTTTCTTCCAGACAGGTACCACGTGGCGCAACAACGTAGCCATCAGTGGAGGCAACGGCAAGGGGACTTCAGCACGAATCAGCTTCACTGATACACGCAATAACTGGATTACACCGAACACAGGATACGTCAGCGACGACGTTGCCATAGCCTTTGACAGCCCTGTGAGCAAGCGCATTAAGCTGAGTGCACGCGTGAACTACACCGGAAAGCGAAGCGATAACCTCCCCGGAAGCGGATACTCGGCCATGAACCCGATGTATCATTTGGGCTTCGGCTACAATAATAATTCTATAAACGAGTGGAAGAATGAATACTTCGGTGGACATTTCACCAAAGAAAACATTGATGCCGGACGAACAGTTTATCGTTCGGGTACACCCGTCAATCCTTATCGAACAGCATATGAAGAGCTGAACAAAATGGACAAAAGCCGCGTCTATGGTAACATGTCGGCTACTATAGACCTGGCTAAAGGCCTGAAGCTGAAGCTACGCTCGGCACTTGATATGACCCACTCGTGGCGCACTCAGCAGCGTCCTTTCTATACGGCCGACTATGAACAGGGCATGTATCGTGAACAAACGACGAATATCTACCATGTGAATAACGACTTTCTGCTGACCTACATCAACAACAACTGGCTTGACAAGAAGCTCGGATTTAACGTATCGTTTGGTGGAAACAGCATGAACTATCGTTATTATAACAACCGTATTACACTGCAAAAACTGCAGATTGACGGCGTTTACAACATCTATAACGTACCGTCTGGATATAGTCCGGACAACTTCAGTTACCACTCGAAGAAGAAGGTTAACTCCTTTTACGGAGTGGCTCAACTTAGCTGGGATAACACCTATTATCTTGAATTGACCGATCGTAACGACTGGTCAAGCACATTAGCCAAGGGCCACAACTCATACAATTACCCTTCAGCATCGTTCAGTGTACTGCTTGACCGCATGTTCAAACTGCAAGAAAAGGCTTCTTGGATCGACATGCTGAAGTTCAAAGCCTCATGGGCAAACGTGGGAAATGACACGTCGCCATACTCTCTTGACCGTTATTACAACGCGACATCCTACTTCGGAAGCTACCGCATTTCGCCAACAATGCCCAACGCTAACATTAAGCCAGAGAACCAGGAAAGCTGGGAAGGCGGCCTGGAAGGCAAGATGTTTGGCGGACGATTAGGATTCGACCTCACGGCTTATACGACAAGTACGACGAACCAAATCGTCAATGTGGCAGCCGATCAAATCACAGGAGCGACGGGCTATACGATTAATGCTGGTGAGATTAGCAGCAAGGGAATTGAGGTTGCTATCAATGGGAGCCCTGTCAAGACACGTGATTTTGAATGGAGTATGAGGCTGAACTGGAGCAAGAACTGGAATAAACTCGTCAGCTTGCAGAAAGGATGGGATCCCAATCAGCCTTATCAGACGGACATGGGAACCACTATTGGTAACCGCGTTTACGTGTATTCGTTCGTCGGTCATGAAATGTACCGAATCTATGGACACGGTTATAAGCGGGCCCCTAAAGGTGCATTCTATCTTGATGAAAACGGAAACAAAGTGGATTGCAGCGGTGCAAAGATCATCAGTTCAACAGGATATCCTACCATTGACAAAACAACTTTAATCGATTTAGGCAAGGTCAATCCCGACTGGAAAGGCGGATTGAATATGAATTTCCGTTATAAAAACGTAAATGTCAGCATGGATTTTAGTGCCCAGGTTGGCGGACATTGTTACTCTACAACAAACTTCCTGCTCTCTTATCAGGGGCGTTTAAAAAACTCTCTGAAAGGACGTTATGACGGTCTCGTCGTAGAAGGCGTGCAGGCCAGGAATAATGCCGACGGCACCGTTACCTACACAAAGAACAAAACCGTCTTCGGAAGTGCACTCTCCTATTATAATACTTACGTCTGGAACCGTGACAATGCAGAGGAAAACACCTTTAGCACAAACTTCTTTAAGTTTAAACAGCTTCGCGTTGACTACAGTTTGCCACAAAGATTCTGTCGTAAAACAAAATTCCTAAGCAGTGCAAGCATCGGAGCATACGCCACTAACTTGTTCTGCATTACGCCGTTCCCACAATACGATCCAGAAACAGCCATGGTGAGTGGAGCCGAAATTTACGGTGGAATTGAGACACTGGCTTACCCAATGCGCAAGTTCAACATAGAACTGCAATCCCAAGTGCTGGTTTAGCTTAATAATCTATACCAGAAAACACCGAGGGGTTTGGGGGCGAGCAGCTCCCATG
>JABCNV010000019.1 GCA_013333935.1 Prevotella sp. | reverse complement strand
TTAACATCAGACCAAGAAAGAAATTAGAATTTAAAACACCACATGAGTGCTTTTACGAACAAATTAAGTAAATTTGCACTTGCTTGTTGAATTCACGTAAACGGAGCTTAGGATTAAAGAATTAAAAAATTAAAAAATTAAAGAGGCGTGCTTAAGATTAAGGAATTAGAGAGTAGTAAAATAAAGGTGAAAAAAGAGGTTGTTAATCTTTTAATTCCTTAATTTTCAGGCATATTTTTACTTCCCTACCTCTTATTTTGTTTATCTTTGTTGCCTGATTGTCTCACTGTACAAGAGGCGGACAGTTGATAAATAGGAACCGTTCCTCAAAGAAAACGTTATGAAGAAGATATTGATTTGGGCCATGCTGATGCTGATATCGGTTGCGGCATCGGCACAGAAGAGAGAAATTACGGGCACTTTACTTGACAAAACCTCGAAAGAGGCGATACCTTTGGTTACCGTTCAGCTGCTGAAGACGGACTCAACATTTGTTACCGGTACGGTGTCTACCGACAGCGGGCGTTTCGTTCTCAACGCACCGGCCAACGAACGCTACCTGTTACGTTTCACAAGTGTGGGCTATCGTACCATCGTACGGCACGTACAGATGGCGGAAGACCATAATTTAGACATGGGTAGTGTATCGATGTTGGCCGACGCCATCATGCTGAAAGGGGCACAGATAACGGCTCAGGCACAGAAGGTGGTGCTGAAGGAGGACACCTTTGTTTATAACAGTGCTGCGTTTCGCACGCCTGAAGGCTCAACCATTGAAGAGTTAGTGAAGAGGCTCCCTGGTGCACAGGTTGACGAAAGTGGCAAGATTACCATAAACGGCAAGGAAGTAAAGAAGATTCTTGTAGACGGAAAGGAGTTTATGACAGGCGATACAAAGACCGCCTTGAAGAACATTCCTACCTCTATTATAGAGCGTGTGAAAGCCTATGATCAGCAGAGCGACCTGTCGCGTGTGACGGGAATTGATGACGGCGACGAGCAAACGGTGCTCGACTTCGGTACTAAAGCCGGAATGAGCAAGGGGCTGATGGCTAACGCCGATGTCAGTGTGGGCACCCGAAGCCGGTATTCGGAACGGCTCTTTGGTGGCTTCTTCAATAAAGATATGCGTGTTTTCGGTATGGGAAGTGCCAATAACGTGAACGATATGGGGTTTGGATGGCCGGGCGGTCGCTTTGGCGGAGGCCGTAACGGACTGAACGCAACGAAGATGGCTGGGGTTAATTTGAACTACGAAAAGAAAGACCGGCTGAAGGTAGATGGTAGCTTACGATGGAACCATAACAATGGCGACGTGTATAGCAAACAGGCTACAGAGAACTTTGTAAGCACGAGAGGGGCATTCTCAAACAGCATAAACCAGAACTTTTCGCGCGGTAACAGCTTCAACGGTCAGGCACGAATAGAGTGGACTCCTGACACAATGACGAACCTCATGTTTCGTCCTTCGATGAGCTTCAGCACTAATGACGGTTTGTCAAACCGACGTTCTGCCGCTTTCAATGTTGACCCTTATGCTTATGTTTCCGACCCGTTGAGTGCTGCATCGCTGGCTGCACTTGCAAGCGACAGCCTGGTAGTGAACTCGGGAATACGCAATAACATCAGTTACAGCAGGTCGAAAACGTTCGGCATGATGGCACAGCTGAACCGCAGGCTGAGCCGTAACGGGCGAAACGTTACGCTGCGAGGTGACGTGGATTACACCGATGGCGATGCACGAGACTTGTCGGTAAACAACGTTCATCTGTACATGATACGGAACGTTTCGGGCACCGACTCGACCTATCAAACCAATCGTTATAGTTTGACACCAGGCACAAAGTGGGACTATAGTCTGCAAACCACTTACAGTGAACCCTTGTGGAAGGGCGTATTCCTGCAGATGAGATACAAGTTTCGTTACAGTTACAACAAGAGTGACCGCTCAACTTACGACTTCTCGAACCTTGGAGAGAACTATTTTGCCGGTGTAGAAGCGGGGTATCGGCAGTGGAACGGCTACCTCGACAGGCTTGCACGCCCGTACACTTCTTATTTAGACAACAACCTAAGTCGCTTTTCAGTGTATAGAAATTACACACATACAGCAGAGCTTATGCTGCGTGTGATTCGGTCCAAATGGCGTTTGAACGCGGGTATCATGATGCAACCACAGCACTCTCACTATGTACAGGACTATCAAGGCCTGTCTGTTGATACCACGCGTCGCGTGTTTAATGTGTCGCCTACGCTCGATTTTCGTTATAAATTCAGTAAAGTAAGCAATCTTCGTATCAACTATCGGGGTACGACATCACAGCCTGGAATATCGCAGCTTCTGGCCATTACGGACGATGCTGACCCGCTGAATATCTCGACAGGAAACCCTGGACTGAAGCCCGCCTTTACGCAAAGTCTGCGCCTGTTCTACAACAGTTATTCTGAAAAAAGCAGGCGAGCCACAATGACTTTTCTTGATTTCTCAACAACGAACAATGCAATAAGCAATAAAGTAACCTATAACGAGGCCACCGGCGGACTGCTGACGCGTCCCGAAAACATCAATGGCAACTGGAATCTGCACAGTGCTTTTATGCTCAATACGCCGCTTGATTCGGCTGCTCGCTGGAGTGTGAACAGCTTTACCAATATGAATTATGCCAACAATGTAGGTTATGTGAGCTTGACACGGCGGGCTGATTCGCAGAGGAATACGACGCGCGACATGACCCTCGGCGAGCGTTTGTCAGGCAGTTTTCGTAACGACTGGCTGGAGGTAGAGCTGAACGGAGCCGTTGATTACCGCCATACGCGCAGCGAACTGCAACGCACGGCTAACCTCGATACATGGCAATACAGTTATGGAACAAACATCAGTGTGGCGGCTCCATGGGGTACTTCGCTGTCGACAGGCCTGAATATGAACAGCCGTCGCGGCTATACCGACAAGTCGCTTAATACGAACGAGCTGATATGGAACGCCCAAATCTCACAGAGTTTCCTAAAGGGAAAGTCGTTGGTGGTGATGTTACAGTTCTATGATTTGCTGCAAAGGCAGAGCAATTTGAGTCGTTCGATTACTGCCTCCATGCGCAGCGATACCGAGTATAACGCCATAAACAGCTACGTAATGTTGCATGTAAACTATAGGTTAAACCTGTTTGGTACGAAAGAATCGCGCAAGGGAATGCCGGGGCCAGACTTTGGACCAGGCGACCGTAAAGGCCCACGGGGTGGCTTTGGTGGCGGCAGGCCCCCGCGCGGAGGATTCGGAGGCCCGAGATTCTGAAAGAAAAAGACAGGCGTTAGGGCCAACCTTCATAGGGGAGTATTAATAAAATAGCAATCCTATCAGTCCGCAAACGAACATCACTAAGATAGGATTGGTCTTTTTAAAACGTGTAAAGAAAAAGGCTGCAGCGAATATTCCTAAGCTCAAAGCGAAAAGAGAGGGATTCGCAGACGGCGACCCGAAGTTGTCTTTTGTCATTAAAAGCAGAGCTGCTGCGGCAATAAGACCGATAATGGTAGGTCGGAGGACTTTGAAGACATCCTTAACTTCGCGCGAATCCTTATGCGAAAGGAGGTATTTGCTGACGCATATCATCAGGATAAAAGAAAGCCACATGATGGCAATTGAGGCTAGGACGGCTCCGCAAACAGCTGCCCAGTGAGGATAACCGGCATGTAGGACCGCGGTGTATCCGACATAGGTTGCGGCGTTAATGCCAATAGGGCCCGGGGTACTCTGACTGATAGCCACGATGTCGGTGAACTCGGCATTGGTAAGCCAGTGGTTTTTTACGACTGTTTCGTTCTGTATAAGCGACAGCATGGCGTAACCACCGCCGAAGTTGAATATGCCAATCTTCGAAAAAATATAGAATAATTGTAAGAAGATCATTGTTGTTTTTCTTTACGTTTTTGGTATTGTCCCCAGAGAAATCCACCAATACCGGCCGCCAATATAATCCAGATGGGAGAGATGCCCAACAGCCAAATTAGCAGACAACTGACGACAGGAATCCAGCTACTACTCCATGTAATATCGGCAGTCTTGGCCATTTTAAAGCACGGTGCAGCGATAAGGGCTACAACTGCCGGCCGAACACCGCAGAAAAACTTATTAACATAGATGTTGTCTTTGAAGTTTTGGAAGAACACGGCAATCAGCGTGATGGCAACAATAGAAGGCAGGGCAATGCCCATTGCGCCTACAATGCCACCCCAAACTCCTTTTAATTTATAACCGATATGGCTTGCCATGTCGATGCTAAAGATGCCAGGGGTTGTTTGTGCCACCACCATGATATCCATAAATTCCTGTCGGTTCATCCAATGATTCTTGTCAACGAACTCACGTTCCATGATAGGAATCATGGCATAACCTCCACCTAAGGTAAAGGCTCCGATTTTATTGCAGGTAATAAAAAACTTTAATAACATCCCGTTATCCTATATCCAGAGAATAAAGATTTTATAATTAGTAAATACCATTGTCGCTATCGTCGTTATTATCATCCTCATCGTCGTCTTCATCCCATCCGAACATAACAGGGTCGATGAAGTTATCGATGGCACGGCGCTCCTTTTTCGTAGGACGTCCAGTGCCGCGCTGGCGGTCGATAAAACCGCTGATACGACTCATTTCTAAGAGTTCATATTGCTTCGGATCGGTTACATTCTCGAACACTTGTGGCAGAAGTTTAGCACCAACACGCTGTTCTATACAAGCTAATATTTTGAAAGAATAAGTAATGGGTGGCTTTTTCACACTGACAATATCGCCTTCTTTCACCGTCCGGCTGGGCTTAACGTTTACACCTTCAATCGTTACCCGCCCGTTTTTGATGGCATCGGCTGCAACTGAACGGGTTTTATAAATGCGCGCTGCCCACAGCCATTTGTCGACACGAGCGCTGGAACCGCACTTTGGTAGCTTGTCTTGTTTCATAAATAATTATGGATTTTGTTACGGAAGCTTATCTCTTCTTTTTCCCGAACTTGTTGTATTGATTCATGGTATTGTCGATACCTTGAAGGACAAAGCTTTTAATAATTTCAACACCACGGTCAAAGGTGGATTGAAGTTCTTTCATATCATTGTCAGAATAGTGCCCCAATACCCAGTCAATCTGTCCTCCTCGTGGATAGTCGTTGCCGATACCTATGCGTAATCGTGCAAAATCCTGCCCGATAAGCTGCATGATGTGTCCGAGCCCGTTGTGCCCACCGTCGCTTCCATTCGACTTTAACCTGAAGTCGCCCAACGGTAAAGCCACATCATCGCTGATGACAAGAAGATGGCTTTGGTCAATCTTCTCTTCGTTAAGCCAGTATCGAACAGCATTTCCAGAAAGGTTCATGAAGGTGGTTGGCTTAAGCAGGAACACCTTTCTGCCCTTTACAGACGTCTCGGCTACAAAGCCATAGCGCTTGTCCTGGAAGGTAACACCCATAGCTTTAGCAAAGGTATCAACGGCCATAAAACCCGTGTTATGACGTGTTCCCTCGTATTCGTCGCCAGGATTACCCAGTCCGCAAATTAAAAACTTATCCATGTAGTGTCTTGAAATATCAAAAACAGCCGACCCTCCAAGAGAGCCGGCTGGTATTATTTAATTAGTTTGGTGAGTAAAAATTACTCTGCACTTTCTGTTGCTTCAGCTTCGCCCTCGTCTTCTGAGGTTGTAGCGGCAACGCTTGCATTACGTGTCATCTTCACAGAACATACGACAACGTCCTTGCTTGTTGCAATCTCCAGACCTTCAAAAGATAGCTGTCCAACCTTGATGCTCTTACCAATACACAGGCTTGTTACGTCTACGTCAAGGTGTTCAGGGATAATTTGATAAGGGGCTGTGACGTCAATTTTGCGGATTGACAGGTTCATACGTCCACCGTCACGAACACCCTGTGCCAGACCTACGAGCTTAACAGGGATACCAATAGTAATAGGCTTCTGCTCGTTAACCTCATAGAAGTCAACATGCAGGGGAGCATCTGTTACAGGGTGGAACTGAATTTCTTTCAGAACAGCCGTATGGTCAGTGCCGTCAATGTTAATTCTTACTACATAAATGTGCGGAGTGTAGATGAGTTTACGTAGTTCGCTGAATGAAGATGCGAAAGCAAGGGCAACGGGTAAGCCTTTGTCATCCTTTTTCTCACCATATAAATTACAAGGAACAAAACCTTCTTTGCGAAGGGTTTTAGAAGCTTTCTTACCAAGGTTCTCACGCTTCTGACCTGAAATACTGATTTCTTTCATCGTGTTACTCTAAATTAAATAGTTGTCTTAATTCGCCATCACACTGGAAATTACTTTTGCCAATCTGAAAAGCGGTGCAAAGTTACATCTTTTATTTTGTTTTAGCAAAGTTTGCCTAAAAAAACGAATATTTGTCATTGCTTTTTTGCAAGAAACTATATATTTTGCTACTTTTGCGTTGTAATTGTAATGGACACAAAGGAGCAAGAGCGATGATTAACCGTGAATTAATAAGAATCAAGATAGTTCAGTTAACCTATGCCTACTATCAAAACGGCAACAAGAATATAGATATTGCTGAGAAGGAGTTACTTCTCAGTCTTTCAAAAGCTTACGATCTTTACAATTATCTTCTTGAACTTATTGTAGCCGTGACGCATGAAGAGCGTCGTCGTCTTGACTTGCTTACCCAGCGTGCCGAACGCGAGGGAACAGAGCTTCCGTCGCAAAAGTTTGCTTTCAATAAGTTTGCGGTTCAACTTGAAGAAAATAAAATGCTGAACAGCTTCCTTGAAGACAAGAAACTTTCATGGTCGGCTGACTCGGAGTTTATTCATAAGTTCTGTAATCAGATAGAACAAAGCGAGGCCTATCAGGAATATATGTCGGCACCGGAAGGCGATTACGAGGAAGACCGCGAGGTGTGGCGCAAGATTTATCGGCAGCTTATACAGGATAATGACGATTTGCAGGCCCTTTTGGAAGAGAAAAGCTTGTATTGGAACGA
Source organism: Prevotella sp. (assembly GCA_013333935.1). Taxonomy (GTDB): domain Bacteria; phylum Bacteroidota; class Bacteroidia; order Bacteroidales; family Bacteroidaceae; genus Prevotella. Next base: position 72,479 of record JABCNV010000019.1, on the reverse strand, counting down.
TGACAAGGAGACGGTAGATACTTTCGTCCTGAAAACAATCAAGCGGTTTGACCCCAAGGAAAAAGCCAATCAGGCGTTGTTGCCGGAATATAAGGACGAGGAAGACAAGGACTTTGCACGCAAGCTTTTCCGTGCCACTATTCTTAATGCAGATGATTATCAGCATTATATGAGCGAGACATCGCGCAACTGGGACTTCTCTAGACTGGCGTACATGGACGTCGTTATTATGCAGATAGCCATTGCCGAAATGCTTACATTCCCGAATATTCCCATTCAGGTGACCATTAATGAATATGTGGATTTGGCCAAGCTTTACTCCACACCTCGCAGTGGTGGCTACATTAACGGTATGCTTGATAGCATTGCACGTTATCTCATAAACTCAGGAAAGATGATGAAAGAGATGCCAAAGCGGGTGGAACACACACCGGATTCTCCGAAACGATTTGGGCAATCGTCAGTGCGTTTTGTGCACAGGCCTCGGGTTAATGAGGAGCAAAAGCCGGAACAGACAGTGTCGTCTGAAAACGTTGAGGCAGAGAGTACAGAAGAGTCTGACAATACCAGTAAACAAGAATAATCACATTTAAAACATTAATACAAAAGTATGAATGCAATTTTATTGGCTGCACAGGCTGCAGCACAGCCCGGAGGAGGTTTTGGCAACATGATATTCTTGCTGATTGCCATCTCTGTTGTCATGTGGCTTTTTATGGTACGCCCACAACAGAAGCGCCAGAAGAAAATACGCGAGTTTCAGAATTCTCTTCAGGAAGGGTCTAAAGTTGTTACCGGTGGCGGTATTTACGGCACGGTAAAAAGCTTGGATCAGGTAAAGGGAACTGTGGATGTTGAAATCGCCCGCGGTGTTGTCATCACGGTTGATAAGGGTTACGTCTTCCAGGATGCAGCCCAGCAGCAGCCCAATGCTTAGCTTGAAGCAATTTATACAAACTGTCAGAAGCTTCTTGTCTGGATTTGTAAGCAAGGAGTTTCTGATTTTTCTTTTCTTTCTCGCTTTAAGCGGAGTCTTCTGGTTAATGAAGACTCTTGACGAGATTTATGAAAAGGAGTTCCCCGTGTGCGTGAGAATGACGGGCATACCCAAGAATATTGTCATGACGTCAGACCTTGCCGATACCATTCGTGTCACCATTCGCGACAAGGGATTCCAACTTCTTTCTTATTCCACAAGCCACCAGTTACGCCCCATTGTGCTCAATTTCAATACGTATGCCAATAAGCAGACTGGCCACGGTGAGGTGTCGGTGTCAGACCTGCAGAAGTATATCCGGCAACAGCTCTATGCTTCTTCGTCGCTCACGTTGTTGAAAGCCGACCGTCTCGACTTCTATTTCAATTACGGACGGCATAAGAGAGTGAGAATAAAACTGTTGGGTAACGTTGTGCCTGCCAGTAACTATTATCTGGCCCATGTGCAGTTCAAGCCCGATAATGTTGTTGTGTATGCAAGCAAGGAAAGCCTTGATCAGATAGACGCAGTGGCTACCGAGTATCTAAATATTGTCAATTTCGATGATACTGTTACGCGCACGGTTAGGCTGAAACCGATTCATGGAGCGAAGATAGTCCCTGAAACGGTTCGCATGACACTTTATCCGGATATCCTGACCGAAGGCTCTTTGGAGGTACCTATCACCACAATCAATAAGCCGGCAGGCCTGGTTATACGAACCTTTCCACAGCGCGTAAAGGTTAAGTTCACCGTCGGAGCCAACGTTTTCCGTCTGGTTCGGCCTTCCGACTTTTCGGTAGTCGTTGATTTTAAAGAAATAGCGGCACATCCTTCAGACAAGTGTAGGCTATATCTGCGCAGCCATTCACGTTTTGCTACCAGCGCAAGTCTGGATATGACACAGGTCGATTATCTTATCGAACAGCAATGATATACGTGGCTGTTACAGGTGGAATAGGAAGCGGGAAGAGCTATGTTTGCAGCCTCTTGGCTGAACGCGGGGTGCGTGTATATGATTGTGATGCAGCTGCGCGCCGCTTGATGTGTGAAGATAAGGAGCTGCAGAGCGCCCTTCGGCGTCTTGCAGGCGATCAGGTTTTTCAGCATGGTGTGCTTCAGAAGGCGGTTCTGGCACAGTTTCTTCTGGCTTCAGAGGATAACCGCCAGGCTGTGAACGACGTTGTTCACCCTACCGTTGCTGCCGATTTCAAGCGTAGCGGTTGCACGTGGCTTGAAAGCGCGATACTCTTCGACAGCGGTTTCTACCGTAGGGTAAACTTTGCTTACCGTGTGTGTGTGACGGCTCCTCTTGACGTGCGCATTGAAAGAGTGATGCGTCGCGACGGCATTTCACGTGAAAGGGCTTTGAAATGGATTAACCGCCAAATGCCACAGGAAGACGTCGCAGCCCGTTGCAACTTTGTCATTGTTAACGACGGACGCCGGTTGCTTGTCCCACAGATAGAGCATTTGTTGGTTTCTGTGCCGACAGAACGCTTGTAAAATCGGGCCCGCGAGCGATTAACAGCAAGGAAATAAAACAGGAAACATTATTGATAAACAACAATAAACGAAAAACAAAATGGAAACAATACTTTCTATTGCAGGCAAACCAGGGCTGTATAAACTGGTTTCTCGTGGTAAGATGAACCTTATCGTTGAGGCTATTGACGACACACACCGTCGCATGCCGGCCTTTTCTACCGACCGCGTTACGAGCCTGGGCGACATAGCCATGTATACCGACGCAGAGGATATAGCCTTGTGGGAGGTGCTCGTAAAGATAGGTGAGAAGGAAAATCTAAAGGAAACGTCGCTTAAATATAAGAAGTGTTCGAGCAAGGAACTGCGCAAATACTTCGCAGAAGTGCTGCCAAACTTCGATCAGGACCGTGTGCATGACAGCGACATTAAGAAGCTGTTGCAGTGGTATGACATCCTTGTCAAGAACGGATATACCGATTTTAAGGCCATCCTTGCACCTACCGAGGGCGACAACGTGGCCGAACGCATGACCGCTGATGAGGCTAAAGCTGAAAAGAAATAATCTGTAACCTCTTATATTATATAAGGTATAGGTCTGTGTTTCACTTGATGGGACGCAGACTTTTTTATGCACTCTTCTTCACGGTATGCCGTGGAAAGTAAATCTCCATGGCGAGATTTGCACACCATCCCATCTGAAATGATATTAGTGATGGCATAATAAAGAGTAGGGAGAAATCAAAATTGATCTCTCCCTGCTTTATTAAAGATATTCTTTATTATTTTATAGCATCTTTCACCGGTAGGTAATAAGTTGTTGTCGTGGGCGAATAGATACCGAATGTAATAGCTTCAAGCAGACCATCTACGAAGGTTGTACTCTTTTTTACTACATAATTCTTGCGATTCCCGATATATTTCGAATCTTCAATCTTTGTGTTACCGCCGTTAACGAGGCCATAAATAAAGTGATGATTCTTTACGGTGTTTACTTTCACAGTGGGGTCGTCAACTTTCACGGTACCCACACAAGTTGTTGCACTGTAGCAGGATGACAGCGTTGCTACTGTTATACCAGCGAGCAACAGGTTCATGATTCCTTTTGTTTTCATATTTTTTTAGTTTGCCAGTACAGTCTCGTTTGGCATTGAATAGGTTAGATATGATAGAGGCGTGAGACTGACTATGTCCACACTTTCAGCTTGAGAGCCAGAGAAATCTTCAACGAACAGACGTACAGATGGCAGCTCATGTCTATGCGTGAGGGTTACCGTACTGCATCACATTTGTTATTTTACATTTCTCATATTTCAGGCAGAACAGATGTAAGCATAACGCTTCTTGTTTCCCGACAGAATCTTGATTCAGACTTCTCTGAATCGTTGCAAATATAATATATTTTTTAGAAAATTTCTTTATTTTATACTAATTTCTTTTCCTTTTAATAAGGACAGTATAAATGTTGTGGGTATAAGAGTTGCTCCTATGGTTGTAGCTTTGTGATTACGGCTTGCTGCAATAATTTTTCTTCTGCAACAGTAGTTCTGTGTGCATTGGCTGCGGAGCAGTCACCTTTCAATAATCCCGCCGTCATCTTGCAAGGCAAGTGACGCGGGGATAGCAGCGACGCGCCTGTTATCGGCTCCGGAGGAGCCGCCCAGCATTGGAATGGTGTCCTCGTGCTGTCTTCAAGCTTATTCTTCCCAGTCTTTTTTGAAGTATTCTTTATCTTATTGATGTTTGTCTTATGAGGAGGTGGAGAATCGTTGGGATATGAAGCGTTAGGCCTTAATTCGGTCTCCTCGTGAGCGGTTTTCCCATATTTTTCTACCCTCATTTAGCGGTGTTTTTCCCTTTAGCCCGTAAAGGGTTTGTCTTTACGGGCTAAAGGGAAAACGATTACGGCGTAAAGGCGTGACGATTACGACGTAATCGCAGCGGCTTTACGGGCTAATCGCGAGGGCTTTATATAGGTTGTATATTGCTGTTATACAGCGTGATACGAACCTGGCTGGGCTTTTACGGCGTAAAGACTTTGGCTTTTGCCCGTAAAGGTAAATTTTAAGGGTGTGGGGAACGGCTGGACGGGTCTGACATTGCTTGTGGGGGAATCCTGCAAATATAACAGGGTGTCATTTTGTCTGCAATGTGTGACAACATGGCGCGCGGAATAATGCGGGCATGGAGGTTGCATAAAGATGGGTGTAAAAGCAAGTAAAACAGTAAACAATAAAAAATATAACGATTATGTACACACGTAACAATTGGCTTCCCGAGGTCTTCAACGACTTCCTTAACAACAACACGATGAATCGCACAAGCGCTACCGCGCCCGCTATCAATGTTCTTGAGAGCGAGCATTCGTACACGGTAGAACTTGCTGCCCCGGGCTTGACGAAGGGCGATTTCGACGTCAACGTCAATGCAGATGGCGACCTTACCATCCGCATGGAGAAGCACGCAAAGGAGGAAGAGACGCAAGGGCGCTATCTCCGCCGCGAGTTTGCCTATGCAAAATATGAGCAGACGCTTATCCTGCCTGATGATGTAGACAAGGAGAAAATTGCGGCACGTGTGGCCGACGGCATCCTAACCGTTGAGCTGCCCAAGAAGAATGCATGCGATAACAAGGTGACACGTTCTATCGAGATAGGGTAAACGCCACCGTCCCACCGGCCATCCCGGAGGCTAAGGGGCACGGGCGAACCAGATAAATGGAGAATAGGCACCCCGAAGGATTATGCTATAATTGCATAAGATTGGTAGATTTATAATTGTGTGATTGTTAGTTTTGAGCTCTGAATATGTGAATATTCAGGGCTTTTTTTGTACCTTTGCCGCGATTTTCAAAGGATAATCGGGTAACATCTATGGCATGTCTCGCACTTTTTAGTTTCGTTCCGGCCTCGCCGTGGCTGCAGGTTTTATTGCTTGTTGCAGGCATAGCTGTTGTGCTTTGGGGTGCCGACCGGTTGACTGCCGGTGCTGCAGGCATTGCCGGAAGGCTGGGAATTCCGCAGCTTGTCATCGGTCTGACGATTGTTGCAGCAGGTACTTCGATGCCTGAATTCTTTGTAAGCCTGCTCTCGGCCATCAACGGAACACCCGATTTGGCCGTGGGAAACGTCGTGGGCAGCAACATCTTCAACACGCTGCTTATCGTAGGCTGTACGGCTATGGTGGCTCCTGTTGCCATCCAGCGCGTGACGGTGAGGCGCGATATTCCCTTTGCCGTGCTGGCTTCTGTGGTGCTGATGGTCATGTGTATGGACAGCAGAATCAGTCGTATCGACGCAGCCGTGCTTATCGTGTTGTTTGCAGGTTTTATGTGGATGACGCTGCGCGGGGCACGTAAGGATGGAAGTGCGCCGGAAGAATCATCGGCAACCGAACCCGTTGGCGCCGTGAAGGCCGTGCTGATGATGGTAGCGGGGCTGGCCTGTCTGGTGATAGGCTCGGATGTTTTCGTCGACAACGCCTCGGCCATAGCCCGTTCGCTGAACGTGAGCGACGCGATAATAGGTCTGACTATCGTAGCAGGCGGAACGTCGTTGCCCGAGCTTGCCACGAGCGTGGTGTCGGCCCGTAAGGGCGACAGCGGCATAGCCATCGGCAACGTGCTGGGTTCGAACGTGTTCAATATTCTTGCCATCCTCGGTGTAACGGGGCTTGTCCGGCCTATGTCCATACAGGGAATAACCACGGCTGACCTGTCAATGATGATACTTTCTATGGTTCTGCTGTGGCTGTTCTCGTTTACGAAGTATCGTGTACAGCGGTGGGAGGGTGCCGTTCTGGCCGCCGTTTTCGCGGCATACATGTGCTGGCTTGTGGCGAACGTGTAGGGAAACAAACGATAAAAGGGGTACTTGCTAAACCCCCTATAACAAAACAAGACTATGATTCAAAGTAAACAGAATGTCAGTATGCTGTTTATGTTTTTCAGCATACTGTTTTGTGTTTGCCTCATTCTGGCAAACCTGTTGGAGACCAAGCAAATAGCTGTAGGCCCCGTCAGCCTGACGGGTGGGCTGATTGTTTTCCCCGTGTCGTATATTATCAACGACTGTGTTTGCGAAGTATGGGGTTTTCGCAAGGCCCGCCTGCTGATATGGGGCGGCTTTGCCATGAACTTTTTCTTCGTTACAGTGGCTGCTTTGTGCGACTGGATTCCGGGCGCACCCTATTGGCACAACGAAGCGGGCTTCCATGCCATATTTGGTTTGGCGCCCCGCATTGCGGCAGCATCGTTCGTGGCTTTCCTTGTGGGTAGCTTTGTCAATGCCTATGTCATGAGCAAAATGAAGATTCATGACGGCGGCCGTTACTTTTCGGCCCGTGCAATCTTAAGTACGGTGGCTGGCGAAAGCTGCGATTCGTTGATATTTTTCCCATTGGCACTCAGTGGCGTTGTGCCGGCAAGGGAGCTTCCTGTGCTCATATTCAGCCAGATTTTCCTGAAGACTGCCTACGAAATTGTGGTGTTGCCGCTGACCATCCGCGTTGTAAAGTATGTAAAACAATATGAGGGAACCGATGCTTATGACGACGGAATCAGTTACAGTGTGTGGAAGATTTTTAGTGTAAATCATGACTGACGAGAGGGCACTGACGCCCGTTTTGTCACCCAACAGCATATAAAACAATGAGTGAAAACAGAACAGAAGAGGGCCTGAAAGCCCTGGGAGCGAAAACCCGTTACAAAATGGATTATGCACCTGAGGTGCTTGAAACCTTTATCAACAAGCACCAGGACAACGACTATTGGGTGCGTTTTAACTGCCCTGAATTTACATCTTTGTGCCCCATTACAGGGCAACCCGACTTTGCAGAGATAAGAATCAGCTATGTTCCGGACGTAAAAATGGTGGAGAGCAAGAGCCTGAAGCTTTATCTTTTCAGCTTTCGCAATCATGGCGACTTTCATGAAGACTGTGTGAACATTATCATGAAAGACCTTATTCGTCTCATGAATCCCAAGTATATTGAGGTGACAGGACTCTTCACGCCGCGCGGGGGCATCAGCATTTATCCTTATGCCAACTACGGGCGCAAGGGTACACGCTTTGAAAAACTGGCTGAAGAGCGGTTCGCAAGGCACGAATAGGCACAAACAAAACAATGGTAAAGCGCGTGACTGACGTTTTACCGTTGTTGGTTTTCCGAGGACTTTACGGTGGAAAAACAGTGGAAGGGGAGCTACTTGTTTTCGGTAGCCTCTTCCAAGGCTTTCTTTGACCTCATGGCTGCAACGGCCCGGGCCTTCTTGTTGACGTCGTTAATGTCCTTCTTTTTATAATAACTTCTTGAACCGTCGCGGTCGCTAAGCACAAGCGAATCGTCGCCCAGGTAGTCAATATTACAGGTATCGTTTTTCAGATTGCTGACAGACAGTACGCCGTCTTTTGACCAATTAGGCGTCCCGCTCACCATCACGAACTTGCCATTCCATATTCTCCAGCCCACGAAATAGCCCAGCGGCGGATATACCACGGGGCTTTCGTCGGCAAGAGAACTTGCTTCGGTTACATAGCCTATGCTTGAAGCCTCCCATTCGCGCTTCAGCCAGAAGCCGTATTCGCGGGAGATGAAAAATGTCTCCTTTAAGGAATCGGACATGCTGGCTATCATTTTTGCCTGTGCACTACTGCTCATTTGGTCGGCATTACGCATTCTGGGCATGACAATGTAGCACCAAATTCCCTGCAGTTGGTCAATGTCTACCACGAGGTCGGCTACCTTGTGGTTCTCCTTGTTTAAAACAATCCCTATCTTATCACCTATTTTAAGTCTCCCCAGTACGCGCCCCTTGCGGTGCGCCTGCAGAATATTGTAGGTGACCGGGTCGCTGCCATCTTCGGGGAGAAGGACGACGACCGAATCGGAACAGCCCTCACAGGCCAGACCATATATGGTGCTGTCGCCCGTCATAACGGTGTAGGAGGAGGCATGTGCAGGAAGCTTTTTGTTGCCTTTCTTATTTCCACAGGCAATAAAAAGTGCACAGAGGCATACAATTATAAGTGTTATTCTGCTTTTCATCTTTTCAATTTATGTGTTGCAAAGATAGTTATAAATCATAAAAAAAGGAGAGGGTACTCGGTAATTTGATTTTTTTTATCTACTTTTGCAAGCCTGATGCAGGGCTTTTTCATACAGTAGGAAGGCGGCTCCATCAGCTTGTGTTTTTGAAAGAATAAAGGAAAAACAGAAAAGAATAATGAAGAAGAAAATCCAATTCAGTCTCGTTTATCGTGACATGTGGCAGAGTTCTGGGAAATTCCAGCCTCGAAAGGATCAGCTTGCCCGTATAGCTCCCGTGTTTGTTAAGATGGGATGTTTCTCGCGTGTAGAAACCAACGGTGGAGCCTTTGAGCAGGTTCAGCTCCTCGCAGGGGAGAATCCTAACGAAGCTGTAAGGGCATTTACCGCCCCCTTGCATAAGGCAGGCATCAAGACACACATGCTTGACCGTGGCCTTAACGCTCTTCGTATGTATCCTGTGCCTGATGATGTGCGTGCCATGATGTACCGCGTCAAGCACGCTCAGGGCACTGATATCACACGTATCTTTGATGGTTTGAACGACATCCGCAACATTGCTCCGGCTATTAAGTGGGCGAAGGAGGGAGGAATGACTCCTCAAGGAACGCTGTGTATTACAACATCGCCCATCCATACGCTTGATTATTACGAAAAATTGGCTGATGAAGAGATTGCCGCAGGGGCAGAAGAAATCTGTCTGAAAGACATGGCCGGTATTGGTCAGCCTGCTTTTCTTGGTCAACTGACGAAGCGAATCAAGACCAAGCACCCCGATATTATCGTTGAATATCATGGTCATTCGGGCCCGGGTCTTTCTATGGCGTCGATTCTTGAGGTTTGTGAGAACGGGGCAGATGTGATAGATACTGCCATTGAACCGCTGTCATGGGGTAAGGTTCATCCCGATATTATTTCGGTTCAAAGCATGTTAAAGCATGCCGGATTTGAAGTACCGGAGGTGAATATGGATGCTTATATGGAGGCTCGTGCCATGACTCAGGAGTTCATTGACGAGTGGTTGGGCTACTTTATCAATCCCGCCAACAAGCTTATGTCTTCTTTATTGCTTACCTGCGGCCTGCCCGGTGGTATGATGGGCTCCATGATGGCTGACCTTGGAGGTATGAGAACGACCATCAATAACTTGCGCAAGAAGAAAGGCGAAGCCGAGCTTTCAATGGATGATTTGCTGATAAAGCTCTTCGATGAGGTAGCATACGTGTGGCCTCGTGTGGGTTATCCACCGCTCGTTACACCGTTCTCACAGTATACCAAGAACATAGCCTTGATGAATCTGCTTACAATGGAGCAGGGCAAAGGCCGCTTTGTAATGATGGACGACAACATGTGGGGTATGATTCTTGGTAAGAGCGGTCGTGTCCCTGGCCCTATAGCTTCCGAACTTATCAACCTTGCAAAGAAGCAAGGACGCGAATTTACGGATGTCGATCCACATACACAGCTAAAGCCTGCATTGGCTGATTTCCGCAAGGAAATGGATGAAAACGGATGGGATTACGGTCAGGACGACGAGGAATTATTTGAGCTTGCCATGCACCCTGAACAGTATCGCAACTACCGTAGCGGTCAGGCGAAGAAGAATTTCCTGGCTGATTTGCAGAAAGCTAAGGATGCAAAGCTCGGTGCTAAAGTTTCGGTGGAAGAGGCTGCAGCCTTTAAACATGCTCAGGCTGATGCCATTGTTGCTCCCGTTAAGGGACAGATCTTTTGGGAATTCCAGGGAGATGGTGAGACGGCACCGGCTGTTGAACCTTACATTGGCAAAGAATACAAGGAGGGAGAAGCCTTCTGTTGGATTCAGGCTCCGTGGGGAGAGTTCGTAGAAGTAAAGGCCGACCTTGGCGGAAAACTGGTAGAAATCAATGCCCGTCAGGGAGGAAAGGTCCAGAAAGGCAGTGTTATCGCTTATATTCAAAGGGAGCATCAGAACTGATAGCTGCCCATAATACTTTGAAATAACGGCTCATTCTCGCTGCACTTTGTGCGGTAGAGGGTGAGCCGTACGTTTTTTCGTGGAAGAATCTGCAGCATATTTTACAGCAATTAGAAGCCAACTCGTGGGCAGGATACACGATGAAGATGTCCGCCGGATTGTTGCTTGTATGGCAAATAATGATGGTGACGCTGTCATGAAAGCATTATACGGGCTGCTCTCTGATACTGATCAGCGTGTAGCTAACAATGCAGCTTGGGTGCTTAGCCGTTCAGATAGTGAGGTTATAAGGTTTCTTCAGCGTTACCAGAATCGGCTTATTGACCTGTTGATGGAGACAAAGGACGAAACCTTTCGGCGCGTATTGTTTTCAATTCTGCGCCGACAGGTGTTTGATAGCCGCAGGCTTCGCACAGACTTTCTTGACTTCTGTCTGAACCTGACGGTAAGCCTGAGCCAGCCTGTAGGCATCAGAGCCCATGCCATTTATGTGTCTTACCACCTGTGTAAGGCTTATCCCGAACTGCTTGAAGAGCTGCAACTGACACTTCAAATGTTGGAAAGTGAGGCTCTTACCCCCGGGTTGCTCCATGCCCGAAATGCTGTAATGTCTGCAATAAGGTAAAAAAGTAAGACAATATTACATGAATTATCAAGCTATTATCGACCAGTATTATCCCGAAGATACGGCTCTGCGGCATATTCTGATGATACACAGCCGAGCCGTTATGGAGCGCGCGCTGGCCATTTGCGACCGTCATCGTGAGCTGAATCTTGACCGAAACTTCATCGTTGAGGCTGCCATGCTTCACGATATAGGCATTTGCCGTTGCCATGCTCCGGGCATTTTGTGTTATGGTTCCGAACCATACATCTGCCATGGACGTATAGGAGCAGAAATGCTCAGGCAGGCAGGATTCTCCCGCCATGCAAGGGTTTGCGAACGGCATACGGGTGCAGGCCTTACGAAAACAGAAATAATTCAACAAAATTTGCCTCTTCCGCACGAAGATTTTCTGCCTGAAACCTTAGAAGAAAAGCTGATTTGCTATGCCGATAAGTTTTATAGCAAGTCGAATATATGCCATGAAAAGACACTGGAACAGGCCGAACGCAGTCTGGCTAAGTTCGGCGAGGACGGTGTAGAACGCTTTTGTGACTGGGCCCGTATGTTCGAGTGACTACGTTAAAATTACGTAATCACTTATCTTTTCTTTATATATTCCGTAATTTTGCATGCTAATGAGGACGAAGTCTTTCATCATATTGCTTATTTGTGCCATGATGTTTGCCTGGGCTGACAGCCGTGTGCCGCAGTTCAAAAAGCGGCACAGGGATGCCGTTAAGGATTCAGTGACACGGAAAGACTCCGCTAATCATACCCCTTTAAAAGGCGAATCGGCTGACGTTGACACCACAACGATGGACAGTTTACAGCTGGCAATTTATCATCATAACAAGGTGGTGGACGATTCAATTCGTCTTGATTCTCTGAACCGTACAAAGAAAAATGGCATTGATGCGCCCGTCAATTACGAGGCTCAAGACTCAATGGTGTATGACGCTCTGACGAAAACAGCCCATCTTTACGGGACTTCCGAAGTGAAATATGAGAATATGGACCTGAAGAGTGACCGCATCAGGATGAGCCTTGACAGCAGTCTGGTTCATGCAACAGGCACTCGTGACTCGACGGCAAAGGGAGGAATCAAGGGGCGTCCCGTCTTTGCGATGGGCAGTGACAGCTATGATACCGATACCATTGCCTTTAACTTCAAGACCAAGAAAGGCCTTGTGCGCAATGCTTACACCAAGCAGCAGGACGGTTTTCTGACGAGCGAGATATCGAAGCGCAACGATAACGGTGATATTTATCTGGCTCACGGCCGGTACACTACCTGCGACAAGGAGCATCCCGACTTTTATATTTCCCTCTCCCGAGCCAAGGTCCGTCCCGGGAAAGATGTTGTTTTCGGCCCGGCTTACCTTGTCGTGGCCGACGTTCCGCTGCCTTTTGCCATTCCCTATGGCTTCTTCCCGTTCACCAAAAGTTATTCAAGCGGCTTCATCATGCCCACTTATGGCGATGAAAGTGCGCGTGGATTTTATCTTCGTGACGGCGGTTACTACTTTGCCATCAACGACAAATGGGACCTGAAACTGCTGGGAGAAGTCTATACTAAAGGCTCATGGGGTATCTCGGCAGCCAGCAATTACCGCAAGCGCTACCGCTACAGCGGCTCTTTCTACTTCAGTTATCAGGACACAAAAACGGGTGATAAGGGTATGCCTGACTTCTCAGAGCAACGCAGTTTCAAGCTACAGTGGAGCCATCGGCAGGATGCTAAGGCCAACCCCTTTAGCTCATTGTCGGCAAGTGTCAACTTTGCGACGTCGAGTTATGAGCAAAATAACCTGACGAGTATGTACAATCCGATTACCCGTTCGCAGACAACACGCACCTCTTCAGTGAGTTGGAGCACATCGTTCTCGAGCATAGGCCTTTCGCTTAGTTCCACGGCGAACCTGAATCAGAACATGCAAGACTCAATCATCTCGTTGTCGCTCCCTGATCTGAACATCAGTCTTAGCCGCTTTTATCCCTTCCGTCGCAAGCACGCTGTGGGCAAAGAGCGCTGGTATGAGAAAATAGCCATCAGCTATACCGGCCAGCTTAGCAACTCGATTACGACAAAGGAAGACCGCCTTTTCCACTCGAATCTGATACGCGACTGGCGGAACGGCATGCAGCATAGCATACCCGTTACGGCAGCTTTCACGCTTTTCAATTATATAAACGTCACTCCTTCATTCAACTTTACCGACCGAATGTACACCAACAAAATCATGCGGTCGTGGGATGTAGCCAATCAACGCGAGGTGGGCGATACCATTTATGGTTTCAATAACGTTTATAACTGGAATGCTTCCGTATCTGCCAGCACCAAGATTTATGGCACGTGGATGCCTAACCGCAAGCTGTTTGGCGACAAGATACAGGCTATACGACACGTGCTTTCACCGTCGGTGACCTTTAGTTACGCCCCCGACTTCGGCTCCCGACGCTATGGTTACTACGACTCATACCTGAAAACCGATGCCGATGGCAACCTGTCGTATGTCGAATACTCGCCTTATCAGTCGTCGCTTTACGGTGCACCGGGCAGAGGACGCACCGGAAACGTTACGTTTTCATTGGGTAATAACCTTGAGATGAAGGTGAAAAGCGACGACGATTCTACGGGTTATAAGAAAATCAGTCTGATTGACAAGCTCAACCTTACCATGTCATACAACATGGCTGCCAAGGTTCATCCCCTCAGCGATCTTAGCGTAGACCTCACCCTGAAGTGGTGGAAGAACTACACGTTCAGCATGAATGCCGTCTTCGCTTCGTACGCATACGATCTTGATGCCAACGGAATGCCTTACGTCGGCAACCGTACACTGTGGGGAATGGGCAAGTTCGGACGCTTTCAGGGCATGTCACAGAACATCAGTTATACGCTTAATCCCGAGAAAATCAAGAAGCTTTTCGGCGGTGGCGACGACGACAAGAAGGACAAGAAACGTAAGGACGACGAAGGCATTGACACGAATATAGAGAGCAATGTCGACGACAAGATGATAGAAGGACAGCGTGGAGCCGAAAAGAAAAGCGGTGGCGGAAAGGCCGAAACCGATGAGGATGGTTACATGAAATTTTCGATGCCGTGGACGCTTACTTTCGGTTACGGCATTACGATGCGTGAGAATACCGACGTAAAAAAGTTCAATTACCGTACCATGCGCTACCCTTACATGTTCTCGCAGACGCTGAATGTTACGGGCAACGTGCGCATAAGTGACGGCTGGAACATCAGTTTCTCGTCAGGTTACGACTTTGATGCCCACAAGCTTTCAATGACAACGGCCTCACTGCAGCGCGATCTCCACTGCTTTAACATGAGTTGTTCGGTAGTTCTGGTGCCGTATCCCAGCTACAATTTCACCTTCAGGGCCAATGCTTCAACGCTTACTGATGCTCTGAAATACGACAAACGCGGCGGCTATACCAATGCCGTGCAGTGGTATTGATGCTGTCCGGCCCTCGGGGTTAAGACGGTGGAAATGAACGAATGCAAAGGCGCCCTGAATCGACACGGTCGGTTCAGGGCGCCTTTGTTCATGTTATTTTCAGGTGGTTTTCAGCAAATGCGACGCGTTTTCCCGCAGAAGGTCGACTACGCTTGGGCCTCGTCGTCAGGGCCGCTGCCCGCAGGTCTGAAGCTCAGCCGCAGGAAAATGAGGAACAGCAGGTTGAGAAACGTACTGATATACGCCATGACCTGCAGGGAAAGCTCATTGAAGAACAGGCCGAATTCTCCCAGAAGTATTCCTGCCACAAAGCTTACGATGTAAATAATACCTGCTATACGCAGCCGACCGCCACCCTTGAAAACCAGAAAAACGGAAAGCACCAGAATGGCAAGATTCGCAAAGAGACGCAACCCCATGGCTGTAGAGATTATTGATAGCGACATGCGGTTGTAGAGATTAGGCTCTCCTCCCAACATAATGGCGATGAGGGCGTTGACAATACAGCCCGCGACAAGCGCCCCGATGGCCGCTGCACATACCCACTGTGCCCATGAATTGCGCCGCCTCAGCTGCATGCGCACGGCATTATAAAGCACGGCAGTCAGTGCCAGATAGGCGATAGACATCAGTTCTGTGAAAACAGGGTTCCTCATTACAGGTGCAAACAGCATGACAAGGGCGTTCCCGCCGTGGGCGCTCAAGAATGGCCGGATGACCTGAAAGTAGAGCGAAAGCACAATTATGCCCCAGAAAGCGATGCTCACGATCTTCATTTCTTTCTTACCTGCTTCAAAGAAAGGAATGGGGGAATTGTTTGTATCCATTGTTTTTTATGTAATAAAGGTTCGCTTGCAAAGGTAGTACTATTGACCCTTACTGAGCCTGCATTTGCCTAAAATATTGATAAAATGGGTATATTTGCAGTAAAAATGGCCCATGGGTAAGAAGAAATCAATAGAAAGATTTTTCGATAAGCTTTGTGATAAAGGCTCATCATTGGTTATCATTGCGTTCGGAGCCTTGGGTATGTGGGCTGCAGTTCGCCACTGGAAAAGCTTTTCTCTCAACGATTTTGTATTGTTCTGCTTTTCAGCTTATGTCGCACTGATGGGGCAGGCCACGCTGTTACGCTGGCGAAAGCGGGCGTGGCTTATGGCCTTGATGGGTCTGCTGGTAGTGCCATTGTTGTGGTCGGTAGCTACGAAAGAGCCGTTGGTATCCACTCATTATCCTTTTCTCATTGGTCTGATAAGCTGGATAGCTTTGCTTATTGTTGTGCCTTGGTGCTTGCTTCTGCTGCTGTGGTCGGCACGGAGAGCCTTACATCTGTTCAGGGATATCAGGTTTGACGACCGTTATCTTTACGTCAACTGGGGCGACCGGCTTTGTTGGCGCGACATCACGGAGTTTACATTGATGGACAGTCTGCCCTTTGTTGTTGTCCATCTGCGCAATACCCAGCCTTATATTAACGGCATAGCCAACCCGCTGCGGCGTGTTGTGATGCGCCTTGTCTACCGGTTTACGGATGCCTGTTTTGCGATAGATACCACAAGATATGCCGGAACGCCGAAGCAATTGCTGGCCATGCTTGACGAGAAACTGGAGGAACGGCGCACGTGCGACGGCTGTCGCACAACCGTCTGACGGCCGTCGTACGCGCGTGTGGCAGCCGTGATACAACTTGTATGGCGACCGCCGTACAATGATTTTTACGGTGAAAAGAAAGGAGTAAGCCCCCATAGAGGCCTTGCCCCGTCAGGCTATACGATGGTGGTCAGCGTTGCGAGCGACTGCCTTTCGCCCACCATCCATACGATGTCTCCGGCGCGGAAAACGTGCGACGGGTTCACCATGGTGAGGTGACGCTGCCCTTCTTCTATGCCCACCACCATGCAGTTATACCGGTCGCGTATGCCGCTGTCCTGCAGTTTCTTGCCTATCAGCGGGCTTCGCGAGGAGATAACAAACTTCTGTAACTTCATTTCGCGCTCTTCAATGTGCTCGTCTTCGGGAATGGTTTCGCCGTTCAGTGTGC
Organism: Prevotella sp.; assembly: GCA_013333935.1. Lineage (GTDB taxonomy): Bacteria > Bacteroidota > Bacteroidia > Bacteroidales > Bacteroidaceae > Prevotella. The sequence continues at coordinate 55,898 of JABCNV010000019.1, read as the reverse complement.
GTCCGAATTGCTCGAGCTGCTCGTCGTTACCGATAACCTGCAGGCGGTCGCCGGGGAAAATGATGCAGTCGCCGCCCGGAATGTTCAGGCGCTGATAGCCGCGCAGGATGCTGCTCACGTGCACGCCGAAACGGTTGCGGAACTCAATCTGCCCCAGACTGCGGCCTGCCCACGTCGAGTTTTCGGGCACGGTGAAGTCGGATATGTGAATATCGCGGTCCAGAAGATGGCCTTCGAACATGGGCTTTCTCTTGCCCGTAACCTCGGCTTCAATCTCACGGCTGTTCAGGTTCTTGATGAAAAGCCGTTCGAGACGGATAGAACGGCTCTTCAATCCGCGCGAAAGCGCCATCAGTGCAATGGCTGTAAGCGCCAGCGTAATGACGACGGCGTTGGCAAAGCGTGCCAGATAGTTGCAGATATAAAAGAGGAATCCTGCCGCGATGGCTATGCGCACGAGGATGGTAAAGACAAGCGGCAGGCGGTTCATACGGCTTTCAATCCACAAGGCGCGGAACTCGTCGCTGTGGTTGTTCTTCATAATGAGCGCGCGCATAAAGGGTGCGATGAACATCAGTGTGAGCACGCCGCACACTCCGTTGGCCCACCAGTGGGGCAGCAGATGGCGCACGAAGGGCAGGAAAAAGGTGAGCATCACCGTCGTGATAGCCAGAATGAGGATGGCATAAATCAGTGTGTTGAGCGCCATCTTGCGGAGCAGGCGTCGCCACAGGCCCTGTTCGCTGGCTGAAGCCCGATGTTCTGTGCCCATGTGGTTGAGGCGGCGCAGCCAGCGTTTGGGCAGCCGCTTCTCAAGAATGGCATAGGCAGGCACGGCCGCGCGTATCATATAGGGCGTGAGAAAGGTAGTAATGACGCTCACTGCAACCACTACGGGGTAGAGAAACTCGCTGATAACGCCCAGCGATAAGCCCAGCGAGGCAATGATAAAAGCAAATTCTCCTATCTGCGCCATGGAGAAACCGCAGCGCATGGCGGTCTTCAGAGGCTGGCCGCTCAGCATGAATCCCAGGGTGCCGAAGACGGCCTGACCCGCCAGTATGGCTATGACGAGCACGCCGATGGGCAGGGCATAAGCTACAAGAATTTTAGGATCGACGAGCATTCCCACCGAAACGAAGAAGATGGCACCAAATAAATTCTTGACGGGTTCGACGAGGCGTATAATCTTGTCGGCCTCAATGGTTTCCGCTAATATGCTTCCCATGACGAAGGCTCCGAAAGCAGAGCTGAATCCTACGCTCGACGATACCCAGGCCATAGCGCAGCATAGGCCCAGAGCTACGATGATCATTGTCTCGTTGCTCATCAGTTTACGCGTGTGACGCAGGAAGGTTGGTATGGCAAAAAGTCCCACGACGAACCATAAAATAAGGAAAAAACCTATCTTAAACACCGAGCTGAGCATTTGCCCGCCATCAGGATTGTTGCCCGATGCAATGGCCGAGAGCATCACCATCATCACTATTGCCAGAATGTCTTCGAGGATAAGCACACTCATTACAAGGCCTGCGAAACGCTGCTGACGCAGCCCCATGTCGTCGAGAGCCTTGTAGATAATGGTAGTTGACGACATGGCCATCATGCCTCCGAGGAATATACAGTCCATCTTGCTCCACGAAAAGACGTGTCCTGTGGCCATACCGAGCATCATCATAGAGAAGACAATGATGATGGCAGAGATGAAAGGAGAGATGCCCATCTTCAGAATCTTCTTGATGGAAAAGTCTAATCCCAGTGAGAAAAGCAGGAACATGACACCGATATCTGCCCATGTGTGGATGTTTCCCTTGTCGATTACCGACATGGTAAGCGGCATGTGGGGCGACACAATGAAGCCAGCCACGATGTATCCCAGTACTAAGGGCTGGCGCAATTTCTTGAAAATGAGGGTAACTATGCTGGCAACAATCAGGATTACAGCCAGGTCTTTAACAAGCTCGGGAAGCGATGCCAATGGTGTTTAAAGGTAAAAGGGTAAAAAAGTAGAAAGGTAAGATAATGCGCGTTATGCCTATTGTAGAGAATAAAAGGCAAGAAAGCGGCCGGCCGGAGGACGGTCACACGGTGTGATGCCGCCCCCATCGGCTCGCCTGCCTTTTTATCTTTCGGTAGCTTTTAATCGTTGAAGGTGCCTGTTATTTCGCAAATGCGGGTGATAACCTGTACGGCTTTCTCCATCACCTGAACGCTGACGAACTCGTATGGGCCGTGAAAGTTAACGCCTCCGGCAAAGATATTGGGACAGGGCAGGCCGCGGAAAGAGAGCTGTGCGCCGTCAGTTCCGCCGCGGATAGGCTCAACTTTCGGCGTAACACCGCTTTCCTGCATGGCCTTCAGCACAATATCGATGACGTACATGTTGGGGTCAATCTTCTCCTTCATGTTGTAATACTGGTCCTTCAGCTCAATGGTGACGGTGCCTTCGCCGTATTTTTCGTTCATCTGGCGGACGATATTCTCCATGAAGTCTTTGCGTTCCTCGAACTTTTTGCGGTCGTGATCGCGGATGATATAGCTTAATTTGGCCTCCTCACAGTGGCTGTTGATGCCGAGAAGATGATAGAATCCCTGATAGCCTTCGGTGGTCTCGGGAATGTCTGTTTCCGGAATGTGGCTGTTAAACTCGCATGCAAGGCGCGAGGCGTTGACCATCTTGCCCTTGGCATAGCCCGTATGCACGCTTACACCCTTAATGAAGACCTTGGCCGATGCAGCGTTGAAGTTCTCATATTCAAGGTCGCCGATGTCGCCTCCATCCATAGTATAGGCCCAGTCGCAGCCGAATTTATCGACATCAAAGTGGTGAGCGCCGCAGCCAATCTCCTCATCAGGGTTGAAGCCTACGCGAATGTCGCCGTGCTTTATCTCGTCGTGGTCGCGCAGATAGCACATGGCTTGCACAATCTCGGCGATGCCGGCCTTGTCGTCGGCGCCAAGAAGGGTGGTGCCGTCTGTGACGATAATGTCCTCGCCCTTGTGGTCGAGAAGCTCGGGAAACTTCGCAGGGCTTGAAATGATACCTGGTGAAAGCTCAATGTCACCACCGTCGTAGTTGTGTATAATGCGTGCTTTGATATTGGCTCCGCTGGCGTCAAGGGCCGTGTCGTAATGGGAAATAAAGCCGATGGTAGGTGTTTTCTTTTTGGTGTTGGCAGGTAGGGTGGCATAGATATAGCCTTTTTCGTCCATCTCTACGTCCTTCAAACCTTCGGCTTCAAGTTCTTCCTTCAGGTATTTTGCAAAAATAAGTTGTTTGGATGTACTCGGTACGGTCTCCGAATCCTCGGCTGACTGAGTATCAAACTTTGTGTAATTAATAAATCTTTCGGTGATATCCATAAGGCAAATAAATATAAGTTCATACACTGTCATTCATTAATTACCGGTAAATAACCTTGTTCCCTACATAAGGCAACGGGCTCCTCGGGCGTCAATGAATCATAAGTTATGATCGCATGACTCAAACTTTAAGTCTCGAAACTTAAAGTTTGATGTTCAAAGATCGTGTGACCCCGGCGGGACTCAAACCCGCGACTCTCAGAACCGGAATCTGATGCTCTATTCAACTGAGCTACGGGGCCGGAAAGTATATGATGCAAAGTTAATAATATTTTTCTGTTATTACGCAAGAAAAGGGCGAAAATCTATATACGGACAGGGAATCATGGTCGTGCTATTCTGGTTAAAATCAGTAACGATCAGGTGTTGACATTTTGTAAAATATTTCATGATTTATATGTGCTTATGCTTGAAAATAGTTAATTTTGCAAACAAATTAATGGTATGACAAATACGAAATGTAACACAATGAGCAAGTTAATTAAGCCACATGGCTACAAGGCACTGCTCGATCGCAAGCAGACCGAGCAAGGAATAAAATTAATCAAGGAGTTCTTTCAGCAGAATCTTTCAACCGAGTTAAGGCTGCGACGTGTGACGGCTCCGCTCTTTGTACTGAAAGGATTAGGAATTAATGATGATTTGAATGGGGTAGAACGTGCAGTATCTTTCCCCATAAAGGATATGGGAGATAAATGTGCGGAGATTGTCCATTCGCTGGCAAAGTGGAAACGTTTAACGCTGGCCGAATATGATATAGCCCCCGGGTATGGTATTTATACGGATATGAACGCCATTCGTGCCGATGAAGAGCTTGATAATTTGCATTCGCTTTATGTCGACCAATGGGACTGGGAGGCTGTCATTGAGCGCGAAAACCGTACGCTATCCTTTCTTGAGCAGGTGGTGAAACACATTTATGCGGCTATCCTGCGCACTGAATATCTTGCGTGTGAAAGCTATCCGCAACTGAAGCCTTTTCTGCCAAGGGATATCCATTTTGTGCATGCACAGGAACTTCTTGACCGCTACCCCGACCTTTCGCCGAAAGAACGTGAAGACGCAGTCTGCAAGGAATATGGGGCTGTGTTTGTAGAAGGTATCGGCGGTAAACTGTCGGACGGAAAGAAGCACGACGGCCGCGCTCCCGATTATGATGACTGGTCTACCGTAACTGCGAACGGGAGAGCGGGCTTGAATGGTGATATTCTCATATGGTATCCAGTTTTAGAGCGCTCGTTCGAATTGAGTTCAATGGGTATTCGTGTAGATAGGGAAGCATTGCTCAGACAGCTGAAGATCGAAGGTGCGGAAAACCGTGAGAAACTTTATTTCCATCAGCAGTTGCTTCAAGGCAAGCTTCCGTTGAGCATTGGAGGTGGTATCGGGCAGAGTCGTCTCTGTATGGTAATGCTTCACAAGGCACACATTGGAGAGATTCAGGCCAGTATATGGCCTGATGGCATGCGAAAGGAATGCGAAGCGTGTGGTATGCCGCTGATTTAAGGGTGTAAAGAATAATGGTAAAACGAAACAGCTGCTTTCCTGCTATTTCAGAAAGGAGGCTACTTTTATCATAAAGCATGCGGCTGTAAGCCCTTGCTTGGTGCACGGTTTAAGCTAATTCCAATCCTAATTCAACTCTAAGCTTTTCGAAAGCAGGGTTGCGTTTTCGTAGTTCATCGAAGATTTCACGTTTGGTCAAGGCCTTTCGCTGTTCGTCCTGATGGGTAAGGCGGGCGTTGAATTCGATAGCCTTATTATGTAGTGCAAGCCTCATAGTGGTGCGTATCTTGCCGCGAATCTGACTGATTTGATCAAGCAGAATCTTGTTGTCAACTGCAACCTCGAAGTCAGGATAACTTGTAATTTGGGGCACAAGGTTCTTCAAGCGGGATGCAAGTCCTACAAAGTTCTGGGGCATTCGATTACACATCAAGGTCCATTGCATGGAAAGATCTGCTTCGGTAAAGCGTTTTTCTTCTTTTACAGTTTGTTTTTCATCAACCTTGATAGCATCAAAATCATTTGATACCGCGGAGCCTTGTTGGAGTCCGGCAAAGGTTACACCAATATTCTCGAACTTAGGCCGTGACTTTTTTTCTGTATTAACAGATATTGGAGTAGGTAGTGGTTCAGAAACAACGGCTTCTGTATCAGTATCGGTCGCTGTTTTCTCATTGACAATCTTTTGATAATTGCTTTTTCGCAGGGTCTTCTCAACCCCGGTCACCTGTATAGCCGGTTTAGGTTGAGAGACAAAAATGTTTTTAAACAGGGATTTTAATCTATTGGGGCTAAGCCCCGCGCCGACCGCATCGTCCTCTTCAGCTTGTGTGATTTGCGCAACACGAATCAGTGTTAATTCAACCAATAGTCGCTTGTTACTGCTCTGACGGTAGTTGATATCGCAATCGTTAAGAATTTTCAACGCTTGATAGAGGAACTTTATAGGACATTTCTGTGCTTGTTGCTGATACTTTTGACGTTGCTGTTCGCTCACTTCCAATAGAGGAAGTGTCTGTGCATCGCGGGCCATCATGACATTACGGATGTGCGATGCCAGTCCGTCGATGACGTTCCCTGCATCGAAACCGCGTGCAATAATGCTGTTAAGCAGGAGCATAATATCTGCAGTTTTATTGTCAAGAGCCAAGTCGATAATGCGGAAATAGTTGTTAGTATCGAGAACATTCAAGTCTTCAAGTACCTTCTTAAAAGTGATATGACCCTGGCAAAAGCTCGATACCTGATCGAAGATAGACAATGCATCACGCATCCCTCCGTCGGCTTTCTCGGCAATTAGGCTAAGGGCTTCTTCTTCAAATGTAATATTTTCTTTTTGCGCTACCATCGTCAACTGGCTGATAATCTCGGGGATAGTCATACGCTCGAAATCGTAAATCTGACAGCGTGATAGAATCGTAGGAAGAATTTTATTCTTTTCAGTTGTGGCAAGAATGAAGATAACATACTGTGGTGGCTCTTCAAGAGTCTTTAGAAAAGCATTGAAAGCTGCGGTGGAGAGCATGTGAACCTCATCGATAATAAACACTTTGTACCGGCCTGTCTGTGGTGGAATCTGTGTCTGGTCCATTAACGCTTTGATGTTCTCCACCTTATTATTACTGGCTGCATCGAGTTCGAAGATATTCATTGAGCGTCCGTCGTTGAATGCCTTGCAACTTGTGCATTCGTTACAAGCCTCTCCGTCAGTAGTAGGATTTTCGCAATTGATGGCCTTGGCAAAAATGCGGGCGCAGGTTGTCTTTCCAACGCCTCGTGGCCCGCAGAAGAGATAGGCATGAGCCAGCTTGCCCGACTTTACCGAATTCTTCAGTGTCATAGTCAGCGAATCCTGCCCGACGACGGACGAAAATGTCATAGGGCGGTATTTTCTGGCTGATACAATATAATTGTCCATATCAGTATTTATGATGGTTTGTTTATGCAAAGATAACCCAAAAAGGCATAAAGGCAAAACAAATATATTGTTTTCTTTTGCTTTTCTATGTGAAATGAAGTATCTTTGCAAGCGTCATAGAAAAAGCATTATGAGCGTTAAATTGTCTGCTTTTTGGGGAATCTTGTCCCATTATAAGTACCTCATCACGATTGTGGTGGGCGTGGCTATCGTGGGATTCCTTGATAGTGACAGTTATTTGCAACGTGTCAAGTATGAACTTCAGATTAACCAGCTGAAAGACGAAATTAAGAAGTATAACGAACAGAATGAGAAGACAACCAGAGAACTTCGTATAATTCGCAGCAATCCCAGAGCTATTGAGAAGATTGCCCGTGAGCGTTATTTTATGAAAGCTGACGACGAAGACATTTTTGTGCTCAGTACCGATCTGCAAGCTGGTGGAAATGAAGATGGCAATTCAATACATTGAAATGAATGAAACAGCTTAGTAAACTTCAGAGTATTGTGTTTTTGGTTGGCGGTGCCCTCATGGTCATCGGCGTAGGAGGTTTTGTATTACTTTTTTATCAGCGTATATTTTGTTGGATTTTCCTTTTAGGAGCTGTCCTTTTTGCCCTAATGCAGCTTATGCAGACCTATGAAGGATTTGATCTTACTCTCAAAAGATTAAAAAGAATTCAGAATTTAAGCGACATTCTTTTTGTTGTCGCAGGTATCCTGATGGCTGATACAGCTTACGGCTTTTTCAAGGAGCTTTGTGGAAGTTATGAGGATTATATTACCTATTTATATAATAAGTGGGTGGCAGCATTGCTTTTAGCAGCAATTCTTGAGGTTTATACTGTTCATCGCATTGACCATGAACTTTCGAAAAAAAATATAAAAGCTTGAGCGATTTTTTTAAATTGCATAAATTTATTTCACATACTCACGGATACATATTATCTTTGTCTCATAAGAAACTATAGGTTTATGAATAAAATATGCTACGTCATCATTAGTCTGCTGGCTTTAACTTCATGCGCCAATACCTTTAATATTGCAGGCACGACAAGTGTTTCTACGCTTGACGGGCAGAAACTTTATCTAAAAGTTCTGAAAGATACAGCAATGAAAAATCTTGATTCTTGTGACGTTGTGCATGGACAATTCCGGTTTGCTGGCTCTATCGACTCTGTGAGAGTAGCCAGTATTATCTTTGACGATAATGGCAGTTTGCCGGTTGTTTTGGAAGATGGGAACATACAAGTTAAGATAGACAACACACAGGAAACGGTGAGTGGTACGCCACTTAACGATAAATTGACAAAGTTTCGCCGTCGCTTTACGCAGCTCATGAACCAAAGCGCAGACCTTGTTCACCAGCATGATCAGGCCATTATGGATGGTAAAAACATGAATGCTGTGAATGCACGTCTTGCTGCTGAGAGTGCTTCCATCAACCAGAAGATGGATAAACTGGTGACCTCTTTTGTTACGGAAAACTTCGATAATGTGCTGGGTCCCTATATATTTATTACGGTTTGTATGAACCGTTATGAGGTTCCAATGCTTGATGCATGGGTAGAAGATATCATGAGTCACGCGACAGATCAGTTCAAGAACGACCCACAGGTGAAGGAATATTATCAGGCTGCACAGGACAATCAGAGCATAATGAATGGCACAAAGATGCCAGTTCAGGCACAACAACAGCCTATTCAAGCTGCCCCACCACAGGATGGGCCTACACCTAACGAGATGGCGGCTCCGGCTCAAGGGCAGTAAACAGTAGAAGAGGTTTCATAACAGGTACTCGAAAAAGCCCGATAGGCAATGTAATAATAAAGCTAACGATGAAGACAATCATTGAAGGTGGTACGATTGTCAACGAGGGACGTTCCTTTATAGGCTCGCTTGTTATAGACAATGACCGCATAATCAGTGTTACAGAAGATATTAAGTTGCCCCGTGGAAGCTACGATAAACACGTAGATGCCACGGGGTGTTTCGTTTTCCCTGGCGTTATTGATGAGCACGTTCACTTCCGCGAGCCCGGGCTTACAGACAAGGCTGATATCGGAAGCGAATCGCGGGCTGCCGCCTTTGGTGGTGTAACGACATACTTTGAAATGCCTAATACCAATCCCCAGACGACGACATTAGAGGCTCTGGACGATAAATTCAAGTTGGCGGCACGTAAGAGTCATGTTAACTATAGCTTCTTTTTCGGCGCGACAAACAATAATTCAGAGTTGATTAAACAGCTTGATCGTACGCGCGTTCCCGGCATCAAGCTTTTCATGGGAGCCTCTACCGGCAATATGCTTGTTGACAAGAGCGACGCTTTGAACGACATTTTCAAGACTTGTGCAGAGTGTCATTTACCGTTAATGACCCACTGCGAGGATTCTTCCATCATCAGTCATAACATGTCAGAAGCCTTGAAGAAATATGGCAGTGACCCAGATATACGCCTGCATCCTGTCATCAGGCCAGCGGAAGCCTGTTATAAGAGTAGTGCTCTTGCTGTGAAGTTGGCCCACCATTTCGGAACAAGGCTTCATATTGCACATATTTCTACGGCTGATGAACTGGCCCTGCTTGATAAGGATCTCCATGCTGATTCTGCAGGCTCTATGCCACCAATCACTGGCGAAGCCGTACTTGCCCACTTACTTTTCTCGGCAGAAGACTATGCTACAAAAGGCACACTTATCAAGTGTAACCCCGCAGTGAAGGGCCTTGCCGACCGTGAGGCCTTGCGCCGTGCGCTCACATCGGGCCGCATAACTTGCATCGGGACCGACCATGCCCCTCACCAGCTTTCAGACAAACAGGGCGGCTGTGCCCGTGCTTCTTCAGGAATGCCTATGATACAATTCTCTTTGGTGTCCATGCTCAGCCTTGTAGACGAGGGCGTTTTGAGCATGGAGCGCCTGGTCTGGCTGATGTGTCATAACCCCGCTCACCTGTTTGGTGTCTGTGACCGTGGCTTCTTGCGGGTAGGATATAAGGCCGATATCACTATCGTTAAGAAAGGAAATCCCTGGGAAGTCACCGAAAATGTGATACAAAGCAAGTGTAAGTGGAGCCCGCTGATGGGAGAACAATTCAGCTGGCGTGTTACAGGTACCTTCTGTAATGGTCATCATGTTTATGACAATGGCCTTTTCGACGGCGCCTGTCGCGGCGAGGAAGTAGTATTCAGACGGTAAAAAGATGAAGTTGACCTTTCAGATTAGCGATACGCGTCCGTTTATTAACTGGATTTATTTCTTCCATGCCTGGGGTATGGGAGGAAAGCAAGGTGTCGAGCGTGAGCAGCTCAAGGCTGATGCAGAAGCAATGCTCGACCATTGGGAAGGGCGGTTTCATACTTATGCTGTCTTTGAATTGTTTGATGCCAACAGCGATGGTGACGACCTTTTGCTGGGTAATGTGCGCATTCCCATGTTGCGACAGCAGAAAGTTTCGCACCAGAGACGTCCCAGCTTGTGTCTGGCAGATTTCGTCCGCCCGCTGTCATCGGGAGTAAAAGATAAGGTAGGAGCTTTTGCTACAACGGTAGATGCCGACATGGAACATGGCTATCGGGACGATGTTTACCGTCACATGCTTGTACAAGTGCTGGCCGAACGTCTTGCCGAAAGCACGGCCGAACGCATGCATACCGACGTAAGGAAGCATTATTGGGGCTATGCTTCCGGCGAGAATCTTCCGATAACCGATATTCTTAACGAGCGCTATCAGGGCATTCGACCGGCTGTAGGCTATCCCTCCATGCCTGATATGAGCGTAAATTTTATATTGTCAGACCTTCTTGATATGCCCCAGATAGGCATTCATTTAACTGAAAGTGGTATGATGACCCCGCATGCTTCCGTTTCGGGACTGATGTTTTCTCATCCCCAAGCCACTTATTTCGATATAGGTAAAATAGGTGAAGACCAGCTTCGTGACTACGCAAGGCGTCGTGGCTTGCCCGTAGAGCTGATGAGGCGCTTCCTTGCATCCAGTCTGATTCGTAAATGATAGAGCGTATATTTATTCCTGTTGTCCTTGCCATTGTGCTGTCCTATCTGTATGTTGACCTGCATTATTGGCGTCACCGTCAGGGTTATTGCTGGTGGAAAAGGGTGTTATGGTGGGCTCCTGCCGTCGTAATGTTGGTTTATACAGCTGGCCTGGCGTCGGTTCATAACTTTGTTCCCGACAACCTTACCTGGGTAAATGTGTACCTTATTCTTTTAGGATTTGTGGTTTATCCAAATGTAATCTTCTGTCTGTTCTCCCTTCTGGGGAGAGCCATTCGCCGCTGTTTCCATACCCGCCGCAATTGGGGCATACCTGCTGCTGCGCTGTTTGTTCCCGTCACATGGCTGATGATGGCGTATGGTTGCACCATAGGTGTACGCCAATTAAAGGTGAAACGCATAGAACTTAGCTTTAAAGACCTTCCCCCTGCTTTCGACGGCTACCGCATCGTACACTTTTCTGATGCACATGTGGGTACGTTTACAGGGAGTCTGCGCAAAGTGTTGGCACGCGATATTGACAGTATCAACGCACAGAAACCAGACTTGATAGCCTTTACCGGCGACCTGCAGAACCTACAACCGTGTGAGATTCGATCGGTTATGTCGTTGTTAAGCCGGTTACATGCCGTCGATGGCGTGTTCTCCGTATTGGGTAATCACGATTACGCCGAATATGTGAAGCTGCCGCCAAATCAGGAATTACGCAATATCCGTGAGACGCGAATGCTTGAAAAACGTTGCGGATGGCACTTGCTTTTAAATAGCAGTTTTACGATCCGGCGCGGGCATGACTCGCTTGTTATCGCAGGCGAGCAGAATCTTGAACGCCCTGACAGTGCCTGTTTTACGCAGGCCATGCGTGGTGTTGGCGCGGGAGCGTTCGCCATTGTGCTTCAGCATAATCCCAAGGCGTGGGCGAAATATATTGTAAAAGACGCCCGCGCCTGCCTTACATTGTGCGGCCATACCCATGGCGGTCAGCTGTCGCTGTTCGGTCTCCGCCCTACGCAGGTAGAATATCGTCAGGATTACGGCCTCTACCGTATGGCCGACCGGTATCTTTATGTAAGCGCAGGGCTGGGCGGCCTTATACCTTTTCGCTTCGGCGTTTCGCCTGAAATTGTAGTTATTACCCTTCATAAGTCAAAGTCATGAAATTTATTTATCGTCTCTATCAGGTTTTCATAGCTGCTCCTGTCTTTCTGCTTTCCACCGTCCTGACGGGATTTGTCACCACTGTCGGCTGTCTTGTTGGCAACGGCCACTTCTGGGGTTACTACCCGGGACACCTGTGGTCGTGGGTCACTACGCATATTTTCCTGCTGCCTGTCAAGGTCGAGGGGCGTGAGAATCTGCAGAAAGGGCAGAGCTATGTTTTCGTGGCCAATCATCAGGGAGCCTTTGATATCTTCCTGATTTACGGTTATCTGAACCGGAATTTCAAGTGGATGATGAAGCGTGCACTGAGTCGTGTGCCGGTCATTGGCATGGCCTGTCGTTATTCGCACCAGATATTTGTCGACCGCAGCAGTGTTTCCCGCATCCGCGAAACGTACGACAAGGCTCGCGACATCCTTCGCGAGGGCATGTCGTTGGTGGTTTTTCCCGAAGGTGCACGTACCTTTACGGGCCACTTGGGCTTCTTCAGGCGTGGGGCCTTTGCGTTGGCTGACGAGCTGCAGCTGCCTGTCTGCCCCCTTACCATCAACGGCAGCTTTGACATTATGCCCCGCATGCGCGATGGTCATTGGGTGGTATGGCATCCGCTCCGGCTCACTATCCACAAGCCTCTGCAGCCTGTAGGCAAGGGCCGTGAGAACATAGAGTATCTGAAAGACGAAAGTTACAAGAGCGTCATGAGCGGTCTTGAACCTCAATATCAGGGCTTTGTCGAGAATCCCGACCAGTAGCAGACGGGAACACGACAGGGGCATAGACAAATCATATTGGCGATATAAGGCGTTTCCTGCAGGCTTCTCTATAGATGCAGACCCTTTTAGGAATCGGGCAAAAAATGCGTAGGCCACATCAGTAGCGACGGCCGGAAATGTGCAAGAAAAAATAAGGCCCGACCCTTTACGCCGTAATCGTTTTGTCTTTACGTCGTAATCGCGCGCCCTTTACGTCGTAATCGTCTCGTCTTTACATCGTAATCGTTTTGCCTTTACATAGCTAATCGCACGCCTTTTTGTCAAGTTGTAACCATTTGTATATAAGTGAGTTGTAATTCCTGTTCCGTCTTTACGCCGTAATGGTTTTGTCTTTAGCCTGTAAAGGCGCGCGCACCATCTCTTTCCGCCGCCATCCGGCATGTGCAGACACGGCAGGGACAGATGGCAGGAAGATGGTAAACGTCGGGGCCAAAAAAGTAACAAAGTATAACATGATTTCCATATATTTTTTTAATTTTGCAGGAAAGTAAACTTAACTGGCTATGTATGAAAGTGATTCTATAGTTATCATCCCCACCTATAACGAAAAGGAGAACATGGAAAACATTGTCCGGGCCGTCCTCTCGCTGGAAAAATGTTTTCACGTTCTTGTCATAGACGACGGCAGTCCTGACGGCACAGCCGATATCGTAAAACGCCTGATGCACGACGAATTCGCCGAAAGGCTGTTCCTTATTGAGCGCTCGGGAAAGCAAGGTTTGGGCACGGCCTACATCGCCGGCTTCAAGTGGGCTCTGGAGAAAGGGTATGATTACATCTTCGAGATGGACGCCGACTTCAGCCATAACCCCCACGACCTGCCGCGTCTCTATGCAGCATGCCATGACGAGGGCGCCGATATGTCGGTGGGTTCGCGTTATGTGACGGGTGTAAACGTGGTGAACTGGCCTATGGGCCGTGTGCTGATGAGCTATTTTGCATCAAAGTATGTGCGCTTTGTAATGGGCTTCAATGTTCACGATACCACCGCCGGCTTTGTATGCTATCGCCGCCGTGTGCTCGAGGCTATCGACTTTGACAGGATTCGTTTCAAGGGATACGCCTTCCAGATTGAGATGAAATATACGGTTTATAAGTTGGGATTCCATATCAAGGAGGTCTCTGTCATCTTCGTAAACCGTCAGGAAGGCACATCGAAAATGAGCGGAGGTATATTCAGCGAGGCCCTTTTCGGCGTTATCAGGCTTCGTATGGACGGCTGGTTCCGCAAGTATCCGGCCAGCCACCGCAGCCTTCCCACGAAGGATTAACGGCGGAGGCGTGGCGTCGCACCATGATGGAAAGGCCTGTGAGAGGCAATAAGAATAAAGCATGACAATAACAGATTTGCAGCAACTTTACGCAAAGCTTCCACAGGCTGGGGCTTTGGTAAAGTCGTTGGAGGACGAAACCATCAGGCGTTTGTTCCTCAAGGGGCTTGTGGCTTCGTCGGCACCCATGCTCTTTTCTTCGGTAGCCGGAGAGCTTCAACGTACGATAGTGTTCATTTTGAACGATGCAGACGAAGCCGGATACTTTTATAATGACCTTCTTACGACGGTGGAACGTCCTCAACAGGACGCCGAACAGCCCGTCTCCCATACACGTGAAGAAGGGGGATATGTGCCTTTATTCTTCCCCTCGAGCTACCGCAGGGCCGTGAAATATGGACAGAAGGATGCGGCCAACGAGATATTACGCACTGAGGTTTTGTCCAGATTGGCGGCAGAACAGGGGGCAGGAGAGGGTACAGTTTCAGGCAAGCCGTTGCTTATTGTTACCTATCCGCAGGCCGTTTCCGAGCTTGTAGTGTCACAAGCCCATCTTGACGAGCACCGCATTACGCTGCGAACGTCACAGCAAACCGATGTAGCGTCTCTTGTTCATCGCCTGCGCGACCTCGGCTTTCAAGAAGAAGACTATGTTTATGAGCCCGGTCAGTTCGCCCTCCGAGGCAGTATTCTCGACGTCTATTCGTTCTCAAGCGAACTTCCTTTCCGCATTGATTTCTTTGGAAATGAGATAGATACTATCCGCACTTTCACCGTAGAGGATCAGCTTTCAAAGGGTCGTCTGAACCAGATTGAGATTGTTCCGGAGCTGGCTTCTTTGCAAACCGAGCTGGTTCCGTTTCTGCAATTCGTTCCCGACAGCGCCTTATTGGTGATGCGCGACCCTGCTTTTGTCTACGATACACTATGCCAGACCTACAACGAAGGCTTCTCATCGCAGGCCATGACCGAGCGTCTCGATGATGCTACAGAGGTTGAACGGGAGCAGATTCGGCAGGAAATGACACGCGAAAATGTGCTTTGCCGCCCTACACAATTCAGTAACGACGTGGCTCGTCTGCGCATAATTGAGTATGGTCAGCGCCCTTCGGCCCAGCCCCAGGCCACTATTTCCTTTCATATTACGCCCCAGCCGCTTTTCCATAAGAACTTTACCTTGTTGCGGCAATCGCTTGACGATTTCCTCCTGCGCGGCTATCGCCTGTATATTCTTGCCGACAGCGCCAAGCAACAACAGCGTTTGAAGGACATCTTTGACGAGGCAGGTGCCGACCCCGAGCGCTCAGGGAGCAACGCACACCGTTCAAAAATCACCTTCACGCCGGTTGACAAAACCCTGCACGAGGGCTTTACTGACGACGATTTACGGGCATGTTTCTTTACCGATCACCAGATATTCGACCGCTTCCACAAGTATAATCTCAAGAGCGACCGTGCTCGTTCGGGGAAGATTGCGCTCACCATGAAGGAACTGCAGGAAATGGAGCCGGGCGATTTCATCGTGCATGTCGACTTCGGTATAGGCAAATTCGGCGGTCTGGTGCGCGTGCCCGTTCAGGGAAAAGCCTCTGCTGACGGGCAGATGCAATACCAGGAGGTGATACGTATCATCTATCAGAACAACGATAAAGTGGATGTTTCCATCCACTCGCTGTACAAAATATCAAAGTATCGCAGCGGCGACGCCGGTGAAGAACCGCGTTTGAGCACGCTCGGTACGGGCGCATGGGAGCGCCTGAAAGAGCGTACGAAGAAGAAGATAAAGGATATTGCACGCGACCTGATACGCCTTTATGCCCGTCGGCGGCACGAAAAGGGCTATGCTTTTTCGCCTGATAACTTCATGCAACACGAGTTAGAAGCCGGCTTTCTCTATGAAGACACACCTGATCAGCTAAAGTCTACCCAGGACGTAAAGGCCGATATGGAGCGCGCCCAGCCCATGGACCGCCTGATTTGCGGCGATGTAGGCTTCGGAAAGACGGAGGTAGCTATTCGCGCTGCCTTCAAGGCGGCCTGCGATTCCAAGCAGGTTGCCGTGCTGGTTCCTACGACGGTGCTGGCCTATCAGCATTATCAGACGTTCAAGGCACGACTGAAAAACTTTCCCGTAAGGGTTGATTATCTTTCCCGTGCGCGCACTGCCGCACAGACCCGACAGGTGCTTGACGATCTCGAGACGGGTAAAATTGATATCATTATCGGCACGCACAAGCTGCTTGGCAAAGCTGTAAAATGGCACGATCTGGGCTTGTTGATTATAGATGAGGAGCAGAAGTTCGGCGTTTCAACCAAGGAGAAGCTCAGGAAAATGAAGACAAACGTCGACACGCTCACCATGTCGGCTACGCCAATACCGCGTACACTGCAGTTCTCGCTGATGGGAGCGCGCGATATGAGCATCATGCGCACGCCACCTCCCAACCGTTATCCCATCCACACCGAGCTGTGCACCTATGGCCACGAGGTAATAGCCGATGCTATAAACTTTGAGATGAGCCGCAACGGACAGGTGTTTTTTGTCAACGACCGCATCGCAAGTCTGCCGGAAATAGCCGAGCTTATCCGCAAGTATGTGCCCGACTGCCGTGTGGCTATCGGCCACGGGCAGATGCCTCCCGACGAGCTTGAGAAGGTAATTATGGGCTTCATCAACTACGATTACGACGTATTGCTTTCAACAACCATTGTGGAAAACGGCATCGATATTCCCAACGCGAACACCATTATCATTAATGATGCCCACCACTTTGGCCTGTCAGACCTCCACCAGATGCGCGGACGCGTGGGGCGAAGCAACCGCAAGGCCTTCTGCTATCTGCTGGCACCGCCGAAGAGTGTGCTCACCGTCGATGCCCGCCGGCGTCTGGAAGCGCTGGAGACTTTCTCTGATTTGGGCAGTGGTTTCAACCTTGCCATGCAGGATTTGGACATAAGAGGCGCCGGAAACCTGCTGGGCTCGGAGCAAAGCGGCTTCATGGAGGACCTGGGATATGAAACATATCAGAAGATTCTTAGCCAGGCAGTTACCGAGCTTAAGAACGATGAGTTCAGCGATTTATATGCTGACGACGAAGGGCAGGGGCGCGAATTGACGGGCGATATGTTCGTGGAAGACTGTGCCGTAGAGAGCGATCTCGAGATGTATTTTCCCGAAACCTATGTGCCGGGCAGCAGTGAGCGTATGCTGCTGTATCGTGAGCTCGATAACATTGAGCGCGAAGACGATCTTGTTGCTTACCGCAAGCGCCTGGTTGACCGCTTTGGTCCCGTTCCTCCCGAGGGCGAAGAGCTGATGCAGGTTGTCGTATTGCGTCGCATTGGCAAGCATCTGGGTTGCGAAAAAGTGATGTTGAGGCAGGGCGTCATGACGCTGCAGTTCGTATCAAACCAGAACAGTCCGTTCTACCAAAGCAAGATTTTTGGCGGTATTATCCGTTATGTGATGGACAATCCGCGCCGCTGCAACTTCAAGGACAGCCACGGACACCGTTTGATTAAAATAGCCAACGTGCCGTCAGTAAGTGAGGCTGTGCACGTGATGAAGGCGATGAAGTAGGGCGGAACGGGAGCCTCGGTCCCGCTTTTACGTTTTTCTGGCCCCGCATGCACGTGCATGCGGGGTCATTATCGTGATGTGATAGTTTAGTCGCTCCCGTTATAGGGTAGGCAGATTCCTTGTGCATGGGGTGTGCCGGAGGTCATTTCTTTTTTGATATGTGGGGGAATTTTGCAAATCCGCATGCATTTTTTGCGAATGGTTTGCCGGTGCGGGCCATGTGTGTTGTTGTCCTGTCTTGTTGTCATTTTGGGGGTGGAGCTGTGGCTTTGGGCAATACTGTCTGACGGCTGACGGTGTAAGTGTTGCACGGTTATGGCGTGGGAGCGGGTGTATGGCGGCCGTAGTACACGCGTACGGCGACCGCCATACGTGTTGTGTGACGGCCGTTGTAAGATGGGTGCGGCGGTCGTCGTACGATGAGCGTCAGCGTGTTTTTGTGCTGGCAAAAGGCATGAAGGGGCGTAGCAAAAGGTATGAAAGAGGGGTGTGAAAGGTGCAAGAAGACAACGCGGAAGGTGTAAAAAGGTAACGTGGAAGGTGCAAAAAGACTGCGTAAAAGGTGCAAAAGGGTGCGACGAAAGGTGTAGAGGGAGCTGCCGAAAGGTGTGAGCGGAGGGAAAAAGAGAGAAGCCATCCGGGGCGATTGCTTGGATGGCTTCTCACGTATAGGGTTAAATCTGCCGGTCTCGCCTTTCACATGGAAAGGTGACAAAATAGGACGGACCGGCCCGTTTAAAGCTTATTTGATAATCTTTTTCACATTGCCCTTGTTTGTTCTGACGATATTCATGCCACGTTCGAGGGCCTGGCGGCGTGCTCCGTCAACAGAATAGATGGCTGCGGGCGCTTCAGTGGTCTGGGCTTCAGCGCTGGCTGAGGATATGGCGGCGGGGGTATTGTCGTCGTATTTGAGGTGGGCGGTGACGGCAAGTGAGACGGGAGAGTCGGTGTTTTTGAACCAGTCATACTTCCCTGTCGGCTTATTATCCTTGTCCCACTCCTCAAGCAGGTGCCAGGTTGTGGTTTTCTGTCCTTTCTCCCGCAGCATACTCAGGATGGAAATATCGTCACTTCCGCTTTCGGTGCTGGCGTTCGGAATGCCGGATATGACGACGAAGAAAGGCGAATTGACCTTGGCCGGATGGTCGAGAGCGAGCTTTGTAGCCACGATGTTGTCCTTATCGTAAGCCAGTTCCGACGCCTTGACGCTGGCAGAAGCCAGTTCGGTGCCCGGGTTGCCGTCGGCATCGGCCAGACAGATGGAAACGGTGATGGGGGCTTCGGGCGAAACGGTCTTTGTCTGGTCGAAGTAAACGGCCACGCTGTCAACCGTTGCCGGTGCGAGCGGCTTGTTGAAAGCCTCGGCGAATTTGGTCATTCCCATCCAGTTTGTGCCGCCATAATAGCCATAAAAGCCTAAGGAAACGGTGCCGAGCTTGTTGTATTCGTCAAGCCCTATGTTCCAGATGTCCTGACTTCCACCCACTTGAATGGCCTTCACCATGAAGTCGTGGCTCGTCCCTACGCTGTTGCTGACATCGAGAGTATAGCCGAATTTGCCGCTGCTGGCGTATGAAACAGTGGGGTTTCGTTCTGTTGACGTTGCCGGTGTACCGCCTTCGAATGTCCAGTTCCATGCCGTGGGGAAGCCCTTTGAGCGGTCAAGGAACTGTACAGATGTATTGGCAGGGATGAACGCTGCGACCCAGGGCGAAAGGTATCCCGTCGCAGGCAGTTCGGCAAGAGCCGTTGGAGCCTGCGCCTTGACGGTGATGAAGCCCTCGCGGACAGCCGTAGACGAACCGGTGTTGTTGCCGGCGGTAAGCGTCACTTTGTGCACACCGGTCTGGCTGTAGGTCACAACGGGGTTCTGGTTAGTGGCTGCAGAGGGTGTTCCTCCTTCGAAAGTCCACGCCCAATGGTCAGGATTTCCGGTGGAAGTATCAAGGAAATGCACGGCGTCGCCCTGGTTAATGTTGATGGTGGCCGATGCAGAAGTGTCCTTCTGACGTAGCTTGAAACCGTCTATCTGGACGTAATCGCCTTCCTTTCCCTTGTATCTGAACTCGAAACGACACTTCTTTCCCGCCCACTTATTGAGGTCGGCGGTGAACTTTACCCAGCTCGGGCCCGTGAAAGCATTGTCCTGTGACCACATGAAACCGTTGGTAAGCAACGTGGTATCTTGCTTTTCTGTGTTGATAATTGACAAGGTCCAGTTGGCGTTAATGAGCCAAACGGCACAGAAAAGCGCATAATATTCCACTTGACTATTGGGCTTAATGTCAATATCCGGCGATGTAGCGCGCTCGTCCTGACTGGCTTTTGTGTCGTATTTTATGCTAAGCGAATACTTACTTGCCGCGTCAATGCTGCTGAAAGGCTGCTGTCCGGAGTAGAGCGATTTGGAAGAAAGCCCCCACGTGTAGGTCTTGTTCGTGGCCGAATACTTCCACGATTTGAAGGCCGTCATGTCGTCCCAGTCCTGGCTGTAATACGTAGTCATTGCCTCTTCTGCGGTGAAGCTGGCATTCACTTGCGCACAAAGGGGCAGGCGGGAGAGAAGAATGAGTGAGAGAAAAAGGAAGATAGAGAATTTCTTCATGGGGATAATGGGTTTTGAATGAATTAAAAATGAACCGGCCTGCAGAAATAATCGTACCGTCTTGCCTGTGCCGATAGTCGGCCGACTTTACGGAATGTTTATTCCTGCAGGCTGTATAATCGTTGTCGGGAAAGGCTTACTTCACAACAATCTTGCGTGTAGTTCCGTCAGCATACTTGATAATTTGTATGCCTTTCTGGGCTTCGTTCACGGCCTGTCCGCTGATATTGTAACGTGCAACAACTTTACTTTCGGTGCCGTTTTGGGCAGGAGCCGCTTCGATGCCGGCTGTTGTGCCCTGACCATAGTAAACAATGGTTATGTGATCGTTTACTGCTCCCGTGTCGTCTTTTACTATTCCGGCAGGGATATTCACGTAATAGATCTTCCCTTTCTGTGATGAGAAGGCATCCATAAAGCCGTCATAGTCGTTCCCAAACACCGTAAGCGTGTTGCTTCCCTCAAGTCGGGCCGTCCACTGTGGGGTGCCGGTGGGCTCAATATAGGTCGCACTGTAGTTGGCATTCTGACGGATATAGACGTCGGGATGGTTCTCAACGAGCTGTATATGTTCGTTAAAGGTTACGCTGAATGAGAAGCTTGTATACTTGCCCAGCGAAGAACTGTCCTTGGGCGATATGCTTTTTACGGTCAGAGAAGCCACTTCTGATTCGGCAATCTTGAAGAAATCGCCCCATCCTGCCTTCTTATAGGAGTCGGTTGCGCCCTTGGGAACGGTGAGCGTTGCGGGCGAAGCGATTTTAAAGAAGGGCGCATCGGAAGACTCATAATAGGGCATAATCTCCGGCGCTGTGCTGCCCTGGGCGGTGAAAGAGCCCAGAGACGTACAGCCAGAAAAGGCATGTGCAAAGATTTGTGTCATGCCAGAGGGCATGGTTACCTTGGTAAGTTTCTTGCATCCGGCGAAGATTCCGTCAGCGATATAATATAAGGTAGACGGTAATGTAATCTCCGTGAACTGCGTATTAGCAAATGCCTGTTCGTCAATATAGCTCAAACGCTTCGGCCAGTTGATGCTTTTCAGCTGTGAACCAAGGAATGCACCGTAACCGATGGCTACCGTATTGTCAGACAATTTGATGCTTTCCAGCTCGCTTCCCCAGAATGCACCGCCTGCAACGCCGAGACAATGGCTGTCCACTTCATACGTCTTGAGCCCTTTCAGCGGCGCTTGTTGCAGAACCTTATAGCCCTTTGTGTAGAGCACGCCGTCCTTAAGGACAAAGTTCTTGTTGGCTGCATCCAGCGTGATTGTGGTCAGCGAGGTCCCGCCAAAGCAGCTTTCGCCCATCTCTTCAAGCGCAGCAGGGATGTTGATTGTGGTGAGGGCCTTGTCGTTTAAGAAAACTTCGATGCCCATTGTCTTTAATGTCCCCGGGAGCTTTACGTCAGACAGGAGCTTACAATCATTAAAAGCGCCTTCGCCAATACTTGTTAGACCCTCGTGAAATACCACCTTCTTCAATTTCTTGCAGTGCAGGAAGACGCTCTTTCCGATGGAGGAAACGCTTGCAGGAACCTCTATTTCTTCCATGGCACAGCCATAGAAAGCACCGTCGCCGATGGCTTTCAGGCCTTCGTGCAGGGTGACAGAGGCAAGCGTGGGCTTAAAACTGCTGCCAAAGAAAGCATGGTCAGAGATGGTTTCTACCGTTGCAGGAACGTCAATAGACGTCAGCGGGCAGGAACTGAAAGCATACGGACCGATGTAGCGCAGCTTTTGAGGGAGCGCGATTTCGGGAAATTTGCAGCCGGAAAAAGCCGAGTGCTTAATGGAGTCGACGGTTTCAGGGAGCATGATTGACACCGCGTCAGACCACTTGCATGCGCTTTCACCTATTGAGGTGACGGTATATTGATGTGCGTCCTTGCCGGTTACCTTTTCCGGAATATTGACAACACCCATCACTTTGCTGTCAAGCTTGGTCAGCTCTACGGTTGTCGGGCTTGTTACGGTATAGGTAAGAGCGCCCACCGTGAACTTCTCCTGGGCATTTGCCGTCACGGCAACAAATGCTAACGTTAAGAGTAAAAGTTTTTTCATACGAATGTGTTTATTATCGGTTATTGTTCAGTTCTTCTTGAAGCAATCGTTAAATTCAGTTGCAAATATAATAAAATTTTAATGATTGTAACAAATCAAGCCCGAAATTATTCGATTTTAAAGCAAAATAGTGCCATTATGTATATATTTCGTATATTTAACAACGAAATGACAATTGTATTGCATAGTGATTGCCACTGCTGGCTGCAGGTTTTCCTTTTCTGCCGTTTCCCAAAGCCCTACAGGCAGAAAAAGAGTCGGTTTCAGCCCGCAGGGTATGGTGTGCGGCGGCCGTGGAACGCGTGTGCGACGGCCGCCGTACGCGCTTCCTGCGGCCGTCGTCATATGGGTATGGCGGCCGCCGTACAACGGGCGTCTGCATGTTTCAGGCGCAGTAAAAGGCGTGAAAGGGCGCGGCGGAAGATGTAAAGGGCGTAACTGCAGCGCCAGCCTCCCGCAAGGAGGATATTGTAAAGTATGTTCCTGCCGATGTGAAGGGTGTAACCGGAGCGTATAGTGCCCGATAAACAAAAGGTATGGGGGCGTTGGCAAAAAAGAAGCCACACGGAACGGTTCTCCGTGTGGCTTCTTGTGTATAGGGGCTGGCTGGCGCGCTTACATGTCCTGCAGATAACGCTCTGCCTCCAGAGCCGCCTTGCATCCGCTGCCTGCTGCGACAACGGCCTGGCGGTAAGTGGGGTCGGCGCAGTCGCCGGCGGCAAATACTCCCTCGGTGCTGGTACGTGGCGTATCGCCCTCAACCTTGATGTATCCCGTAGCATCCATGTCGAGTTTGCCGCGGAAAAGGTCGGTGTTGGGCTTGTGACCGATAGCCAGAAAGAAGCCGTCGATGGGCAGATCGTACCGTTTTTCGTCGGCCTCTCCTTTGCGATAGACAAGGTGTGCGCCCTCAACGCCGTTCTCCCCATACAGGCCGAGCGTGTTGGTTTCGAAGAGAATCTCAATCTTTGAGTTCTCTTTGACGCGGCGTTGCATGATGTCTGACGCACGGAGGAAAGGCTTGCGCACAATCATGTACACCTTTTCGCACAGGCCTGCCAGATAGCTTGCCTCTTCGCAAGCGGTGTCGCCGCCGCCCACAACGGCAACAACTTTCTTGCGATAAAAGAAGCCGTCGCACGTTGCGCAGGCAGAAACGCCTTGTCCGCTGTACTTTTTTTCGTCGTCCAAACCTAAATATTTTGCCGAAGCTCCCGTTGCAATAATGAGGGTATCGCATGTGAGCCGGTTGCCGTTGTCGATGGTAACGGTGTATGGTTTGCGGCTCAGGTCGACGTCTGTAACAATGCCGTCGCGCACGTCGGCGCCGAAGCGCTCGGCCTGCTGGCGCAGTTCCATCATCATTTGGTTGGCATCAACGCCATCGGGATAGCCCGGGAAGTTCTCGACAACAGTCGTGGTGGTAAGCTGTCCACCTGCCTGAAGTCCGCAGTATAAGACGGGATTCAGGTTGGCCCGCCCCGCATAGAGAGCGGCTGTATATCCGGCGGGGCCGCTGCCTATGATTAAACATCTGGTATGTTCCATAAGTTTTACTCGGCTAAAAGCTTTTCAATGTCGGCTGCTATGTGCTCAATTTTCTCGGTTGGCTCATAGCGTTTCACGACCTGTCCCTTCTTGTTGATGAGGAATTTGGTAAAGTTCCATTTGATATCAGGGCTTTCGCGCCAGTTGGGATCGGTCTTGTCGAACATCTCTACAAGGATAGGCGCTATCTTGTTACTCATGTCAAAACCTGCGAAACCTTTCTGCTCTTTGAGGAATTTATACAGCGGGTCGGCATCTTCGCCGTTGACTTTCAGCTTCTTGAACTGCGGGAACTCGGTACCATAGGTAAGTTTGCAGAAGTCGTGAATGGCTTCGTCGGTGCCCGGTGCCTGCTGACCGAACTGGTTGCAGGGGAAATCGAGAATCTCAAAACCCCGTGCATGGTATTGCTTGTAGAGGTTTTCGAGCTCGGTGTATGTCGGCGTGAAGCCACATTTTGTGGCTGTGTTGACGATGAGGAGCACCTCGTTGGCATACTCTTTCAGGGAAACGTTGTTGCCTTTACGGTCTTTTACTGTAAACTCATAAACTGTTTTCATTTGCGATATATACTTTTTAAAATTGGGATTACGTCGTAATCTATGCAAAAATACTAAAAAAAGGTACGGAGGTACGCATGTACATATTGCTTTTTATAGCTTTTAATGTTATTTAGGGATTCCCTACTCGCTGATAGGGGAAAACCGCAAAGGAATAGGTATTTTACGTTTGTGGGGCCTGATAAGCTGCGTATATTTGCAGCAGAATAAAGAAAACATAAAATAAAACGCAAAGTTATGAGAACATTTAAGACTTTTATAGCAGCAGCCTTATTGCTGGCAGTGCCCGTGGTTTTTTTGGGTTGTTATAGTGATCCCTGGGATGACAACGATCCCTGGTATGGTACAGATGTGCCATGGTGGTATGATTATAGCAACGGTAACAACTACAGCTGGAACGACTACAACTATAATAACAACGGCCATAGCTCTGGCCAGACCGTTCTTGATGAGGCTGAGGTGCTGGCCGGTGAATGGGACGGAACGATGGTTTACACCAACGGCGACAATGGAAAGAAGGACCGTTTCAACGCCAATATGACGTTTTCGCGAAACAGCAGCAACGCAATCAAGGGCACAGGAACGGAGATTGACTACCTGACTGACGCACAGGGAAACGTAACTGAGCAACAGCAGCCGCTGAAGTTTAACTGGTATATTGACGAGAGGACGGGCGATATTCATGTGAAGTATCTCACACAGAACGGGACGGCCTTTGTGATGGACCGCAGTGCGAGGACGCACGGATTCTTCCTTGATGAGCAAAACGGTGTGTTCAATGGTTATATGGTGGGAACCAATAACCCTGACATGATTCAGTTTGACTTGCGCCGAGTGACCAACAACAATGCTAAGGCAGCGCCTTTTACGAAAGCTGCACAGAAACCGGTTATCGTTATCGGCGAGAATATCATTGAGAAAGTGAGAGGCGGCAGCTGGAGTTTGCCAACCCGAAGATAAGGTAAGAGAAGTCTGTCGGCCTTAAATGACAGACAAGTAATTCAGGATAACAAAGAAAGGTAAGACGCCGGAGGGTGTCTTACCTTTCCCTTTGTATCCGGCTATAGCCCACAGAGAGCAGGGAATGACGGAACACGGTGTTTATATAAATAAGGTGTAGTGTGTGCGGTTGTTTATCATAGGAGATAGGCCGTCGGTGGCTTTTTGTATGCAGTTTATCGCAATCCCCATGCTATGGGGTCGCACTGGGTTTCCATTTTAGCTTCTTCGGCATTGGGAACGTTGCAGAAGAAGTCGACCCCCGTGCGCTTTTCCAATTGGTCAATGGATATAGCAAACTGGGCCAAATTGCGTTCATTGCTGTTGCGACAGGCGAATTGGTCAATCCATAAGGCGATAGCGTAGTATTTCCCACGTATGCGGTAAAACATTGCCGTGTAGAAATAACGGGGGATGACAAGCCCGTTGTGCAGCTTATGATATATAAGGTTGTAGCCGCCATAGGTGCCAGCGTCAATGGTTCCGCCCTTGACGACGTATAGTGTGTCGCAGTATCGTGAAGCAGCCTTGCGCACAGCTCCTTCGATATTGGCCCATACGCCGCTGTTGAATGGCCCGAACATAGGTGCCATATTGCTCATGTAGAACGTTTGAAATTGCGATTCCTTGTCGCAGCGGCGGTCGGCAGACGGACACAGATGACCGTGATCGTAGCTTCCATTGTCGTCAGTGAGCCAGTCGTAATCCCATTGGAGTGAGCTCGGTATGAGCGGGTCAAAGGGATATTGCACTTCGCCCCGGCGCTTATCTGCGGTATAACGCGGAACGCTGTTTCGCATCAGTGCCGCCGTTAATATATAGGCGCTCCAGCGTGGACCCTTTTGAACGTCATCCCATTCAGTCATATAGTTGACGCCATAACTGGCTACTTTATGGATAAGAACGCGCGAAGTACCACCCCGCAATGCCGGAACCTCTAAGCGTCCATATTCTGGAATGGTACCGATGGGGTTAGAATTATCGTGCTTGGTGTCGTCAGTGTATCCGTCTGTAAGGGCTGAAGGATTTCCTTCTGTACCCGAATGCCCGTTATTTCCTGTCGTTGAAGAATTGGGATTAGGGTCTGGAGAGCTGCTTCCTGGGGAGCAGGATGAGAACGAAAAGGCGACAATGGTCAGCAATAAAAATAGTTTTTTCATCACATTTCTCCTTTTAACATTCAATTAAAATTGGATAAAATGAAACAAAAAAGGCAGAAGTGCGATGGAACGCATACGCAACTACGTTCTACCGCACTTCTGTCAGTTCCTTATAATATATGTAAGAAAGAATCTGATTACTTATTCAGCTTGCCGTAACGGTTCATGAAGCGGTCAACGCGACCAGCAGTATCAACGAGCTTGCTCTTGCCCGTGTAGAAGGGATGTGAGGTGCTTGAGATTTCAACTTTTACCAGAGGATAAGTTTCGCCTTCAAATTCTACCGTATCAGATGTTTTGCAAGTAGACTTTGTAAGGAACATATCGCCGTTGGACATATCCTTAAATACGACGGGGCGATAGTTTTCTGGATGAATACCTTTTTTCATTTTATCTGTGTTTTTATTAATAAAAATCTATGCTGTAAATAATTAGCGGGTGCAAAATTACTAAGAATTGTGCACCCCGCCAAATGTTTTATATAGTTTTTGATAGTTACGGCGGCTATAGCCTACGTCGTAATTACTGTGCGTAAGTGATGGTTAGCTTCTGAATACGCAACTGAACGCCACCGCCTGATGTGCCTGTAAATACGTTTGTATAAATAGCATCATTGCCACTGAATGTAACCGTTGCCGTGTTGTTGCCTACATAATTGGTGCCGTTAAAGGTGTCGCACTGGATGACAACTTTCGCAATCTTGGCTTTACCGTTGATGGTAAACTTATTGTTTGCATAAACACGTACACCCTTTGTCTTGGCATAGAACTTAGGACCATTACTTTGGCCATTGGCATCAAAAGTTATGGTTGCCCCATCAGAGAGTGTAACGGTTGTAACATCTGCACCATCAACAAGGCCAATAGCGTTGAGGTCTACGGTTACCGTCGTAGTTCCTGCAGTGACGTTCTTGTTGGTAAGGGTGACGGTAGTGCCGTCAATCTTGATGCCTTCAGTAGTAGTGGTGGCGCCTCCAGTAGTTCCTGAACTTGAGCCGTTGCTCTTCAGGGTGACAATGTAGCTGCCTTGGGCAAGCTGCTTGTTACCATTATACTCGGTCATGTTTCCACAAACCAGAACCTCATCGCCTACTTTAATCTGGTCGGCAGAGGTAAATTTAGCTTTGTTGAGGAAAAGACCGCGGAAAACATGTAGTGTGTTGGCATTCTTTCCATCATCAGAAATGAAGTACTCGGCATTGCCATACTGCGTGTTTACACCTTTGACAGAAGCAATGATGCCCTTAACAAAGAACTGTGTGCTTGAAACATTCTGCTGTAAAGCTTTGGCTACGTTGTAAGGATCAGCCTGTGTACCTGAGCCCTTGGGGGTTGCTGCTGCAGGAGTAGAGGGGTTTGTCCCTTCGCTACTCTTGCCATTAAGCGAGGCAATATAACTTCCCTGAGCAACTTGGGGCTTAGTTTTGTATAAGGTTAATACGCCTTTTATGACAACCTCATCGCCTACCTTGATAGCATCGGAAGCTGTAAAGTGTTTGTTACCAAAATCATATCCACGGTAAATTTCGAGCTGCGTGCTGTTCCCTTTCTTGTCAGCGATGTAGTAAATAGCGTTACCGTAGGTGCCGGTATCAATGTTGTCAATCTGGTTTATCACACCTTTGATATATACCTTGTCAGAGGTATAAGTTCCACTGTTGATGAGCTGTAGGGCTGCTGCAACGTTATAGGCGGTGGCAATAGTCTTTCCGTCACCTTCGGGGTCGACGTTAACGTTTGTCGATTCGTTGGATTTGTACTTAAAGTTATAAGGCTCCGGAACATCTTCACAACTGGTGAAGGAGAGAGTTGCCATAGCTATGATAATGGCAGCTTGATAAAATCTTTTCATTGTTATCGTTATTTTTTATTTTTCTTTGTATTCTTTTAATGTACCTCTTCAATGTCAGCAATGCTTCGAATAATAAGTTCCCACGTGCTGTTGTAACGAATCATGATACCCGTAACGTTCACCTGCCCCGTAGGTAATGCGTTGCCGGCAAAGTTTGCATACTGACTGTTATAAAGATAAATAGTGTTACCATATTGGTTAAAGTATACCGAGCCATAACTGTTTGCCTCATAATACTTCTTTTTCCCATCAGCGCCCTTGAATGAAACGTTCTTCAAAGTGACGAGCTTAGCGCCATAAAGAATGCCATCTCTGGCTGCTGACCAGGTGCTGCTATATTCAACAGGCTGTACAGTCTTTCCACTTGCCGTAATTTTATAGTGCTGATTCCAGAGATGCAAACTCATACGGCTGACGAAAGAAACCTGTGTTGTGTCTCCTGTACTTCCTTTATACTTCTGGAAGAAAGGCGTCCCAATAGTGGCTTGCTTACCTTTATCGCTGCCGACATAGAGGCCACGCAGATTAACAAGAATCTCTGTTCCAACGGGGAACTTGCCACGTAGCCCACCTTCATTAATCGCGATGATAATGGCTCCGGTACCGTCATCTACAGAGATTTTATTATAGAGGTTGCCCGAAATGTCGTTACCGGTTACTACTCCCTTTATCTGCATGTCCTTGTCTATTTGCACATAGGGGGTGCCATTGCGGTAGTCAGTATTGATTTGTGTGGCGTAAGTTTGTTTTAGTTTGGCAATAGTAACTACGTTTGTCTCCTGAAGATATTTGTTACCGAGACCTATTTCTTCAGGAGTCTTCTCTGGCTCCTCCCAACCTCTGTCCATGCACGATGTTGTGAGGCTGTAAGCGAAAGCCATCATCAAGATGTATTTGAGAGTTTTCATTTTTAATAATTTTAGAATTTGTAAGAAACTTGCAACATGCCGTTTGTTCCAAAAGCATAATACTTCTTGGGATTCTTTGAGAAACGGTATACACGTGTGTTGCCAGATGATGTACGGTCAGAACGGCTTTGTTCATAGCCACCAGTCACAATTCTCCGGTTATTGAGGATGTTAGTGACCATGAAATTAATGTTCAGGCTTCCATGCTTGAGATAGATACTCTTGCCAATTGAGCCGTCAAACATCCATCCTCCATTGCCTTGTGCTTGGGCAGGAGCCTTCTCTTCGTTACCAATAACACTCTTATATCTATAATAAGGTGAATAGCTTAGATAAATACGGTCGTACCAATTGCCGTTTAAATCAATGTACCAACCGCTCTTATGATAGCTCAAAGCGATAGAAGTAGCAGTCAATGGCGTACCATCTTCGCGCATTCCCTTGACAAAGGCCTCATCGGGTGCGCTGTAAATGCCTTCAGTTGAGTTTAGGTAAATTACGTTTGCATTGCTGATGTTCTTTGCTTCGCTGATAGTCCCAAGAAGTTTTAAATCCAGGAAAGATGCAAGCTTGAAGTTGAGTGCGCCCTCAATACCATAAGCTTCTTTCTTCAATCCTGATAGCGAATTGTATGAAAAACTATTGATATCGTCGAAGTAGAAGCAGTTCCATTCGGTAACATTCGTCAAGTAGTTGTAGTAAGCATTGATATTAGCGTGAAGCCAGCTGGTGAGTAACTGATATCCTATTTCTGAAGAGAGGAGGCGTTCGTTATGCAAATTCATCACAAAATCGTTATTCACTTCTGGCGCATAGAAAGCTGTGGATGCTGACGGTGCGTGCATATCGTAACCCATACCAAGGGTAAGTGTGTTGCCTCCACCTATGTTAAAGTCGCTACTTGCTTTGATACCACCTTCAAAAAACTTTGCAGTCTTGCTCTTTCCATACGAGTTATCGGCGAAGAGTCCGTTGCGCATCTTGCCGTCGCGCTGCATAGTCTGTCCACCTATACGTGCTGCGATGGAGTAGTGTACGATACCAAAGTCCTCAGTATAGTTTGACCAAAGCTGAGCTCGGTTGACGAGAATATGATAATCGTAGGCAAAACGGTCACCCTTTTTTACGGCTGCATTGGCATTATTTAAATCATATTGCAGGCGGTCAGAGCCTGTAGGATATGTGCCTAAGGCATAGGTGTTAATATTATGGAAAGAAGAAGCGCCCAGCATGTCTTCCATTGTCTGGAAGTGATTATTGTTATTATGTGCTACAAAGAAGCCGTTATTCCAAACGCTTTTTCCCGTAATGTGCGAAGTAAGTGTTGATGAAAGGGTAAGGTTTAGTGCATGCGAGTTGCGGGCTTGTATATAATACATAGCGTCGGCTCCTTGCGCAGCAGCTTGGCGATTGGCGTAAATAAGCTGGTCAAAGCTGATTTGTCGCGCAGCTGTGCTTCCCATAAAGTGGTTACGTGCCGTCAAGAAGTCCTGATAACCTTGATATGTATTGTATTCGTTGCCCCATACATCATAGTAGCTTGATGGCAGACGTTTCCAATAATCAGGCTGTGGATTATCGCCACCGTTGTAATTAAGCTTGGTACTTTTGTACATGCTGTATTTGCCGAAAAGCGAGGTGATGAGTTTATTATTGTCATTTAGTTTCCAGTCCCATGTAAAGATACCCGACGGTGAAAAGTCACGAATCACACGGCTATTGCGTATTTTGCCATTCTGGTAGCCCCAATAAGGGTTATATTGATAGTCGTTTGCCAGCCAGTACATTTCGTCGGTAGAGGCTCCTAGTGATGCACGTTCTGTGGGATTGCCCCAGGTAGAGAAAGCTAGTGAATGGTCTCCGAGGAGCTTTTGTACGCCAAAGAAGTAAGAAAGTGAATTATAGAACGTTCCCTTTACATAACCACGGTTAGCCCAACGGTAGGTAATGTTGGCTGAAAATGCCCATCCCTTGTCATTTAGTCCACTGTTGTAGGTGTACATTCCGCGCGACGTGTAGTTACGATTAGCGGCTGCAAGCGAGAACCTTTGACCAGAAGCCATGTCAGCAGGGCGGAAATCATAATTGTTGCTGCCGCCTAATGCTGTATAGGCAAAGTTACTGCTTTCGAAAGGAAGCGTTGATTCCATGTTTCGAGTCTGCTGATTAAGTCCGCCGATCATGGAGAAACGGAACTGTCCCGACTCCATATCGTTGACAGGTGCACCATTGATATAGATTTCGTTATACTTTTGACTAAGTGCACGATAACGAAATCGCACTGGAGAGAAAAGGAAACCTACCCTTGATGCATAGGCGTTGGAATTGGAGTTGATAATAGATACATTCCGTTCCATGTTCTCGTCTTCTCCCAGCTGTGCTTCTGTGAACGTAAAGGCTGCTTCACCAACACTCGTGGAGTCTTCTTGAGCAAACGTCAGTGAGGTATAGCTTAAGGCTAAGAGAACTGCAACAAGCTTTTTCTGCATAGTTTAAATGATTTTGAATAATATGAGTGATTTATGTTGCAAAGATAGTTAATTTAATTTTAAAGAGATAGGCGTTTTTTATTAATTTTTCGATTGTCCTACCTTTTGTTTCAATATTAATTGCGATATTTGCAGAAAATATATATAGTGCAATGAAAAAGTTTTTTCTCATCCTT
This sequence comes from Prevotella sp., assembly GCA_013333935.1. Lineage (GTDB taxonomy): Bacteria > Bacteroidota > Bacteroidia > Bacteroidales > Bacteroidaceae > Prevotella. The sequence continues at coordinate 23,943 of JABCNV010000019.1, read as the reverse complement.
ATCTTGATGCTGGCTGTAAATTTTTCAGCATCTGCCCAAAAGAAATTTTCAGTTTATGCCGTAGGTTTTTATAATCAGGAGAATCTTTTTGATACTTGTCACGACGTAGGTAAGCGCGATTATGACTTTCTTCCTTCTGGTTCGTATCGTTGGAATGGTCTGAAATACAGTCACAAGCTGCACAATATGGCTCGTGCCTTGAGCGATATGGCGACAACAACGCTGCCTGGAGTGGGATGTGCTGTGATTGGATTGGCGGAGGTAGAGAATGCCCGAGCCTTGACTGACCTTTGTGCCCAGCCCGAACTTCAGACAAGAGGATATAGCTTTTGCCATGTCGAAGGTCCTGATCATCGTGGTATTGACTGTGCCTTGTTGTATAATCCTAAGCTTTTTCAGGTTGATGATGTGAAGCTTTACCCCTATATTCCTACCGAGAAACAGGATAGTGCCTTCCGTACTCGTGGCTTTTTAGCTGTCAGTGGTACGCTGGCAGGTGAGCATCTTGCAGTTATAGTCTGCCATCTTCCCAGTCGTTTTAACGGTCCTTACTACCGCGAGGTAGGAGCGGCTCAAATCAAGGCATTGAAGAACAAAATTCTGGCATCTGATAAAAATTGCAAGGTTATTGTCATGGGTGACATGAATGATGATCCTACCGATAGGAGCATGCACGACGCTCTTTCAGCCAAAGAGGAGATCTCAATGGTGGGGCCTGACGATATGTATAACCCGTGGTATAATGTGCTTGTCAAGCAACATACGGGCACACTGCAATATCAGGGCAACTGGAATCTGTTTGATCAGATTATACTTTCTCCCGCACTGCTCAATAAGGCTGGCTCAAGGGACTACACCACATTGAAATATTGGAAAAGTGAGGTGCAGCGTATGCCATACCTTTTCCAGACCGAAGGCAAGTATAAAGGCTCTACACGGCGTACTACTGCCGGCGGTGTGTGGCTTGACGGCTTTTCAGATCACCTCCCCACTGTAGTTTATCTGGTGAAAGAGCAGGGTGAAAATACCACCTCTGCAAAGCTTGTGAAGCTGCCTGCTTACGACGAAGTACAACTTAAATACATTGCCGAGTGCGACGCAGAACGTGCACGTTTCGAGAAAAAAGATACGATGAAGTAACCCTTAGAAGGAGTAATCACTGATGACCAACATTGACGAAATAGAAACACACCCCTTTGAACCTTTCCTTCCTGCGCATGCACGTCTGCTGATGTTGGGCACGTTCCCACCGGCTCCACATCGCTGGTGCATGGGCTGGTATTACCCAAACTTCACCAATGACATGTGGCGTATCATGGGCCTGTGCTTTTATGATGACAAGATGCGCTTTGTTGATCAGCCCAATAAAACTTATAAGGTAAATGAATTAAAGGCTTTCATGCAGGAGAAAGGCATTGCCATTTTCGATACTTGCCTGCGTATTCGCCGTACAAAAGGCACTGCGGCCGATAAGGATCTGGAAGTAGTTGAGCAGGCCGACCTTGACGGTATGCTGCGCTCGTTGCCTTATTGCAAGGGTGTTTTGGCGGCAGGACACCTGGCTACTTCCCTCTTCACCCATCATTATGGCATTGAGACAGGCAAGATGAAGATGGGCGAGCATGTCAATTTCAACTTTGAAAATCGTGTTATAGGACTGTATCGTGAGCCCAGTTCATCGAGGGCGTACCCCATGAAGGTTGAAAAGAAAGCCGAATATTATCGGCAGATGTTTCGTGAAACAGGCCTTTTGTAGACAGAAAATAACATATAGCCATTATGAATGATATAAAAGAATCTGTTCTTTCCACTGTAGCGACTGTTGATGCTCCCTTAGACAAAATTACCATTATTGGCATTGCCGGTGGAACGGGCTCCGGCAAGACCACTGTCGTAAAGAAAATTGTAGAATCGCTTCCGCCTCATTTTGTGGCTGTGGTGCCTCTCGATTCTTACTATAATGATACTACAGGCATGACGCCCGAGGAACGAAGCAACATCAATTTCGACCATCCCGATGCCTTCGACTGGAAGCTTCTCATCAAGCAGGTGAACGAATTGCGCAACGGGCATGCCATAGAGCAACCCACCTATAGTTATATTATCAGCAACCGCCTGTCTGAAACCATCCATGTTGAGCCCAAACCGGTCATTATCATAGAGGGTATTATGACACTTATCAACAAGCGATTGCGCGACATGATGGACCTGAAGATTTTTGTTGACTGCGACCCTGACGAGCGCCTTATCCGCAACATACAGCGCGATACCATTGACCGAGGCCGCACGGTATCAATGGTTGTCGACCGCTATCTTAAAGTTCTCAAACCCATGCACGAGCAGTTCATAGAGCCTACCAAGCGTTTCGCCGACGTCATTATTCCGCAGGGAGGCGAGAATGCCAAGGGTATTGGCATGCTTACCAACTATATTGAAACCCTCGTCCCGAACGAAAGATAGAGGCTGTTGCCCCTTTGCCAGAGACGCCTAAAGGCTTTATTTGTATAGAACAGAAACAAATTCCCCGCACTCTTACATATGAGAGTGCAGGGAATTATTTTAAAACTGAGTGTCAGTTTATCGGAATGTCAATTCCTTGACATATTATTTCACCTTTTCGTAGACGTATACTTCATGAACTTCACCGGTGTAACCCTCTTCCGTGAAAGGCCCTTGGCTCATACCCAGGATAATCTGGGTACCGCGGTTGTTGAGAACCAGCAGGTCGTCTGTCAGCGGATCAACGGTTAAACCTTCAATTTCGCCACAGCGACGGAAGTCTTTCATATCGCGGAAAAGGGTGAGGTGGCGTGAGAAAGCACCTGCAGGAATAAGACCGGTACGCTTTACAACCTTACCGTTTTCGTCAACCTTTACATTCCATGGGTCTGCCTTTTCAGGTTCTGTACCCTGTTTTAAGCCATAGTATGGAGCGCCGGCAATGTCGGCAATGTACAGGTTGTCAGAGATATGGTAGGTTGATTCACCATCGTCAGCAGAGAAAAGCATCTTGCCGTCTGCAATATAGATACCCTGACACCAGTAGGGTTCAGGACGGCATTGCATCTTAGTGTAATACTTCTTCGTTGCAAGGCTGTAAGCATATACGTAGCGACTGTCAACCCAATCGGACAACCAGATGAGGCCTGTTTCCCTGTCAACGGCAACTCCTGAGCATTCTACCTGACCCGATTCAGGGCACCATGGAATGTCTTCAATCCATTTCAGCGTCTTTGCATCGTATACTGATATCGAAATATTTTCGCCGCGGCCCAGATTAAAGTGCTCGTTGCCGGTATAAATCTTGCCATCATATACATCTATATCGCCGAAGTGGTTGGCCTTTTCGGGGTGCGGGAACAACGGGTCGGCCTTGGTTTGGACTCTCTTCTGGACAAGATTCCAGTTGTGGTCATACTTATAAAGGCCGCGTGTGTCAGAGAGATAGAAATAGTCCTTGTCGGCAGCGATACCCTGACGTGCAGGAACCTGGATTACTTTCTTCAGGCGATATTCGGTTCCCAGATGCTGGGCATAAGCGCCGGAGCCAAGAAGACTGGCTGCCAAAAGCATTAATAATTTCTTCATGATTTGATTTATTTTGTGGGTTTATAAAATAATTGCGTTGTGATATTTGAAGGTTTGCTCCACTTCCGTGGTGGAGCAATCTCCTGTTATCAGGCTTTTGCTTAGAAGGCAAAGCGGCCCATGAGCTGAATCTGGTTCTTACCGCCGTAGCCGTTTGCAGCTTTCACGTCTTTATTATAGAAGAAGTGATGATAGTTAAACTGAATAGTTACGTTCTTAAACAGCTGGTAGTTCAAACCAACGAGGATGCGGTTGTAGTTGTTTGTGGTAGCCTCGCGGCTTGCAAGCATACCAGGAGTGGGATAGAACTTGCTGTGATCCCTGTACATGTCCCAGCGAAGCATAGGCAGCCACTTATTAAGATGGTAGGCAGCAAGGAAGTAAGCGCCCTGCTCGTCAACAAACTTGACGCCGTCAACCTTTGAGTTCATCATACCGTATTCGGCACGCAGGTCGATGCCTTCGGGGTCGTTGTACCATGCACCTACAACAAAACGGCTCATCGGGCTGTACTTACCGGAGCCTACTCCCTGGTTAGTGCCCAGCGTCGTAGTGGAGTAACGGCCGTAGTTATAAGTGGCCTTTACGTTAAAGAACTTGATAGGGCGGACGGTAATGCTGGCATAAACGTCCTTCGAACTGTTCTGATCGTCCTTCGTCGGCAGCGAACCGTTGGTTAAAGCCAGGTCATAATGCAGATAGCGGAAGCCTTTGCCGCTGTCGAATGCGTCTCCCATGATCATTACTCCAAGGTCGCGTCCATAGTCAACAAGGTTATATTCGTACGGGTTGCGGCATGCCATGCGGTATACGATGTTTGAGAAGTCGACGGTCTCCAGCGTCTTGGGAGAGATGTCGTAGTTCTCATAGCCCAGAGGCGTATAGAACTGTCCGGCACGAATCTTGAGCTCTGGCATGAGCTTCAAGGTTGCGAAGGCGTCCATTACCTGAATGGTTTTCTGACCGTTTCCGTTGGTAGAGCCCGATATGCCGTTAAAAGCCTCGATCTGTAAACGGAAGTCAACCTTCTCGCCTACGTTGCCGTCCATGATCAGGCGCAGGCGCTTGGCCTGGAAAGACGAGCTTGCACGCGAGCCCGAAGCGCTTGTCTGGCTCCAGTTCCAGCCCGTTTGCAGGTAACCTGAAATCTTGGGAAGGTGGCTGAGTATCTTCTGCCAGGTTGTTTCTTCTGTCTGTGTTACCGAGTCGGCAGTTGCTGTTTCTGCGTTAACTGCAGCTTCGTTGCTTGATTTTAGCGTAGGAGCTCCGTTTTCGGCTGCAAACATGGGCGATGCCAGAGCGGCTGAAATGAGGAGCAATGATAAACTTCTTTTCATAATAATCAAATTAACAGTTAATATATTAAATATTTAAGAGTTTTTCGGCTTTGTTTTTATTTTGAAACAGCAAAATGCTTGTTTGCTTTCGCAAATATAAAAAATAGACTTGAAACGAAACCAATTTTTTAATAATTATTTTAAAAAACAAGTAATTTTTCTCTGATATAGTCTTAAAAGTAGGCTAATATAGGCCGAAACCTCCGGTTTTAAGGCAAATTTCTTCAGGTTTTGATTCATTTCTTTTTACAGCAGGCAGATTCTGCGTTTCCGGCGTCGTACTGTAGCCCTTGTGGTGGTCTGGTCGGTGTGTGACGGCCGCCGTACGCGCGTGCGGCGGCCGTGGCACGCATTGTATGGCGACCGTGATACCCGTTGTATGGCGGCCGCCGTATGCCTGCCTGGGCATTACAGAGGGGGTAGGGACACAGGGGGTGGTATGGGGGAATCTATCGAAAAAGATTTATAAAAAGAGCTGTTAAGGTTTGGCAAACGGAAGGAAGAAAGCTGTAGAAACAGGCCTGTCTGGTGTTGTGAGAAGCGCAATATGAAAGGCTCAAAGGCCCTGTACCTGAACCAAAATAGCACGACAAGGGCGGGAGAACACGAATTCTCCCGCCCTTACCTTATTTTCAGTGCACCCTTGCCTTATTATCAGCGTGCCCTTGTCTTGTTATTGAACCACTCTTGTATTATTATTTCCCCGCCTTTACCTTATTATAATAAAAGAGGTGTAGGCGTTCAGGCCTCTGTTTCGGTATCGGCCGTCTCTTCTGGCTTCACCTCAACGGCGTCGTCCGGCTTGGCTTGCGACTGTTCAAAAACTTTGCGGCACCGGTTAATTTTTATGGCATTTACAAGTTCTACCAGCCCGTAAACCATCAGGCACCAGCCTATAATGAAAAGCGGTGCCGTGGCTATAATGTCGGGCTTGACGAGAGCAACGAGGCCGATAATCAGAATGATGACGGGCATCATCCACCAGAAAAATCCGATGTGTGCGTAGCGTGTTGCGACCGATAAGTTAAAAAACTGGCCGAGTGCACCCAGTATAAGGATAACGGCCAGCACGTACATCAGTCCGCCGATAAACGTATTCGGCGACAAAGCCAGCACACCACCCAGAATAATGCTGCCTATGCCTACGAGCGGAAAAGGCTGTGCGGGCGGGGTAAGCGGGTGCCCCTGTGCATCAAAAACTTCGACATCGTCGGCTTTCCGGCGTGTCGTGAGGTAGGCAATGCAGCTGATGATGCCCGACACAAGGAAAATAATGCCGATTAAAATAGTGAGCCACTGGACAGTTTCCTCACGATATTTTACTAACAAGGCACCTACGATGATGGCACTGAGTGCGCGGAAGACAGAACTTTGTAATGCTTTCATATACTTGTTTTTTTTTGATGTTTTTGTCTGTTTATTTCGTTCGATGCAGGCTTTGCCGCCTGTTTGAAATCGTTTTACCCTTTTGCTTTCTTACCTTTCAGCGGCTAAAGGTCTACCTTTTTACATTTACAAAGGTAGGCGAACTTTTTGAGATAAGCAAACGTCAAATCGTCGCAAATGATTAATTTTGCAGCATATAAGATGGTTTTCAGACAGAAAGATGATAAAATTATACCTGGTCCGCCACGGTGAGACGGTGGCAAATAAAGCCCATATCCTGCAGGGACAGACCGATGGAGAGCTGAACGAGACGGGCCGTGCGCAGGCACGTGAGGTTCGTGAGAAGATGAAGGGCTCGGCAATTGACGTTTATGTGGCCAGCGATTTGCAGCGGGCTGTTGAAACTTGCAGGATTATTGCGGGGGATGACCGTAAGAATGTGGTCACCACGCCGCTGTTACGCGAGCGCGACTGGGGCGGTTTTACGGGCAAATATATTCCTGATTTGGAGAACCAGACGTGGCCTGACGACATCGAAAGCCTCGAAGAGCTGAAGAGTCGGGCACGGAATTTCCTTACCTGGCTGAAGGTAACATATCCGGATAAAACCGTCCTGGCCGTGGGACATGGCATTATCAACAAGGCCATCCAGAGCGTTTATTTCCGTAAACCCATGAACGAGATTGAGAAAATGACGAATGCAGAGGTGAGGGTTCTGATGTTGTAATCCTGCCTTGTCATCGTTATCGTGCATATTTAACGCCGTTATCGTGTACCTATTACGGCGTTATCGTTTTGCCTTTATGCCATAAACGTACGTCGATTACGCCGTTTTTGTGCACCTTTTACGGGCTTATTATGCACCTTTAACACGCTTGTCGTGCGCCAGTGACTTTGTTTCTGTCTGCTCCTGACAGCAAATGAGAAGAGCCATTCTCGGCACATTTTTGTGCAGAATGGCTCTCTCGTTCATAACTTGACTTGATAACTCTAGTCTAATAATTCAATTAATCAACTCTAATCTAAACTTTTTAATCTAATGCCTTAATTGAAATTCGCTAATTTCAACAACTTAATTTTACGACTTTAATTAAATAACTCTAATCTGACAATTCTGTTTTTAAACTTTAATCTCTAAATCTATATCACGAAATGGCATTTGTTTTTTGTGCTTATCTTCTGCCGAAGTGGCCCCCGTTACCAAAGGTTCCGCCTGTAGAATGGCCGCCGCCGAAGCCGCTTCCTGATGGAGCGCTGCCGCCAAAATCACGGTTGCTGGGTGCGGGACTGTATGAACGGCCGGACATGCCGCCCGTAGAAGGAGCGCTATAACCTCCTCGGCTGCCTACACCAAAGCTGCGATTGCCCGAGTTTGGGCTAAAGGTGCGGTTGGGTGTAGAGCCTTCAATGCCGAACGAACGGCCGTTGCCGGGACGTGTTACCGTTGTACGGGTGCTGCTCTCACGGCTGTTTCCGAACGAGCGGTAGTCGCGAAGGGGTGAGTCCTCGCGTGTACTGCTGTCGTATGTGCGGCTGCCAAAAGTACGGTTTCCTACATTGTTGCCTCCACGTTGCTGGTAATATTGCCCGTCAAAACGTGTGCCTCGTCCGTAGTAGCCACGGTTAAAGCCGTCACGCATGCCCCTGTGGTTGTTCGGATTACCGAATGTTCGTCCGTAATACCAGCTGCGACCGCCGTTCATTCTCCAGCTGTGGCCGCCATGATAACTGATGTAAATGTTGGGCTGCCCGAAGAAATAATAGTCACGATGTGGGTAACGGGCGTATACTCCAAAGTGCCAATAGCCGGCGTTCCAGTAGAGCGGGCGATAGAAATAGGACGCTTCTACGTAGTTTCTGTACTGCCAGTCGTAGAGGATGTAGCTTAAATCAAGATTACGTTGAGTCCAGTAAGCACCGTAAAGATCATCATATCCGTTGATGCTCATGAGGTAATCAAGGTTAATTTCATATGCAGCCTCGTACTGTTCATCGGTAAGATCTAACTCGTATGCCATCTTATCGGTAAGGAACAAGGCTTGTTCGCGTGCCTGAGCATAGCTCATAGCCGATACACTTATGGTGATGGTGAAGAGTGCTATAATAGCTAAAACTAACCTTTTCATATCTTTTTATTTTATTAATTCGACATTTTACCTTTATTTATGTTGCAAAAATAGAGAGAAAGACAAGGCTGTCAAAAGGTTTTTCCCTAAACAGGCAGGGAAAACCCCTATAGGTAAAGTTTTTGAGTTCTGGTATTGTTTGCGTCCGATTTTTCTTTATCTTTGTAACCAGCTTATGGTAAAAAAGATGTTTATCCGACAGTGTGTGGTTACGTTGATAGCGTTTGCGTCTGCATATTCAGTTTCTGCGCAGTATGCCTGGCAGAAGAATCCCGTGACGGAAAGGCTGAAACCTGGCGAGAATCTTATGTATACGGTTGAGGCTCAAAGTTCTTTATCTGACAGTAAAACACCGTTGTGGCTCAACGCTAACAAGCACGGCCTGTCGTCTTTAGACAAGGTGAACGGCTACGTGCGCGGTAAAGTTGAGCGTTCGTTGGGTGTTGATTCGGCACGCCGGTGGGCTTTAGGTTATGGCTTTGACGTGGCAATACCTTTTCATTATACCAGCCATGTGGTTGTTCAACAGGCTTATGTTGAAGGCCGATGGCTGCACGGAACGTTGACGGTGGGGCAAAAAGAACAAGCCTTGGAATTAAAAAACAACCGCTTAAGCACGGGCTCGCAAACCCTTGGCATCAATGCGCGGCCTGTTCCAGAGGTCAGGGTGGCTCTCCCTGAATACTGGACGGTTCCTCTTACGCATGGATGGTTGAGCCTGAAAGGACATATTGCCTATGGAAAACTGACTGACAGCCGATGGGAATGCGATTTTACAAACCGGCAATCTAAATATACCGATGGCGTGTTTTACCATGACAAGGCGGGCTATTTGAAAATACAAAAGCCGTCTTCATGTTTTTCTGCCGAGCTCGGACTGGAGATGGGAGCCCTCTTTGGCGGCAACAGTTATATTCCTCAACGTGACGGAAGTATCCGGAAGATGAAAAACAGTAGTAACTTTTCAAGTTTTTTCCATGCCCTTATACCTGGTGGAGCCGATGTTCCTGAACAAGGAACGTTCTACACTAACGCTCAGGGCGATGACCTTGGCAGTTGGATTGTGCGCCTGAATTATGAAGTACCGTCGTGGCGTCTGGGCCTTTATCTGGATAAATTTTTTGAAGATTCGTCGGGAATGATATTTACGGATATGAACGATTGGAAGACAGGCAACGACTGGCAGAAGCGTAAATCGTCGCGCATGATGATATACGATTTCTGGAAAGACCAGCTTCTTGGTGTTGAATTAAATCTGAAACATGGGCGCTGGGTGAAGAATATTGTCGTGGAATATCTTTACACGAAGTATCAAAGCGGGCCAGTTTATCACGACCATACAGCTAATCTGAAAGACGATATCGGCGGCCGCGACGAGTATTATAACCATTACATTTATGCCGGATGGCAACACTGGGGGCAGGTTATCGGTAATCCGCTCTTCCGTTCACCTTTATATAATAAGGACGGCAGGATTAATGTTGACAACAATCGCTTTGTTGCTTTCCACCTTGGCTTTGACGGACGGCCCGCAAAAAGGGTTGATTATCGCGTACTTGCCACTTATCAGCGAGGCTTTGGAACGTATAGCAAGCCTTTCTTAAAGCCGGAAAGGAATTTCAGTATTTTAGTAGAGGGAACTTATTGCTTTCCCCGCCAATGGAAGTTTACTGCGGCTTATGGTGCCGACTGGGGGCGTATTCTTGGCACGCATAATGGTATTCAGCTGACGTTGTCGAAATCAGGAATATTTAATTTATGAAGAAAATCATTATATCCCTGCTGTGTCTCACGGCAGTTGCCTTTGGCATGGTTGCGTGTGACGGCTTGGAAATGTCGCACAATGGGAAGTTAGAAGGCTACTGGCACATCGTTGAGTTTGACACATTAGCCACCGGAGGTGTTTGCAATATGTCGGAAGGCACGCTCTTTTTGGGTGTGCAAATGCACTTGATGAGCTTTTATGATTCAAGTTCAAAGGTGGCAAACCTCTTTTCCCATTTCGAAAAAGGCGACTCAACACTACGTTTTTATGATTTCTTCAGAGACGATAGGGCGGGGGGAGACCATCGTGAAACCGACATCAGTACGACGCGATTGTATGGCATTAACGATTTAAACGAAACGTTTTCCATTGAGCACCTGTCGTCGAACAGCCTGGTATTGAAAGGCAGCAAGCTAAGAATAAAGTTGCGAAAACTGTAGGGACATCTTCACGGCATACCATGAAGATGCATACCTTACGGTTTTATTAGCCGCACAAAAGGAAAGACCGCAGGAGGTGTAAGCTCCTGCGGTCTTCTTCGTTTCAGAATATTTTGCCAAAAATAATGTTGATAAAGGTCTTCACCAATATCTTAGTATCGAACCACCAACTGCGGTGTTCAAGGTAATAAAGGTCTAAATCTAACCGTCGCAGCATCTTTTCCATCGTGTCAGTATACCCGTTATATAACGTGGCGTAAGAGGTAACGCCCGGCCTAATCTGATAAAGGAAAGTGTAACGTGGGTCTTTTTTAATAATCTGATCAATATAAAATTTACGTTCCGGACGAGGTCCGATGAAAGCCATATCGCCCTTAACAACATTCCATAATTGCGGTAATTCGTCAAGATGATGGTCGCGCATAAAGTGTCCTATTTTCGTCATACGTTCGTCTTTCTCATGTCCAAAGAGCTGCGGTCCGTTCTTTTCTGCATCGGTTCTCATGCTTCGGAACTTGTAGATAGTGAAAGGTCGCCCGAACCTTCCTATACGTTCTTGCCTAAAAATGGCAGGGTCTCCATCTTCGCGTCTGACGAGGAAGTAGCAGATACACAATACTGGGGAGAATAATAAAAGACAAATTGTCGCAATAAAAAAGTCACCAATCCTTTTAATATTACGCTCAATTTCATTCATGCCATCAGGAATGAATCGCGGATTGTTAACGTCCTCATTCCATTTTATATAAGGGGGTATTTTCTTTTCCATATAATCTTTTAACGCATAAAAAGGCTTTTTATTGTCTTTTGGACTTTATTAAGCTTTGTTTCTCAAAAATTTTATGTACAGGAAATTCCGAAAACAATTTGGAATAAGCCTGATACAAAAGCGTATTAAGCAATTACTGAACATTGTTGTTCGATTGATAAGACCTAAGCGTTGTATTGCTTTTTGGAACTGAAATTCTTTTTTGATGTAAGCTGTACCTCCTCTTCTTGATGATAAGCCGGCATTCCTACGGAAGAAAAGAAGGGAATGTTGAATATTATATAGTTTCTTACCCTGTGTGATCATTCTCGCCCAAAGATAGTAATCTTCAAAGAAGAGCATGGAAATATAATTACCGGCATCTAAAACTTCGTTCTTACGGAACATTACGGTAGGGTGATTCATCGGATTCCTCTTCTTTGCGAATGCTGCAATTTCCTCAGGGTGTTCGGGAACTGTCCTGATGGTTAAAACTCTTTCCGGCGTATCCACAAACTCATCGACCCAGCTTCCCACAACGGCTATGTCAGGATTAGCTTCGAGTATGGCCATCTCCTCTTTGAAACGTGATGGTTTACAGATATCGTCAGTATCCATACGGGCGATAATATCATAGTTACAAAGCTGTAATCCTTTATTCAGAGCGTATCCGAGCCCGTGGTTTTCTTTGAGTTTGTATACTTTGAGTAGTGGAGTTCTTTTTTCAAATTCTTCTATGGTACGGTCAAGTTCCGGAGTCAATAATCCGTCTTCCATAAGAATAATCTCTTCAGGTAGTAATTCTTGTTGAAGAATACTGTCAAGACTGGCACGAAGAAAATCGCTTCTCTCCTTAAAATAAATGGACATTAAAACCGAAAATTTTGACATATCAGCTACAATCTGTTTGTGTAATAACGTAGAGGTAATAATATTCTTTATTCTTTCATACAACTTTTATATATGTCGGAATATAGTTTCTTGATGTGTGACTGAGAAAATGTATCTTTTGCTGTAGATATGTCAACCGGTTGACCAATGGTTGTCTCAACTTTCTCTGTAAATTCTTTATAGTTTCCGTAATGGAAGATTTCATAGCCACTGCATCCACTTAAATAGTCGGCAATCCTTACTCTGTCAGACATAAGGACGGGAGTACCACAGAACAGAGCCTCCAATGCGACATAGGAGAAGGCCTCGTATTTTGATGGGATAACTACTAATGAAGCTTGTATATAGAGCTCTGCAAGAGCTTTATTGGATATATTAACATGCTGGTGAAAATCAGATCGTGTAGGCATAATTCCTTCCCCTACACAATGAATGTCATATTTTCCTTCCTTAAGATGAGTTAAATACTCCAACCCTTTCACAGGGTCGTTGAGTCTTCCTATAAAGAGAATCATATTTCTTTTCCGAGGAGCAAATTGTGTGGGCAAATTGAAGTCGAACCAGTGTGGAATTTGTTTAACATGAGGATGAATCTTCTTGAAGAAGGCCGTATCCTCATTGTTGATAGTTATTACTGTTTCCACATAGCGATGTATCAAAGGGCGGAACAAGATGTAGAAGACAATTTTGCTGTACAACGGGAAATGAAGAAAACGGAAAGGATGCCAATGAGCAGAATACACTATCTTTTTTCCCATTTTATATGCCAAGACTATGGCTTGTAGAGTACCCATGGCTGTATATCCGTTCACATGAATAATATCAGCTTTACTGATGGCCATTCGTAATTCGTGTGTTTTATAATAGTAGTGAAAGGGCAGTGACTTAATTGTCGGATAGTTCTCTGGTGGTAGTGCTATACATTCTTTATCGTCACGAAACATATTATAGAGAGCATTACAGTAATGCTCCGTACCCCCTTTGGAATTTTGACGGATATATAAAATCTTGATCATAATGGTGGGTTCGGCTGATATTATATCCTTATTGAACTTTATTTTCTAATTAGAAAGAGGTGCCATTCTGGTCTACAATAGTTGTAGAGACTTTTAACAAACAACGCATATCGTTTGTATCCCATAAATTTATACAAAACACAGAAAAGCATTCCTATCATCTTACGCTTACGATCCATATTAGACAAATTTAGCTTACTAATTTTGTCAATATTGTCATTAATAATCATTCCTTTTTTCTTAATCATACTGTAGAAAGATTCTTTATTTGTAGAGAAAGGATTTCTGATGGGACCATACTTTTTGCTGTATCCATGGTAAAGTCGTCTGTGGAAGGTGGAGATGAGGATCCCATTATCATAGCTGCTATAGGTGTAAGGGAGGGTGATGAATTCGTCGAAGATATCCTTGTTATTAGTGATGGCCTTACAATAGATGTCAGTTGCCAGATACAAGTCTTTATATTCCTGTAAATTCTCAATGCGTTTGCGGACAATGATGCCCTGTTTCATCTTCTGATAGTCATAACCAGCGAAGTGGATAAATACAAGGCGAAATTCATGCTGTGGATTATCATTGGTACGGAATCTTACATAGAGAGTATCATCTTTTTTAAATAACTCGCGCTCAAAATAATTCCAAGGTGCCATATTCATACCAAGGTCATGAGAAATATAAAGATATTCATTACCGAGCAGTCCAGGCATCCAATCCATCCATTTCTGATCTGTGAAGTTACCAACGCTACGGTCTGCAAAGCATTCTGTTTTTAATCGTTTTTGCCACCAGAGGATGATTTTATCTGTGATGAGACTTTTGCGCATTCCACAGAAACCGAGATTGAAGATGCCGTTGACGTTCATGGCCCATTCTGGATGTTCTCCTGTATAATCTATGTGGATACCTGCGATTTGTGGAGTAAGCACTATATCGTAATCTTCAAGGCGTTGAAGAATTGTATTAATGGAAGAGAAGATATAAATATCAGGGTCAAAGTATAATACTTTATCATACCCTTGTGCAAAAAGGTATTTAAAAGCTCCTGGTTTGATAGAAGTACAGAATTCAGTTAGGTCATATTTAAATGACATATCTGTCCATTCTTCAGAACTGTAATCGAGAACTTTACGGGATATGACAACATTGTCGGGGAGTGATTTTACGTTCTGTGGAAATTCGTCGGCAACGAATATCTTAAAATTAATATCAGGGTTGACTTTGTAAAGGGAATGGCCAAGAATTCTTGCCAATCCGATGTAGTTTTTTGCTACTATGGTAAATGCACAAATATTCATTTTAGCTTCAAAAATTTAATTACTTTTGCTGGATTGCCAGCAGCAATGGCGTTCTCTGGGATGTCATGTGTAACTACACTGTTAGCACCGATGATAGCATTGTTACCGATAGTAATGCCTGGGAGCACGGTTACCTTATCTCCAATCCATACATGATCACCAATCACGATCCCCCCCTTAGAAAAGAGACTACGTGATTCTGGTCTCTTTTCAGAGAGAGTATCGTCGCCATGTCCATTGTCTACAATTGTTATCCACCGCCCTGTGAGTACACCATTTCCTATGGTAATTCTATTGATGCATGACAAATGATTGTACTCTCCCAAGTTGCAGTCACTACCAATAGAAATCAGGGGGGAGAAGTTTTGTTCCTCATAGCAATCCCAAGCAGTTACGACAGAGTGACGCCCTATTCGTGTATTGGCACCGATAGAAATGTATTTCCCACCAACAATGGTCAGTGGATGATAGAATATAATTCCTTTGCCCGTTTTATTGAATGCGTTGGCAATCCAAGCCGTGTAGAAAGCATCAGTCAGTAAAGAGAACTTTCGAGCCCATGAATACCTGAAGATACAGTAGAGTACACGGCCTATACATCCTATCAGAGGTTCTGTTTTTAATCTGAGATATCTAGTTATCGTCATAATGTTTCATTTATTTATTCCAAATTCCGGTAGCCTTTCCTCTCTTGATTTTCTCAAACTGTATTTTATTGGTTACAGCACTTAACAAATTAACTAATAATAAGGCTATTACCACGCCAATAACACCTGCCTGATAGCTGAACCATATAGCCAGAGGAATGTAGATGATGGCTTGTGTAAGAGTGATTATTGTGAGTAAGTGTATCTTTCCAAATCCACAGATCATATTGGAATAATAGGTACTGAAAATTGCTATGAATATGTATATGGCCATGACACATGACATGCTGAATGGAATTTCAACTTTGTTGCGAATCCATAGATAGTATATAGGTTTAGAAATCAGGAGCATTAGTATAATGCAGGTAGCAAATATTATAAGAATTTTTTTCATCTTAATGGTAATATTGTTAATCCAGGTCCAATCCTCTTTTGTATAAGCATCGGTGGTTGCAGTCCATAACGGTGCAGAGATGATGGTAAAAATAATATTGGCGATACCGAAATAACGGAAGGCAATTTGATAAGTTGTAACTTCCTTTGGGGAATAGATATCCGAAATTATTAAATTGGATGTAGCAAATAGGATAAGTGCACCTATCTGAATAAAAAAGAAATTCACACCGAGTGAGAAAAGGCTATGAAGTTCCTTACAACTAAACGCATTGAGTGACGGTCGTATGAAATAATATTTGGTGAAAGTGATAGGGTAGGAGATAACGTATACAAGTAGTGGAGAAAGCGTGTAGATGAGGGCAATATCAAAAAGTGAAGGATGTCCTATCTTGGAAAAGAGGAGAATACCGAAAAACGAAAGAGTTTGTCCGCTAACCACTAATAAATTATTGATGGCAGGCAATTGCATAGCAAGATAGATATTGCCAATAAACTTAAAGACAAAGGTTGCGCCGACGAAGGCGAAAGAGACCATTAGAATGCCATCAAGATTGGGGACTATTTGAGGTGAGACATTTAGGAGGTTGTAAGTGTTGAGGCTTGCTATCAGTATAAAGACAATGCCTAAAACAGGAATGACAAGTCCTATAAGCATGAAGAATGTTGTGCTGACTTGTTGCTGTCCTCTATTCTTATCTCCCTTGGCAAGACTCTCAGCAAGGTTGTTACGTAGACCATTGCCGAGTCCAATGTCAAAGCTGTCTATCCAGACAAGAATACTATTGATGGTAAGCCAGATTCCATATTCATACTGATTGAGACATCCCAAGGTGACAGGAACAAGTAAAAATTGTACAATACTTCCCCATCCTTTAATCAGCATTGATACAAGGATGTTTTTTTTAACCAGTCTTGTACGCTGGCTTCCTCCATTTAATATATTTCCAAGTTTATCTATCATTTAGCTGAAATGGAGAATATCGTTATAGAATACGTTAATGGCAAAGAGAGCCAGAGCTATTGTTATCACAGTTAGTTTGCCTAACCATTTAGGATTAACTGTGTAGAAAACGCAGGTGAAGAGCACAACCTCTACGATTCCGTAAAGTTCACTGATACGAAATGCAAGAATTGGGATAGCAGATAGTCCGGAGAAGCAGAACAGCGAAAGCCCTTCCATCTTCAATAAAAGTGGTAGATATTTATTGTTGCCTGATATCGTGTCATAGAAATAGAGAATAAAGTAATAAATGAGAATTTTCACGAGGTATACTAAGTTGAAGACGTTGACAGCATCGAAAAGTCCCTCTTCCTGTAGCTCTTTGTATGTGTTGAGTTTATCTGAAATATAAGGTATTGGGATGTCACCGATGGAGATGCCTGTAATCCAAAGGACGTATCCAAATGGGATGACGAGAGCCCAGACAATACGTTGTTGCAAATTCATTTCCTTATTGTTGAGAAGCAGCAGTGGGAAAAGTGCTGTAGAAGAATAATGGAAGACCATTGCAACGAGCATATACAGTGTAGCCCGCTTTCTTCTGCCTTCTGCGATAGGCTTTACAGAGAGAAGTAATATTCCGGAGGCGATGCTGGCTCTAAGTTGTGTGAACTCATGCAGGATAAAATAATTGCTGACATATACAGCCATGGCAAGAAATACCAATGGTGTAAGCTTCTTGATGGCTTGTAATTTCAGAGTCAGTCCGATGGAAGCATAGAAAAGGAATATCCAGTGTACATTATGGGTAATATGGTTCAGTAGTTGTGAAATGAAGAGAAAGGATGGCTCTACAAGGACGCTGAAAACAGGATCGTCCCAATGGAGGAAATAAATTTCATAAGTATCCGAGTCGTTATCAATGCCAATGGGTTTCAAGGCAGCCATTGTGATAAGGATTCCGCCGAGTAGAATATATAAATACCATTTGTATTCTGGCAGTCTTTCCTCTATGAATGCCAGAATACAAGTAATGAGAAGTATTATGGTGAGTAAGTAAATCAAGACCGTTAGTCTTTAATGACAGCATAAAACCCGTTGACAATGAATGTCAGGAAAACTATTACGAGCACAATTATCATTCTTTTAGGTCCTGCGGGCTTTATAGGTACGGTAGCACTTTGCAATGTCGTGAATGCAGGCGTTGATTCTTGTACTTTTGCCTTTGCTGTCTGCAACTGTGCGGCAAGGGCCGAATAGGCATTATACTTCAATTGCATGTCGTTTTCCATATCTTCCGACTTAAGTTTATAGCTTTCGAGGATGACGTCAGTATTAGCATCTCCATATGAGCCGTATGCCTGCCTTGCGCGCTCATAGCTGGTTTTTGCTTCGGTATAAAGTCGTTCGGTGTAGTGCAGGTCATTGCGTGCCTTACTGGTCCTGTAATCAGTAATGAATGTCTGGAGCTTGTTCTTCACAGAGTCGGCCATGGTAGCGCTGATGAGAGGGTCTTGATCGGAGACGGAGATAGAAATAACATTAGTCTTTTTATCTACAGAACATTTAATTTTGCTGCCAATAAGATATGTAATGTTAAATTGCTCCTTAGTAAGATGGAAAGGATCTATTTTGTTTCCATCATGGTTTCCTTTGTCCTTATCCATAAAATGAGCCTTAATAGATTTTATTATGTTTTCCCACCACGCATATTTTTGGTGTTCTTTCAGATATTCGTAATAAGTACTTTCCGTCTTTCCATCCTGTGTCTTTACCTTTACACCGAAGAGACTGACCCTGAAATCCATCGATTCCATGAGGTTGGGGTATAATTCGGGCAGAATGGCGTCAGTGTTTTGCCCCATTTTGTTTGCAAGGTTCATGTTAAAAGTAGAAGCAAGTGCACCCAGACTACCGAGAGATGACGACGAAGTCTCTGGCGCAAGCTCTACAGTAGTGTTATACCATCTGGGGATACATAGCACGTAGAAGCATGCAATGATAAAAGCTGTGGGCAGACTGATTAAGAAACTTTTCTTGTGTTTCAGCATTGATTTACCCATTTTGATGAAGTCTATCTGTTTAGCGTCTTGTCTGATTTCCATTTCTTTTTAATTGCTAATATGAAATCTGTGAATAGAGTGAGGAAAAGAATTAGGGTCAGTCATATATACCCGTCTTTGACAATGAAGTCATCGGTTGTAATGCTTTCGTTGATGCGTGGCTTATATTTCTGCAGCAACATCATCGTTTTGATATAATCTCCATTGACGATGGCTTTGGCCCTGTCTCGCATAGTGGAAAGATAGAGTGTCTGAAGTCTGACTCTGTCCACACGACTTCTGATCACTATATCGTCGTCAGCACTGACGGCCTTTTCCATGAGGTCTTTGGATTTGTTAATGTATTCCTGATTGTAGAGTGGGTCAGAAGCGCGTGTCATGATGTCAAAGTGTGTGTTGCATGTAACGAGGTTCTGTGTAAGCAGGTAATACTGCCAGATGTGTCGTGCTGCTTTGCCGTAGTAGGCATTGATAAACTCGTGACAAAGACTGTCTGTGTTCTGGTCGGGATTCCACAAAAGTTTGGCAATAACCCATGCTTTCATTTCTGAAAATTCTCCATCTCCGCTCTGATATTGCCCGAGTTCATGAATGGCGATGGCGCCATTTTCGATATAAGACTTTATATTATTGCTAAGGACACGGAAGTTAGGCCACGGCAGGAGATACTGATTAAAGTCGACAACATAGTCCCAAATGTATAGCTTATCAGTTAGTTGTTTCCATCCTTTCAGGTCTTTTAGGAATTTCGCATTACGATTGCATTCTTCCAGGGGGTGAGCAAAGCAGTTCTCTATGCTGCATAGCCTGATGACAACATTCCTTTCTGGGCGGATACCTGCAGGTGGTGCTTGCGTGTATTTATAAGCCAGTGTTCCGAAGTTATGATTGGGAAACGAACGCGCTACCTGATTAACGAACCATACCCATATCCCACTGTGACCGCCATATTTCTTTTCCAGTGCCTTACACTGCTTGCATTCACAGTATAATTCATTGTCGTTCTGCGATACGTCGTAACACCAATAGCCGATGATTTCGTTGATATTCCTGTGTAAAAACTCCTTTACGATAGCAAGCACTGCAGGATTGGAGAGGCACAGCTGCCCATTGCTGATGCGTTTCCCGTTGTGCAGGCTGTAGTATTCCGGATGATTCTTGAAATAAGTCTCCGGCGGAAGAAAAAGAAAAGAGGTGTGAACGCAATAGTATGGGTAAATACGGCCGTATTTGTCAGGCATCGCTTCCCATAGCATGTTCATCTTGTTGTGTGCATATAAGGCAGTATCAGAGCAAAAGTTCTTGAATTCATCAAACCGGTATCTGACGGCAGGCCTTTCTGTGACACTGGTATCCGGCGCGATAAAACTTTTTCGTCTGGGAACAACCGTGCAGTCTTTGGTGAGCCATTTTACCCCCAACAGCTCTTCCAGAAAGGAGAAGACCCCGTACAT
This sequence comes from Prevotella sp., assembly GCA_013333935.1. Taxonomy (GTDB): domain Bacteria; phylum Bacteroidota; class Bacteroidia; order Bacteroidales; family Bacteroidaceae; genus Prevotella. The sequence goes on along the minus strand of JABCNV010000019.1, from coordinate 3,851 downwards.
GGTCCCGCGTTCAGCTCCACCGTAGATAAGAATGTCGGCTCCTGATGTACGGTAGGTAAATGTCTCGTCATCGGCGGCGGGCTTCGGTTCGCCCGTGCGTTGCCGGATGATATCGTTATATCCTACAATGATATGTTTCCCCTCCTTTGACAAATTCGATGTCAGGGGAAGGGAAATGCCACTGATTTGGCGAATATACCGTTGCAACTCCCCGGCGGCCGTCTTTTCAGAAACAGAGGCAGAATGCGCCACAACGATGGAGTAATCTGACATACCGTTACGAAAGAGAAAGCTTGAAGCAGTACCGTTTATCGGTAAGGCAACAGCCGCTAAAAGGAGAATATGTCTGACAGATACCCTCATCATCAGAGCTTATTTTGTCACATTGGCTATCGTTGCTATCATGGCGGCAATGCTGGCCATGCCTGTTCCGAGGCTCATGGTTTCGGCAATCGACATCTTGCGCGTAATCTTGCTCGGCACTACTATCTCACACCCCGGCTCCACTTTGGCGCCCGACTTTGCCTTTGCCACCATACCGTTCATATAAATAATGTATGCACCGCTCTTGCGGGCGTTCTGGGCGTATCCTCCGGCTGCGTTGATATAATAGTGTGCACCCTTGCCTTTCTGGAACGAAACGACGTTCGGATACATCACGGCGCCGTTAATCTTCACGGTTGCCGTATAGCGCGGCAGGATAAGACGGTCGCCGGCGCGCAGAACAATGTTCGCATCGCTCTGTGGATTACTTATGGCTTTGTCAAGCTCAATGCCTACAGGATAACTGTTGGGCACCTGAAATTTCTCAAGCTGACTCTTTTTTGCCTCTGACCCTATTTGCATGATATTGCTGTTCTGCGAGCTTGCGGCAAGCTGAAGAAGCTGTTGCTGCAACTGCTCCTGCTGCATTTTGTAGGCCGCTTCCATGCGGGCCTTCTCGTCGGCGTTGGCTTGTCGTTCAAGACGTGCGCCCTTGATGTAGGCTATGTCTGTAATACCGCCTGCGGCTTTCAGCAGGTCGGTGAGGCGGGCGTTGCGCTTACTTAGCGTGTATGTGCCAGGGAACTGTGCCTCTCCCTCTATGGTTACATTCTGCTGAACCGAATAGGAGGGGTTCTTGCGCACGTAAACCTGGTCGAAGGGCTGCAGTACGAAGCCTTGCTCGCCGTCAATGACGAATCCGTCTTTCAGTGCAAAGGTGTAGTTCCGTGCAATGATACTGTCGGTGGTCAGGGCATGGGGGGTAACCACACGGCGCGAAACGTCAACCTTTACAGTCGATGCAGTCTCTTTCAAGCCTCCGGCCTGCAGCACAAAGTCTTCCAGAGTCTCATTGTCAGCATATTTGTAAATTCCGGGGTATTGCACCTCGCCTTGTATCGTTATGGTGCGTTCTGTCATGGCTGTCTGCCTGGTAGGGATGAAGAGCACGTCGTTTTCTTTCAAAGGAATATCGGCTGCATCGCCGTTCATGATGCCCTTGACGTCTACCGGAATAACCTTCAGCGTGCGGTCGTCCTTCATGCGATGCATGACGGCACGGTTGGTAAAGGCGTCCTCGGTGAGGCCTTCGGCGTGCTGAATAAGGGTGCGGACACTGTTGATACCGTCGCCCAGCTGATACATCCCGGGGCGGAAGACGGCGCCTTTTATCTCTACCGTGTTGTGGTAGCGGGGCAGAATGGAGTCGACGCTGACGCTATCGCCGTCGGCCACATGAAAGCTGCTCATGTCGAATTCCTCAACGTTGAACACCGCATATTCGCGTCCCGTCTTGCGGTTTACGCGAACAGCCTTTGTATAGGCGTCACCGGTGAAGCCTCCGGCATATTTCAAGAGGGTGCCTACGCTCTCGTTTTTCTTCATTTCGTAGTACATGGGGCGCTTCACCTTGCCCGCGATGTTCACCAGACAATCGTATGGTCCCACGGTAATTACGTCGCCGTCGTTCAGCCTTACGTTCCCTGTCATCTTGCCGTTCAGGATATAATCGTAGATGTCGCACACGCTGATGAGGTGGTTCCTGCGGTATATCTTGATGTTTCGCAGTGTCCCGAGGTCGTTCGTTCCACCGGCCATGTACAGGGCATGAAATACGGTAGAGAACGCCGACAGGGTGTAAGTGCCCGGCACTTTTACCTCTCCCATTACGTTGACGGAGATTGTACGGGTCTGTCCTAACGACAGACTGATACGGCTGCTGCTGTACCGGCTGCCGAGCGTGCTGCGTATACGGGCTTTCGCTGCGGCCACAGAGAGCCCGCCAACCTGTATGGGACCGAAGCCTTCAATGACTATCTGCCCGTCAGGCGACACCGTACAGTCGAAGGTTTTCTGCGATGCACCGTAAACGTCTACCGAAACAGCGTCTCCGGGCCCCAGCACATAGTTCTGCGGTGTAGCTATGTTCATGGCGGGCTCAAAGGTGAGATCCTTGTTGTTGAAGATGTCACGGCCGAACACTTTCCGTCCTTTGTCCTCTTTCTTCTCGTCGTCCTTCTCCTCCTTTTGCTTTGTCAGTGGCGACAATTCGTTCTGCATTTGGATGAAGTCCTGGTCGTTTTCGTCATATTCTTTTTCCCACGTCGTGTTGCCCTGCACGCGTTGTGAGGTGGTCGCCGCACGCTTGCGGTTCATCGCTGCCGTTGTCTTTTTGTCGGCTTCAGCCTCTTCCTCGGTCTTCTTCCCGTTGTTGGTTCTGAGACGTGAGGCTACTCGGTCCACCTGTTCGGCACTGCCCAGTCCCAGGTTTTGCTTCTGTCGGTCATACATTTTCCTCACACGCCTTATCTGTGATATGTCTACACCGTTCTGCATAAGCCGCGTGACGATTTGCGACTGCGACGTACCCTTGGCCGCCTCCTTTTGCACAAAATCGGCAACTTGCGAATCAGTCATTGACGACTGGGCCATGATTCCCGTCGAAATCAGGCTGAGGAACATGACGAAAACAATGAGTCTTTTCATTATCTATGTTTTATATATTCTCTTAAGAGAATGTTTTTCCTAATAGTATTAACCCTCGTTTTATCGAAAATATTGTATGTTTTGCAAAAGTACATAAAAAAAGCGTAACGCCTTACAGTTTAGGCTTCTTGATGAAAAAAATAATAAGAATTTGTCGTGCCGGCATTATTTGCGTGGGTTTTTGCAAGCTTTCAATGCGAAAAACTCACGCTAAAACGGGCGAATACGGCCTGATGATGACAAAAAATATATAGTAAAGATGCCTTTTTACGCCGAAAAGATATATATTTGCAGCGTGAACCGGCCTGAAAGGGTGGTGGCAGGGCCTGCAGGATACATGCTTCAGGGTTCCCCTCCGGCTTGACGGAACCGGCTCATGCAATTGTACATCGCATTGGGGTTGACTGGATTTGACAGCAGATGAGATGGTACGTAAGCACGCGGAGCCTCGTTGGCTTGCTCCTTAAACAAAGCGATCGAAAATTTAATTGGCGAAAACAATTACGCTCTCGCTGCCTAACTGAAGTACAGTAAGTTACTGGCTTTATCGCGTTACAAGGTAATGCGACGAGACATCGCTCCGAGGATGTTTTTCCGAATCTGAGGAATCAGCGGTGCAGGACAATCGGGAATGGCTTTCGTAAGCCTCGTTGCGGAAGCGAGATTAAGAGGATAAGGGCGTAGTTGGTGGTCCGGGTCTTGCTGCGTCACGAAAACCAAAGACCGGAATAAACGTGTAGAAAGCGTATGGTTTCGCTGTTTGGACGTGGGTTCGAATCCCACCAGCTCCACTTTACGTACTCTGAACAAGAGAAAAACAAAAAATGATTAAATCAGATAATCGCCGTAACTTCAACGAGTTACGGCGATTATTCGTTTAT
>JABCNV010000057.1 GCA_013333935.1 Prevotella sp. | reverse complement strand
TGCTGGGCAGCGAGACTGCGCTTTTGTCCCGTGCAGGCCGCTACGTCAGGCCTGACTTGCTGCACGAAGTGGCGCATCAGGCCGAGACCTTGCTCTCATCTCGGCTTCGCAATTGCTACGAGGGACCCCTGGGAATAGACATGATGGCCGTGCGGTTTAAGGGCGAGCTGCTGCTTCATCCCTGCGTAGAACTCAATCTCCGCTCAACCATGGGCCACGTTGCACTTGCTCTTTCACGCCGAAAGCTGATGGAAAACAAGGTTATGCGCATCACGTTTTCATCTGATTATCAATTGATAATCTCTTCCCCGAGCCTGCCTTAATGCACACTCACGGTCGTTATTCGTGGGTATAAAGCCAGTAAACGGCACATAATACCATCACGGCTATGACGCACAGCGTCCAGAAAAGCACCTTGCTGAAAACCTTTTTGCGGTGGTGTGCGCGAAGCTGGTGCTGCTTAAAACGTTCTGCATCGTCTATATGATGGTGGTGATGATGATGCCTTGGCGAAGTATGGTGCGTATTGTTATGATGGTTCTCGGTCATAAGCTTTTAAAATCTGAAGTCGAGTTCTGCGTCTAAGATGCTGTAATTGTGCTTGCTGCCCGTGGCTCTGTTGGCGAGACTCTTGTCGTTTACAAGCGCCCACTCAACATTTATCTGCAGGTTTTTGCCGAATATATAGTCGGCACCTATTTCATATTGTGTCCTTGCCGTGCGCCATGCAGCCGATTCGCGGTAGGTGTCGTAGCGCGCCTTGATGTGCATTTTCTGCTTGATGACGGGGGCAATGACCAGTGCATACACGCCGTCGGCCTTGTTGCCGAGGGCCGTGTTGATGGTAGCATCTTTTAAGTCCTCGCTTTTTTGATAGGTCTTGCTGAAAGCCAGCCCCGTAGAGTGTATGTATTCCGAGCGGAAAGTCCAGTCATCAGCCGCATACTCGCCGGAAACAGCGTAACGGTGTTGCGGAAGTTTCACGACGCCCGTATGCGGGTCTTTGCGGGCGTATGAGCCTTCAGAGCCGAACACGCCGAGGCGCATGCCCTTCACAGGCATTAGCCAAAGTCCGCCGACAACGTCCTTCTGGTGGTCGACGTCTTTCGTGTTGATGCCCTGACCGTTATATACGGCTATCTGATAGTGCATTAGATTGCGTCCTCCCGAGCTCTTCAGGAAGTCGCCCTGCAGCTGTATACCTATATCGCGGCCGTTGCTCGAGTGTGCCCCGTCGCGGTCAACGAAGCCGGCCAGCTTGTTGATATTCTGTCCGAAACTCATGAAACCCTGATTGATGGGGTTCATAGGGTTCTCCAGAGTAAAGGCTCTTTTAAACTGTCCTACCCTGACACGCATGAATTCGTACTTTTGCCACTCGGCGTAAGCATCCACCATTCGGAACGAGCTGCCGAGGTTAGAGGTGTTGCCGTTATACTGAAACTGAACCCTTGCCACCCAGTCTTTCAGGGGAGCGGCGTCGATGATGAGGCGCCCCATACGGATATTGAAACTGTTCGATTTGGCGTTTTCCTGACCATTATACTGGTATTGCGTCATGACGTAGCCCGACACCTTGAAGTTGTTGATCCACGAGGGCCAGTTGTTTTCTGCACCGGCTGTTGCCACTATGGCCGAGGCGAGCAGGGTCAGAAGAAGTTTCTTTTTCATACGGCTTTAAAAAATGATAGAAAAATTAATCAGTGTAATAAATTCTGCTGCAAAAATAGCAAAAACAATTAAGGCATGACAGGAAGATGACGACTTTTTTCTCGAAAAGTTAAAATTAAGGCTAAAGGCCCCAAAAACTATATAAAAGTTTTGGCCGTCATAGGGAATATATATACCTTTGCACCCGCAAACGACGGAAGGCCTTGCGTTTTCAGCAGTTGTTCCTGATGTTTTGCAGCGGGGTGTAGCGCAGCCCGGTAGCGCTCCTGGTTTGGGACCAGGTGGTCGCAGGTTCGAATCCTGTCGCCCCGACTTGCGTGCGGACAATATCTTAAAAGGATGTTGTCCGCTTTTTGTTTGTGTATCCGTCGTGCTTTCCTGCCCTTGTTTTCCGTCCTTTGTTTCTGTTTGGTTTGTTGACGGCGGCCGCCGCACGTGCGTATGGCGGCCGACTGAAAACCCGTACGGCAGCCGTCATACGCGCGTGCGACGGCCGCCGTGCTATGGACACAACGGTGTAAAGAGGCGGAGCAGCTTGCCCGTAGGCTGCAGTTCAGAGGCCTGCAGAGTTGTCGTTCATGATAAATTTCCCGATTTCTGTCTCTATCTCGGCGGCGTTTTTGTCTTTAAAGCTGCCGGCTATTCTGCCTTGATGGATATAGAAAATTTCGTTGCAGATGTCAGTGAGAGCAGAGATAATATGCGACGAAACGATGAAGAGCTTGCCCCGTCCGCGCATGTCATTCAGCCATTTCCTGAGCAGTATGCAGCCTTCGAGGTCAAGGCCGTTGAACGGTTCGTCCAGAATATAGATGTCGTTGTGCTGCAACATCAGGATGAAGAGCATCAGCCGTTTCTTCATTCCCATCGAATACCGGCTGGGATATTGTTGCAGGGGGAGGCGGAATTTGCGGTTCAGCCCGTTTATTTCGGCTTCGTTTATCGCTTCGTTTCGGGCTTTCAGGCTGAATTCCATGAACTTTTTTGCGGTCACCAGAGGGTAGAAGTAGGGTATGTCGTTCAGGTATCCCACGCGCGTTCCGTCGTCGAGTCTGACTGTTCCTTCATGTTTTTCCAACCCGCTTACGCATCTGAACAGCGTGCTTTTTCCGGCACCGTTCTCTCCCATGATGCCATAAATCTGGCCTTTCGCGAGGTGAAGACTGATATCTGACAGCACAATCCGGCTGCCATATCGCTTTGTAAGGTTTGAGATTTGCATACCATTCATTGGATAATATTCTTGATTCGTTCCCTGGCTGTGAAGGCGAGGACAGCAATGATCAGCATCTGGAGGGCGGCAATGTAGGGAACTAATATGGCGCTGCAGCAAACAACGAACAGTGCCCATAATATAAAGAGGTGTAGCGGTGACAGTGTTCTGGCCGTGAATCGGAGCAAATAGGTCTGCATCAGGAAAAGACTGCACGCTCCCCAGCAGGCAAATATGCCGACGACGCCGTGCAACGTGCGGCACGATGCAAGGTAGAATAGGCCGAATGGAGCAAGCAGAACGGCGGTATTGATGAAAGAAAAGCCGAGGTTCAAGCTCATCAGCGTTCTGAAATTGCTATAATAAAAGAGGTGGGGCAGGTATAAGTTCCGGAACTGTAAGTTGCTGAGCAGAAACACAAAAGCCAGTGTACAGACAATCAGCAGGTTGGTGTTGTTGTACAAAAATCCCGTTGCAGCACCGGAACATAGCAGCAGGTACGGAATAAAAAGCATTCTGAAATTTCCCGAATAGAATATACTTCCCCGCCGAATCAAGGGGGTGGGTGGGTATTTTCCAGTCGGCGTGTATGGGAGGAACAAGTGCGAGGCATGCGGGTAGGAGCAGGCAGCAGGAAACGTTTTTTACAGAACCGGTGCATAATGACGCTGTTGCGAAAGGCAGCATAGCCAGATAGTAGTCTACAATCAGCACATGTTTCGGCAAGCGTGGCGAAAGAATGCGGAGCATTTCAGCATCGTCTCGTGACAGGTGGATGCTGAAAAGCATACATGCTGCAGTTATAGCGAGGCAGCCGTCAGGAAGTTTGGTGACGATGTACAGAAGGCCGATGGCAAGCAGAAAGACAAGGATGCTGGGCAGAATGCCTGCTTCATGAACGAAGTTTACAATCATTCTGTATCTTAATTTCAGAATCGTGTTGTACATCTGTCAGAGGAATTTGAAATGGAATACAATAGGATTGCCCGGCCGCAAAAGTAGTTATTTCTGATTTTTTAGGCAAAATTTCAAGGTTTATAAACTATAAAACAGCGCTTTATGGAACGGGGCAGGGATGAGAGCGTGATGTAATATTCTGATGTTAACGCACTTTGTGCTGTGCGAAAATATCCTTATTTTATCCTTGTTTTTCCTGTCGGTTTTGTTCATTGTTCCGCAGAAAGTGATATATTTGCAAGGTAGCATGCGGGTTTCAGCCTGCAAATCTAAGTTTATTCTGTATGAAAAGGTATGTTTTATTGTTGCTGGCAGCGTTTCTTTCTGTCGCATTTCAGGCGAAGAAAGCGGCTCCTCGCGTCCCCGAATGGGTGCAGGCCATGACAAAAGGCTCGGTAACAGTGCCGACAAACAGGGATTTTTCTTTGGTCATCAGCTATAATGTACCCGATTTTATCGGTTATATCGGCAGGAATTATTATAAGATGGATATTCGGTTCCGGAGGGTTCGCAAGGTAACCGACGCGCAATATTCTATCAGTGGCAGCTCTAAAGTGCGCAATATAACATGCCCGTTTGACGGTATTTTGAAAATAATTGATACACGTGTGTTTACGAATCCGGGGTACGGTGTGGACGACGAGATGAAAGGTAAGTTCGACAAGCGCGGATGTTGTGTGGCTCGGTTTGAGCTGAAAGAGGAACGGACGGCACGGGGCAGCGGTGTTTTTCGGGGGTATGCCTTGTTCTTTTGGTACACGGGAACGGACGGCACGTTGCATGTCGACGATATCGACAGCTATAGTGATGGCTATTGTAACAATCTCTATTCGGGCACATGGACAAGCTATCGCACGCATCACGTAAAGCCTTGCGGATGGGGTTTGGAACGTATTCCGGACTGTGGAGACCTTGATATGGGTGCTGCAGAGTTTTCGGTTAATCCTAAATACAAGGCCAACGGGTGGAAATGAGCATTGCTTTTTAGCTGGCTTATAAGCTGTTATGGCAAAAGAGGAATTGGTAGAAGCGTATGGCCGGTATGACACGAAGGCTGAACCAGAACGGGTTGGGGCTCTCATTGCAGGGCGGGTTGTGCGTACAGAGATGTACCGTAGCGACTATTATGAGGCGATTCCTTTCTCATATATTCAGACGGTAGGCCTGAAACGTTGGTACATTCTCCTCTTGATGGCAATTGTGAACGGGTAGTTTGTCGTGAGAAACAGGTTGATGGACAATTAGGTTTCTGCGGGAAAGTAGGGCTTGTGCGTAGAACATGTTTTCCCCTGTCGCTTTAGACATGTCGGGGATACGGGCGAAAGGGCTCGGCTCCGGGCTGCAGGAGATACGTCATTATAGGTATCTTACAAAAACATATTGGCATTTCCGGCTTGAGACAGGTGCGTAATCATCTTCCTTGTCATACCATTTTGTCGATCGTTCATGTCGTGTATAATATATTAAGGTGTAATATTCGTTTTTTCCTTCCTTTCTTCTGCTTTCACAATATTTTGAATATTTCTTTTAATTTTTCCCGCAAAAAGTTTGCGTGATTGCGTAAAAGTCTGTACCTTTGCGTCCGCAATTCAGGAAACTCATCACTTACATGATAGCCTTTGTGATTGCCGGGGTGGCTCGGTCAGAGCCTTTTGCCCCGTAGAGAACAGCGTTCTTTGATAGGATTTCATAAACAGAGAAGTAGTACAAGAAGCG
>JABCNV010000023.1 GCA_013333935.1 Prevotella sp. | reverse complement strand
CGCATCGTAGGTGGGAGCCTGTACATCTCGTATGACGCCAAGGGCCACGGGGAATCCATTTTCGTTGCTCATCATGGCGAGTTTCAGTTGCAAAGTGTTGTCGGGATTGTGGCTGTCGTGTATCAAAACGTCTTCTAAGGTATAGCCGTCCTTGCCTATTTCGACGACCTTCAGCCCGAACCCCTCCTGCACTAAGCCGTATTGGCTGTTCTCTCCAAAGACAAGAGGTTTGCCGTCTTCAACGTAAATGGTGTTCTTTTTGCGGCCCTCGCGTGTGTAAACAGCATCATAGGCTCCGTTGTTGAAGATGACGCAGTTCTGTAAAATTTCGCAAACCGATGCACCTTTATGATGGTAGGCGGCTTTCAGAATTTCGACAGTGCGCGGCGAATCTGTCGCAACCGAGCGGGCAAAAAAGTTGCCGCGCGCACCGAAACAGAGCTCGGCGGGACGGAATGGGTCCTCAACGGTTCCATAAGGACTTGATTTTGATACGAAGCCTCTGGGAGAAGTGGGCGAGTATTGGCCTTTCGTTAATCCGTAAATACGATTGTTCAGCAGAATCATATTCAGGTCAATGTTGCGCCTCATGGCATGAATGAAGTGGTTTCCGCCTATGGCGAGGCCGTCTCCGTCGCCTGAAACCTGCCAGATTGTGAGCCTGGGGTTCACTACTTTCGCCCCCGTCGCGATGGCTGCTGCGCGTCCATGGATGGTCTGCATGGCGTAAGTGTTGACATAGTAGGGCAGACGGCTTGAACATCCAATGCCTGATATCACGGCCGTTTCGTAGGGCGGTACGCCTAATTCGGCCATTGCCTTCTGTAAACTGGCCAAAAAAGAGTGGTCGCCGCAACCAGGACACCAACGCGGTTGTCCTTTTTTATAATCGTTTGCAGTATATTCCATTGTTGTTGTTTTTTAGGATTCGGTTACAGAACTCGACAGTCAAACGTCTCGCCCGCGTTGTCTTCATGACTAAGAATAAGCTTTTCGAAGTTCTTCATCAGCTCACTGACAACGAAAGGTTGGCCTTTAACTTGATTATATTGGTACGGAGCGAAGTCGTTAATCCTTATGCGAAGCAGGGCGGCAAGCTGGCCAAGGTTCTGCTCTGCCACCACCACCTTTTTATATTTACGCAGCACATGCGCAGTATTCTTGGGCAACGGATTGATGTATTTCAGCTGGGCCATTGCCACTTTGTAGCCTTTACGGCGCAGGCCTTTCATGGCAGCGCGCAGGTGTCCGTATGTAGAGCCGAAGCCTACAATGAGCAATTCGGCGTCGTCCTTGTCGCCTTCTATTTCAAGATCCGGCACATTGATGTGTGAAACCTTTTCATATCGCAGATGGTCCATGCGGTCATGGTTTTCTGGTTCTGTCGAAATGGCACCCGTCTGACCGTCTTTTTCCAGTCCACCAAGGATATGAGCGTACCCTTCCTGCCCCGGAATGGCCCAATAACGCACACGTGTTTTCGCGTCGCGTTGGTAAGGAGTGTACTTGTATTTCATCTCCTGGGGAGCGTAATGAGGATGTATTTCGGGCAGCTTTTCTATCTCCGGAAGCAGCCATGCTGATGAGCCATTGGCGATGAATGCGTCGGTAAGGAGTACCACCGGCGTAAGATGTTCGAGAGCAATCTTGGCTGCCATAAAGGCGGCATCGAAACAATCGGTAGGACTTGTGGCCGCAATGACAGGCATTGGGCTCTCTCCATTGCGTCCGTAAAGCACCTGCAGAAGGTCGGTTTGTTCGCTTTTGGTAGGCATTCCTGTTGATGGACCGCCGCGCTGTACGTCAATAACGACAAGTGGTAACTCATCAATCACAGCCAGATTTAAGGCTTCACTCTTCAGACAAATGCCGGGACCGGAGGTAGAAGTGCATGCCAGGGCACCGGCAAAAGCCGCTCCAATGGCACTGGCGCAGGCCGCAATCTCATCCTCTGCTTGCACAGTAATGACACCAAGACTTTTATGTTTCGACAGTTCGTGCAAGATATCGGTAGCAGGTGTAATAGGATAGGAGCCGAGGTATAACTTTAATCCGGCGCGCTCGGCAGCGGCGATAAGACCGTATGCCGTAGCCTTGTTTCCGGTAATATCCATGTATCGGCCAGGTTGCTTGTGCTTGGTTTCAATGCGATAGGTCGCAGGAACCGAGGCATGTGTATTGGCACCATAGTCGAATCCGGCATTAACCACGCGTATGTTCCATTGTGCGATGTCAGGCTTTTTGGCAAACTTCTCGTTCAAAAACTGTGCAACGAGCTCTCTGTCGCGGTTAAAGAGCCAGCAAACCAAACCTAAGGCAAACATATTTCGGCTTTTCAGGATGCTCTTCATGGGCAGCGGCTCCTCGTCTTTCTCCTTAGCCATCTGCACTGCGGCTTCCTTAACCATTTTGGTTATCGGACATGCCACCACGCGATCAGGGTCAATTCCCATTTCTCGCAGGTAGTCATCGCTGGTAAAATTCGCCTTTTCGAGATCTTTCGGACCAAAGGAATCTGTATCAATAATGATGGTAGCCTGTGGCTTCGCATATTTAAATTGTGTTTTTAAAGCTGCTGCATTCATTGCGACAAGCACGTCACACTTGTCACCTGGCGTATATACTTTGCCTTCGCCTACGTGCACCTGGAAACCTGAAACTCCCGTCAACGAGCCTTGTGGAGCCCGAATATCAGCGGGATAATCGGGGAAAGTAGAGATGCCGTTGCCCACAGTGGCCGAGACTGTAGAGAATATGTTACCGGCAAGTTGCATGCCATCGCCGGAGTCGCCCGAAAAGCGGACCACGACATCTTCCAATTCTTTGACTTCAATTTCCTCAGACATAACGTTCTATTAGATTTTAATATAATGATTGTTTCAACGGGCAAAGATAATGTTACTTTCTGACTAAGCAAAGCTTTTCGGCCTTTTTTATCTTATAATTTAAAGGAGACGACATTCGCTGTCGTCTCCTTCTGCTTTTATTACAAATATACTCTTTTTCCTTTCCTGTACCTTTATATAATTTAGTAGCGGAACGAGCTTCCGCCCAGAAACTCACGAAGCAAACTTGTTGGCGGAATATCCTTGTTGGGGATAGGCCGAATGTATTTCAGAAACTTTCTTAACCGATAAGCTTCTGAATACTCTTCACAGTTCTCCGGCACTTGTTCGAGTAGCGGTTCTGCCTGTTGTTTGATAACGGCCAGCTCGAAAAGCATGGCACTGTTAAACACAGCGTCGGCATTTTCCTGAAAGGGGAAAATCCACTTGTTTTCCCCCGAGCGCACCGAAGGCCATCGACGGATGCTCTCGCGTGCGTCGACACCACGATACTTGTAGTCGCGAATAATACGGCGTAACAGTCGGTTATCCGTTGTCGGTATGTAGTTATGGTCGTCTAATAATATAGTGGTAAGCGCCGAAACATAAACGCGAAACTTCTGTTTTTCCGGAATATGGGCCGTCAGTTCCGGGTTAAGTGCGTGTATGCCTTCAACCACAAGCACGTTGTTTTCCTGCATTTTCAGCTTCTTTCCACTGGGCCGGCTGACACCCGTCTGGAAGTCATACTTGGGCAATTCAACCTCTTCGCCACGGAAAAGAGCATTGAATTGTTCGTTGATAAGCTTCAGGTTGAGGGCATAAATGCTTTCATAGTCGTATTCTCCGTTCTCATCATGCGGTGTCTGGTCGCGGTTAACGAAGTAGTCGTCAAGCGAAATCTGCAAGGGTTTCAGTCCGTTTGCCACAAGCTGTATGGAAAGACGTTTGCACGTTGTGGTCTTTCCCGACGACGACGGACCGGCAAGAAGCACCAGCTTTATACCTTTCCTACCGGCAATTTCATCAGCTATCTGCGATATTTTCTTCTCCTGAAGTGCCTCTGAAACGTTGATAAGGTCGGTCGATCTGCCCGCTCCCACAATCTCATTAAAGTCGCCAACTGTCCTCACGCCTACGATATTCTGCCAATGGTGGTGCTCTTTGAAGATGCTGAACATCTTGTCTTGTCTCGTCATTTCGGGCAGAACGCCCGGGTTTTTCAGGTCAGGGATGCGCAAAAGCAACCCATCAAAGTATCTTTCCAGCCCGAAAAGGTATATCTGCGATGTATTGGTAAGCAGTGACCCGTAGTAGTAATCCACGTAGTCGTCAATCTGATAGTAGGTGGTATACAGCGAGCCTGCGCTCCTTAAAAGCCTGGCCTTGGCCTCGTCGCCTTTCTTATCGAACATACGGATAGCATCTTCTGTAGGCACTTCGTGGCGCGTAATGGGCATGCGGGCATCAATAATCTCCTGCATGCGGTGGCGAATACGCGTTACGTCATCAAGGTTCACGTCGTGCCCTATGCTCAGGTCAACGTAATAGCCATTACTTACAGGTATGTCAATTACTACGCTTGAACGTGGATATAAGTCGTGAACGGCCTTGCAGAGAATGAAGAAAAGCGTGCGGGTATAGTTGCGCGAGCCCGACCCCGACGTCATGTCGAGAAACTCAACATCCTTATTATGGTACAGCCTGAAGTGCATACCTTCCACCTTATTATTAACTTTGGCGCATATCGGACCGTATGACATCTTGAAGTTTAACTGCCTGAAAACGTCAGAAAGTGTGCTTCCGATGGCGGCATATATACTTTTTTTATTATTTTTGCAGCGTATTCGTATTTCTTGTTTCATGCTAATTACATATTGTCTTGATTTTTTCGGGATTACAAGAACCCAAGACCAAAGATAGAAAAACTTTTCTATCCTTCCAAGATTATGATATTACAAATATATTAATTTATGTCGATTTGGGTAATTTTTAAGCTGACAGGTGCCCTCGCTCTTTTGATGTTCGGTATGAAGACAATGAGCGACAGCCTTCAGAAACTCGCCGGACCCCAGCTCCGTCACGTGTTGGGAGCCATGACAACCAACCGCTTCACCGGTATTTTAACCGGTATGTTTGTAACTTCCGCTGTACAAAGTTCTACGGCTACCACCGTGATGACGGTATCGTTTGTCAATGCCGGTCTGCTGACGCTGGCGCAGGCTATCTCGGTTATCATGGGAGCCAATATCGGAACCACGCTTACAGCCTGGATCATGTCGGCCGGATTCTCTTTCAACATTGGTGATTTTGCCTGGGTGATGTTCTTTATCGGCATCGCCCTTGTTTATTCAAAGAAACGTCGTCTCATCGGCGACTTCCTCTTCGGTGTGGCTTTTCTGCTCCTCGCGCTGGCCACATTGCGGCAGACGGGCATCGATATGGACCTGGCAGAAAACCAGAGTATCATCAACTTTTTTGAGAGTTTTGCCGCCGACAGTTTCCTGACCACCGTCACTTTCCTGCTGATCGGCAGCGTGATGACAATGTGCGTGCAGAGCTCTGCCGCCATAATGGCTATCACCATGGTGCTGTGTTCAAGCGGCGTGCTGCCCATATATCAGGGCATTGCCCTCGTAATGGGTGAGAACATTGGTACCACCGTTACTTCAAATATCGTAGCCATGACGGCCAACACACAGGCCCGCCGTGCTGCCCTTGCGCACATGTTGTTCAATGTCTTCGGCGTGATATGGGTGCTTTGCGTGTTCCATCCGTTCATTGATATGATTTGCAGCTGGGTGGGTTACGACGTCACGATGACGAAATCCAACCCCCATTTCCTCGCCAATGCTGCCAAACTGAGCTTCGTGCTTGCAGCCTTCCATACCACGTTCAATGTAACAAACACCCTTGTGCTGGTGTGGTTCATCAAGTATTTCGAGCGTGTCGTCAGCTTTATCATCAAGCCTAAGCCCAACAAAGACGAAGATGATTTCCGTCTGCGCTTCATACAAGCCGGCATCATGAAGACTCCGGAGCTCTCGTTGCTTGAAGCACAGAAGGAAATTCAGTGCTTTGCCGAGCGCATTCAACGTATGTTCGGCATGGTTCGCGAGCTGTTGGGGGAACGCGAAAAGGAAAAATTCGAGAAAATCTATGCCCGTATACAGAAGTACGAAGACATATCCGACAACATGGAAATAGAAATAGCGCGCTACCTTGATCAGGTGAGCGACTCGCACCTCAGCGATGAATCGAAGGGCAAGATACGTGCCATGCTCCGCGAAATATCCGAGATTGAGAGCATCGGCGATGCGTGCAACAACATGGGGCGCACCATCAACCGCAAGTTCAACAGTAAGGAAGATTTCACCGAAGCGCAGTACGACCGCATCTACCAGATGTTTAGCCTCACCAACGAAGCCCTTACACAGATGAACCTGCTGATGCGCGGGCACAAGGAAACGCTCGATGCCACGCAGTCATTCAATATAGAAAACGAAATCAATAACTTCCGCAACCAGTTGCGTACACAGAATCTGAATGATATCAATAAC
The DNA here is from genome assembly GCA_013333935.1 of Prevotella sp. GTDB lineage: Bacteria > Bacteroidota > Bacteroidia > Bacteroidales > Bacteroidaceae > Prevotella. The sequence goes on along the minus strand of JABCNV010000023.1, from coordinate 13,256 downwards.
CATGAATACGACTATGCCAGCGGCACGATGTACATGGATATCATACAGGAATGCGAGAAGCTTGGCGACTATGTGGTGAACGTCGTCGAAGCCCGAATGGGCCTGAAAGCGTCATAACGCGCGGCCTCAGGGCTTGCATGCAGCTGCTATAAGGCTGTTTCGCCAAGCTTGCGCCATAAGTCAAGGAAGGTAGCGTGGTCTACCTTCCTTTTATATTTTACCACAATCCGGGCATCTTTCAGCGTATTGCAGGCCTGCTCTGAAAGCACGTCGGCCCATACTTCGGTCACACCGCCGTCCACCATCATGCGTGCAGCCGACTGCCCTACAGCCTTCACGGCCATTTTCGAGTCGTATAACAGCTCGGGTTCGTCGTTAAGAATATTGTACAGGCGGCGCACGCCGTGGCCGTCAAAGGTTCTTATCTGTCCCTCATGCAGAATGACGAGAGAGCATTGCCGGGTGTGAAGCGTGTCTATCAGTTGCTGCATCATAAGCCGTTAATCTTTAGGTTTCTGTGGCAAATATAATGAATAATTCTGATATTCGCATGGCCGTCGGGTTTAAAAATTACCGGCCGGGGGCGTCATTTTTCAGTTTTCCGGCTTCCTTTCCTGCTGACTGCCGTCCCAATTTTTGCTTAAAGTCAGCCTTTTCCTTTCTATATTTTATGATTATTCCTGCCGGTTGCCGTCCCCATTTTTTTTGAATGTTCACCTTACGGCGGCCGCCGCACACGCGTGTCACGGCCGTCGTACGGGTTTCGCCACAGCCGCCGTACACGCGTATGACGGTCGCCGCACGATGAACACACAAAGGTAACGTGCGAGCCTGTGCGTGCACAACGATGTTTGAGGATGGTGTATTGCCGGTGGAGCTGGGTGCTGGGGGCACTGTGGAAAGGTCTCACCGGTCGTGTTTCCAAACACTTGACATACAGCATACAGGATATAAAAAAGGCCGCGCCTCCCCGTCAGGAGGAGGCACGGCGTGTTTAGGTTGTTTAAAGGATAAGGTTTTATATCTTTTTCTGCGGGCGTTGCTTGCGGCCGAAATCGGCCGGAATCTCGCCCCATTTTGCGGTTTCCCATTTGATGATGGGCGTGCGGACAGTGTGTGTGCGGAGCCATTGTTCGGCGCGGGCGATGATTTGGTACAGCGGTTCCGTCTTTTCGTTGCGCTCAAGCTTGGTCTTGCATTTGCGGTTTCTGACCCACAGAATGGCGTTGTACGAGTCGGAGTAGATGGTTTTGTCCCTTATTCCCTGCTTCTCCATGAGGGCGAGGGCGTGAACGATGGCCAGAAACTCGCCGATGTTATTGGTTCCGTGCAGGGGGCCGAAATGGAAAACGCGGGCGCCCGTAGCCAGATCGATGGCCTGATACTCCATGGGTCCCGGATTCCCGCTGCAGGCGGCGTCAACGGCCCATGCGCCTGCCTTCACCTCTTTAGGAAGTGGAAGCACGGTATCGTGGCGGTAATCGGGCGGATTTACAGGCGCAGTCTTCATCTTTCAAGAGGCTGTTACATGCGCTCGGGCACCTCAATGCCGAGCAGTTCCATGCCGTTTTTGATGGTCTTAGCCACGTTGGCGGCAAGGACAATGCGCGTAAGTTTCTCGGCTTCAGTGTCGGCACTCAGTATGCTGTAATCGTGATAGAACTGGTTAAAGTCCTTTGTCAGCTCGTAACAATAGTTGGCAATGCCTGCCGGATTGTAGTTTTCGCCGGCGTCGTGCACCGCAATCTTGAAGTCGTCCATCTTTTGGATGAGCTTCATTTCCTTGTCGTTGAGCGGCGCGTCAGCCGGAAGCTCGGCCGGAATCTGTATATTTTGCGCTGCGGCATTGCGCATAATCGAGCGTATCCGCGCGTAGGTGTATTGGATAAAAGGCCCTGTGTTGCCGTTGAAGTCGATGCTTTCGGCGGGGTTGAAGAGCATGTTCTTGCGGGCATCAACCTTTAAGATGAAGTATTTCAGGGCACCAAGGCCGACGATGCGCGCAATTTCCTGCTTCTCATCGTTGCTCATATCCTTGAACTTTCCAAGCTCGTCGGAGGTGCGTTTGGCGTCGCTTATCATCTGTTCTATAAGGTCATCGGCGTCGACAACGGTGCCTTCGCGCGACTTCATCTTGCCATTCGGCAGTTCAACCATACCGTATGAGAAGTGGACAAGGTCCTTTCCCCACTTGAATCCCAGCCTGTCGAGGAGCAGGGAAAGCACTTGGAAGTGATAGTTTTGCTCGTTACCTACGACGTATATCATTTTGTCGATGGGGAAATCGTTGAAGCGCATCTCGGCAGTTCCGATGTCCTGCGTCATGTAAACCGATGTCCCGTCGGCACGAAGCAATAGCTTCTGGTCGAGCCCTTCTTTCGTAAGGTCGGCCCAAACACTGCCGTCTTCTTTCCTGAAAAAGAGGTTTTTGGCCAGCCCTTCTTCTACCTTCTTCTTGCCTTCGAGGTAGGTATCCGACTCGTAATAAATCTTATCGAAACCAACGCCCAGCGCCTTGTATGTATCGGCAAAGCCTGCATATACCCAGTTATTCATCTTTTGCCAGAGGCTTCGTATCTCCGGGTCGCCCTGTTCCCACTTGACAAGCATGTGGTGGGCTTCCTTAATGAGGGGTGCTTCTTCCTTAGCCTTTGCCTCTGCCTTGTCTTCATCCATGCCCTCGGCGATGTATTGTGCCTTGAGTTGCGTACACTCTTCCTTATAATGCTTGTCAAAGAGCACGTAGAAATCGCCTATGAGATGGTCGCCCTTCTTGCCTGTTGACTCGGGCGTACAGCCGTTGCCCCACTTCATCCACGCCAGCATCGACTTCATAATATGGATGCCTCGGTCGTTGACGATGTTGGTTTTGATGACCTTGTTGCCGTTAGCCTCCATGATTTTAGCCAGCGACCATCCGAGAAGATTGTTGCGAACGTGCCCTAAATGCAGCGGTTTGTTGGTGTTTGGAGATGAGTATTCTATCATGACCAGCGGGCTATTGGCAGTTGCTTTCAGTTTACCGTAATGCGGATTTGCGTTGATATCGTTGAGCAATGCCACCCAGGCCTCGCGGGCAATCACAAGATTAAGGAATCCCTTTACGACGTTGAAAGAAGCTATGCACTTGCTTTTTTCAACGAGCGCACGGCCTATTTCTTCGGCCGTTTCTTCGGGACGCTTGTGCGAAATTTTCAGGAAAGGGAAGACTACTAATGTAAGGTTGCCCTCGAACGTGGCCTTTGTCTTCTGGAGCTGCACCATATTCTCGGGAATATTCTGCCCGTAGAGCTTGCTGACGGCGCTGATAACCGCAGAGCTTATTTCCTTTTCAATGTTCATTTATGCCGGTAATAATAAAATAATTAATCTGGAATCTGTGGCGCAAAGTTACTAAAAAGATATAGATTACGGGCTAAAGGGTGGTATATTTTTGGTGAACAGGCAGTATGCTTTCGTTTTTATTTCCTACTTTTGCAACAACAATTATGGTAGAATCGAGAGGACATCGCACGAAGTCTGCTTACCGGTCTATATGCGACTATGGTATTATCACCGTGGGTATGCTGTTAGGAGCAGTAGGTCTGAACCTGTTTTTGCTTCCCAATCAAATCACAACGGGAGGCATTCTGGGTATAGCTTCCATTGTCTATTGGGGAACGGGCATTCGGGTTCAGGAAACTTATTTCGTGCTCAACGCGCTGTTGCTTGCCGTAGCCCTGAAGGTTTTAGGGTGGCGGTTCTGTGCTAAAACCATATATGCTGTGGTGGTATTCACCGTGGGTTCTACGGTTTTGCAGCACGTAGTTGACCCTAATCTGCATCTTCTGGCTGACCAAAAGTTTATGGCCTGCATCGTAGGCGGCGTGTTCCTGGGTACAAGCGTGGGGCTGGGGCTGTCGGCAGGAGGGAGCACCGGCGGTTCTGACGTCGTGGCTGCCATGGTTAGAAAGTACCGTGATGTGTCGTTAGGGCACAGTATTCTTTTCTGCGACCTTACGATAATTACCTCCAGTTATATGGTGTTAAAGGACTGGGAGAAGGTGCTTTACGGCTATGTGCTGCTGTTTATTGTGTCATATTGCGTCGATTATGTGGTTAATTCGCTGCACCGTAGCGTACAGTTTTTTATCATTTCCGACCGTTATGAGGAGATTGGTCAGGCCATAAACAAGATAGCTGACAGGGGATGCTCGACTCTTAATGGCAGTGGTTTCTACTCGAAAAAGGATATAAAGGTTATCTATTGCATAGCCAAGAAAAGCGAATCAAGCCTTATTTTCGATATCATTGACGAGATAGACCCCGACGCTTTCGTTGCCCAGAGCTCGGTTATAGGTGTGTATGGGCACGGCTTTGACCGCGTAGTGGGACGGAAAAAAATCAGTCTTGATGAGATAAAAGAAAAGATTGATGCAGAGAATCAGGCTGTTTGATATTTAGGATAGTGTTATTCTGTTTCTGAAACCATGCCTGCGGGCATAGCTGTAACAGTTTGAAAATAAACCGAAATATATGATAAAGCATAAGTTTTTGACTGTAATGTTGCTCGTTTCGGGCTTTATTTTGGTTGTAGTTCTGGGTGGCAGTGTGTATATGATGAACTATTCGCTTGTGCCTTCACACAATCGGGGGCGCGACTATACAAAGGCATATACGCGGCTTTTTACCCGCTTTCCTCACGTTAAACCCTGGGTTGACTCGCTGCAATCGGCAGGAGCTATACGCGATACGTTCATTATGGGTCAGGATGGAGACCGTCATCACGCATTGATGATTGCGGCACCGCATCGCTCTAACCGCATCGCGGTGGTGGTTCATGGCTATAGAGATTGCGCCGTTGACTATCTGAACATTGCGCGAATATATAATCAAGACATGGGCTTTAATGTACTTTTGCCTGACCTTCACGCTTGTGGCAAGAGCGATGGCAAGGCTCAACAGATGGGCTGGCTTGACAGATTGGACGTACTTCAATGGATAAATATTGCCGATTCGCTATGGCGCGACTCTGCCAGACAATCGGAAATTGTGGTACATGGCACCTCTATGGGTGCGGCAACTACGATGTGCGTGGCGGGCGAAACAACCATACCGGCCGTTAAATGCTTTGTGGAAGACTGTGGCTACACGTCGGTATGGGACGAGTTTGCTGCTCAAATGAAAGTGCAATTTGGCCTGCCCGAATTCCCCATTATGTACAGCACATCAGCCCTTTGCAAGCTGAAGTTTGGCTGGAGTTTTGGTGAAGCCTCGCCCCTTGAGCAGGTAAGGAAGTGCCGTAAGCCCATGCTTTTTATTCATGGAGATAAGGACGACTATGTGCCTACGCGCATGGTATATCCGCTTTACAAGGCGAAGCCGGCACCTAAAGAGCTTGCTGTCTTCCATGGTGTGGAACATGCGCAAAGCTATTACGAGCATCCGGTCGAATATGAACGTATAATCAGGCGCTTCGTTAGCCGCTATATCAAATAGGGATTTGTCGAAAATCCAATAGGAAACCGCTGTACATCCGATATAACAAAGGTGTGCAGCGTTTTTCTTATTTATGCCTTCGCGTTAAATTTTTGTTTCAGTTGCGGCTTCTCTGGTACGTTTTATCTTTCTGTAAAGCCAGAAATAGGCAGGAATTAAGAACAAATCAGCTGCTACCCAAGCCGTAGGATCACCCAGACAAACGCCGGTAAAGGCAAGCGTAGGCACAAGCCAGATGCTGACGCCACAGCGTGCTATCATTTCCATAACACCCGAAAGCATTGACAACATGCTGTATCCGAGGCCCTGAATACTATATCGGAATATTGTCAAAAGGCCCAAAGCGGGATAAAAATAGTTGGCAATACGCATGAAATAAGCCGCATTTCTGATAACCTCCTGCTCGCCCGAGTTTACAAAAAGCGCCATCATTTCGTCGGCAAAAGGATAGATAACGGCAATGGTCAGCACGAAATAAGCCAGCATAATCTTCACGGCCGAACGTATTCCCTGCTGTATTCGCTCTGCTTTTCCGGCTCCGATGTTCTGCCCGCAGTATGTAGCCATGGCTACTCCTATGTTTTCAAACACGCATGTAAAAAGGTATTTGATGCGCATAGCCGCCGTAAAGGCCGCCACATAAAGTGTTCCAAGGGCGTTGTTGGCGCTCTGCAGCATGATAATTCCAATGCCTGTTATCGAAAATTGCAAGCCCATCGGCACACCGTTGTTGAGCAAAATGGCTATCCGTTTGTTGTCAAAGCGGCGCTCTTCGCCTTGTGGAATAAGAATAGTCATGTGCTTACGGATATACCATATGCACAGCACCGATGAGAAAGCCTGTGATAAAAGCGTGGCAATTCCGGCTCCTTCTACGCCCATTCCCAACATCAGAATGAGCACAATGTCAAGCAAGATATTGACCAGTGCCGAGAAAATAAGGAAAAAGAACGGTTGTTCTGAGTTGCCCAATGCGCGTATGAACCCTGCCAGGAGGTTGTAGGCCATGGTAAATGGTATGGCAACGAACTGCAGAAAAAGGAATATCCACGCATCTTGAAAGATGTCGTCGGGCGTATTGACAAGGCGAAGGATATGTGTACACAGTGCACAACTCATCAGCGTTATGACTACGGCGAAGACCGCGCCCAGCCTGATGGCGTTGCTTACATAGCACCGCATCTTTCCGAAATCTTTGGCACCGAAAGCTTGTGCTATCGGAATGGCGAAGCCTGCGCAGGCTCCGTTACAGAACCCCATGATTAAAAACATGATACTTGACGATGCACCCACGGCAGCCAGAGCGCTTACACCAATCCACCGTCCTACGATAACGGCGTCAATTATCTGGTACATCTGTTGTAGAATATACCCTAATATAAGAGGTATAGCGAAGCGCAGGATGTCTCTTGTAGGCGAACCTACCGTCATATCATTGGTGTTTGCCATATATTTTTCTCTTTAAAAGTTAGGCGTTTAGTTCCTGGACATATTCGTATAGTTGCCTATAGAAGGGGTGCTTTGTCAGTGTAGAGGCATCGCCAAGGATGATAAGCTTCATTCTGGCGCGTGTAATGGCAACGTTCATACGTCTTAAATCGCGTAGGAATCCTATCTGTCCTTGTTCGTTATCACGTACCAATGAAATGAGAATAATGTCGCGTTCCTGTCCCTGAAAGCCGTCAACGGTGTTCACGCTAATCAGTTTTCGGAAGGACTTGAAGAAGTCGCGCTTGCGGATTAGCTGCCTTAAGTATTGCACCTGCGCCCGATAGGGTGATATCACGCCTACGTCAATGTGCTCGTCCAGGATGCGTTGCTTGCCAATTTTACCGAAATATTGCTGCAACTTGTCGAGTGTAAGCTGTGCCTCGCCTTTGTTAATGCGGCCGTAAGTCTCGCCTACAAAGGTCTCGCCCGTGTGCTCGGGACCGTCTGTCTGACCCGCTGTCTGTGGTGAATCCCACTCTATAGGGATATCGTAATCTAAGATACCACGATACTTGATTTGCGGCGCCGTCGTCACTTTACCTCCATAGAAGTAATCGGAACTGAAGCGCATAATCTGCTCGTTCATCCTATATTGCGTCTGTAGCAGCGTTACACACGACGGCTTGATTTCGACAAGGCGCTCCATCAGCGTTTTACCAAGTCCGCCTTTCAGGGCAGCAATGCTCTTCACCGTGGGCGGAAGCTGACAGTGATCACCTGCGAGAACGACGCGTGAAGCCCTGCGAACGGGAATCCAGCAGGCTGCTTCGAGAGCCTGTGCCGCCTCGTCGATGAACACCGTATCAAAGCGACGCCCCTCCAAAAGGCGGTTAGCCGACCCTACGAGCGTCGTGGCGATGACACGTGCCTCGCCAAAAAGTTCGGCGTTGATACGAATTTCAAGTTGGGCAGCTTTTGATTTCAGCCGCTCCATCTTTTGATGGAAGCGTTCGTTGCGACCCTTTCGCTGGTGCCGAAGCTCGCGGATAGCCTTGCGGATAGCCCATAGTTGCGGATAGTCGGCATGGGCTTCGAAACGTCTTTCATACGTAAAGCCCAGCATTTTATCGTTTACTCGCGTAGGATTGCCAATGCGTAAGACGCTCACGCCACGGTCAACAAGCTTCTCGCTTATCCAGTCAACGGCCATGTTGCTTTGCGCACATACCAGCACCTGACTCTCACGCATCAGTGTCTCGTTGATGGCTTCGACGAGCGTTGTCGTCTTTCCCGTGCCCGGCGGACCATGTACAATGGCTACGTCTTTGGCCTGAAGAATTTCGTTTACCGCCTTTTCCTGTGAGGCATTGAGCCACGGAAAGCGTATGGGTTCGAAGCTAAAGCGTTCGGCTGGTGTTGTTGAGTAGAACAGATTGCGCAGGTAAGCCATGCGGTTGCTTTTGGCTGCGATAACGCGTGCCAGCGCATCGAACATGGTTTGATATGAGGTTTCGTCGAACGACAGCTGCACACCCACGGGCGTTTCGCTGCTCTGGATGTCGAGAGCGTGGCCTTCGGGCACGATGATGACCATGCGGTCGCCGTCAACATACGACACGGTGCCCGTGAAATTCAGGTATCGAGCCTCTCCCTCTCTGCCGTCAACGCCTTGCCCTGTCGCCGACTTGTCGTTGTCTTTGGTCTGGTTTGACTGCGCGCTGATTGCTTTATGGGCGCCTTTCTGCGAAAGACTGAAGAACATGACAGGCTTGCCGAACTCAAAGTTGTGTTCAGTATCCTGGTCGGTTGTGCGAAAAATCTCGATGGCAAACTGGTTTAGCGAGTTATAGAATCCCTTGCCTACGCGCAGCGGATACCACGCATCACCGCGTTTAATCTTACGGCCAATACCCATGGCTTCGGTTTGTTTGCGAAACGCTTCTTTTTCGGCCTGATACTCCATCTTCAGTAACAGGCGCTGTTGTTGCAGGGCTTGTATGGACGAAACTTCACTCATCTTTACATGCAAAGGTAGAGAAAAACGGACATATACGTCGGCAGTTCATTCAAAAAAGCACTATCTTTGCACGGTGAACCGTATAGAAATCAACCATTTAACAATAGGATATCGTCACCGAAAGGTAGCCGGCGACCTGACGGCCCGCCTTGAAGGCGGATGCCTTACGTGCTTAATAGGACGTAATGGTTTAGGAAAGACTACACTTTTACGCACGCTTGCCGGGTTTCAGCCTGCGTTATCGGGTGAGGTGAACCTTGTTATCGGTGACCAATCCTATCGTTTAGACACCCTTTCTAGGGCCCGTTTGTCGCGCCTTGTAAGTGTGGTTCTTACCGAAAAAACAGACGTAAGCCATATCACCGTCAGCGAAATGGTGGGCATGGGACGTATGCCTTACACGGGCTTTTGGGGCCGGTTGGCAGATGCCGACCGCCTTGTGGTTGCAGAAGCCTTGCGCGATGCCGGCATCAGCAGCCTTGCCGGTCGTGACTTTGACACGCTAAGCGACGGTGAACGACAAAAGGTTATGATAGCCAAGGCGCAGGCACAGCAGACGCCCGTCGTGCTTTTGGACGAGCCTACGGCCTTTCTCGACTATCCGAGTAAGGTGCACATGATGAGGCTGCTGGCTCAAATGGCCCATGAAGGGGGAAAGATTGTACTGCTTTCTACGCACGATCTTGACATAGCCCTGCGCCATGCCGACCGGCTTCTAACCATGGATGATGGTTTAAAACCTATTACAAAGGACGCCCTTGCTGCCTCGCTGACCCGCTTCAAATAGCATCAGCAGCCGGTGGTTACCGGCCGGAGGCAATTACATTCTGAATATCTTCTATCCCCTTGTCGAAAGGGCCACTGTGCTCTAACTTCAGCGTGCACATGGCTGCGGCAAATTTTCCCGAATCTTCATAGCCCATTCCCTGCGTGCGACAGTAAAGATAGCCCGTCGAAAAAGTGTCTCCACACCCAGTGGCGTCCACTATTTCGCGCGGCTTGTAAGCCGGAATCTCGTAGAATTTACGGTCGGCATAGATAACGGAACCGTAACTTCCGAGGGTGATTATCACCTCTCTCACGCCCGTTGCAGCAAGTTTTTCGGCTACGGTGCGGGGATTATCCGAGTCGGTTATCACCTTCATCTCGTGCTCATTCAGCTTCAGCATGTTGGTGTGGCTTAAAATTTTTGCCTTGTCTTTCCACGAAATGGCATGAACCTCATCGCCCCGAACCTCGCGAAGATAGCCTTGTACGTCGATGGAAACAAGGCCTTTCTCGGAAAGATACTCCACTACTTCAGGCGAAAAATCATCGTTCATCAGGCTTCCTAAGTGGAAAATGCGGGCCTCCAAAGGCTTCATTTCGTCAACCGTAAAAGCGTCGGCCCTGGCCAGAACGCGCTGCGTGCGGTTGTCGCTGTTGGCTCCATACTTGTTCTCAAAGTAAACCGTATGGTGGCTCGGGTAGCAAATCACGTCTATTCCACGCTGTCTTATTTTCTCAATCTCAGGCTTCTGACCTTCGCCCACCTTTGTTACCAGCTGGTAGCTGACGCGCCGAGGCAGATGGCTGATGCCGTATGACATGTAGAAGGACGTGCCACCGGCCATGTAAACCGTGCGTTGGGGGGTGACAATTTTATCGCGGGTAATATGCCCGATGCTGCATATATCGTACATTTCCGGTTGTTTAAGAGCTGATTTTTTTCAGCGAAGACGCGGCTCGTTCTGCGGCTCCGTACTGTATAATCGGTTTGCAAATATAGCAATTTAAGCGCGGGGCGGCAAGGATTATTCTCTCATTTTTGTCTGTTTATTCAAATCGTAGATTATAATAAGGTGTGGCAATCGCATTGTTTACGGTCAAAATTATAGAAAACATTCGGAGAACGTTGTCAGCAACGGGCGGAAAATTCTGACAAAATAAGAGGTGGTTGTGGAAACATAAAAAACAAAAAAGGGAGACCGAAGTCTCCCTAAGGTTAGTCTATACATACGCAGCTATCATTGAGCTTTCCATAATCGCTTGCCATGTTCACGTTCAATCCGGGTAATTACTGCGAAATACTCATTAAAAGATAGGAAAACTGCTCCTTGAGTACCACCGTCTGGAGTGCTTGTCCAGTAATATCCATTACCCCCAACATTGTTTAAAGATGATAGATCATATTCTCCTAAGGCTGGGAGATAGAAGTAATCGCCAAGATTAATCGGCTTTCCTTTAACGACCGGATGTGAGATGGAGAAGAGATATAGGTTCTTGAGAGAGTTATAATTCCGACCGTCAGGAAGTCATCAATGCTCTTTCCTGCATCAGTAGCAATGACGCTTTGTTTCTTAAACCACATTCCACCGGCATAGAGATGCCCCATTGTAACCCAGGGAGTTGCATCCCAGTGTGGATCTCCATTTGACACATACCAGCAGACTTCATTGGCTGTAGGACAATCTTTCGCACTGTTCGTTGCTGAAGGCTTTATCGCTGGGATTGAAGCATCAATTGGATTAGCCCATCGATCAGGATCATCCGTTTTATTTTTCGGCATATAAGTATGATCGCTAAGATTATTAATTGTCAGCTGTTTGTCTTCATACCCATACCAGAAGTTTTGTTTAGCATCCCACATATAGTATTGTCCTATACCCGGATAGATCGTGCGGGTGGGGGTTACGTCTGCTGTGATATCGGTAACAGTGTTGGCATGGAAATCAGCTGAAACAGTTTGTGTGAGCCTTACACTGACATTGCTTACGGGGTCATTTACATAACAGTCAATATTAAGAGTATGGTGTCCCGGGGCGATGACCATGTAAGCACTGATATTTCTGTCGGTTGTCGTGTTGTTGAGAAGAAAACCTGGAGAGGGAATGGACATTTGTTGACCAGTCCCATTATTAACAGGGCCTAAGACATTGCCGGTCCCTTCTGTCGTAAGAGTAATGGTTTTGGTACCGCCGCTTATGGGAGCAGAAGACAGTCCGGCGCTTGTTAGATTATACGTGCCAGCAATATCATTATCGGATGTTACAACGACCTTTGTTAAATATATTTTTCCAACCAATTCCGTGTTCTCGTTACGAGGTAGAATACAGAGATAGGCAGCCTGATGTTTGAGCTTGAATGTAAACTTGTCTCCGCCACCCGTAGCTGTTGCCGTTCCGCAGTCGCCCGATGTGGCAAAATGCTCAGTGTTGTTAGGCGCACTTTGTGTTTGTTCGTCAGCGATGGTCACTTCGTTAGCCTTGGTACTATTCTTACCGGTATACGTAACAGGGTAGCTGGTCCCGGAGAACGTGCTGGCGAAATAAAATTTAGCATAATCGGTTTTGCCGGTAATTGAGCTTGACGTGCTGCTTTCTGGTGTGCCCCCGTTGTCTACCCAAATGTTATCGTCTGTTGTCCAGAAGAACTTGCCGCCATTGCTTGTAGTCCGGTCCATAGATGTACGGGTAGTGGGTTCATCGCCACTCATGAAAGTAGTGAGACCTTTATTCGTATTGTTTCCATTGTCCTTGTTGATGTCTTCATTTGCACAGGATGCTGTTAATAACAGCATTGTTGCCAATAAAAGTTCTATCTTCTTCATTGTTTCTTGTCTTTTTGATTTGTTTATTCATTCCACGATTAATAGCTCCTTTCTCCTGTAGAACCAGAGTTCATTGTTTGCGAAGCAGAATAAAACAAGGAAGCGGCCGAGCTTTCCTCTTCCTCCTCATCAAACCACCCTTGCTTTGCATTACCGATGGTCCCGCCAGAACCGGCATCTTCATGCTGGCCGCTGATACTTAATAATTTTTCGGTCTGTAATTCGCAGACTTTAATTGCGGGCCTCATATAGGCCCTTCTCTCTAATAATTTTCTATTCATAATCTCTATTTTTTGAATAAATAACATGCTTATTGTCTTCTTGCCGAGTTGGCAAGAAGGTATCAAAATCTAAACAAAGGGAACTCTGTTCAGCCCTTTGTTTATAGGAGTTTGAGCGACTTTTTCTTTCTCGCGCGCGTACGCAAGAACTAATAAAACTACGCCAGGTGCGAAGTGTGTGTGTGTGTGTGTGTGTGTGTGTGTGTTAAGACTTTTTCTGAATTGGCCAAATATAAAGCGTTAAAAGATGCAGATAAACAGAAGTTTATCTGCATCGTATTGCTGATTATATTTGTTCCTTTTACCATCTCTAACTTGTTTAAATCCCAATCCCTAATACGAGAGGGCAGGTCTGTCTTAACCTTGAAAATCTTGGCAAAGGTAACTAAAGATTCTTAAATTCACAAATGTTTTCCAAATAAATTTTAAGTTAAGTTACAGAATGTACGGTTTTTTGCTG
>JABCNV010000046.1 GCA_013333935.1 Prevotella sp. | reverse complement strand
TTATACATCCGTCCCAACGCTTTTGCAAGCAGGACATGCACAAAGGCCGCTTCTTGTACTACTTCTCTGTTTATGAAATCCTATCAAAGAACGCTGTTCCATACGGGGCGAAAGGCTTTCACCGAGGAGCCCCGGCAACCACAAAGACTATCATGTAAGTGATGAGTTTCCTGAATTGCGGACGCAAAGGTATATACTTTTACGCAATCCAGCAAACTTTTTGCGGGAAAAATTAAAAGATTTATTCAAAATATTGTGAAAGCAGGGAAAAGGAAGGGGCCGGAGGCGGGGACACATTATTATATTATATAGGGTGGAGGATTATATTATATAGGATGGCGGGGGTAAAGGGGACATTCTGGGATAGGGAAACGAGGTGCCAAACCGGCGAGGCCTGTTCCGGCCGGCTACGACCCTACAATGGAGAACCTGAAGACTTTTTTGAGCAAATAGCTGCATTAAGAGCGGCGAGAGGGCCTGACAAATATGAGCACAGAGTGGTTATACGGCGACTGTGGTACGGTTTGTACGGCGGCCGCCATACGCTCGTACGACGGCCGTGGCACGCGCGTGTGACGGCCGCCGCACGACAAACTATACCGCAGAAAGAACGAAGAAGAGCGGAGGAAAGAAAAAACTTTTATACCTGAAAGAAAAAAGACAGAGGCTGATTTCACAAGAGCTTCCGGACGGAAAGAATATGGAATGTGGGCACACGGTTTCACTACCGACACTGATTTCACAAGAACTTCCAGACCGAAAGGCTGCTTGGATTCCATTTACATTGGTTTATACTGAACTGATTTCACAAGAACTTCCAGACCGAAAGGCTGCGGGAACCGGCGATAAGCCCAACCCTTCCCCGCTCTTCTACCTCATACAACAGGAAAAAATCAGGAAAGACAAACGGTTTTCAGATTTTCTTTTTATTTTTGCCGCATAATCGGAATATCCGCCATTTCGCAGGCAAAAACAAACATCTGGTGCCCTGAAGACGCACCATACGCCATTAGAAAACGCGCAATATGACTGTACACCAAATCGCCATTCTCGTGCTTTCCACCCTGCTTTTCGGCATGCTGTGGCTGCGCGACTTCAGAAGAAACCGAAAGGATGCCATGCCTCTGCAGGGCGACGACGGCTACCATAGCCACACGGCTTTCGAGATTCCCGAAAGCAGATGGAGCTACGTGTGGAGCAATTTCCGCGACGTTTCGCTGCCGTGCTGGCAAAACTACCTGCTGTGCTGGGTGGCCATCAACCTGTATGCCATGGACGGCACCGTGGAAAGTGCTATCGTCGGCATCACATTCTTGCTCATATTTCATCTGAGGCAGTTATATCTTTTCGATAAAACCTATCGCTCTTTCCGTAATGCAAAGGCCTCGTTTCTGATATTGCCGAGCGGCGTGTGCATTGTCATCAACCCTGATGACACGCAGGAAGAGGATATCAATTACAACAAAGTGCGCCGTCTGGAAAACTATGTCATCACTACTTTCATTCCCTGGAGCAAGGTCACTCACGTGCACGTATACAGCGATAACGTGGCCATTGAGTCGCAAGACAAGATGGTTCAGTTCTTCTATGAGGGTGAAGAGACGCTCAACGACATTCTTCGGGCTGTGGCTCCGCATTTCAAAAAGAGCACTTCCAAGACCGTCCTGCTCGATTTTGACGAGGCTAACGAGCAAATGACAGAGGATGCAGGCCTGGCCATCTACCTTGTTCCCTACGCCCCCGACAGTGAGGATCGCCCCGACTTTACGTCGATAATGGGCGGCCGTCCCAACCTGCCCGCTGATATCGCATGGCCTCGTCATAACGGTGTTCCGATGAACCTTCTGGCACAAATCAGGATAAGCGAGATTCCTAAAGACAGCGAGATGCAGACTCCTGAATCGCCTTTGGGCGAGAAAGGCATGCTTTTTTTCTTTGCCGACTTAAAGACTTCGGACCGCGATGACCAGGAATCGTACAAGGTTATCTATCTGCCTGACGAGCCTTTTGTGCCGGAACGCCCCTACCCTGACGACCTTACAGAGGCGTTCCGCTTTGATGAAGTGCCGATTTCTCTTGAACTCGGGCTGGGCTTCTACGATTATATCCACTACGATTATGCGGACGGAGAGCGTACGACGACGAAAGCCACGTATGACGCTGTAATATATAATCACTTCAAGGATTACCCCATGAGCATGGGGCATATGTTCGGCGGGGCGCAGTGGGAAGCGCGTTCTCCCATCGACCATATTAAAGAATTGCAGACCGATGACGACCATTTCATGCTGCTTCAGCTACAGGGTTTCGAGGTTGATGAAGAAGGATTATATCCGCTGCAGTTAGGAAGGGCCGAGTCGTTGATATTCTTTTACATCAAGACCGAGGACTTAGAACGACATGACTTCACGCATGTGGTGGTGGATTGGCAATGAGAAAGGATTAAAAAATTAAAAGATTAAAGAATTAAAAACGTTGACGAAGAATTAAGAAATTAGAAGATTAAAAAATTAAAGAGGGAAGAATGGATGCGGCTGCAGCCTGGGAAAGTATAGAAAATTCTATACACAGAGACAGCAAACAGCCATAAAAAAATAAAGGAAAAAGAGAGATGGAGAAGACGATTGTTATAAAAAACATACCATTAAACGACCTGCGCAAACGGCTAAAACACCTGGCACATAAGGACCTGGCAGGCATAGGGTTCGACTTCTCCTTAAATATTATGGAGACCCGAGAGCCTGACCGGAATGTCATTCTGTTGAGAGGGGGACACGCCAGCGATGCAGACTTCCTCACTTTATGCGACACGCTATTTACCAATCTGACCGGAGAAGACGCCGATGCCAAAGCATGGTTCACGCCATCAGACCGTAGTCTGCAGGGCTTGCCGCAGCATGAGGATATCCTCATAGAGCCAAAGCCTGCGGAAGAATATAGCGATGACGAGGGCTATATGGAATATTCATACCTTGTTCTGACCGCACCCGACGGCACCGTATTTCAGGGAGACGAAGAGGCTTTTGACAAATTGCCCGACTATTCGACCGTGGAGGCATGCTTCAAACCTGCAGAAGGGAAGCAGGGCACGTACACAACGTTCACGCCTGTCAAAACATTTCCACCCTCGCCAGAGGATATTATCGACATCCGTCAGAAAGCAACGCTCGGCCAAAAGATCTTTGCACGCTATGCCATGCTGGCTTTCGGCGGTTCGAAAATAGGGAAAGTGATAGGCTACGGAGGCTATGTAGTCAGCTCACTTGTGCCTCTTGTTGTTTTTTTTGCTCTTGTTATCGTAGCCGTTCTTGGTGCCTGGGCTTATAATGACACACTGTTACCCATTCAGATGCCACTGTATCAGTATGCACTTATCATTGTAGGTATATCGCTCACAGCCGCTGTTGTTCGGGGGATTAGGAAGTCATCCCGCAAAAAAGGCTCGCAAAAGGCAGGCATTGTATGGGACGAACTAAAGTCTGCTACATTTTGCTATGCCTTAGGTATAGCCATAGTCGTAGGACTTCTGCAGGCTCTTGTCTTTGGCATTAATGAGAATTTCGGTCCGAAAAATGTAGAATACCGTGAGGCTATGGTAAGCGAAGTGGACGAAGGACGGACGAAAGGGGGAGACCCAAACAACAAAGTGGTGCTGTTCCTGCCACAGACAGGCACATACATTCATCTGTGCGTGGGCGAGAAAACTTATTACAGGCCCGGCATGAAATGCCGTCTTAAAGTGCACCGCGGGCTGTTTGGCCTGTACGTTGCCGACGAAATTGAAGACCCATTCCATAAAGCCGGTTCATAAAATACGCAGGCACAGCCGGACTATTCAGGCATCATCAACCTGCTTCGCCACGAAAAAGAACGAATCTGACAGGCTTTTTTGAACCCGAAAGACGGCAAAAAGGGGAAACAATACAGACAGAACCATTAACTTTGCACCCGATAACCCATTAACCATCAGGGGCTAACTGACGAAAGAAACAATTGATTTAAACACTAAAAATATGAAGAAAAGTTTACTCCGTATGGCCCTCAGCCTATTGCTTCTGGCAGGAATCAACACCAGCGTAAGCGCTGCCGTCAATGACGATGAGGAAGAAACCCTCGACGTGGGCCTCTATCTGTTTCACTTCAACCGTGACAAAACTGCCCTCGAACTGTGGTTTTGCAATCGCACACAGGCGGAAATGACGCTGCCCGACAAGGTTTATTACGACGCCCCTTCGAAGAAAGCCAGTCTCACGCCTTTCGGCAACGCCAAGGCCTATAATGTGGAAAAGCTCGATGACAGGACGTTCTGGGGCGACCCCAATATCGTAAGCATCACCCTTCCGGCCTCTTATCGTCTCGTCGGAAGCATCGTTTTCAAGAACTGTCCCAATCTGAAAACCTTTGTCGCTAAAGGCAAAGGCGTGATATTCGGCGACAATTTGTTCGTGGGATGCAAGGCTTTGGAGAACGTCACCATGGACGCAAGCCAGATAGGTCCACACATTTTCAACGGCTGTGAACGGCTTGTCAATCCGCACATTACGGGCACGCTCGACTATATTCCCGATGCAGCTTTCCACGGTTGCGGCGTGAGAAACCTCGACTTCCTTCCGCAGAGCGTCAACAAAATATGGGCAGGAGCCTTCACAGAATCGAAGTTAGAGGGCGACCTTGTAATACCCAACCGCATCAACCTCATGCTGAACGGTGCCTTTTCGCTTACAAATATTCGCAGCGTCAGGCTGCCCGAAGGCCTCAAAGAGCTATGCAGCAGCATGTTCGGAGGGTGTGGAGCGCTGACGAAAGTGACGTTACCCGAAGGGCTCAGGTCCATAGGCTCCACGGCTTTCTCGGCTACGGCCCTCAAGAATATTGACTTGCCCAACTCGGTCAAGGAGCTTAGTGTAGGGGCTTTCTACAATTGTTTCAACTTCGATTCGATACATCTTTCCAACCAGTTGACAAGACTGGAGATGAATACCTTCTATAACACGGCGCTGAAACACATCTATTTGCCAGCCTCTATCAATCAGATTGACCGCCGTTGCTTTGACAGATGCAAGCAGCTGACGGACATTTACTGCTTCTCTACCGTCCCACCGACGGCCGATGACCAAAGTTTTTACGACTACGACAAGCCCACAGTGCACGTCCCTGCCGGCACACTGGCCAAATATAAAAGCGCTCCGGCCTGGAAGAAATTCAGGAAATTCAAGGAGATGCCCATCGGTGCCGGCATCGGTGAAGCCCGTCAGGCAACGCTGAATGCATACAGAACGGGCGACGCCGTGCACGTAACGGGCGTGGCAAACGGCTGTCGGGTGCAGGTTTACACGCTTGGCGGACAGCTCGTTGGCGAAACCATCGCCCATGCCTCCGAGGCTACACTGCAGGGCATCGGCACGTGGCCGGTCATCGTCAAGGCAGGAAAGCTGACGCAAAAACTGGAATAAGGCCTTCCGTCGGCCCCCGAGAGCCCCTTATTATATAAGGTGTAAGCCTTTCGCTCCCACCATCACGACCACACCACACTATCAGCAGGCGGCCCTCTTTCAACCAGAGAGGGTCGCCTTGTTGTCTGCCACAGTTTCCCCCTCGCACCATCGCCTACCGTCGTTTCATGGCTGACCGACACACCATAAAATCACGATTGCGGGCTAAAGACAAAACCTTTACGGGCTAAAGAGGATGGCACATTTGTACACACCTTATACACAGGGAATTACAACACGCATGAAAGACGCACGATTAGCTATGTAGAGACAAAACGATTACGGCGTAAAGACGAGACGATTACGACGTAAAGGGCGCGCGATTACGGCGTAAAGGCAAAGCGATTACGACGTAAAGACAAAACCTATATAAAATAAAGCCCCGAAAACGGCATGAAAACGGGCTTTTCGCGACATCGACGGCCCTCGGCACCGGCACCGTCAGCACCCTCACCCTACCCCGCAGCAGACGGGCGAAAAGATTTTTAAAGCAACGCCAAAACAATTTAAGAATATAATCGTATCTTTGCAGACAGTGATACCAATTTCTATAAAGCTTAAACGATGACAAGAGCTATCATTACAGTGGTGGGCAAAGATACCGTGGGTATCATTGCCCGAGTGTGCACCTACCTTGCTGACAACGGAATCAATATCCTCGATATCAGCCAGACCATCGTACAGGAATTCTTCAACATGATGATGATTGTCGACCTGACTAAGGCCACGAAAAATTTTGACATGCTTAGCAACGAACTGCAGGCTGTGGGCAATGAGAAAGGCGTGCAGGCAAAAATTCAGCTGGAAGATATCTTTGATAAAATGCACCGTATATGATAACGCCATCCGAAGTATTAGAGACCAACCACATGGTTGAGCAGGAAAACCTCGACGTGCGCACCATCACGATGGGCATAAGCCTGCTTGATTGTGCCGACGCCGAGCTTAAAACCTGCTGCAACAAGATATACAACAAGATAACGACATGTGCCAGAGACCTTGTGGCTACGGGCGAAGAGATAAGCCGCGAGATAGGCGTTCCCATCGTCCACAAGCGCATTAGCGTAACCCCTGCGGCCCTTGTCGGCGCCTCGTGTTGTCATACCACCGGCGACTATGTGCAGATAGCCCGCACCCTTGACCGCGCGGCAGCAGCCGTCGGCGTGAATTTTCTCGGAGGTTTCTCGGCCCTCGTGTCCAAAGGAATGACGCCAAGTGACGAGCTTCTGATACGTTCCATCCCCGAAGCACTGGCTTCTACCGACCTCGTTTGCTCGAGCGTGAACGTAGGTTCAACCAAAAACGGCATCAATATGGATGCGGTAAGGCTGATGGGTAACATCGTAAAGGCTACGGCCGAAGCCACTCGCGACAAGGCGTGCATAGGACCGGCGAAGCTCGTCGTCTTCTGCAACGCGCCTGATGACAACCCTTTTATGGCAGGCGCTTTTCACGGAGTGAGCGAGGCCGACACCATAATTAACGTAGGAGTATCGGGCCCGGGCGTCGTGAAATATGCCCTGGAGGAGATGGATCGTCATGCGCGCGAGGAGAGCGGAGGTAAAAGAGAAGAGGCAAGTTTTGAAGTTTTATGCGAAACTATCAAGAAAACGGCATTCAAGATTACCCGTGTAGGACAGTTCGTTGCACGCGAAGCCAGCAGGCGCCTGGGCGTTCCTTTCGGCATAATTGACCTTTCTCTGGCCCCCACTCCGGCAGTGGGCGACTCGGTTGCCGACATTTTGAAGTGCTGTGGCGTGGAGCATCCCGGCGCCCCGGGCACCACAGCGGCACTCGCTTTGCTCAACGACCAGGTGAAAAAAGGCGGTATCATGGCTAGCTCTTACGTGGGTGGACTGTCAGGTGCTTTCATACCCGTGAGCGAAGATCAAGGTATGATCGATGCCGTCAGCGCAGGCGCACTGACCCTTGAAAAGCTTGAGGCCATGACGTGTGTATGTTCTGTGGGGCTCGATATGATAGCAATCCCGGGCGATACGCCCGCAACCACTATATCCGGACTTATAGCAGACGAGGCCGCTATAGGCATGATTAATCAGAAGACAACGGCTGTTCGCATCATCCCTGTGATAGGAAAGGGCGTAGGCGAAAGCATAGAATGGGGCGGATTATTGGGCAAGGCCCCTATCATGCCGGTGAACAGCTTCTCAAGTCAACGCTTTGTTGACCGAGGAGGACGCATACCAGCCCCCGTCCATTCGTTTAAAAACTAAAACGTTTACATTTAAAGGAAAAGGAAACTGCGTCCTGACACAGAATGATTTTCATTCCGGGGAAAAACCGTTTACATGCTGGAGAAGAATAGTTTACATTCCCGAGAAGGACTGTTTTCTTTTTAGAGGGAAATAGTTTACGCTCCGGAACAAAGGTCGTTTTGCTCCGGAGCGTAATGGCTTTCGTTCAAAAGGCGAAATGTATTCGTTTGAAAAGCGACTGGGGTTCGTTTGAAAGGTATAGGGCGTTCGTTTGAAAACCCAGAAAAAAAGTTCAGAAAAAGATAGCCTTTGTTCTTGCACATTTTAGCGATTTTGTGTAATTTTGGAATGAATTGAAGCGAAAAGCATTATGATTGATTCCGAAATTTACGAACAACTTTTACAAGAACTAAGGTCGTTTCTTCCCTCAGAGCGTATCTATACTGACGAATTGCGCACCCTTGCATGGGGTACAGACGCCAGCTTTTACCGCATGACGCCACGCATAGTAATACGTTCAGACAACGAGAAAGAGATTGAACAAATCGTAAAAGCTTGCTATAATCGTCATATTCCCTTTACGTTTCGTGCAGCCGGTACATCGCTTTCGGGTCAGAGTTTGAGCGATTCGGTGCTTATCGTAGCAGGTAAAAGCTGGGAGAAATACCAGGTAAGTGCCGACCACAACACCATTACCATGCAACCTGGCCTACTGGGAGGTAGGGTAAACAGCATCTTGAGACCTTTCGGTCGCGTGCTTCCCCCCGACCCTGCATCGGTAAACAGCGCCATGATTGGCGGCATTGTATGCAACAATGCTTCAGGAATGAACTGTGGCGTACACGCTAATTCCGACCGCATGCTGTGCTCGGCGCGTATCATTCTGGCCGACGGAACCCTGCTCGATACGGGTAACGAAGAGGACCGTGAGCAGTTTCGGCGCACCCATCCCGCCTTTATCCGCAGCATTGAACGCCTGCGCGATGAGGTGAGAAGCAACAAAACACTGGCCGACCGCATCAAAAAGAAATACAGTATCAAGAATGTAACAGGACTAAATCTTAGGCCATTGATAGCCTATGACGACCCTTTCGACATCATTGCACACTCAATTGTTGGCTCGGAAGGCACGCTGGCGTTCCTCGCCGAGGTCACAATGCGCACGCTTCGTGAATATCCTTTCCGCGCTTCGGCAATGGTTTATTTCTACAGTATGGTTGAAAGCTGCCATGCCGTAGTGGCTTTAAAGAAGCTGAAGGCGCCGGAACAGAACCTCGAAATGAGCGCCGAAGACCTGATGGTAAAGAGTGCAGAGATGCTCGATTACCTGTCGTTGGCCTCGGTTAACGACCCTGTTTTCCTGCAATATAAGAAGGATGTAGACGCGGGACGGGTGAAAGGCGTTGCCCCGGGCGATTATCACAACCTCACTGCCATACTAACAGAGACGAAGGCGATGACGCAGAAGGAACTTGACGACAACGTCAACACCATTACTGATACGCTGAAAGCCTTCGACCTTTACCAGCCGTTTTCGTTTACCGACGACCCAAAGGTCTATGGAAAATACTGGACAATGCGCGCCGGTATTTTCCCAACGGTCGGCGGAATGCGCCCAACGGGCACCAGTTGCCTGATAGAAGACGTGGCCTTTCCTGTGGAAGACCTGCCCGAAGCCACCGTAAAGATGCAGCAAATTATACACGATCACGGCTACGATGAGGGCTGCATCTACGGCCATGCCTTTGAGGGAAACTACCATTTCATACTGAATCAGAGTTTCAAGGAGCCGAAAGAGGTCGACCGTTACGCCGATATGATGCGCGACATTATTAAGCTTGTCAAGAGCTACGACGGCTCTTTGAAAGCCGAACACGGCACTGGACGCAACATGGCTCCGTTTGTAAGGGAGGAATGGGGCGACGAAGCCTTTGACGCCATGCGGCGTCTGAAAGAGATATTTGACCCCGAAGGGCTGTTGAACCCTGGTGTTATCTTCAACGAAAACCCCAATTGTTTCATCCGGAATCTGAAACATTTACCCGAACTCGACTATGATTTCTCCCAGCTCCCTGACGGTAATGAGTATGCCGAAAGGATGAAATCGCCGAAGTCGACCACGCAGGAGACGATAGACGGCGTGCGTAGGGCCAACAAATGTATTGAGTGCGGGTTCTGCGAACGCAACTGTCTGACCTGCGGATTAACCCTTTCTTCGCGCACCCGTATTGCTACACAGCGCGAGATTCTCTACCTGAAGCACAGCGACAAAGCCGAGGATCACGCACGCGCCAGGCGCTTGGAGCAGCTCTATCACTATTACGGCAACCAGACCTGCGCCGCTGACGGCCTGTGCGCTACGTCGTGCCCTATGCACATTAACACCGGAGATTTGACACATTTACTGCGGCAAATCAATTCGAATAACAATAAAATCCAGTACGCCGTAGGCAATGCAGGCGCCCGACACATGCCTGAATGCGAGACCGCCGTCAAGGGATTGCTCGCCGCTGCCAACCTTACTCACACCCTGATTGGCACGAAAGCCATGAGCGCCGTCTGCGAAACCGCCAGCAAAGCAGGCCTGCCTTTATGGACGCCTGCGATGCCCAAGCCCAACCACATAGACAAAAAGCGACTGGCCGGACGCAATGCCTCCGTCGAAGCCGCGCACAAAGGCAAGGACGAAGACCTCAAGGTGGTTTACTTCCCCAGCTGTCTGAACCAAACGATGGGCATTGCAAAGGGCGCGCCGGTCAGCGAAACCGTAAGTCAGGAAATATGTAAGGTGCTGAACCGCGCGGGTTACGAGGTTATCTTTCCCGACAAGATGAACAAGCTTTGCTGCGGCCAGATATGGGAAAGCAAGGGCATGATGGACATTGCCGACCGCAAAACGGCCGAGCTTGAAGCCGCTTTATGGAAGGCCAGCGAGGAAGGACGATACCCCGTTCTCTGCGACCAGAGCCCGTGCCTGCACCGCATGCGTAAGATGATTACACGCATGAAGCTGTACGAGCCCGTCGAATTCATCCTCAAATTTGTGCAGCAACGCCTCACCTTCCACCAGTTAAGCCGCACCGTGGCCGTGCATATCACGTGTTCAATGCGCGAGATGGGGCTCGGTCAGGAGCTGGTAAGCCTGGCTGAAAAGTGCGCAACCCGGGTTATTGTACCCGAGGGAGTGGGTTGCTGTGGCTTTGCGGGCGACAAAGGTTTCAACCGACCGGAGATGAATCGCTACGCTCTTCGCCACCTCAAACCAGAGATAGAGAAGCACCATGCCGTCTGCGGCTACAGCAACAGCCGCACTTGTGAGATAGGCCTGCAATACCATTCAGGCATTCCGTACATGAGCATCGCCTACCTTGTAGACGAGGCAACACGATAAAAACTTTTTTCCAAGGTGAAGGACACCATCGTGCCCTTGACCACGCCACAGCAGAATTCCTCCGTCGCGTCCCTGAAAGCGCGTGCGGAGGATTCCGTTTTGTTGCTGTCTTGAGGGCTGAAAGGCTTGCCTTTCACACCTTTACGGTCACAGTATGAGGCTTGTGCCATCAAAAACATACGATGGGGAAGCACGACGGGCACAATGGAAGAATCTGCTCTTTACGATTGCATGCTGAAAGTAGGGCGGTTACCGGATAGTTGTACGACAGCCGCCATACGAGTCGTTATACGGCCGTCATACACGTGTGCGGCGGCCGGCGTACGGTCGTGCTGTGGCCGTGGTACGGTCAGGATTACATCAGAAAGTTGAGGCCGATAAACAAGAAAGGAGAAACCGACACACCAGAAAGAGCGTATGGATACACTGTGAGAAGCATACCAATACACCAGAAAGAGCATACCACCACGTAAGAATGAGGACAAAACGGCAACAACTATCTACCGTGTCTGCTGCCCATCGGCGTAAATATCCTTCAGGATAGCCGTGCCCACAAGGCGGCGGAAATGGCTGCCATCATAGTACAGGCCGTGATAATCAGAGAAGCGACGACTGTGGGTATAGTCGAAAACGTTGTCCTTGCCCAGTATATCCTGCAGGGCTTTCAGGTCACGGGGATTTAACTGCTCGCCATGACAGTTGGGGCCTATCACAAGTTTCAGGTCGGCATGATGACGGACGCAGAAGTTGTGTATGGTCTGCAGGCAGGCGCGCTGTGGCTGCTTGATGAAAGCCGGCTGAACAACAGGGTGGGCAATGTCAGCGTCCAGACTCGTCCATCGGCGGCCCTCCCAGAAGCGTTTACCCTGCACACGGATAGTGTCTTCCTGATAAAGTACGGCATCGTTCGTCAGCAACGTTCGCGTAGGACACGCGCTTGATATGCGGTTCTGCATGCCGCGGTCGTATCTTCCCAGGACCTGATAGCGCAGATAAGGCAGCAGAAAGCGGGTGTCAAGGTAAGCACGGAAAAACGTCAGCTGAATTTTCGACGCACTTGCACCGCTTACGTCGGAGGGCATGATGTTCATCGGACCCTCCTGCGGCACGCAACTGCGAAAGGAAGAAACCTCTGTAATGACAAGCAAATGACGCACGGGACGGCGGTATAAGCTGTCAAGGGCACGCAGTTTCAGACACAGGTCGCCCAGATTTTCGTTGTTGCTGAAGAAACGAAAGGGGCGCGCGTGGATATATTTGTTCCACTCGGTGCAGGCGAAAGCCTTGGTACACGAGTTGCCCAGCAAAAAGGCGTCATAATGATTCTGACGGCCAAGCTGCCTCAGTTTTTCCCAACCCACGTAGCCTTCGTCCTGATAGTAAGGGCTGTTGTCATATTGTTGTGGCGTATAATGGCGCAAAACCATGAACGGGTCTTTCCAAACATACAGGGCCGTAAGCAGGAGGAAGGGGACGGCCAGCAAGGCCATCTTCAGGAACAGCAAAATAAGAGGATGGCGATTATTGTTATCAGTCATGACCGCGACGCGTTAAAATTGAACATAAATAAAGTTATCGACACCGAATGCGCCATACAGAAAGATGACGAAGACGACGGCAAAGTAAACCGGCCAGCGCACAATGGCGCGCTGTTGCTCGGTCCATGCTATCAGGTTACGCCTGCTGTTGACGTGCTCGGTAATCAGCATGATGATAACCGCCAGGGCAAAAACTATCCAGTAATGGTCGTCCATGCCCAGGCGCAGCTCCTTTATGCCCGTGGCAAAACCGTCAAACATATGACGGTAAGCGTAGAAAACATCGCCGATTTGCGACACACGGAAGAAGAGCAATGAGAGCGCAAAGAACACGTATGTGCGGATAATCATCAGCGTTTTCCACGCCGTCGCTCCTACCCTGTCCTGTAACTGCTGGCGCTGCTTCTTGAAAAGCGTTTCATAAATCACGAGTATGCCCTGAAACAAACCATACAGGGCAAACGTCCATCCGGCGCCATGCCATACTCCTATAGCCACAAAGGTAACCAGAAGAGAGACGTAAATGCCCGTCTTTCCCCAGGAACGGAGCGACGCATTAAGCGGCGTAAAGATGTAATCGCGCACCCAGAACGAGAGCGTCATGTGCCAACGGCGCCACAGTTCTCCCGTTGACTGCGACACAAACGGGCGGTCGAAGTTCCTCTGAAGCGTGAAACCAAGCATGCGTCCCATGCCGACGGCCATGCAGGTATAGCCTGCAAAGTCGGCATAAAGCTGCAGGGGATAAAGCAATGTGGCAAGAAGAATCTGCATTCCGGAGGATGTAGACAAGTGGTCAAGGACGGTAGAGAGCGGTAATGCAATGCGGTCGGCAATGACAAGCTTCAGGAAACAGCCCCAGGCTACGAGCTTAAGGCCGCGCGTTACGCCTGTATAGTTGAAGGGCTTACCCTCCTTAAGCTGCGGAAGAAGGTCGTAACCACGCTCAATCGGGCCCGAAAGGAATTTCATGAAAAGCAGCATATACAGCGTGAAGTCGGGCAAACTGTCTTCAGGTTCTTCCTCCCAGTAAATCTCTATCAGATAGGAAAGCGCCTGAAACGTGTAGAAAGAGATGCCTATTGGGAACATACCCGACCAGTAACGGGAGAACAACCAGAAGCCTGCCAGCCCTATAATGCCGAAAGAAAACAGCCATGTTCCGGCACGACTGTTCAAACGGCGGTGAACGGCCCTGCCCATATAGAAGGTAAACAGCGTAATACCGAGCGCCACAACAAGGTATTGCCAGTGATAAAAAGCGATGAAAACACAGCTCGACAACAGCAGCGCCGCATGCTGCCAGACCCGTGAACTACTTGCGTAATAGAGCAACAGCGTAACGCCAAACAGCATTACGAAAGGCAGTGTAAGGAATTCCATAAGAAAATTTTAAGGGGAACAGCCTACCGGCTCTGCTTGATAATGACATCAATCATATCGCCGATATTCTTCATTCGCACAATATCGCGGAGCTTAAAATGCACACCCCACTTCTTCTCTATTTCGCTGATGATGATCATATTGCTAAGCGAGTCCCATTCGTCTAAGTCTTCAGCTGACATGCTATAGTCTATTTTCAACCCCGGATGTTTAAGAACCTGTTCGAAAATAAGGGTTAACTGTTTTAAGATTTCTTCTTTTTCCATAGTCTTTATGTGGTTAAATCATTTCTTTGATGCGTTTACGGTCAATCTTGTTACTGGAATTCAACGGGAAAGGCCTGATGTAACTGATGCGCGATGGCAGCATATAGGCCGGAAGATACTGGCGAAGATGGGCCATGAGCACATCGTCGGGACACTGCCGTTCGGCCTCAATCACGAGGGCAATAGCCGTGTTTCCGTTGCCGTCGTCAACAGGAAGGGCCACCGTGTTGGGCGCATCATCGAAATAATGGCGGGCTACATGCTCAACCTCGCTTAGCTCTACGCGATAGCCTTGTATCTGAACCTGCGAGTCCTTACGCCCGTAATACATGATTTCGCCGGAAGCATCTACCGAGCAAATATCCCCCGTGCGGTACCATCTGCGTCCATTTAATGTGAAGAAAGCTTCATTGTTTTTCTCTGTGTTGCGCCAGTAGCCTGGCGAAAGCTGACGTCCGGAGAGACAAAGCTCGCCCTTTTCGCCATGCGTCAGAGGCGTTCCGGCATCGTCAATCACAAGGGTTTCCACATGCTTCATGTCCTTACCTATACACACTATGCCGTTAACCTCGCGAATGTTATCATGCGGAATGAGGTAAAAGGTGCTGTAAACAGTGTTCTCCGTGGGGCCGTAGACGTTCCAGATTCTGGCATTTGGCACGCACTTCTGCCACAATCTGACGTCCTCTGCAGGCAGACCTTCACCGGCAAAAAGCACATAACGCATGGCCGGTGCATCTATTTCGTCGAAGTATGGCCTAAGATAGTGGATGACACTGGGCACAAGCTGGGCCTCGGTTATCTGGTAATCGTCTATCAATCTGAACACTTCCTGCCACTTGATACTCCCTGGAGCAACGGTATAAACGCAGGCACCGCACAACAATGGTGCCACATAGCTGCCTACAGACATATCAAAAGTGAGGTCGAACATTTGCAAACAGCGATCCTCTTGCGTCAGTTCGATGCCCAGAGAAAAGAACGAATCCTCAAAGGCTGCAACGTTACCTATCGTGATTGCCACGCCTTTTGGTCTGCCCGTACTGCCTGATGTGAAGAGAATATAAGCCAGTTTGTCCTCTTCATAGCACACAGGGTCAAAGAAACTGTCATGGTGAGACGTAAAGGTTTCAGGGTGAAGCACCTCGGCCGAGGCAAGTGAAGTCCCGCCTTTACGTGAGTCGATAATCGTCTTCAGCCCTACCTGCCCGTCAATATCTTCGCAACGGCGCATGGGCCAAAGAGGATGAAGCGGGACGTAACTTTTGTTTTCCATCCACAATGCCAGAATAGAGGCATAGGTATAAAGGTCATCATTCACTACAAGACCGATGTTTTCCTCTTCCCTATTGCGCATGGCGAAGCGCACATTACCCACTTCCTGAAGCAACTGTTGGTAAGAATAATAACGGTCGGCAATGCAAAAAGCATGGTTTTGTGCATGTTCGGCGATGGTCTGTTGCAAATGAACCAACAGGTTCCGGCCTTTAAAGAACGAACTTTCCATTAATATTAATGTTACTTATTGAACGATAAGCGCGTACAAAGTTACGCTTTTTTCATCAATTTTGTATCTTAACGTCAAGTGTTTTCTCTATTAAACGAACAATAGTTTCGAGGCTGTCGGCATCAAAATCGCCCGTCAGGCGCTTGTCTTTATTGGCACAGGTAAGGCGCACATGGTAATAATCAGACAGGTCGGCCAGCACATAGGGCAAGGCTGTATCCTGAAAATGGAACTGGTGTGTGACCCAAACTATACGGTTTGGCGACGGTTTGGCCCGCCGGGAAGGCCGTACAGACCCGCTCTTGAGGAAACCACGATCACCCTCTGTCAGCTCAATGCCCTGCTCTTTCTGTCGGGATGACGCGAAATACACGCTGCCTTCGGCTACAAAAACATCCGTACTGTCTTCGCCTGCACGTATTTCCAACTGTGTGCCTATGTCGCGAATAAGATAGTTCGCGCCCTGAATAATGAAAGGATGAGAGCTGTCATGCTTAATCTTTAGATAGGCCTTGCCCGATATTGACACACTACGGGCGTAGTCTCCCTTATAAGAAAGCGAGGCGTGCGGGGCCAGAACCACCTCCGTTCCGTCGCTAAGCACAAAGGTTCGCTGATGGTTTACGGCCACAAGCATGGTGGTTTGCGGGCGCAGAACATACATAATGCCCAGGCCTGTCAGCAGCAAAACCACTGCTGCTACAGCCACCCGGCGCAGGCTGAAGCGCCTGACGTGGTAGCCTGTACGCTGGCAGAAACGACTGAAAGCCCTGTCAGGGTCGAGCGCGTCCGGCTTAAAATATCGGCCAACATACCGTAAATTTTTCTCTTCCATAAGCTTCTTATTGTGGCTATTTTGCCCATTGGGTATGCGATGTGCTCCATCCGCCCATCAGTCCCAGGCCTCCAGACACATTGGTTACGGTAGGACGAATCTGCGAAAAACCGTTGCGGGCAAGATCATCATTATTATATTGGTTGATGGCCATCATGAAACGGTAATATTCTGGCGTAATACTGATAAGCTCTACCTGATAGAAATGATTAGGCCCTGACGAGCCATTGTAGGGCCTTACATTAAGGTGAAGCGTATAAGTCTGGCCGTTAATGCTGGCATCATCAAAGATATAGAAGTCGCCAAAAAAGCTGTTAGAATAGCCGAATTCGTCGTCAATATCGGTCAAGGGCGACAGCAGGGGCTCGCTTGCAAGATTAAGAGAGGCATAAATGAACTTGTTTTCGTCTACACTATCCGTGTACGACGTCTGGTATTTCACACGTACAGCATAGTAGCGATGGGTGGACGCGTCGTCCTTAAACGTCGCCATCACCTGCTTATAAGTACTTGTTCCGTTTGAGAATTCATTCTTAATCTTCACCCATCTTGTATGAATATTGCCCACTGCTACGGTGTCGGGAATCGTCGCACTGGCCGAAACCTCCTGCCCATTGTAGGCTGAAACCCGCAACGATACGTTGTCACCCACGCGCTGATGGCCCGTAACGCGGTAGTAGCCCTGCCCTACAGGCGTCACCGTGCAAGGCGTGCCGTTCACCGTGTAAACCACCGAGGCATCGTCAACATGGGCAACCTGCACCGAATCGGCATAGTAACGAACGGGTATGCTGCGCGTAACACGCACGTAAGTAGTATCGCCAGGCGACGGGAAACAATATACAACGAGATGGCTTTCCTGATTGAACGATTTAAGATTTACATCGTCCTTGCATCCCGTCATCAGCAGAAGCACGAACAGAAAAAGGCTATATTCCGGATATTTCATGACGTTTAGAATTTTATCATATAACTGAATGAGGGCACAACAGGGATGTAAGCATGGTTACGTATGCTGAACTGGCCCTTGCTGTTCTGGCGGATATCAACATACAACGAATTGAGATGACAGTATACATTATACAGACTGACATTCCAAATACGCTCATGTCCGTGTTTGGTAGTGTGGTGGAAGTCGAACCCTACGTCAAGACGGTGGTAGGCAGGCAAACGAAAATTGTTCGGAATATCGAAGACATACATCCGCTCATTTTCAATATATCCGTGCTGATTTGCGGCAGCAGGCCTCCCGTCAGGCACACCGGGGGCCACCGTCATGTGCGTAGGCACGGTGACATGATTGCCGCTATGGTAGCTCCAGGCGGCAAAGGCGGCTATCTTCGACGTCAGCTGCCAACGACCTGTCAGGTTAATTTTATGACGGTTGTCGAACTTATCATAGTACCACGAGGGGAAAAAGTCGTCAAAACGACGCTTGTTCCACGACAGCGTATAGGCGCCCGTCAGTTCCATGCGCCGCGTTTTATAGACGGCATCCAGCTCTAAACCGAAATACTTTCCCCTGCCGTCCATCACCAGTTTGTCCCAACGCTCGGCAGGAGGCTCCAGTCCCGACCAGCTCGAATACTGCAAAAGGTGCCGGCTTTGCTTGTAATAGCCCTCTACCGACAAGGTCCATCGGCGCGCAGGCTGATAGTAAACGCCTGCTGCCCACTGCCATGAACGCATGGGATGCAGGGCTGACGTGGTGGGAACCCAATAGTCAGTGGGCAGCTCCAGGAAGCTATTCGATATCTTATGCACATATTGAGTCATCGACGTAAGCGAGGTTTTGAACGACAGTTTGTCCGTAGGCTGATACTTCACAGCCAGTCGGGGGTCGGCATTTACGAACCGCTTGCCCGATATGGAGAACAGCGCCACGTTCACACCGGCGTTAAAACTCCAGTGCCTGTTGAGCGTAACCTCATCTTCGGCATACACATTCCATTCGTTCGCATTGTTGCGACACGAGCTCCTGCTGGTGAGAGTATCGACCTCTACGCCCGCACCGTAGTAGTTTTTGTGCTGCCGGGTCTGCGGATGAAACATGTGAAAGGTATAGTCGTGCCCCATACGGACATGATGATGAGGCGACGGACGATAGTCGAATGCCGCACGATAGCCCACATCGTCAATCGTCGACCGGTAACCGTGCTCCATATACATAACGGTGGTTTCACCGGCATGGTCAGGCGAATTTGAAACAATGCGGTCATCATCCGTGTATCTATACTTCGAAACATTGTGGGTATAGACCGCCGTAAAGTTAGCAAACAGCTTGGGAGAAAACAAGAATTCCCAGTTCACGGCGACGTTAAAGTTGCCCCAGTTCATCTTAAATTCGCTTTCGTCGGTGTCGCCATAGCCCCCGTCTGCCATCTTATCCTTGGTATGAATGCGGTCCTGACCCGAATACAGGCTGAGCGAAAGACGCGACCTTTCGCTGAAAATGTTGGTCAGCTTAGCGTTGAAATCGTGGAAGAAATAGTTCAAGGTGATGTCGTCTTCGTCCGCAGCGTTCTTCCGGTTATATATAGCAAAGAAAGGGCGTGTGAGCAAATCGAGCCAGCTCCGGCGCAGACCGATGTTATAAGATGTACGTCCCTTGCGGATGGGGCCTTCGGACTGCACGCTGCCGTCAAGCAGACCGATGCGGTAACTGCCGTGAAAATGGTTGAAGTCGCCGTCGCGCGTGCGCACGTCAATCACCGACGACAAGCGGCCGCCATAGCGTGCAGGGAAGCCGCTTTTATAGAAATCGACGTTCTTCACCATATCAGAGTTGAACGAAGAAAACAGTCCGAGCGAGTGGTTTACCTGATAAAGCGGTGTCCCGTCAATCAGGAAGAGGTTCTCATCGTTGTTGCCGCCGTGCACGTAAAGGCCGCTCATCAGCTCTATTCCCTCCGAAACGCCACTGGTTCGCTGCAAGGTTTTCACCACGTCGGGGCTGCTGAGCAGTGAGAATTCGGTCTTGATATCGCGGATGTTCAGCGAGCGTTTGCCCGTCTGCGTGTGCACGAGCGGCGAGTTCAAGTCGCCCGTCACCACCACTTCACCCAGTCGGGCGTTCTCCTTCTGCGTGATATTCTCGGTCCGGTTCGCCGCGAGCTGCAGCGTTATGCGCTTGTCTTCGAAGCCGATATAGCTGCAGCGCAGCCGGTGTTCGCCCGCAGGCAGCGTGAGCGAAAAGAAGCCATAGGCGTTGGTCATGGTGCCGAGGCCCGTTGTCTGGTCAAGAATAGTGGCGTTAATCAGCGTTTCTCCGTTTTCGTCTCTGACGAAACCGCTTATCGTGAAGGTTCGCATGGCAGCTTCTTTCCTGTGCTGCGGCCCGTCGCCAGCAGCCGTTTTTTGTAAGGTGCTGCGTTGTTTCAGCATCACATACGTGCCTTGTTGCTCGTAGCTGATGCCAGTGTCGCGAAACAGTGCCTTCAGCGCCCCGGCAGTAGTAAGGTGCAACAGCGACGGCCCCTCGTAAACCTTGTTCAGCGACAGCGATGCGTCGTAAACGAAATGCACCTGCCGCGTGCGCTGCAACCAGTCTATCTGCTGTTGGATAGTCATGCCCGAGATCTGGGCTTCGGTCGCAACGGACAGCATGAGCAAACCGGCTAAGACGAGTGTTTTCATAAGTCGTTTCTTTAGTTTTTGTTCTTTTTCCATGGCTATGACGCACAAACCTCCGGTTTCCCCCAACTTTTCAGAACTTTTTTTACGATTCTTTGTGAAAACGACAAGCATCAGGCGTATGATGCCACACGATATAACGGGCATGGACCGGCAAAATGCCGTGCACGCAAAAACGCCGTTGCATGCACGGCCTGACGGCCTGACAGCCCAGCCTTTCCCAGTTTCCGTTTCGCGTATGATGCCGTAAGAGTGGCATGACGACGGCCGCCACACGGGCGTATCACGACCGCCATACCTGTTGGATGACGGCCGCCGTACGAGCGTACCGCAGCCACCGCAACACCACCCATACACCACAGAAGCCGTACCATTCTGCAGCAAAAATGGGGAAAATCAAGAATAAAAAGCACAGAAAAACCTCTTCAGCCAGACAGGTTTCAGATTTGCACCCAAGGAAAAACAGAAACAAAAAATACGGGAATATCCCCTTGACGATATTCCCATATATAATATAAGGTAGCCCCCTGCACTGCCGTCGCCGGCCTTTTCAGACCATCAGCGACACCATATACAATATTTCGCCACGACTCGCACGCAATTGTTTCAGCGCCCGTTCCATCTCGTGTTCTACCACTTTCTCCGTAATCCCCAGTTCCCTGGCTATGTCTTTATACCTCATGCCGTCACGCTTACCCATCAATAACACCTGCCGACGACGCTCCGGCAGGCTGTTTATAGCCGTCCATAGGTGCGCCTCGGCCACCGACCGGCCTTGCGCCTCGTCGTCACTGATGGCTCCTTCAAGGTCGCATGGGGCGGCATCGACGGCCGTTGTCTTCGTACGGCGCAGATAATCTATACAGCCGTTGCGGACCGCCGTGTAAAGAAAGGCACGCGGCTGCGCCGGAATCCTCTGCCACAACTTGACAAAACACTCCTGAACAATGTCCTCGGCCTGCGCGCTGTCGCCCGCAAGATAATGCATGGCATACAGGCAAAGCGGCCGGTAATAAGCCTTAAACAACGCTTCTACGTTCATAACTTCACTGCCGTCGTTACGCGACGGCTCACCTTCTGCCGAATATCCATTCGCCCTGTCCGGCACAGGATATTCCACCTTCCGGCACCCTCATCATTCCCAAACAACGGGAAAACTGCGACAAAAATACATAAAACAGCATAAAAAATACCCCCGTCTGCCGCAAATATCGCCATCCGCTGCCGGTAAACAGCCATAAAACACCTTATTATTACTCCACTTCCACGGACAGAAAACATAAAAGGCTTGTCTCCCGACAAGCCTAATACATATTATACAAAAACATTATGAATTATCTAATAGAGCGAAAAATCAAATGCAATACTACACAAGAGTATCTGTTTACTGCTGCAAAGATAAGTCGTTTTCTTCATTCCGGCAATACCTAAAAGTAGCGGTTTTGAAAAAATACCAACAAATGGGTATCAAAAAATGGCTTTTAAACGCCGAAAAGAAAGAAAAAAGCACATAAACCTACCATTTCAGAGAAATATGTTATCTTTGCAGAACATCGGGTAATCCTGGCTTCACGGCACACCCTGCAGGCCATATCTGCCCGTATTTTCCTTACACCTGAAAAGCAAATGACTATGATTCGTAATCGTTTCGGCCATGTTTTTACCCTTACAACCTTCGGCGAAAGCCACGGCGCAGCTATTGGAGGCGTCGTTGACGGCATGCCGGCAGGCATTGAAATTGACATGAATTTCATACAGAAAGAACTTGACAGACGGAGGCCCGGCCAAAGCCGAATCACCACACAACGCAAGGAACCCGATACCGTAAAGCTGCTAAGTGGCGTATTCGAGGGTAAATCGACAGGGGCTCCCATCGGTTTTGTGGTGTACAATCATGATCAGCAATCGCATGATTACGACAACATGCGCAATCTTTTCAGGCCTTCGCACGCCGATTATACCTACTACGAGAAGTACGGTATAAGGGATTTTCGCGGCGGAGGACGCTCTTCAGCCCGCGTCACTATCAGCCGGTGTGTGGGCGGTGCGCTCGCGAAACTTGCACTCCGGCAGCTGAATATCAGCATTCAGGCATACGTAAGTCAGGTGGGAAACATCAGACTTGAAAACGATTACCATCGATATGACCTGTCAAAAACTGAAGAAAATGCCGTGCGTTGCCCCGATCAGCAGAGGGCGCGTGAAATGGAAGAGCTGATTATGCAGGTGAAAACCGACGGCGATACCATCGGAGGCGTGGTGTCATGCGTAATAAAAGGGTGTCCCGCAGGGTTGGGAGAACCGGAGTTTGGCAAGCTGCACGCTCAGTTAGGAGCTGCTATGCTTGGTATCAATGCCGCTAAAGGATTCGAGTATGGCGACGGATTTGAAAGCGTCGCAGCCCGCGGAAGTAAGCAGAATGACGTGTTTATACTTCGGGGCAAGCATGCAGGAGACCGGAACAACGCCACAAATAGGCCCGATATTACAACGGAAAGCAATCACAGCGGCGGTATACAAGGCGGTATCAGCAATGGGCAGGACATCTATTTCAGGGTGGCTTTCAAACCCGTTGCAACACTTCTTAAACAACAGAAAACGGTTGATATTCAAGGCAATTCCACCCTGTTTACAGCACGTGGACGTCACGATCCATGTGTGCTTCCACGAGCAGTGCCCATCGTCGAGGCCATGGCCGCAATGGTTATATTGGACAATTTCCTTCTCAATAAGACCACGAAACTATAAAAATTTGATTTAAATCAAACTTTTAACACTTCAAAAGGACGCTGATTCACAAAAAAACTTATATTTGCAACAAGAAGACAAAACAACAAAGGGCTTTGTGAAAAGTCCCAAGTAGTTTAGTTAAGTCTAATTTAGTTTTTGTGTTGGTTGGGGGTTGTCTTTTGGCAACTCCCATTTTTATACGGCTCCGATAATCTCGGTTACGCTGTGGCAGCCATGGTTTTCCAGCCAGCAGGTCATTCCTTTCTTTATCTTTATGGTAGCCTGGGGATCAATAAAGTTGGCCGTTCCTACCTGTATGGCCGTAGCTCCAGCCATCATAAACTCAATGGCATCGTCGGCAGACATAATACCTCCCAGCCCTATGACCGGTATTTTTACGGCATGTGCCACCTCGTTTACCATTCGCACGGCAACGGGTTTAACCGCAGGACCACTGAGTCCACCCGTCCGGATGCTGAGCTTGGGCCTGCGACGCTCAATATCTATCGCCATACCCATCAGCGTATTTATCAATGAAACGCTATCGGCTCCTTCGGCTTCGCAGGCACGTGCAATGTCAGCGATGTTCGTTACATTGGGCGAAAGCTTAACGATAAGGATTTTATGATATGACTTTCTCACCGCTTTCACTACACTTGCAGCGCCTTCACACGTCACGCCAAAAGCCATTCCGCCTTCCTTTACATTGGGACAAGAGATATTCAATTCGATGGCAGGAATATGCTCCAAGGTATCAATCCTTGCAGCACATTGTACATAAGTTTCTGGAGAATTACCGCTAACGTTGACGATCATGTGTGTTTTGATATCCTTTATCTGCGGATAAATTTGATTACAAAAATAGTCAACGCCCTTGTTTTGCAGCCCAACACAGTTGAGCATACCCGATGCAGTCTCGGCCATACGGGGATAATCGTTTCCCTCGCGTGGCTCCAACGTTGTCCCTTTCACAATAATTCCGCCAATCTCTTCTAAAGGAACCAAATCCGAATACTCCAGTCCGTAGCCGAATGTACCACTGGCAGTCATCACTGGATTGGAGAGATTCAATTGATTTATCTTTACATTTAAGTCTACCATAGCAGCTTCTCAATATTAAACACCGGGCCTTCCTTGCACACACACTGATTTCCTTCCTTTGTTTTTTCGACACAACAGAGACAAGCTCCCAACCCACAGGCCATCATATTCTCCAACGATGCCTCACAAGATATATTCTTTTCACGGGCATATCGTGCCACAGCCATCATCATTGGCTTAGGTCCACACATCTGAATAAGGTCGAAATTCTGGTTCTTTAGCACCGAATGGTTCGTCACAAAACCCTTTTCTCCCTCCGTTCCGTCTTCGGTAGTGATAAACACTTTACCCACACTCTCGAAGAGATTCTTCTCCAGGACATCCTTGTCAGTGCGTGCACCGAGTAGGAAAAACAGCATGCCGCCCTCCTCTTTAATCCGCATTCCCTGCCACAAAAGCGGAGCAACTCCTACGCCTCCGCCCACAAGCAGAACTTTTTTACCACACTCTTTTGCAACGCCACTAAAACCATTTCCCAACGGCAAAACACAATTCACAGTATCTCCACACTGTAAAGTCATCAGATGGCGCGTGCCATCGCCCACAGCTGCCACAAGCAACCAAAGTTCATTACGCGAGCGATCAATAAAATTAATGGAAATAGGACGGCGGAGAAAGGTTGATGGACTATTGTCGATTCTTACTTCAACAAATTGGCCTGGCTGCATATCGGGCAAGTCTTCGTGACAGGTAAGCTTCAACAACACATGCTTGTCACTAAGCTTTTCGGCCGAACACACAGTCAGGTCAAGACAGAATTTCTTCATACTGACAATCTTTGCTGTTTTACTTTTGCAAAGATAGCCATATTTTTTATGGACACAAAGGCTTCCGACAGAATTGTTCAAGACTTCCCAGGAGCGAACGACTCCCAAGTCTGATCATCATAATAAACTCTGATTTCTGTAATTTTTCGTGCAGGTTTGTCAATATATTTCACAACCTGCTTTGCAGCATTTCCACCCTTTTCAATCGATTTACTGTTACCCATAACCTCATCAGTGCTGAAGAGTAGAGGAGTATTTGCAGATGATGATGCAACACCTCCCGAAGACGTAGCGCCTACAGTTTCTCCATTCGCACCATTATCAACCTCATCGCGGTACATAGGGCCTTGACCATACATCAACCAATCGGTAGAAATATTGGGCAAATGCTGATGAATTAAGTCCACCATCTGAAGA
Organism: Prevotella sp.; assembly: GCA_013333935.1. Lineage (GTDB taxonomy): Bacteria > Bacteroidota > Bacteroidia > Bacteroidales > Bacteroidaceae > Prevotella. Next base: position 46,155 of record JABCNV010000046.1, on the reverse strand, counting down.
GTAGGACGTGTGTGTCCGTTGAAGACTCCACTGAGCGAGCCTTCCGAAATTCCTGTAAATTGAGCAAACACCTTTTGTGTCATGTGCTGGCTCTCCATGATCATGCGAATTCTATCTTTCATATCAAGAATATGGCTACGAACTGATCAAAAGCGACTTTCGACCTGTTTTTATTTGTATTTGCAAATTTAAAGCAAATATTTGAGTTATCCAACCATTATCATTTTAAATTTATGGGTTGTGATTTAAATTTTAATATTTAAATATACAACATTTAAAACCGAATATAAAGCGGCGCTAATTTGTATTCTAATATTCAAATTCGTAAACCAAAATAGCAATTATACCAAATGAATAGTGATTAAATGTAAACATCTGATTTTAAGTAATATATTATAATTACATAATGTATAATATATAGTTTCGAGGGTATTCTCCGGCAAAAAATACGCTCTCCGTCTCTGAATATTTATAACCTACATGTATAAAACGCTGATTACTAACTACTTATATACTATATACAGACATGTATAATCATTCTTTCGTGGTTTCAAATTTTCCAAATCGAATCGCGGTTTTCAAATTACAATCTTTCAAATTAGATGTCATTGCGGTTTGCGTATTTAAATTTATACAACTTTTCGTTGTGTTATTTGGATTTCTAAATGCTGAAATAAAGGAAATCAAACACTAATAAACATTAATTCTGAATATTGGAACGTCAGGAAAGGCCAAAATAATCATTTTCGAAGTATTTGAGAACAGCACTACGAATGTGTGGAAATACGCGATTCTCAGAGGGGTAAAAACGAGCTAACTACCCTATTTTTATCAAGTTAGGCTTAAAAAAGAGGTCTCTGAAAACGGTTGAAATAGAAAAAAACAGGGCAAAAAAGCCCTATTTTTAGTGCAGAATAAAGAAAATAAGCTCTTTCATAAGGTCTCCAGGCGACGTATTAGGGTTGTCGAGCCCCTTGCTTTTGGCATCAGTCTCTCTTATTTTTTCTAAAACCTGCAACACCTTTTTCCCACTGTAATTTCGGGCACCGGCCATATAGTCCTTGACGCCCCAAACATTCCTTAACTCAAGAAAGTCGGCCAAAGCCTGTTGGTTATTCTTGTCCGGTGCATAGTAAGTGAGCATCAAATTCTGGAAGTAATTGAAGAGCAGCGGGAGCAAAGCATAGAGCGTTCCCGCCTTAGGATTATTGTCAAAATATTTGATTATCTGATTTGCCTTGAAAATATCGCGATTAACTATCGCGCTACGAAGCTCGAAAGCATTGAAGTCTTTGCTCACCCCGATGTTTTTTTCGACAACCTCGGGCGTCACTCTCCTATCGTCTTCAGGAAGTGCAATGCCCAACTTGTCGAGCTCCGAAGTCAACCTGTTCAGGTCAGCGCCAATGTGGTCAGCAATCATTGACGCGCTTTTATCGTCGATATCAATTTTCTTTTTCGCCAGATAAGCGCGCACATATCCCGCAAGTTGCCAGTCGCGCAGCTTCTTGCTTTCGAACAAGATGCCGTTACGCTCAACAGCCGATAGCAGTTTTGATTTCCCTTTCAGCACACCATTTTTATAACAAATCACAAGAATAGTCTTCTCCTGTGGCTTTTCGGCATAGCGCTCCAGGCGCTCAAACGAGTGCAAATCCTGTGCTTCTTTCACGATAATCACCTTTCGGAGCGACATCATCGGATACTGCATGGCCAGGTCGGCAATCTGTGCAGCATTCACATCTGCGCCAAACACCACTGTCTGGTCAAATGCCTGCTGTTCAGGCGTCAACGCATGCGCCTGGATATAATCGCTGATTTGATCGATATAATAAGATTCTTCACCCATCAATAAATAAAGAGGTGAAAAAACTCCACTCTTCAAATCGCGCATAATGGCATCGAAAGTAGCTACCGCTTTCTTCTGTGGCATAATTCTTTGTTTCTTACAGGCCTGTCTCACGTCAATTTATTAACTTTGCGAGCGCAGGCATACCCTGCAAAGATACGAAATATATGTAAGAACTTCTATAAAACAACTTCACAGATTAAGAATAAAAATGACACCGCTTAATCTTCCTCCTTTCCAGGCTCGTCTTCAAGGAACGCAGGACCATCCCCGCATTTTCGACATTCTGCGGCGCCGATATGTCGCTCTGACCCCTGAAGAATGGGTTCGGCAAAACTTCATCCACTACCTCACCGACCACCTCCATTACCCTGCCACACTGCTGGCAAACGAGGTAAAATTGCAGGTAGGAAGGAAGACGTTACGGGCTGACAGCGTACTCTACGACACGCAGCTCCGCCCCCGAATGGTTATCGAGTACAAAGCTCCGCACGTCAATATCACACAGAAGGTGTTTGATCAGATTGTCGCCTACAACATGCTGCTGCACGTCGACTATCTGATTGTGTCGAACGGGCTGTCGCACTTCTGTTGCAAGGTGGCCGAGGATGGTAAAAAATATTTATTTATTGACCACATTCCCACATACGAAGAACTTTTACAAAAATAGATAATCGCTAAGGCTTTCCTATGCTGAAAAGGGAGCAATATGCCATCGGCTTACTGCTCCCTTTTCGTATTTATTCGTTCGTTCCGGCGTTACCGCCGGCCATGCGCATCAGTCGGTAGCCGAATAGCCATTGGTACTGTTTTCACGCATAATATCTTTCACGCTCTTTTCCACATATTCTCCGCCCTGATGTGCCGTGGGATCGGGATGATGCGGCGTATCTTCCTTGTAATTAAAGTTCCTGTAACGCAACTCGCCTACACCCCAGAAAAGCAGCGCTGCGACAAGAAACGCAACAAAAATAAGTGCTATGTTCATCTTGAATTCTGTTTTTTGTATTTGTCGCAAAGTTAGCAAAATTCCGCCAAAAAGTCAGTTTCTGGACCACTTTTTTACTACATTTGCACGATATTTGCCCCTGACGTATATAAAATATCTTCATTAAAAAACAGCAAATTATGGCAAAATACGGGAAATGGATTGGCGGATTTATCGGCCTTGTGGCCGGAGGTCCACTGGGTGCACTGGCTGGTTTCGTGCTCGGTTCGCTTTTAGACGAAGGCGCTGACAACATACAGTATATAAATGATAATAGCTATGGATATGGCTCTTCCCCCTACAGTTCCGCGCAATCGCAGGCCGAAAACATGTCGCGTGCGCGCTTTGAAGAGGAGCAGCGTAACGCATTCCTCTTCTCGCTGCTTGTGCTGGCGTCGTACATTATCCGCGCCGACGGCAAGGTGATGCACTCAGAAATGAATCTCGTACGCCGATGGCTGCGCACGAATTTTGGTGAAAATGCGGTTGCTGACGGCGAGCAGATTATCCTTAAACTCTTTGAACGACAGAAGCGTTCGGGCCTTTCAGAATTCCGTTCCATGGTGATGGGCAGCTGCCGACAACTGCGCCAGCTGATGTCTTACGAACAACGGCTGCAACTTCTCGACTTTCTCGTGATGATTGCCCAGGCCGACGGTGTTGTGGCTACGGCCGAGGTGGATGCCCTCCGCGAGTGCACCCTCGCGTTAGGACTTAGTCAGGCCGACCTCGACAGCATGCTCAACCTGCAGGATGCCGGTTCGAATCTCGACGCTGCCTATAAGGTTTTGAGCGTCCTGCCTACGGTCTCCGACGATGAGCTGAAGGCAGCCTACCGCCGTCTTGCCCTACAAAACCACCCCGACAAGGTGGCAAGTCTGGGCGAAGACGTCAGAAAAGCGGCCGAAAAGAAGTTTCAGGAAATCAACGCTGCGAAAGAAACCATCTGGAAAGCCCGCGGACTTTAACTGCTTCCGATGGCATATTCCTACACAAACATAGTGTTGAAAAAAGTTTACTATCGTGCTCTGATTTTGCGCTTATTCTGAACCGGCGGTCTCTTGTGCGCGAATAAGCGATTCTCAGGCGATTTTTATAACTCCCTTTTACCCAGAAGTTTACGCATGCACTGCGCGAAACGAGGCATTCTCCGCAGCTTTATCACCCTGCGATTATGCCGTAAAGGGTTTGCCTTTACGCTGTAAAAGCAACGTGTTTACAGGCTAATCGGTTTCCCATTACGCCGTAATCGCGCACCCTTTACGACGTAATGACAAATATTCCATAAAATGAAAGCTGTTTTCTGACACGGTTTCCGGCCTGCCTTTCCATATTCCGAGCTATTCCCTCTCTATTTCATCCCTTTTCAAAGCGCCTGGATATTAGGATTTATTTTTACATTATTGCTTCGTCAGCCCTACAGGGGAATGGGCCTTTAAAAGGCTGAATTGCACCCCACCAGACCACCCGCCCCGATTTCTTATCGGCACGCTGCTCATGTCATACCACGCTAAAACAAAAAGGCCACACCCTTTCCCCTTCACGGGAACAAGGTATGGCTTATATTCATGCACGCTGCGGGGCGTCACCTTCAAGAGACCGACAACGATGGTTACCGCCTCCCCCTGACAACCTCGCGCAGCTTACGGTATCGTTTTCAGGAGGAATTATGCCTCTGCGGCTTCGGTTTCCTCGGTTTTTTTCCTCCTTGTTGTACGCTTGCGCTTGGTTTTCCCCTCTGCCGCTGCAGCTGTCTGAACACCCGCCAGCTCCGGATCGATAAGGATTCTGCCGCAGTATTCGCAAACGATAATCTTCTTGTGAATCTTGATATCCAGCTGGCGTTGTGGCGGAATCTTGTTGAAACAGCCACCGCAGGCGTCGCGCTGCACATACACAATGCCCAGACCGTTGCGGGCTCCCTTGCGGATGCGCTTGAAGCTGGTGAGCAGACGAGGTTCGATTTTCGACTCCAAATCGTGAGCTTTCTCCTTCAGGCGCTCTTCCTCGTCGCGGGTTTCCTGCATAATTTCCTGCAGTTCGCCACGCTTCTGAGCCAGGTCTTTCTGCCGCTCGTCAATGGTTTCGCGAGTCTTCTGCAGGTCTTCCTGACGCTCTGCAATACACGAGGTAGCCTCCTTTATCTTCTTGTTGCACAGCTCTATTTCCAGCGTCTGGAACTCAATCTCCTTGGTAAGCGTGTCATACTCGCGGTTATTCCTCACCTCATCAAGCTGACTCTTGTAACGTTCAACGCTCTGTTGTGCGACCTCTATCTCGTTGCGCTTCTGTGCAACAGCCGACTGAAAATCGTTTATCTCGTCTTCAATCTTCTCACGACGGGTGTTAAGACCGGCAATTTCGTCCTCAAGGTCCTGAACCTCAAGGGGCAATTCGCCGCGCAAGGCACGCTTTTCATCAATACCCGACAAGGTAACCTGAAGCTGATAAAGCGTTTTCAGCTTCTCTTCCACTGTCAAATCTGTAGGATCTTTCTTTGCCATAATGCTATGATTTGTTTTAAATGTTTACAAATAAATGATGGGATTGGTGTTCTGTTCAGTCATTACACAGCGCACACCTGGACATTTTGCCGTAATGATATCCCTGAAAATTTCAGCCGTATACTGCTCACTTTGGTAATGCCCTATGATGGCAAGCTGTATTCTTTGTTCCTGTCCGAAGAACTGATGTTAGTGCATTTCGCCCGTCACAAAAGCGTCAGCACCTGCCGCCAGAGCCTCATTGAGGAGGAAATCACCCGCTCCACCACAGAGCGCCACCTTGCAGATGTCGCGCCTGATAAGCTCATTGGCCATGACACACTCCACTTTAAACGTATGCTTCAGCATCAGAACAAAGTCGTCGGCCGCCATAGGCGCAGGCAGAAAACCGATAACGCCCTCACCTCCTTCGACGGTATGGCGTGCATCGCAGCCCGTAATGGTTATATCATCAGGCACACTGACGGTCTGCTGCTTTCCCAAAAAGGTTACCTGTTCAAGCCCCATCTTCTCGGCTATTTTGAAGTTTACCCCGCCTTTTACGCTGTCCATATTGGTATGCAACGAAAGAATGGTTACTTTCTTTTCGATGGCCTTCATCACCGTTCGTTGCACATAGTCGTCGCCCGTCAGACGGCAAAGCTTGTGGAAAATGAGCGGATGATGGCTCACGATAAGGTTACAGCCCCGGGCTACAGCCTCATCTACGATGGTCTCGGTAACGTCCAGACACAATAATGCCCCTGATACTTCCGCTTCCGTTAATCCAACTTGCAGACCGGCATTATCGTAGTCTTCCTGCAAGGGCAGAGGCGCGAATTGTTCAAGGGCATTAACCACTTCTATTATTTTCACGCTATGATACGTTTAGGGCGCAAAGATAGCTAAAAAACGGCGTAAAGGGCTGCTCGTCCTTCCGGTTTTATATAGTTTTAACAGAAACGGGATGTCAGAATTCTTCCTGCCTCCCGAAATCGTCATCAAGATGCAATGCCGAAACCACAAGGAAAGAAATAGGGCAGCATATCAGCACAAAGACAAAGAAATAGCGATATCCCATAGCCTCCTGCAGCGCACCGGCGAAGAGCCCGGGCAGCATCATCGAAAGCGACATCAAGGCCGAAACTATTGAATAATGGCTGGTTTGATAGTCGCCTCGGCTTATATAAATAAGGTATAACATATAGGCAGTCAGGCCGAATCCGTAACCAAACTGTTCAAAAAATACGCACAGGTTAATCACTATCAGGCTTGAGGGCAACTCGTAACTCATGAAAACATAAACAACTGCCGGCAGCGTGTAGGCGGCAGTCATGGGCCAAAGCCAGCGCTTCAGTCCGCCACGGCTGACCACAAAGCCGCCAAGCAGTCCGCCAAGACTTACACCAATGGCTCCCACGGTGCCCTGAACAAGACCGAATTCCTGTGGTGAAAGTCCCAGTCCACCATCTTGTGGGGCATCAATAAGAAACAATTCGGTAACCTTTGACAGAAAACCTTCGGGCATCCGGAAAAGTAAAATAAAGAACAAAACGGTGAGAATACTGTCCTTTTTGAAAAAAGTCTTGAAAGTATCCAGGAAGCCGAGCCACACCCTATGGGCGCTGACATACCGGTGTTGCACGTCATCGGCAGGGCGAGGAAGCACAGTTCCATGCCAAAGCCAGACGGCAAGGAACAGGCCTGCCATGCCATAGAAAATCAGACTCCATGAGTAAGATATGCTCCCGCGGAAAAGAACCTGCACGTTTCCTGCCAGCATCACGAGGAAACCCTGCCCGAAAATGGTAGCCAAACGCTCGGCAATGGAACGCACTCCTATAAACCAGGCCTGCTGGGAATTATCTAATCCCAACATATAAAAGCCGTCGGCAGCCACACAATGCGAGGCACCCGTAAAGGCAATTACCCAGAAAAAGAACAGCGTTCCCTGCAACCAGAACGACGTGGGAATGGTAAAGGCTATGCCTCCCAGGGCTGCTCCCAAAAGAATTTCCATGCTGACAATCCACCATCGCTTCGTCTTGATCAGGTCAATAAAGGGCGCCCATACCGGCTTCAGTATCCAAGGCAGATAGAGCCACGACGTATAAAACGTGATTGCAGCATTGCTGAGCCCAAGCTGTTTGTAAAGAATGACAGAGATTGCCATCACAACAACATTGGGAAGCGCATCACTGAACGACAGCGAAGGCACCCAAAGCCATGGTGACCGTTTCCCAGACAAGTGCAATCCTCGATGTTTTCGCATGAATCTTACTTTCGTTTGTTTATTTACCTATACCGTATTTCCCGTTTATTTATACAATTCTTTCAAATCGGCCCCCGGGTAATAATGTGCCAATATGCGGTCATAAGTGTAACCCTTCTCTCCCATCACCGCAGCGCCTATCTGGCAAAGCCCCACTCCGTGGCCCCATCCTGCACCCACAATATGGAAGAGAGCAGGGACACCGTCGGCGTCAACACCTTCCTTATCAATCACAAAGGCCGAACTATACAGATGGCTCGGACTGAGCGCACGGCGTATTTCGAGTTCCTTCCCTATGGTAAGCGTCCGTTTCGTACCCACTATTTTAAGCTGGCAAAGCCTGCCGCTCTTACCTCGTTCAACAGGAACAAGGTCAACAATCTGTCCAAAGTCAATGCCAAGCTTGCTGTTGATAAGCTGCGAAAGCTCCGTCTGGGTATAGTCTACACGCCAGCGATAGAAGTCGGTTGTTTCCTGATCATAGTCGTTCAACACCTGCGAGAGAATGTGTTTATCCGTTGTGTTGCAGAAGCTGTCGGGAGAAGTGCGAATCCATTCTTCGGCATTGGCCTCTACTGTCAGGTCTGGAATCGTTTCCTCGGGAGTGTCACCTATCGCCTTTAAGTAAGGTTTCGGACTGTCTTCCCAACAATATTGGAATTCTTCCATGGCACCACCGCAACACTTTGAGAAGCGCGCGTCGCATATTTTACCCTCCGACATCAGAACCTGCCCGCGGGTATGTCCTATCGCTTCCGCCACATGCGGGCTGGTTTCCTTGGTAATTCCCTGATAACGCTGGCAGTGATCGTCGGCACAAACGTCAAAAAGCGTGTGATCCTGACGGTCATACCATTTGATCATTTTGTCCTTACCCGTGATGCATGAGTAAAGATTCGCCTGTCCTTTCTTGGCTGAATGCCTGTTCTCTATCTGCGCCAGAAGCCATGAACGTGAAATAACGGCATGGGCTTCCAATAGCCGAAGACTTGACGTTGCACTCATTTCGCTCGATATTACGCTCTCCAGATAGCGTTCAACAGGTAGCTCATTGATGGCCCAAATCGCCGTACCGTCTACCACAAAACGAAGTATTCCGAGGAAGGTTTGCGTCTCCTTGCGCTGCCAATGGAAGTTAACACCGATGGTTACATCCTCTAAAGAGAAGGAGGCATCGGCGTTCTGGGGTTTAAAAACAAGCTCCTTGTAGCGCCGTCCATTCCATACAATAGCACCATTCTCATAGCATACACACTGCCTTCCCGAAACAATCGTACCGTCTTCTTCATACGGTTGATTCAACGAAAAGTCGATTTTCTTTCCATTTACTATACCTACTGTCACGCAAGGTTCAGGGTATTCGTCAGATAACCGTTGCGGTTTAATCGTGGCTTTGAGCCTGTCTTTGATGTTTTCCATATCGTGTTCTGTAATACTTACTTCTGTTAAGATTGATGCCAGCTTATCTGCAGTCATCCGGTTAAAATCTTCTTCGCGTGGCGATATCACCAATCCTGCCATGTCCAAAGCGCCCGGACTGATTACCATCCTTTCATCCTCGGAAGCAAAATAGCATGACGGGCGATGCTTGCCACGGGGGAAAACCACCGTCACATAGTCGCAGCCATCTCTCCACGCCACAATATTCATTCGTGGTTCACACTCACCTTCCCTGACGGGCATAGCGGAATAAAGTTGCCTGAACAATGTTACGTCAGCTTCTTCCGACCTGCTTTTGATGACAAAAACCCTGAAAGGGGCCTTCTGAAACATCGCTAATGACGATCCGTCCTCCCGTTTAACGAGCACTTGCTGATGCTTTTTCTGCAGCTTCCACACTGTCATCAAGGGCAATTCATGGCCTGTTCCGGCCTGAAAGTGCATGTGGTCGGGTGCCGATGCGCCACTCATCGGGCCGTTATAAAATACAAACAGTTCAGGAAAAAGCCCGAGCAGACGATAGATTTCCGTATAATTTTCAAGGATGGTTTGAGGCACATGTGCTTTCCTGACAATAGTAAAGTGCACGGGCAACACAGGAAAAGGATTCACCATCAGCTCGAAACCATCTTCCAAGTCTATCGTCAACTGCTTCACAGAACGGTTTCCCCGACAAAGAAAACAAGGCCTGCGAGCAATCGTCTCGCGGTCAATCTGGGCACCCGTAGAGACAATTCTCGCCGGATTATACTGCAATTGCAGACATCCCAACTGTTTCAGGCCAACATGTTTCAGGGCTTCATAACGTTGCCTTAGCTCGTCCCAGGTATCAAGTTGATGGCTGAAAAATGCTATTATGTTGTCTTTAGTTCCTTTCATAAGGGTTGCCCTTCACGGCCGTTTCTCTGCAAAGTTAACGTTTTTAGGGCGTAAAGGCACCACTTTCCTTAAAAAGTTTGTATCTTTGCATATATGAAAAAGAGAATTCTGCTTGGTTTGACGCTGGCCGAATTAAAAGATCTCGTCCGGTCTCTTGGCATGCCAGCTTTCACCGGCAGCCAGATAGCAAAGTGGCTTTATGAGCGTCACGTGACGTCAATTGAGGAGATGACAAACCTCTCGAAAGCCAATCGAGCCCGCCTTGCAGAAGTATGCGAAATAGGAAATGCCGCTCCTATCGACGCCCAACACTCGAAAGACGGCACCATCAAGTATCTTTTTCCCGTACAAACACAAGCCAAGGTTGCATTCACCGAAGAAGAAAATAACCCGAACATCAGCGAAAAGCCCACCAAATTTGTGGAGACAGTCTACATCCCCGAGGAAAACGGACATGCCACGCTCTGCGTAAGCTGCGAGGTTGGCTGTAAGATGAACTGCCTGTTTTGCCAGACAGGCAAGCAGGGTTTTGACGGTTACCTGACAGCTGCAGACATATTAAACCAGGTTTACAGCCTGCCCGAGGTCGACAAGTTAACCAATATCGTCTTCATGGGACAGGGCGAACCCATGGACAATCTTGACAATGTGCTGCGCGCTACCGAAATTCTGACCGCCGAATATGGCTGGGCATGGAGCCCCAAACGCATTACAGTAAGCAGCGTGGGCATCAAGGACAAGCTCAAAAGATTTCTTGAAGAGAGCGACTGCCAGGTAGCAATCAGCCTACATTCGCCCATACACGAACAACGGGCAGAGCTGATGCCCGCTGAAAAAAGCATGCCCATACGTGACGTAATAGACCTGCTGGGCAATTACGACTTTGCTCATCAGCGTCGGCTTACGTTCGAATATATCGTCTTTGGCGGCGTCAACGACTCGACAGTGCACGCAAAGGAGATTTGCCGACTGCTGAAAGGGCTCGACTGTCACATCAATCTCATTCGCTTTCACCAGATTCCAGACGTTGCCTTACAGGGCGCAGACGAGAAGAAAATGGAAAGTTTCCGCAACTATCTTACCGCTCATGGCTTCTATACTACGATACGAGCCAGTCGCGGGCAGGACATTTTCGCAGCCTGTGGCTTACTTAGCACCGACCGTAAAATCAAGCAATTACGAGGTAAATGAGGCACCGTCTCACAGCAATATCGCTCTTCACGGTTCTGCTTACAGCATGTAACGGCAACCGTTTGCAGCCCCGCTCGGGAGGACGCCTGTATGAAACGCTGGTCGTGGGCGACACGAACGGTATCGTCCAACGGGCTTTGAGCACCGACGTTACGGCGTTACCGCAGAGCGAACCCGACTTTGACGTGTCAGCCGTTGCACACAATGGCCTTAACGCCACACTGCAGCTTTCGCGGAACATCGTCATCACCGATATCAATTCAGCACGCTACAGCACGGTGAAAATAACGTACGAGAAAGACGTCTACGCCCATCCGCAAATGGTTGTTAACCTGAAAGCCCCTTCGGCAGCGGCGCTCCGGCAGGCTCTGAACGGCCGCGAGGGACAGCAGTTACGACAGCTGCTCGAACGCTCGGAACTTAATTTCACCCTCTCGCAACTGCAAAACAAGCGCAATACCAGACAGGAAGAGATCATCCGAAAGATGTTTGGCATCACACTATGGGTGCCACTTGACATGACAGGCAGCCGTCGGGGCCGTAACTTTCTATGGATAAGCAACAACAGCGCCACCGCCATGCAAAACCTTGTCATCTACCAACTCAAAGGGAAACCGCTGCAACGGGCCGGCAAGGACATGACACACGTCTTCACCACCCTTCGTGACAGTGTGATGAAAAGCAATATCAAGGGCGAGACCGACGCCATGTTCATGCAGACTTCTGCCCTGCCCGTCGTCGTTGAAACGAGCCGCGAGCGGGGGCAGAATCTGATAACATTCCGCGGATTGTGGGAGGTAAGGGGCGACGCCATGGGCGGGCCGTTCGTCAGCCACGTTGTCGAGCACAACGGAAATACGCTGGTTGCCGAGGCCTTTGTGTTTGCACCGGGGAAGAAAAAACGAAATTATCTGCGGCAGTTAGAGGCCGTATTATATACACTTAAACAATAATAAAAACTATGGACAATCAGAAAATACGCGTGGCTTTCACCCACGGAGATACCAACGGTATCGGTTATGAGCTTATATTCAAGGCTTTTTCGGAGCCCGACATGTTTGAAATATGCACTCCCATCATCTATGGCTCGCCCAAAATTGCAACGTATCACTGCAACGTTCTGGGCCTCGAAGGCAACCAGTTCAGCATCATCGACAACGCTGCAGAGGCTAAGGACGGACGCCTGAACCTGATTCCGGTCTTCGACGAGGAAACAAAGGTCGACTTAGGCATGCCTTCACAGGAAGCCGGAAGGGCCGCAATCAAATCGATTGACCGTGCCATTACCGACTACAAAGACAGTTTATACGACGTCCTTATCACCTGCCCAATCAACAAGGACAACATGCACATTGATGGTTTCAACTTTCCATGCAACGAAAAGTTTATTGAATCGTGCATTGGCGACGGCAAGACGGCCCTTGCCTTAATGATGAACGAAGACCTCCGCGTGGCGCTTATGACCGACGACATCTCACTGAAGAGCGTGCCTGAAGCCATAACAAAAGAGGCCATCGTTGAGAAAGTAGCAGCACTGTTCACCACGCTGCGCAGGGATTTCCGCATATCAAGTCCGCGCATTGCTGTGATGGCGCTCAATCCCAACAGCACCACCGAGCGCCCGGGTAAGGAGGAAGCCGAAGTCATTATTCCGGCCGTTCAGGCCCTTTCCGATGCCGGCGTGCAGGTTTTCGGCCCCTATCAGGCCGACGATTTCTTTGGAAGCTGCAAGTATACGGCCTTTGACGGCATACTTGCCATGTATCATGACCAGGGCATGGCACCCTTCAAGGCTCTGGCTACCGAAAGCAGCATCTGCTATTTAGCCGGTCTGCCGCTTGTAAGTGCATCGGCCGATATGGGCCCGTGCTTCGACATTGCAGGACAAGGCAAGGCCGATGTCAGTGCTTTCAGGAAAGCCATATATCAGGCTATCGACGGTTTCCGTAACCGTAAAAGCTATGATGAGCCCTACGCCAGCCCCTTACCCAAGCTGTATCACGAGAAAAGGGACGAGAGCGAAAAGGTTAGATTCTCTATTCCGAAGAAGCGGGAGAACACCGCTAAGGAAAGACAGAATTAACCATCCGTTCATCGGGAGGCTGTCTTTCTTCTGCAAGATAAGCGCAAGAAAGGCTCATTCATCACACGGCCATGAATAAAAAATATCAGAACGCTTTCTTTATCTTCGGTCTTGCTGTGCTTGCCCTGATGGTGACACAGCTTGATTTTGCACAGGTCTGGCAGGGGCTCAGGCATGCAGGCTACTGGTTTTTCGCAGCCGTTATGCTGTGGGCGTTTCTCTATATCTTCAATGCGGCGTCATGGTACCTTATAATAAAAGGTGTGTGTCAGCAGTCAACGGCCGACGATAAGCAGCCCGCGGTCGATCCCCGACGTCCTGTTGCCTTTGCCTGGCTGTATAAGATAACGGTGTCGGGCTTTGCTTTAAACTATGCCACCCCGGGCGGATTGATGGGCGGCGAGCCTTACCGCATCATGGAACTGGCGCCCAAGATAGGCACGGAAAGAGCGTCGTCGTCGGTTATCCTGTATGCCATGACCCACATTTTCAGCCATTTCTGGTTCTGGTTCCTGAGCATCTTTATCTTCCTTTTCACACAGACGGTCACGCCCCTGCTGGCTGTGTTGCTGGCCTCGGTGGCCTTGTTCTGCCTGCTGGGCATCTGGTTTTTCATCTCCGGATACCGCAAGGGGCTCGCCAATCGCATCATGAACGTGCTGCGCTACATTCCGCTGGTCAAGAAATGGGCCCGTCCGTTCGTCGAGAAACACCGCGAACAGCTCAACACCATCGACGAACAGATATCGGCCCTGCACCGTCAGAGCCCGAAGTTTTTTGTGAGTTCCGTGCTGCTTGAGCTCGCCTGCCGCATGGTTTCTGCGCTCGAAATATTCTTTATCCTTCTGGTTCTGATGCCCGACGTAAGCTATACTAGCTGCGTCCTGATACTGGCTTTCACGTCTCTTTTTGCCAACATGCTGTTCTTTATTCCGCTGCAGTTGGGCGGTCGTGAGGGCGGTTTCTGGCTCTCGACGACGGCATTGGGGCTGACGGCCAGCGCGGGAATATTCGTTGCACTCATAGTTCGCCTGCGCGAACTGGTGTGGACGGGTATCGGCCTGCTGCTCATCAAGATTGAAAAAAGGCGCAATTAAAGCCTTTTTATTCCATACGGGTACCCCCTCCGGCCTCCGAACCTTCGTACGAAACGTTTTTTCGGCGACGTACGGCGGCCGTCATACGCCCGTACGGCAGCTGTCACACAACCCGTACGGCGGCCGTCGCACGAGCGTATGACGGCCGCCGCAATCCCATCCCTGCAACCTAAACGGAGAAATAAAACTATGCAGACGCGGGACGAAAGCACAATTTTCAGGTCATTTTTTCTGCCATCTTTACAGATTATATCAAATAAAATGTGTAAATTTGTCAGCCAATGAATAATTCAGAACTGCAAAAGATAAAGCAACGCTATAACATCGTGGGCAACTGCGACGGGCTTGACCACGCTCTGGACGTGGCCCTGCAAGTGGCATCAACCGACCTTAGCGTGCTCGTTGTAGGCGAGAGCGGCGTGGGCAAGGAGATTATACCGCGCGTGATTCACGACAATTCACCCCGCCGACGCGAACGTTACTTCGCCATCAACTGCGGCTCAATTCCCGAGGGTACCATCGACAGCGAGCTCTTCGGCCACGAGAAAGGCGCCTACACGGGCGCTATAGGCGAGTCGGAAGGCTACTTCGGTGTGGCCAACAAAGGCACAATCTTTCTTGACGAAGTGGGCGAATTGCCCCTCGCTACGCAGGCACGATTGCTGCGCGTGCTGGAGACTGGCGAATACATCAGGGTTGGCGGGCAGGAGATTCGCAAGACCGACGTGCGCATTGTAGCGGCTACGAATGTCAACATGCACAAGGCCATATCAGAGGGTCGTTTCCGCGAAGACCTCTATTACCGCCTGAACACCATTCCCATACAGATGCCGCCGTTGCGCGACCGCGGCAACGACATCGTGCTGTTGTTTCGCCTTTTCGCCATGCAGATGGCCGAAAAATACCACCTGCCCAAAATAACACTCACCGAAGGAGCCAAGCAACTGCTGCTCCATTATAAGTGGCCGGGAAACGTCAGGCAGCTGAAGAACATCACTGAACAGATGTCAGTGCTCAGCGAAAACCGCGAAATCGACGCCGAAGCACTGAAGAAATTTATTCCCGAAGACCCTGAAAGCACGCAGCTGGCCACCATCAGCAAGCCCGGGCAACACTCATACGAGAGCGAAAGAGAGATATTATATAAAATTCTTTACGAGCTGAGGGGCAATGTATCAGACCTGCGACGCGACATGACAAGCCTGCGGAAACAGCTCGACGAGGCGCGCCAGCTGGGCGGGACAGCGGCATATAACAGCAATTTTATTGCCGCCGAGAACGCACAGATGCCCACTCTTGCCCCATCGGCACCCGTGCAGGCCTACACGCCGACATCGGCAGAAGAGGCCGAAGCCGAGGAAATCAAGGGCGAACCGGAGAGTCTGAACCTGAGCGATCTGGGGCGGCAGATGGTAGAAAAGGCGCTGGAGCGCAACGGCGGAAACCGTAAAAAGGCTGCCCAGGAGCTGGGAATATCCGACCGTACGCTCTACAGGCGAATCAAACAATACGGTTTGGAAAAAGACAAATAGGCAAACGGCACCGGACACCATTCCGGAAACGTCAGGACATAACAGCAGAAATGAAAAATATTTACCTTCAGAAAGCATGGCTTAACCTGTTGCAACATGTATGGCACGCGGCGCACGGCGCACGGCGCGGGCTTGTTGCCATTGTGCCGTTATGTCTGTCGCTGTTCCTGCTGACGGGCTGCCACGTAAGCTATACGCTCAACGGAGCCAGCATCGACTATAGTAAAACCAAGACCATTGAGATTGCCGACTTCCCCGTTCGCAGCAGTTACGTGTGGGGGCCAATGGGCCCGATGTTCAACAATAAGCTGAAAGATATGTTCGCCGACCACACACACCTGCAGCAGGTAAAGCGTAACGGTGACCTCGTTATAGCGGGCGAAATCACGCAATACTCCCAGCGCAACAAGTCGGTATCAAGCGAAGGCTACTCGGCACAAACCGAATTGTCAATTACCGTCAACGTAAGGTTTACGAATAACAAGAACCATAAGGAAGACTTTGAGCGGCAGTTCACGGCCAGCAAGGATTACGCAACAACGCAAAGCCTGAACAGTGTGCAGGAGCAGCTGGTGTCGCAGATGTGCGACGACCTCACGAACCAGATATTCAATGCCGCTGTTGCCAACTGGTAAAGCCGCTTCAACCCGATAAGAAACAACAGAATCCTGCCCAGAAAATGGATATAGCATGCCTCATTAAGCACCCCGAGCTACTCGACCGTGAGAGTCTTTACGACCTTCGCAGCCTGATAGCGCTATATCCATATTATCAGACGGCAAGGCTGTTGCTGTTGCAGAATCTTTACATTCTGCACGACCCGTCGTTCAACGACGAGCTGCGAAACGCGGCCTTATACATTACCGATCGTCGCGTTATCTTTAACCTGATAGAGGCTGCCTATTATCAGTTGCCGTCAATCAAGGCCGACGAGAAAACGAAATCGGGCCAGGAAGCAGCAAACGGCGAAGACCGGACAATCTCTCTAATTGATAATTTCCTCGAATCTATCCCCGAAGAGGAGAACGCCGGGGACAAGGAGCAGAGACGAAAGCCCACTCCGGCCGATGCCGCTATCGACTACGTTTCCTATCTTCTCGAAAACGAGAACAAGGAAGATGCTGCTCACGGCAGGCCGGATGCGCCGCAACTGAAAGGCCAGAACCTGATAGACAACTTCATTAATAACGAGGGAGGAAAGATTCAGCTGAAAGAACAGCCCGAATTTATGCCCGATATAGATGAAGGCCTTACGACACAGGAGAAAGGCGACGACGAAGATTATTTCACCGAAACACTGGCTAAAATATACATCCGGCAAGGGCGATACAACAAGGCTCTTGAAATAATTCAACGATTAAATTTGAATTATCCGAAAAAAAATGCTTACTTTGCAGACCAAATTCGTTTCCTCGAAAAACTGATATTAAATAATAAAAACAATAAGTAAAGAATTATGTACACATTTTTTGTAGCTCTCATCGTCCTGGCATCACTGCTGATGATCTTCATCGTGCTTATCCAGGAGTCAAAGGGAGGCGGGCTGGCAAGCAACTTTTCATCCTCTAACGCCATCATGGGTGTGCGCAAAACTACCGACTTCGTAGAAAAGGCCACATGGGCCCTTGCTGCTGCAATGGTTGCCTTTAGCGTTGTTTGTGCACGCACTGCTCCCCAGGCATCTACGGATGAAAGCGTATTAGAGAAGACAGCTACACAAACACAGACAACCAATCCTACCAACACACAGGGCTTTGGAGCCGCTCAACCTGCACAGGCTACACAAGGCGCTGCTGCCAATGGTGCAGCAAAAGCTCCGGCAGCAGGCACACAGAAGGCTCCCGTTGCACCTACGGCTCCGGCAAAATAAACAACAAATTTTGCCGGAATAAAAAAGAAATCTTGATGAAACAGGATATAGATTTCATCGGGATAAAGAATAAACTCCTGTGGAATAAAAAATAAAAGAAAAAGAACGGGATTTATTTGGCAATGTCATTTAAACCCCGTATCTTTGCAACCGCTTTGTAAAAAGCAGAGCTTTCTAACACGGTGGATGTAGTTCAGTTGGTTAGAGCGTCAGATTGTGGTTCTGAATGTCGTGGGTTCGAGTCCCACCCTCCACCCTCACCAGAAAACAAGCGGAAACTCGTTAAACAAAGGGTTTCCGCTTTTATTTTACAATCGTAAGAAATGCGGGGAATTGCATAAAAGTATCTCTTAAACACCACAAGCAAGCATAAAATATTGACTGAAAATTGACTAAAAGACTATGGCAACATTCAAAGCTGTGATAAAAAAGGGGAACAAACGCGCCGACGGTACATGGAATGTGGTCGTTCGCTTCACGCATGAGGGAAAGGTGCGCTTCATCCCCACGACGATGTTTGTCACAAAGAAAGATATTACGGCATCTTTCAAGATTAAAAATGCAGATATCCTTGACCGATGCAGCGACTTGATAAAGATTTATCGGGAACGGGTGAACGAGCTGAATCTGGAACTCAACGACGTTGACATTGATACGGTTGTATCCTACATAAGACAGAAGAGAGACAAAAAGGGAATATCTTTCACGGGCTTTGCAAGGGAGTGGATGGTGAGACACTCTGATAAAAAGGGGATTATGAACTATAAGACTTCCATGAATGCGTTCTGTGCCTTTATGGGGCGGGATAATATTCTCTGCGGGGAAGTTACCGCAAAGACAATGAAAGCCTTTGAGGAGAGCCTGAAAGACCGTCCGCGGGCACAATCAATGTACCCTAACAGTATCAAGACAATATTCAATGCCGCGAGGGAGTTTTACAACGATGAAGATAACGATATTATCCGCATCAGGCATTCGCTTAATAAGTATAAGCCCGTGGAGCAGAACGTGGCCGAAAAGCGGGCACTGGATGTTGAGACGATAAGAAAGTTGTTCGCCCTGCCTTATGACAATATAAGGAACAGAGGCATGGCAAGCCGTCATGATTTGGCGTTGGACTGCTTCAGGCTGTCATTCTGTCTTATGGGGATGAACTCGGCCGACCTATACTACGCCGACAAGATTGATGGCGGCACGATTATATATAACCGCATGAAGACCAAGGACAGACGCAGGGATAATGCTGAAATGCAGGTGGATATTACAGATTATATTAAACCGTTAGTTAAGAAGTACAGGGGTAAGAAGCGCGTATTTAACTTCTGTGAACGTTTCGCAACCATGGGAAGCTTCAACCGTGCGATAAACCTCGGGCTAAAGGAGGTGGGCAAAGAGATAGGAGTTGAGCGATTGCAATTCTATGCGGCAAGGCATTCGATGGCTTCAATAGCAGCCAACGATGTTGGGATAAGCAAGTATATCGTAAATGATATGCTGTGTCACTCTGACCCCGCTTTGAAAATAACGGAACTGTATATCAAAAAAGACTTCAAGCCGATTAATGAAGCAAATGTAAAACTTTTGGACTACGTTCTGAATAACGGATAACACAGCAAATGGCATAAACTATGTCGTGTAATTTCATTCCACAAACTGAAGATTTATCTAAGCGGTTTTTGTAGTTCAAGATTATTTGCTATATTTTTGTCAGAAAACTGATAAATGGAGCAAATAATCGAGACAATCAAAAAGATAGAGAAATCAAGAACAGCACTCCAGCAAGCTATTGCAGACAATGAATTAGCCACATCACCTAAACTAAAAGACTTAAATCTCATTCCGAAAATTTACAGTGTTTTCGAAGATGTGAAAGGAAAGGACATAACGGCAAATGACCGCAAGGAGTTTATCTTCGTGGTCATTTACCTTTACTCGCCAAACAAATTCTTCGGCGGAAAGATGCCGCAAGGTATGAGGAAATCTATCAGCAATGCGGCAAAGATAGACAGCACTTGTATATCCCGCACATGCACGGAGCTAATGGTGCTATACACCACCTATTCCGACTTCCGGCAAGGGGTTGACGAGTTGATGGAAAGAGTGTTGGGGAAATTACATTGATAATAACTTACTTTCCTGTTCGTCTTTTGGTGAGGTAAAAATGGTGGGATTTATCAAGAAACACAATGTAAAAAGTGTCGTTGACAACATGACCGATGATAACAGATTTCCCATTTACATGTATTCTTGCCCAATGTGCATCTTCTGGGACATTGGGAGGATATTTAAAATCTGTCTTGTCGGCAGGAGGAT
Organism: Prevotella sp.; assembly: GCA_013333935.1. GTDB lineage: Bacteria > Bacteroidota > Bacteroidia > Bacteroidales > Bacteroidaceae > Prevotella. The sequence continues at coordinate 26,158 of JABCNV010000046.1, read as the reverse complement.
AATTCCCGTATATCGTAAATTTATCTCCATCTATACCACTTTTTAATGTAGAACAGCAATATCCCTGCAACGTTTCCATAGCTTTGCTAAGCAAACCACCTTTTTGCCAGTCTCTAAATGTAGAACCAAATTTTTGCGTCGTATCAAGGTACTGAAAGGATAACTTGAAGTTGCCTATCCGTTCAGGGTCTGTGACACTTGATTTTTGCTTTACAACGAAGAGAGGTTCCTTTGTTTTCTTGAATGACACTCTATTATCTTCCTTGCTCTTTTGCGTAAAACTTTTTTGTAAGAGATTTTGATATTGTATTATGGCAAATATCTGCTTCTCCACAACTACCTCGTGCGATTATCCAAGGAGCTTCATGGTGCGTCGCATTTTCAAGCTCAGGGCCACTCCATTTTGAAAGTTCTCCCAAAACACTTGCCAAGATTTCCTGTTGCTCAAATGTCAGCTTCCCAAATTCCGCATCAACATCAACTCCAATATCAGAGTAGCCAACATCACTATACAAAATGGATTTATCTCTTAGGCTATTATAAACCTTTTTACTTACTGGGCCATGCACCAATGCCTCAAACTGGTCTGTTACCAGTTCCTCGCCGAAATAAGCAAGGCAATATGCGTCACAATAAAACAGCAGTTTTTGCAGCTTCAAATGTGACATAGCTCCATAATGTTTTAAAATGTAATTGGCCAGCACTACAGAATCTATTTTCCCAAGATGTTTTGTTGCTTCCATGTTTCATTGCTTTTTACGCAACAAAAGTACGAAAAGGAACATTATCGTCCAAATAAATCCACTTAAATAATGTGAACTGTCCCACAATGATTTTGCAACAATCCGCCTATTGTGGCTTATCACAAAGCGGATTGCTTTTTTATAATAATGTTTAACCATATCTTTGTTAATACAAAATTTTGGGAAAAGTTATGAAAGTATTGAATCTTATCATCAAGCAGCGTTATCTGGACGCTATCCTCGCGGGCCGTAAGGTGCAAGAGTTCCGTGAAGTCAGGCCTACAACCATCAAGAAGCTATTGCAGCTTGATGAAGATGGCTTTGAAATCGAAGATGCAGATGGCAATGCGCAGCCTATCAAGTATGACGCCATTCAGTTCCATGTCGGTTATAACAAAGATAGAGACAGTGCGCTTGTAGAAGTTGTAGGTTCTCATTGCGAGATATTCGTAGATGATAACAACGAGCCTATCACTTACGAGTACGGCAGGGACAAAGACGGACAGCCGCTCGTGTGGGTAGCGGAACAAGTAGTGTATGATTTAGGCAAGGTACTTTCACACAACATAAGAGACAAGTCGAAGAAAGTGTAATCTAAATTTAGGAGATTATGGCAAGAAGAAACGGACAGTCGTTAAGAGGTCGCATCGCAGGTGCAACGGGTTCTTATCTGGGCAACAACGGTCGTCATCAGTTGGTTGCTGGCAACAAATTAGGCAGTCACAATACTGTTTACAGACAGCTTCGTCGGGGCTTTGGAATGTCAGCAGGATAATGAACAAGTTACAAGAGGCACATAACGTAATATGCAGGGGGGCTGAAAAACAGTCATATTATATCGTTATGTGTTCACTTGGCAAGGATTCGCTCGTTACTTTGGATTTAGTCTATTCACGCTTTGAAAGGGTTGTATGTGTGTTTATGTACTTCGTTAAGAACTTAGACCACATCAACGGCTGGATAAGGTGGGTAAAGAAGAAATATCCCAAGGTCGAATTTATGGAAGTTCCTCATTGGAATTTAACGTATATTCTTCGTGGCGGTCTGTATTGTGTTCCCAACCCGAAAGTTAAGTTGCTGAAACTCGCAGATGTGATTAAGGCGGTCAGAATGAAGACAGGGGCGTATTACACGTTCTTGGGCATGAAGAAAGCGGACGGAATGAACCGAAATCTTATGCTCAAAGGCTATGAAGCTAATGGGTATGAGAATAATGGTTTGGTATATCCGCTTGCATCGTGGACACAGAAAGACGTTAAAGCCTATATGCGCATGAAGCGTTTGCCGCAGCCCGTTTTGTACGGCAACAAGGCAAGTAACGGAATTGGGTTTAACATAGACTGCTTTACGTGGTTGCAGGAACACTATCCGCAGGACTTGCAGAAGATATATGCAGCGTTTCCGATGTCGGAGCGCATACTCTTTGAGGAGAATTATAAACAGGGTAACAAAGAATAATTATGGCAAGAAGAAAATCCGTAAATGACATAATGAATCAAGCAAATTCCATCATGAGCCGTAGCCGTGGAAATAGTTCAAGAATCGACAAGGTCAGAAACACCTCATTCCGCTATTATGACAACATAAGGAAGTCGCAAGGCAAATGGAATTATAATGATGATAGTTCATATAACAAGAAATATCCTCGTTCCACTTATATGGGTACAAAAGCAAAAGGCGCAGTAGCAGGATAACAAGTAAAGGAGACAGGTCAGATGGATAACAAATACTTCACATCAGAGAGCGTGGAACTCCTACGCTCTCAAATTAAACTTCACGAGCAGAACCCTCGTACTATTCCTGAAGAGAACCGCAAGGCTCTCAAACGTGGTATAAAGAAGTTTGGCATGGTCGGAGGTATCGTGGTGAACAAGCGAACAGGTTACACGCTTGTAAGTGGTCATCAACGGCTTTCGGTAATGGACGAACTCCAAAAGTACAACTCCGAGACAAAGGATAATGACTACCCTATCCGAGTGGACTTGATAGACGTTGAGGAGAAAGAAGAGAAAGAGCTTCTTATACTTCTCAACAACCCATCAGCACAAGGTGAGTGGAACTATGATACACTTCGAGAACTTATCCCCGACATCGACTATAAAGACGCAGGACTGACCGAGCAAGACCTCGATATTATCGGTGTGGATTTCAACTTTCAGACAGATGAGGAAAACACCATCGCTGACGAACTCGATACACTTATGGAACCCGTCAGAGAGGAACGTCAAGCAGAAGTAGCACAAAAGCAAGCAGAGAGAGCGGAAAAGGTCGCTCACATGAAGCAAGTAAAGCAGGAAGTAAAAGAAGCCGCTACAAAGGCAGCTGCAAACATGGACGCTTATCTTATGTTATCATTCGATAATTGGGAAGCCAAAAAAGAGTTCTGTGAGAAGTTCGGATTTAACCCCGATGAGAAGTTCCTCAAAGGTGAAGTATTCTCACAAAAGATAGAAACACTATTAACTGAATAGTTATGGCAAGAAAAAGATTTAAAAATTCAGCAGAAGTTAAGGCACAGATAGGAAGAATACAATCTTATACCCATAATACAGGTGTGAGTGCAGGTAAATTCTTTCGTGCAGTAGGTAGTGTAAGCAATGCTGTAAGAAGTGGTAACAGAGTTAATCCGTTTGCCCCAAAAGAAAGGCAGCAGACGAACGCACATCTCATTAAACAGCGTGCATCAAAAGGCACAGTAGCAGGATAATATTTATTATGGCAAGGAAAATTCTAACGGAAGAGGAGTATCTATCCACCAAAGGATATGGGGTGCAAGGTATAGGAGACGTAGCATTACACAAGGGTAGGCAACGAACTCAACGACAGCAAAATAGGCTGACGGACAAATATCTTAATGACATGCGCTCCTATTCTTCCAAGAGAGAACAACTCCGCCAAGAATATAGAACACTTGTAAGCAAAGGAAAAATTACCCCTCCAACAAACATCGAGCGTCTTTTCAGAACGGCAAGAGGCAATTCAGACAATGGCTCTGTAAGGGCTGCAAGGCGGCTTCTGGAGAAACGCGGATATGATTGGAGGGGTAAGGGATTGACAAATGGATAACATTAAAAGTTATGGCAAAACCGAAACACGACTACGACAGCCCTGACTTCTACAGGCTCATCGAGCAGCTTGCAATGAACGGTTATACGGACGAGGAGATAGCAAACGAACTCAACTTGTCCGCTGACGTGTTTGGGGCTATGAAGAACGGCAACTACCAAGGGTGGAATGACGAAGAAAACAAACGTCGTGGAAGCGAAGTTTATAGGGTCTTAGCGCATGGTCGGACAAAGATAGTAGCCTTGCTCCGTGGTGCATACATCAAAGGTGCGTTCGGTGGAAAGAAGACGAAATCAAAAGTTGTCAAGTTCGTTCAGGATAAGTGCGAGTGCATGGGGCAGAATAAGAAATGCCCCTATTGTGGTGGTACTGGGTGGGTAACGCTCACTGATAAGGCAGTTGTGCAAGAGTCCGAAATGGAATTACCTCCTAATATGCAAGCTATCGCTACCCTACTCTATCACCACGACCCAACATGGCGCAAAGTTGAGAGGAAGCAGGACGAAGAAAACAACTTGTACTCTGAAAACGGTATCGACATTGACAAGTGGATGGCCGACAATACGAATGAATAGAATAATCCCTCAGCAGATATATGCTCCGTTATACCACAACAAGGATAAGTTTATCATTCTTGTTACAGGTGGTAGAGGAAGTGGAAAGTCTTTCAATGTTTCTACTTTCATTGAGCGTCTTTTGTTTGAGGTAAAGCACCCAACTCCTGCAAAGAGAATAGTTCATCAGATACTCTATACTCGTTACACAATGGTATCGGCTTCAATGTCCGTTATCCCCGAATTTATGGAGAAAGTGGAGCTTGATGGAAACTCGAAATGGTACACGCACACCAAAACAGATGTAAGAAACCTCCGCAGTGGTGGTGCAGTGATGTTTAGAGGTATAAAGACATCAAGCGGAAACCAGACTGCAAAGCTGAAATCCATTTATGGTATTACCACCTTTGTAGTGGACGAAGCCGAAGAGTGGGTATCGGAGAAAGAGTTTGAGACGATTATGCTTTCAATCCGTCAGAAAGGAATACAGAACCGAATTATTATTGTTATGAACCCAACAGATAATAACCATTGGGTTTATAAGCGGTTTATTGAGAACACACATAAGGAGGTGATGTATGACGGTGTACCCGTTCAGATAAGTACCCACCCGAATGTATTGCATATTCATACAACCTACTTGGATAACTTAGAGAACCTTTCCCCCGAGTTCATAAAAGAGGTGGAGGATACGAAAGCTAACAACCCAGAGAAATACGCTCATACCGTCATGGGTAGATGGGCAGACGTGGCGGAGGGTGCAGTATTCAAACATATTGGAATTGTTAAGGAGTTCCCGAAATGGTGCAAAAAGGTTGCTATCGGTTTGGACTTTGGATTTGCCGCAGACCCCAGCGCAGCCGTTATGTGTGGAATCATTGGAGACGACCTATATATTGATGAACTCTTCTATCAGACAGGTATGCTATCTTCCGACTTGGTAAAGGCTTTGCGCAAATATGGGGATATGAAAGTCTTTTCCGACAGCGCAGACCCACGACTTATTCAAGAGATACATAACGGAGGCATTAAGATATACCCTGTTGAAAAAGGTTCAGGCTCTATTATAGCAGGAATTGACAAGATGCTCACAATGAATATCTTTGTTACTGAACGGTCGTATAACCTCCGCAAGGAGTTCCGCAATTACGTATGGGATAAGGACAAGGATGGTAATTATATCAATCAGCCGATAGACGCATGGAACCACGGGTGCGACGCTGCCCGTTACTGGGTTTTAGCGACACTTTTAGGCAAAATACAGAAATCAAAGAGCGACATCGCGGCAGCTTTTGCCCGATAAATAGGATAACGATATGGCAACACCGAAGACACTACAGGAAGTCCTCGCATTGGAGGACATCAGTCAGAAGATAGCCTACCTTAAGAAAGGCAGGCGCACTACACTCCCTGACACAGGCAAAAACCTTGCAGACTGGGAGCCGAAGCAGCACGACATCATGAACCCTGAACTTTACAAGAAGATAAAAGTTCTTGTGAAGATGGAGGAGACGAAGTTCGACCCCGAAACGGGACAGACAACGAAAACACCCGCCAAGTACGAGATGAAAGAGCCGAACCGCATCGCACTCCCCATCGAGCAGGACATCGTGAACATCAACACGGCGTTCACCGTGGGGACGGAGCCGAAATTGGACTGCACGCCCGAAGACGATGGCGAGCGTGGGGTGTTCGAGGCCATCAAACAGATATTCAAGAAAAACAAGCTGAAATTTCAAAACCGCAAGATTGTCCGCTCGTGGCTCTCCGAGCAGGAGGTGGCGGAATATTGGTACGTGGTCAAGGATGATGGCTTCTGGGCTAAATTAAAGCGCAAGATTGCGGGCATATTTGGCATGGTTATTCCTGAATACCGATTGAAGTCGCAGCTTTGGTCTCCGTTTAGAGGCGACACGCTTTATCCGTTCTTCGACGACAGTGGCGACATGGTGGCTTTCTCCCGCGAATACGAAAAGACCGACTTGGACGGCAACAAGCATACTGTGTTTATAACCGTCACCGACACGATGGTGTATCAGTGGGAAGAAAACAAGACATGGGAGGAAAATTCCGAGCGGTCGTTCAAACACGGTCTTCCCAAGCTCCCTGTCATGTACGGGTACAGAAGCGAGACCCTTTGCGCCAAGGTGCGTTCTCTCCGTGTGCGGTTGGAGAAATGTTTGAGCGGTTATGCAGACTGTATCGACAACCACTTCTTTCCGCTCCTCATGCTTTTCGGTGACTTGCAGCCCGAAAACCTTAGCGGCGATGCGAGAAACAGAATGATGCAACTCACGGGGGACGGGGCGAACGCGCAATACCTCACATGGAATCAAACAAGCGACCCCATCAAGGTGGAGATAGAAACCTATTTCAATCAGATGTACGCCCTTACAAACACGCCCCGTATTTCCTTTGACCAGCTGAAAGGCACGGGCAACGCTTTGAGCGGCGTGTCGTTCAAATATGTCTTCATGGCGGCACACATGGCCGTGCAGAACTATGCGGAAGAACTCGGCCCGTTCTTCCAACGGCGTGTGAACTTCCTCACCGCTGCTGTCGGTTCTCTCAACTCGTCGCTTGAAGCCGCTTCCAAGACGGTGGACATAGAGACGGAGTTAGTTCCGTTCATGATAGATAGTGAAAAGGATAAGGTTGAAACGGCAGCTGCAGCTGTGAGTGGTGGCGTATGGAGTGCAGAGCATGGCATAGCATACTGCTCTGACTATGGCGAACTACAAGATGAGTTACAGCAAATCAAGGAGGAGCAGAAGTCTGCACAAGCTGCAGCGGCAAAGGAAGAGAAATAGATAGTTTTAAGGTACGTTTATTGTTTACATTTTAGGCCCGTGTCCGTGAGGATGTGGGCCTTTTTCATGCCATTTTGCAACAACGAAGCGGTTGTGGCTTATGAGCCAATTAAAAACACGGAATCCCCTTTTGTAATGTGTAATTTTGGACAAAAGATTGTTTCAGGATAACACATTTTAGTATGAACATTTATGAACAGATTTTGGCAGGTCTCAAAACCAAGTTTCAAGGGGTTGAGGATGCCACCCTCCAGCGGATTGCAAGCAAGAAAGCGGAGGGCGTAACGGACGAAAGCAAGGTAAACTCCATCGTCGAGGGTATCACCTTTCAGGACGTTCTAACAAGCTATGGCGACTATCGGGCTGATGGTGCGCAGAAAACCGCAATTTCCAATTACGAGAAGAAGCACAACATCAAGGACGGAAAGCCTATCGAGGAACCCAAACCGCAACCAACCCCGACACCTAATCCAGCACCAACTCCTAAGCCCAACGAGCCGCAGGATTTGGCCGCACAGATTGCAGCAGCATTGGGTACGGCATTGAAACCCCTCACCGACCGCATGGACGCAATGGACGCAAAGACAAAGGCAGACGCACGCAATGCGCAGATTGACGAGGTGGCGAAGTCGTTTGGTATTCCCGAATTTGCCTACAAAGGCAAGACCATCGCTGACGATGCAGACCTCAACAAGTACTTCACGGACTTGAAGCAGGAGATGCAGAACAGTGGTTTTCAGTTCGCCAAGTCTCCCGAAGAGGGAAACCACGAACACAAAAGCGAAGTGAACTCCATTGCTGAACAAATCAACAAGGGGACACAACAGATTGTAGAACAGAATAACAAGTAAAAATTATGGCAGGATTTAAGTACAATTTGCCACCCAAGGAGGAAAAGGAGGAACGTTACGACGTATCCACTGGTCTCCGTCGGCGTGGCAGCTACATCCTCGACGTTGCAGGCTTGCCTGTAGGCAGCTATGTCCCGTCGTTTACTCCCATCGCAGCCGACTTGGTGGCAAAGACCGCAAAGATTGTGGTCAACGCCCTTGTGGTGGAGAAAGTAGAAACCGCAGGCACGAAAGTCAAGATTGCAAAAGGCTCTTACGTACAAGCTGGCACCATTCTCGGTACTGGTGCAAAAGGGGCTACCGTGCAGTCTATCGATAAGTCTAACGCGGACTATGACGAGCTGACCCTCGCAGCCGCTTTTGGCGTTATAATTAACGTTGGTGACGTGCTCTTTGAGGCAAAGGCTGGCGATGGTAAGGAGCCTAAGAATGTGGCAAACTCCGCTCTCTATGAGACCCACAAGGTTATCGAGGGCATTAACAATGTAGCTCTTTTGCAGCGCGCGTTTGAGATTGAACCCGAGAAATTGGTAACTCCTTTCTCCGCAAAGGACAAAGCCAATCTCCCTCACTTCCAGTTTAACGAGTAAAAGAAAGGACACATCATGACATTGACTATTCAGACTTTGTTTAACGAGCCCGCCATTGTCGGCGCAGTTATCAACCGTGTTCTTCAAACTCGTAAGGACGCAATCTACTGGAAACAGTATCTCGACTTCCGTCGGACTACCACCCGAGTTTTCAAGGACTATATCGGCTCTGTCCGTGGCGTTACCGCAGGTAGCATCAACTCTCGCTTTGGCGAGAAGCCAATCCGTGAGCGTCAGAACATCGGCAGCGGAGTTGGTGAGATCGCTTACCTCGGCGACCGCTATCAGATGCCCGTAGACCGTCTTTCGGAGTTGCAGGACTTGATTGATAAGTACAACGCAGCCAACGCAGCAGGGCAGGTGTCGGCACTCAACGACATCATCGCTTTCATCTACGACGATTACCGTCAGGTGATGCTTGCTGCCCACAAGCGTATGGACTTGGTTGTCGGCTCTCTCATCATGACGGGAAAGGCGAAAGTCCGTAACAAGGACAAGGCGCAGAGCGAGCAGGGGGCGACCGAGTTCCTCGACATCGAACTTCCGATGAACACCATCGTTTTGCAGGACAGCGACATCGTCGTGGACAGCAAGAAGAAGATGGTAACGTATTTGATGAACAAGCTCAACGAGATTGCTCCGGACTTTGGCAAGTACGCCAAAATGATTATGAGCCGTGGCACGTTCGTCAAGCATATCATCGGTTCTTCGGAGTTCGGCGACATGTTCAAGATGCAGCTGGGACAGAACCAAATGTACCTCTCTACCGGGTTGGTCACTTCCGAGTTGGCTTCGCAGCTGTTCACGGGCATCGGGCTTCCGGCAATTGAAATCAAGGACGATTATGTCAAGGAGCAGAACGGCAAGAACGTGCAGGTCTACGCAGACGGTCATATCACCCTGCTTCCGCAGGACAAGATTGGCTACATGCGCTACCACACGCCGTATGAGAAGACCGACCCCGTGCCTGGCATGAACTATTCGGAAGCAGGTGAGGGAGATATGCTCGTGGCTTCCAACCGAGACCACAACGGGCGTTACCTCGAGTACACCGCAGAGTGGATACCTCAGATTGCCGACCCGACGCTCATCACCAACTTAGACCTTACTAAGCTGACGAAATGAACGTAAGGCAGTACATATCAGACAAGTTTCAGTCCTTCGGCATACAAGTGTCGGAGGCTGACTTGTTAGATATGTCTCTCAATGCACACAGGGGATTGGAAGATGAGGTGACAGCGGACATGATGGATTCTATCTCCGTTGCCATCGCTCGTTTCATTCCCTCGCTTTTGCTCCGTGCTACATCAATCGGCGAGAGTGGCTTCTCTATGTCGTGGAATATCCAAGGCATCAAGGATTACTATTCTCTACTTTGCAGACAGTATGGTTTAAAAGACGAACTTAACGATAATAAGCCAAAGATACTCTTCCTATGATGTACGCTCCACACATATTGCAGGTAAAGAAGATTATTCCGTTCCAAGAGGACGAGTTCGGGCATGCTATCCCCAATACAGGTGGCGAGCAGTGGGTTACACTCTGCAAATGCCGTTGCGATGACAACACCACAAAGGAGTTTCATTCTGCAAACGGCGAGGTGTACCGACCAAGCTACCATGTTGTATGTGAAACGCGAGTGGAGGTTAAGGCAGGAACGGAGGTGAGGTGCCTTGAGGGCGACAGCGTAAGAGGTGAGGGGAAGGTCTATCTTCCCAAGAGAACGAACTTCTTTAACTATTCCGAGTTATGGTTGTAGACAGTGATTTTTTCGATGAGAACACCGCCGACTACGCGTCATACGTTGAAGCAAAGGGGTTTGATGTATTGAGTGGGCCAGCGTTGAGGGCCGAAAAGAAACTGAAAGAAATTTTTGAATGATATGAATTTTGGAGAAGTTATTACAGCCCTGCAAGATGGGAAAGTCGTAAGACGCAGCATTTGGGGTGATGGCATTTGTGTTGTCAAGCAGATAGATTCTGACATCAAATCTGACATTGTACCGAAGATGCAAAGTCTTCCAAATGACGCAAAGGATTTTGTATTGGCAAGCGACACGAAAACTATTCATTACCGCAGTCAGTGTTTGAAACTAAAAAGGTATGCTGATGGCGGTGTTGTCGCTACGAATTACGTTCCCGACTGGCTCGACATCTTTGCAAACGACTGGGATGTAATAACCCAATAGAACTTATGATAGTAACTACCGACATAGCAGATATTCTCTACCGAGATAGCAAGACGTTTGGAATAGAGATGGTTCCTTTCGGCAAGACCCTTACAGGCGAGCTGAAAGACGAACGCATTACTATCCACGTGAAAGGACAAACGCCGAGCAAGTATTGGGAGAAGTGTTTTTGTGACGTCAATCTGTGCGTGCCCGATTTAGGGATGAACATTGCCAACACACTTCGATTGAAAGCATTGGAGCGAACGGCAAAAGGTAAGTTCAAAAGCGTAATAGGGACATTCAATGGCACGAGATATCTCTATGAAGTGGACACTATCTCCATTGAAGCGGACACTGCTTTGAAGTGCCATTTTGTTAATTGTAGAATTTTGTTTAACGTATTAAATGTGAAATAATTATGGGATTGATTTCAGCAGTAGGCATCAAGCGTATTCTTTATGCTGACGCATCCGCAGTTAAGGCGGATATTACGCCGGAGTCGGCAAAAACACTTATTAAAGCTGCCATTACGGCCAAAGCAGAGGTGAAGAACGTGCATGGAGAAACGTGGACTATTGAGGAGAGCGAGGCTTCCGTCACTCCTTACAAGAACCAGCTCACGGGGCAGGCTTACCGTTATGACACAACGCAGGGTGAGTTAACTCCGCAATTCTCTATCGGACAATATGATTATGCGACGAAAGCCGCTCTTATGGGTGGTGAAATCGTCAAGAAAGGTGGAGCGGGTGCAGATAAGGACAACCCCGTCGGGTGGAAACGCTCGAATGACAAGGTTGTTATCAAAAAGGCCTTGTTCTGCCTTACAGAAGATGATGTTTGGTTTATCTTCCCAAATTGTCAGATTGTGACACGCGAGGCAAACACAGACAAGGCTATCGCACTTGCAGTTAAAGGCCTTGTGCAAACACCTACTGTTGACGGAGTTTCAAGTGAGTATAACTTCGACGAGGCAGAAGTAAAGGCCTTGGTTTAAGGTAATAAGATTGTAGGATAACATCGGGGTGGAACGTGGCTAACAACCACCTCCGCCCCTTTTTTATTTTCAGTATGAGCAAGGCAAGCAAATTAATATCAGAAGCAATCTTAGGCAATGATTATGCGATTGTCTACGTGAACAATCAGGCGTACGCTATTCAGCCTCCCACGATAAAAAGGTTGGCAGGCGCTATCTCGTGTATCAGCGACATAGACCTGTCGGAGGGCAGTTCTATAAAGGATATGCTCCTGTCGGCAAAGGAAAGCGAGGCCTACGCAAAGGCCTTGTCGTGGCTCATTGCGGGCGATTTGTCCAAGACAAAGGAATTATGCAACGGGACACTTGAAGAGGTCGTAGATGCGCTGTCCGCAGGTTTCGACCTTGTCGGCATTGCCCCTTTCTTGAAAGCTGTCAGTTTGACGAAGAACGCAAGCCAGCTGGCAGCAATACCGAAGTAGTCGGGAATAAGACCCTTTTAGGGCAGATAGCGTCATTCATGGATAGCTTGCATCTGACGTATGACGAAGTAGTTAATCAGATTCCTTACCGCAATCTCGTGATAATGCAAAGAGATAAGCAACACGAGGCTTTCGGAGACGTGGTGAAAAAAATCAGTGGCAAGGAACTTGCAAAAAGGAGAAAAAAATAATGAGAATCAAAGGAGATGTTTCAGGGCTTAATGAACTCGACAATATTGTAGAGGACATCAATACTGACATTCTTATTGACATTGGACAGAACGCTATCAAAATTGCGCAGGAGAAACGGGTTACAAGCGGACTGAAAGTTTATCAGAACCGTACGGAGAACCTGCACAACGCTCCTGGTGCGTGCGTGGTACGTAATGGCAAGATAGTATGGATGAAAGTTGCGGCAGATGCGGCACACCCCGAAGCAAAATCCAACACAGAAAAACTGCTCATTTATTGCGACAAACCTCGTGACGGGCTTTATTTGGCCGACGGCATGGAATACGCTTCCTACGTCCGCGCAAAAGGGTATGACGTCTTGGATTCGGCAATTTTGTACGCAGATAAAAGAATGAATGACTAAACTTAACAATCTATGGCAGGAATAATTACAAATGTAGGCGAAGACATCAAAAGCCTCCAGCAGTTGAGACAAGAAATAGAGAACGTTAAAAAGGCTCTCGGTTCTATCGATATCAATGTGAAGATAGACATTCGTAAGGAATTGGAACAAAGGCTACAATCTCTTACGAAACAATATGATACTATTGTGGCAAAGGCTGCGGAAGCAGATGCAAAGCTCATGGAGTCCGCCAAGCGCATTGACAAGGCTGTAGATACCATCACGGCAGCACAAGAGAAAGTGGCAAAGGCGAACACGCAACAGGCTGCCGATATGACAGACAAAGTACAGGCATCAGCCGTGGAAGTCCAGACAAAAGCATACCTTGACCTTAAAGATGAGATAGATGCCGTTCTTGGCACGAGAGAGCAAAATATCCAACAGATGCTTCAGGAACAAAACGCCATCCGTATTATCAATGCAGAGATAGCGCAAATCAACAAATCTCGTCAATATGGAGGTGGGCTGACAGCCACACAGTCGCAACGGTTGCAGCAACTCAATGATGATTTGCTCACCCATAAGCAAGCTCTTGCCGAAGTACGGCAGGAACTTAACAACAATGCTAAATTGGATATTGCGGCGGTAGGTTCTATGAACGAGCTCTCGCAATCCCTCTCTCGCATGAGGATTGCTTATAGGGCTCTCAATGAGGATGAGCGCAATTCGCAGTTCGGAAAGAACCTGTTGGCCTCCATCCAAGAGGCGGATGCAAAGATTAAAGAACTTGATGCTACCATCGGTAACCATCAGCGCAACGTTGGTAACTATCAAGGCAGCTTCAACGGCCTCAATATGTCCGTGCAGCAGATAGTAAGGGAACTTCCGGCCGCCAAGATGGGTATCAACATGTTCTTCATGGCCATCTCGAACAACCTCCCTATCATGGTAGACCAAATCAAATATGCCAAGGAGGCAAATGCAGCCATGAAAGCGGCGGGACAAGAGCCCGTGCCTGTTTGGAAGCAGCTTGTTTCTTCATTATTCAGTTGGCAAAGTGCCATGATGGTGGGAATTACACTGCTTACTATCTATGGCAAGGATATCGCCAATTGGGTGAAAGATTTGTTCAAAGCAAACGATGCGCAGGAGCAGGCAAGAAAAGAAGCCGAGGCTTTTGCCAAGACCGTGCAGAAAGCACACAAGGAATGGCAAAACAGCGTAGCGCAGACTGCTGCACAGCAGATTACTGAATACAAGAAAATGCAGCATGAGTGGAATAAACTCGGCAACGACCTTAACGCAAAGAAAAAATATGTCGATGCCAACAAGGACGCTTTTCATCAACTTGGGTTTGCCGTCAATGGGGTTTCGGACGCGGAGCGGGTAATGACTGGCAACACCGATGCAGTCGTAGCCTCTATCATGGCTCGTGCAAAGGCTTCGGCCTACTATGCCCAAATGCAGGAAGCCACCGAAAGGTATATCAAGCAGACAGAATATAATAAGAATACGATAAAAGGCGGAGGCTATCATAATGTTGCACATATTGGCGATGTACTCACTGTTATAAATGGAGAAAATGCAGACGAAAAAATGGCTAAACTTGGATTTAGCAAAAATGATTATAAACTGGAATGGGCTGGAGGTCAGTCAGGAATGGTTAAAGTTGTTGCCACAGCAAGCGGAGCAGCGAGGCAGACAAGAATAAACGCAGCAAAATCGGCAAAAATATTAGCGGAAAACCAAAAGAAAGCCAAAGACCAACTCGACAAACAAATTAGCTCCCTGCAAGGCGGGCTTGAAGCAACCGTAAAAGAAAACCAAGACTTGCTAAAAAAGATTGGAGTTTCCGAATATAAAGATTACGAAGACCAGAAAGAAAAGAAAAAGAAAGAGGCCAAGCAGGTTGACTATGACAAGATGGCACGTGAGCAATCCGAGGCAGAACGCAATCTTGAAAATGCCGTTGCCCAGTCCCGTATCGATGCCATGGAAGAGGGCTATGAGAAAGAAAAGGCGCAACGTGAACTGAACCACAAGAAAGAACTTAATGATATAGACAAGCAAAGGAGCGATTTCTTGCGACGGAAGATAGACGATGTCAAGCAAATCTTCAATGCCGACCCCAGAAATAAAGGCAAGAAGTTCAACTATTCTTCTGTCACACTCTCTGCAGCAGAGCAAGGAAAGTTCAACGAAATGCGCGCTAACATTCTCAAGAAGCACGCAAATGAGGAAAAGGACTATCAAAAACAACAGATACAAGCCCTTAATAACTATCTCAAAGAATACGGCTCTATGCAGGAGAAGCGCCTTGCCATCGCAAAGGAGTATGACGAGAAGATTACCAAGGCACATAGCGAGGGTGAGCGTCTCTCCCTCAATGCGCAGAAAGCAAAGGCATTGTCAGACTTTGATTTAACGGAAGAAAAGAAAAATCTTAATTGGGAGGATATATTTGGTGATTTGACTAATCAGACTATTGGCCAGCTTGAGAAAGTCAGGGCTAAACTCCGTGACATGCTCAATTCTGACAATCTAAGTGTTGAGGGGTACAAAACGGCTGTAGAGCGAATAGAAAAAGTAAATAATGCAATAATTGATGCACAGGATAAACAGCGTTCTTTCTTTGATTTCTCTACAAGCTATGCAAAAGAACGTAGAAAGCTCGAAATGGATGTTGCAGATGCGCTGCAAAGGCAGGCTGATGCTATTGCAAATCAGAAAAACGCACATGGGAAATTATGGAGCAAGCAGATTGGCGCAGGGCAATTATTGTCTAATTATGGTGTCAATCACAATGGCGATATAACAGCATCAAAGACTGGAGAAATCCTCAAAGAAGTAGAAAAGAAATACGGCACCGATAGCGAAGCATATAAAAAGGTTCGTGATGCCATGGAAGACCTTGCGGCAAGTGAGCGGGAACTTATAGAAGCCAATGAGAAAAAGAAAAACGCAGACAGTAGTGTTGTGAAGTCGCAAGGGAAGCTTGATAATTTCCTCGGAGACTTGCAGGGGAAATTAAAAGGGTTTGGGGAGTCATTTGACATGGCTATGAGTAATCTCAACAGCTTGCCAGACTTACTTTTCGAATTAGGGGTTAGCGCAGAAAGCAGTGTCATGAAAGGTGTAAAAGACTTGGCCGAAGCTGGCAATGCTGCACAGTCTGCCATGAAAGACTTTATGAGCGGCAATTTCATTGGAGCGGCGTCTAATGGGATTCATGCCTTTAAATCCCTTGGCAGCAGCATCGGTCATTTCTTTAGTGGTGACAATGATAAGGAAGTAAGGAGGACGACAGAGAGGCTGACGGCATCCAATAAAGAATTGGCAAAGCGAATAGATAGCCTTTCTGATACTATTGGAAGCTCCGCAGGTGCAAAGGCTGTTAACGCTTACGATACCGCCTTAAAGGCCCAAAAAGAGATTAACAAAAACAACATGGATATCCTAAAGGCTCAAATGAGGAACTATGGCAAACACCATTCAAACTCATATTATGCCAATGATAGGATAATATCGTCTTATAACAAAGATGCTCAACTTGCATTTAAAGCCGCAGGCGTAGATTCTGCCAATATTGCTGGACTTGATTCTATATATAGTTTATCTCCCGAGCAACTGAACGCCATTAGAAACTTTGCGCCTAATTTGTGGAAGTATCTCACGGAGGTCGGGAAAAATGATAAAAAAGATTATTGGGATGCAGTAGTAGAACAGGCAGGTAAAACAGAAAAGCTTACAGAACAGATTAAAAATAATCTCACCCAAACATCTTTTGATAGCCTTAGAAGCGGCTTTCTCGATACTCTTATGAATATGGATGCTGACGCAGAAGACTGGAGCAACAATTTCAGCAAGATGTTGTTCAGGTCTATGGTAAACAAGAGCGTCTTGAATGACTCCTTTGACAAATGGCTGAAAGACTTCCAAAATAAATGGGCTGACAAGGTTAACTCTGGCAAAATGTCACAAGCTGATTATGCTGCTTACAGGGACGAGTATAACAATAAGATGATGGAACTGAAAAACCAGACCAATAACCTCGCCTCTGCCGTCGGATACTCCGATGCCAGCTCATCACAGAAAGCTACCGCAAATGGAGTATCTTCCATCACTTTTGAGCAAGCAAATAATATTGTAGCCCTCACAACAGCAGGGAACATCTCACGTGACCAAATAAAGGACATTTTAACGGCTAAATTAAGCACGATGGACGCTTCTATGCGAGGTATTCAGATGATGGCAGTAGAGCAGAAATCTATTGCAGATGAGTTAAGGACGATACAGGCAAATTCCTATATCGAGCTGCAGGGCATCCACGAGGACACCACTGCCATGAACAAGGCCATCAAGTCCATGAGCAGCGATGTGTCGGATATCAAAAAGAGAATAAAAGATATGTAACTATGGCAGAATTGATTATAAACGGAAAGGACGCTTACAAAACATGGGGCGTAAGAATGGGGGACAATTTCCTTGATACACTGAACGGATATTACCCCTTAAAGGACTATATCATCAACAACGACCGAACCAAGGACGGCGTGCAATATGCCGATGTTGTTCCAAAGGTGAACGAGCGAAGCCTTACACTTAACTTCACTATGGAGGGCAAGGATGCGGCAGATTTCAACGCAAAGAATAAAGCCTTTGTAGAGGTTATGCGAGGGGGTGACGTGTCTATACAAGTTCCTAAGGATGGCACGGATGTCTATCACCTCAAATACACTGGAAAGAGCTGCACCTTTGCAAGGAACACAGAACGCACCTTTGCAAAACTCGGACTTGCTTTCATAGAGCCGAATCCGACCAATAGGACATAATAAAAGGTAGCTTAACGGCTACCCTTTATCTATGTATTTTACTTCACTCTTTTTAAAGTATTTATATCCTGATAAAACTCCCGTTTTACAAAAGAACTTATCGCCTTTTATAGAATCCACAATCAATTCTCTTCCATCAAAAATATACTCAACTTTATCTCCTGGCTTTATCGTATCAAGCCTTGGGTCATATTCATCATTCTCTATTACATCTGATTTTTCTTTTTCAACATATTGTACTTTGGAAACGGCACAAAAATGTTCTGTCAACAGCCGTACATCATTCGTCATTCCCCAAAGCTTGAAAAACAATATTATCTGGAGAATCCCAAACACGATGATTATTAAAGATACAAATAGTTCCATATTATTTAAGGTTTATCGTTTACTTCTGCAAAAGTAGGCAATATTTCCAACAAGTGCAAATTATCTGCTGATTTATTTCTTTTTAATTCACAATAAATATTGATATACGGATATTCTCCTTTTCAGAAGTTCATCCTTAGACACATCCGACAGCGCAAATGTACTATTCTTCGCTTGTGCGTCATTCTGTTGCTTTAAACTAAGGTTCCCCATATTTTAATTATTTAGTTTCGTGAATTATTTTTCTCAATTCATTAAAATTATCTGGGTCCTCCATATCCTCCCAAAAGAACTTCTTGTATCTATTTCGGTTAAATCCCTCTTCATTTGTATATATAAGAAGCATTTCTCTATCACAGAGTATTATAACGGGAGATTCCATTAGGTGTGCATAAGAGTTGGCTTGTTGAAAGGCTGCATAAACTTCTTTTTTATTACGCATGGAAAGTTTAGCCTCTATGAGAACTTTAGCTATGTAGCCATTCTCCGTCTTAGTGCAATGCAGTGCAAAATCTGGAAATATCCTCTCTCCACGCCCTGCCCGCAAAGGCACCTGCCTCATATAATCTGTCATTCCCATGCTATTAAGCAAAGGAATAAGAAGTTGCTCCTCTACATCTTTCTCTAATTTGATATTTACATGAGTTATTTTAGGAGCATACAAAGTTGGAAATCTGCTTGTGTCGTAGCCTTTAGTTTGTACTATTCGTAAAATCTCCTGATAGTCCTTATTACTCATTTCCCAGCCATTAACTCCTTGAAGGTTCTTCCTGACAAGTGGATGGGAAGAGAAATATGCGTCATTCTTTAATTCTCGCAGAGATATATGAGGCAGACTTATCCGATTTCCTATGTACGTGTTCGCGTAATAATAAAAGAAAGGGTCTATTACACCATCGGTCTGTGCTATCCACATACATGTTATTGCACACACAGGATGCGTTTCGTAATGTACGAGAATATCGCCTCGCATGGTATCTTCATTAGCTTGCCAAAACATAAAATCCAAGTCTTCTTCTGGCATAATCTTCCCACCGATGAACCACGCCTTGGACGGCCTTGGCACCCCTATTGGGGCATTCCTTGCAAGTCCTTGCCCGAAATCATAAAGCAGAGCACAGAGTTCAGACGGTGACAGTCCGTTTTCATTGCGAAAAGAGAATAACACCTCGCAAAGTTCCCAGTAATACATACACCGTGCCCTGTAATCGCTCTTTTTAGGAGGCGTTGGAAGCTCTATGCCAAATATATCAAAGACTTTTATAAGGTCAAAGAAATGATATCGGAACATATTGGGAAAGAAATATTCCGGAGCCTTGAAAAACAACATAAAAGATATGTCCATGTTAGCCATGAGATACGTTTTATAGTCTGCTTTTTCTATAAAAGGTTCTCCATCATCAAACAGTATCGCTCCATCTATTATTTGTTCGTACAAATTTCGTGCGTCTGTAATGTTCAATGGTATTGTTGCTGGTTCAACAGCAAGCTCCCATAAAAGTTCACAGCAATCTTCTATATTTTCTTTGTCTGTAAACTTTGCTTCCATAGAGTTATACCTGGAAACAAGCTCGTATATAAATACATCATGAGCAGCATTTTGAAACAAGTTGATAGTTTCTTTACCGCCATCGGTTTGCTTATACAGCTCCCAAGTATATTTATTGAAGCCCATTACTTTGTCAGTGTTATTTTAATGGGGTTTCCGCAGTGAGGGCAAACTATGGTATTATTTTCCGTTTGTACTTCCTCTGGGGAAGCGAACAGCTGCCATATAGGGACATTAAGCATGCAAGCAATCTCTTCTGCTTTTTCGACAAGCAACTTTCCACCTACTTGACGGCTCAACGCTTGACGGCTAACACCCATCTTGTCGGCAAGTTCCTGAAGGGTCATACCCTTTTCTTTTAGTATTTCCTTTATTCTCATGTTGCAAAGATAGAGAAATAATATATAATGTAAATAATTCTATTTACTAAATAATGTTAATGGTGATAGTTTTATTGTCATTTTACTTGTGTATGTAAATATTATTATTTACCTTTGCACTGTGATTCAGAAACAAGTATAACAATTAAACAATTACGATTATGAACGCAACCTTTGTTTACACAGAGAAGTTTAACACCAACAGAAAGTTGGCAAATAGAGCATTGAAAGCAATGAGTCAGATATGCGACTATGACAATGGTACGATACGCAACCCTTACGAGTTGGCAAGCTCTGTGATGCCTGACGGCCGCACGCTTATACAAACAATTTACGAAGACGGCGAGGTGAGATATAACGATGGCTGGTATATTGTTGAGGTAGATGACTTTCAAATGTATGTAGCTCTTACAGGCATTGCAGAGAAAGAAGTTGGTGAGATACCTTATGTACAAGATATAGAATTAGATTGATAAACAACTTAAATATTACCATTATGAGTATAACATTTAAAAACACCATGAGAGAGGTAATGACTGACGCTTGGCGTATGTTTAGAATTACAGGTGAGAGTTTCGCTGCTTGCTTAAAGCGTGCGTGGCAACTTGCTAAACTCGCAAAGGCAATGAAGACAAAGGTCGTTCAGTTCTTCTACGTGAAAGCATCTACAGGCGAATTAAGACAGGCTTTCGGTACATTGCAGGCAAGCGTTATAGACGGTCTTGTAAAAGGTACAGGGCGCAAGCAGAATGAAAACTGCATGACCTACTATGACTGCGAAAAGCAAGGGTTTAGGTCTTTCAAGAAGTTTAATCTTGCAAAGGTTATATTCTAAAGGTAACGGGACGAGTGTATCATTCAAATCATAATAAGGTATGAAGACATTAAAACTTATCATCAAACAGTGTTTCTTTGACGAAATCATCAAGGGCACGAAAAAGCAAGAGTTCAGAGAAGTAAAGCCTACCACCGTCAAACGGTTGTTACAGCTTGACAGCGAGGGTTACGAGTTAGAGGACGAGAACGGCAACGGCATACCAATCCACTATGATGCGTTGCAGCTCTATGTGGGCTATGCCAAAAACAGGGCATCGGCACTTGTAGAAGTGAGGTCGGCCTGCTGTGAGATTATCACAGACGAAAAGGGCGAGCCTATTATATATGAATATGGCACGGACAAAAACGGCAACCCTCTCACATGGGTAGTTGAAAGAGTAGTGTATAATCTGGGCAAGGTACTTGCCTATAAACCGAAAGGATAGACAAGTTAAAAAACATCAGCATGGGTGAATGGTCTTTACAGACCGCTGCTTTTGCCACAACGCTTTTGTTGTGGCTTTTCTTTTGTTTACAGCTTCGCTTCGCTTTTTTGTCTTGACTATCTTTGCGATATGGTAATATACGGCATAAATGGCAACAAGATACTCGATGCAATCTTGACAGAGAGTGCAGAGCACGAGGAAGAGCTTGGCAAGGCAAACCTTGTACGGCTATCTTGGAATAGCGATATAAAAATCACTGTTCCTGCTGGGTCGTACATTATACCATTTGGGGATGGCCTGAAATATCGCCTTTTGGATTCTTACGCCCCATCGGAGAGTGACAACGGGTTCAAGTATAATCCCGAATTCCATCACCCCCTGATGCTGCTTGGTCGTATACCGTTCCTTTACGCCACAAAAGACGCTGACGGCAACGACATCAAGCAGCAAGAGTGGCCGTTTGATGGTTTAACAGTAACTGCTTTAGAATACGCTTGCAAGGCTATCAACGAAGCATTAGGAATAACGGACAAGAGTAAGCAATTTACCTACACCCTTTGTGGCACAGTAGATGCTTCCGTCAGCTTCTCCGTGTCTTCCAACGATATTTTATCTGTCCTCTCCTCCATTGCACAGGCTTGCAAGGAGAACAGCTGCGAGTGGCATTTGTCGTGGGAGCACCATTGCCTTTATTTCGGGCAAATATCCATCAATCTGGGAGAAGAAATTCCTACCTTGAAATCCCATGACAATATACAGTATGCCTCAATTAGTGAGAGTAAGGAGAGTTATTACAACTGTTTTTACCCGCAAGGGTCTACAAAAAACATGTCAAGAAAGGCGCTTGTCGGCACTGGTAACATTGCAACACTCGCACGACTGGGCCTTGACAAGATAAAATACCCCGACGGATGTATCTACATAGACACAGACGGAAAGATAACCACCAAGACCAAGTTTGACGCTTCAAATGCCATCAAACAGACATTGGCTCTCTCCTTTGATGATGTTTATCCACACATTGACTTGTACGTTTATAACGTCCGCAAGCGTGTCCGATACCTGAAGAACGAGCAGACTAACGAAATAGAGATAGATAGTCAGGGAAACAAGAAAACGTATACCATCTGGTATATGCGTCTTGCTTTCCCCTCAACCACACAGATAACAGGAAAGAACGCCATCAACATAACCCGTGACAAAAACGAAAGTGGGAATATCATTACTCATTATTGGTATGACTATGGGATAGACCGAACAAAGCAGGTGTTGCAAGGATATACACTTAAAGGTTTCTTCAAAGTCAACGCGCATACCACGAACAATCAATATGATGCGCTCACGCAGGCACTTGTCGGCCAGCCGAACGGACAGGATGGCTTTGAACTCCATTATCATGATGCAGATACGAACGTTCCTCCAAGCGCACAAAACGGTGACAGCGGCGTATCTGTATTAAATGGCGATTACGAGATTATCAAGTACCAAAGTGGCGATACCATTATTCCTACCAATGAGAGCGAGGGACTTTATCCACGTGGAAAGAATCTCCCTGACCTCACTTGTAATATGGTTGTGCTGTTTAACATTGTCATGGGTGAGCATGAGACAAAGCTCGCCCAAGAAGAGCTTGCTGCACGCACTATCAAGGAAATCAACAGACGAACACAGGACAACAACAACTACTCATTTGCATCTAATGCGGTTGCCTTTGCAAAGAGTAACCCTAATCTGTATATAGGGCAAAAAGTCTCCTTTGATGATGGGCAGGGCTATCAGCTCTCAACCCGTGTAATTAAGATGGTGACAAAACTCGATTACCCGATTATCCAAGAGATAACCGTAGGCAATCAAGCCGTCAAGGGTACTATTTCGCAACTAAAGGAGGATGTGAACAACATCCTATCGGGTAATTTTAGCGGTGGTGGACTAAACAGTGCACAGGTAAGTGAGCTGATTCACAATTATACTGAAAGGAATGCTTTGTCCAAAACTCATGACGATTTCACCCCCTACTCTCTCGAGGTAGGTAAGAATCTGACCGTAGACGGGCTTACAAAGCTGCTGAAAGGCCTGCTGCTTGGTAATGGCAATTCAGGCATAAACGCCGAGGGGCGGGCTACACTGCTCTCTATTATCGTGCAGTCGCTGACATCACCCGACTACGAGCCGAACACGGAGACGGGTTTCGGGATAACGAGGCGCAGGAACGGGCGGTATGAGTTGAACATATCAGACTTAACGGTATGGGGGAGAATGTTTGTCAACGAACTGGAAAAAAGGAAGCTGTCGTATGTGGGTGGGAACATGGTGTTCTCGTCGTGCGGCTCGAAGATAACCAGAGTTGTGCCCATCGATGCCGACGGCAAAGAACTTGCAGACAAGACGGTGTTCCTCACTACCGGAGGACGGCTGATACCTGCCAACGGTAAGGTTCTGGGCCGTGTGGACGAATCGGTACAGACGGCGGCAGGATGGCGTTGTTACTTTTATCAGGACGACGGCACGACGGCCACGACGAACCTGTGGAAAGCGGGGGACCAGGCACGCATGCAGACATCGAACATCAAGGCAGGTGTGTACGAGGGCGTACGCAACCGCCGCTACTGGCGGTTTGTCAAAGCCGTGGGTGAGGACTACATAGACCTTTCGGCCACGGACTGCGAGGCAGGGAGCGACGCACCGCAGGCAGGCGACACGCTGGTACAGTTCGGCAGCCGCACGGACAGTGACCGCATGAGCCTGATATACGTTGTGGTGAACGGTGAGGAAGCTCCTGCCATCATCTGGTATGACAAGGTGAACTCGTACACGCTCACGGGCCGCATGACGTCAATAGTAAGCCCGCGCAAGGTGTGCTTCGCCACACAGCAGTTCAGGCTCATCAACTATGACGGTACGATGGTACCGATGGTGACGGACTGCGGGGAGTT
Source organism: Prevotella sp. (assembly GCA_013333935.1). GTDB lineage: Bacteria > Bacteroidota > Bacteroidia > Bacteroidales > Bacteroidaceae > Prevotella. The sequence goes on along the minus strand of JABCNV010000046.1, from coordinate 2,023 downwards.
CAAAGACAATACGGACTACTTCTATTACAACCGCGTATCGTTTGACGGCAGACTGTGGCTGTGTATAGTCCCCGAGGGCATGGCGGTAAGGGAAAGGCCGTCGGAGAACAGCGACAAGTGGCTGCTGCAGGTGGACAAGGGCGGCGAGCCCGTGACGGTGCAGATAAGCGTGAAGAGCGGAAGCATCAGGAACGGTGCCGGCACGGTGACGCTGGAGGCTACGATATATCGCGGGGCAGAAGACATTACGGCTTCGGTGCCTCCGGAGGCCCTTTCGTGGGAGAGGAAGAGCGGCAATGCCGCGGGTGATGCGACATGGAATGCAAACCACATGAATGCGGGAGCCGTCATTACCGTGACGGCTGCAGAGGCCGCAGGTGGTGCTGATTTTGAATGTATTTATAATAATTAGGGATATGACGCAGGAAGAATTAAAGGAGATTGCAAAGGCCGTTGAGCAGGAACTGGCGAAGCGTACGCAGACCGTTGAGGAGCTGCCGACGTCAGACAACCTCGCAGATTTCGTTACGCTGCCCGTGCTGGGCAGGGATGGCAGCATGAAGACCCTCAAGGCCGAGCTGCTGAAAGGGGCAAAGGGAGATACAGGACAGACCGGACCTCGCGGCGAGACCGGTAATCCAGGACCGAAAGGTGCCGACGGTCGCCTGCATATGGTGAACCACGGAACAAGCGACACGACGTTTGCGCTTACGTCGAACGTGATGCACGTATGGGGCGAGGTATCGGGCCTGAACATCACACTTGCACCGAATACGGAGCAGGATGTGCTGGCGGAGTATTGTTTACAGTTCACGTCACCTGCAGGGACAGCAACGGTGCTGACCGTAACGGGTGTGAAATGGTATGGCGGCTTCATTCCGACGGTAAAGGCAGGAAAGACATATCAGGCGAGTATCGTTAACGGTGTAATCATCATGGGGGAGGCATAAGTATGAGCTTACTTAGAAGGCGGCTGATGATGCAGGCCGAGACAAGGTACATACACTTCGAAGACCCCGAGGTGGAGCGCATCTGCTTAGAGAGCTGGGACAAGGACGGCGACGGCAGACTGTCGAAAGAAGAAGCTGGGCATATTAACCATCTTCACGACCTAACATTTATCAAGATTACTCGTCCGTTTGATTTTGTTGAAGCACAATACTTTACAAAAGTACAGAGGTTTGATATTATAAATTCAAAAATCAGGAGAATAGTGTTTCCTGACGGGATGACTGAAGGCGGTCTTTATAACTGTGATTCCGTGGAATATGCTGATTACCCGAAGACTTACACGGTAAAGAGGAATGCAGACTGGTCGTGGTACGGAAGCAATGCTGCGAGACGAATACTCGTTTTGCGTTCTCCTGTAAAAGTGGGTAACTTAAATGGAGATAATTTGGCTACGGACATATATGTTCCTGATGACATTGTCAATGATTATACCCGCGATGTTTTTTTTAAAACAAAGAAAATACATCCGTTAAGTTCTCTTGGCCAAGATTATAGGATTAAAACGGATTCCTAATCACATTCGGATATATAAAAAGATTGAGGTATGACAAGGTACAGAGGCTCTATACATATTGATGACGTGCGCGACGGCAGAGACGCCGTAACACTCGTTGTGACGCCCCCGACGATAAGCGTTGACACCAAGGCCGACGGGACGGTGGACGAATCGTGCCTGACGGATGCAAAGGCGACCGTCAAGGCCTATGCCGGAGGCAAGCCACTGAAGCTCACGATAACGTCGGTGGAGAAGTCGGCAGGCATAGACGCCGAGGCGGGCTACGCTGACAACTTTAGAATAGTGGCAGGCGTGAAGATTAAGGCCATTGCCGCAGATGCTACGGGCTATGCCATGGCGAGTGGGAGCGTGACGGTAGGTCTGTCAGTCGTGGTGGGCGGCACAGAGCAGCGTCTGACGGCCGTCATAGGCGTTGTCACGACACTGCACAAGGTGACGGCGGAGATTGCCAAGGATAACGAGAGCGTGACGCAAAAGGTGACGGAGCTTACAAGA
>JABCNV010000021.1 GCA_013333935.1 Prevotella sp. | reverse complement strand
GGCAGTTGTACGAAATCGTCGGCCGTCAGCAGGAGGCCTACAAGGCCTTTGGCAAGGCAATCAAGATGAATCCGCCCTATCAGCTCGAGTTCAATGCGCGCATTGCCCAGACCGAAGTGATGGCAACGGGACAGGCTAAGAAAATGATTGGCAAGTTGAAACGCCTTGCAGCTTCAGACAAAAACACAGAATATCTCGACCAGATTTATTATGCTATCGGCAATATATACCTTGCAGAGAAGGATACTACAAAGGCTATTACAAGCTATGAAACCGGAAACACCAGGTCGACACGCGGCGGAATAGAGAAAGGTGTGCTGTTGTTGAAGCTCGGTAACCTTTATTGGGACACCGAAAAATTTGCTGATGCACAACGCTGTTACGGCGAAGCTATCGGTCTTTTGGACAAGGACCGCAAGGATTATGAGCAGCTTTCGAACCGCTCTAAGGTGTTGGACGAACTGGTTCCCTACACCGAGGCCGTGCATCTGCAGGACTCTTTACAGAACCTTGCGCGCATGGACGAACACGATCGCAACGCAGCCATCGACCGCGTAATAGCTGCTTTGAAGAAAAAAGAGAAAGCAGAAAAGCGCCTTCAGGACGAACAGAATGCAGCACAAGCCATACAACAGAACACTGCACAAACGGGAAGCACCATCCCGAGGCCCCAAAGCAAGGCGCCCGTACCACGCAGCAGCCAGCAAAATAACGAGCAATGGTACTTCTATAACCCCATGGCCGTGATGCAAGGCAAGCAGCAATTCGAACGCTTATGGGGCAAACGGCAGAACGTTGACGACTGGCAACGCAACAACAAAACGGTGGTATCGGCACTGCCTGGCAGGGAAGAGGCCATTACCGACCGTCAGCGAGACTCTATCCAGACGGCGCAGGCACGCGAGGATTCTATCAGGCAGCGTACCGACAGTGCACAGAACGACCCGCACCGCAGGGAATATTATCTGGCACAAATTCCCTTTACACCCGAACAACAAAAAGCTTCTGACGCCATCATCATGGACGGATTATTCCACAGTGGCGTCATTTTCAAGGATAAATTAGACAATCTTCCACTGAGCGAAAAGGCCTTGCGACGACTCGATGACAATTATCCGACCTACGAACATGCCGACGATTTATACTACCATTTGTTTTTATTATACTCGCGAATGGGCGATACGCAACGGGCCCAAGCCTACGTTGACAAGCTGAAGGCGAAGTATCCGCAGAGCCAATGGACCGCATTGCTCACCGACCCACACTTTATAGAGAACGCGCGCACGGGCGTACACCTCGAGGATTCGCTCTATACCGCCACGTACAAAGCCTTTAAGGCCGATCGCTTTACAGAGGTAAGCACCAACGCCGCCCTTTCAAGAACAAGGTTCCCACAGGGTGCGAACCGCGACAAATTTATATTTATCAACGGCCTCAGCAAGCTGAACAGTGGCGATGCACAGGCTTGTTTAGACGACATGCAGACGTTGGTGAAGGACTTTCCGCAAAGTAAGCTGTCTGAAATGGCGGGCATGATTATCAACGGTGTGAGAGAAGGGCGACGGCTTCGCGGCGGCAAGTTTGATATCGGAGACGTATGGAGCAGACGAAGTGTGACGTTAAGTGACAGCACTGCCACCCGTCAGAAGAAACTTTCCAATGAGCGGAACACCGGCTTTACGTTTATGTGGGTGTACAATCCCGATTCAATAAACGAGAACAAACTGCTGTTTCAGGTGGCCCGTTACAATTTTACGAGCTATCCCGTACGTAGTTTCGACATTAACATAGAGGAAGCCGACGGCATGCATCGCATGCAAATTGCCGGTTTCAGAAACTATGATGAAGCCCTCCAATACGCGCGGCAGCTTGTCAAGCAGCACGCCATTGCAACGCTTGTAAAGCGTGCCCGACCCGTGATTATCAGCCAGGAGAACCTGCCTTTGCTCGGCACGGCATACAGTTATGACGAGTATGACAAGTTTTATAGCAAGCATTTTGCGCCACTTAAGGTTTCAACCTTCCGGCTTCTTACCGAGCCTGACGAGATTGTTACGCAGCCCGCGACGAAGAAAGACGAGCAGACAACCGAGCGTGACATTGACAATTATCTGGATAATACGTTCATCACGAACGACGAACCCGCCGTACCCGCAGGCACTGTAGTGCCAAACGACACCGACAATACAACAGATAAACCGGCCGAAAACACAACCGTTATCCCCACCGACAACCAGAACGACACCACGCCCAAAGGCACAACCATAGAAATTCCGGCCGAAATTCCACCCTCAAAAGGCAAGCCGGAGGGAACTATCATTGTGCCCGAACAGCCCGCTGTGCCTGTTAAGCCCAGGCCAATAGACGTGCCACGCCCGAAGATTACGACGCCGGCACCGAAGCCTGCCCCCGTTCAGCCTAAGCCGCAAGCCCCTGAACCCGAGCAGCCCACGATAAGCAATGGTGTCGATATCATCTTCGACGACATTCCTGACGCCCCTGGTCACAACACAAAACCTGCGGCAGGAAAAGGCACAACAGTAAAAACCACACCGCCCGCAACCGGCAGACAGCCTGCTACGACAGGCAAGCCAGCTGGACCCGACACGAAGACAGGTAAGGGGACACCGGCAAAAACCGGTGCAAAAACAACGAAACCAACACCAGCCAAGGCCGGAGAAGACAAGAAAAACAATCAGAAAACAGAGAAGAAATCAGCGCCCAAGACATTTGATCTTGAGGACGAGTACTATGATTTTGACGGATTTTAGACAACCATGAGCAACGGATTCATACTTTGGGCCGACGACGAGATTGAACTTCTAAAGGCCCACACCCTCTTCCTTGAGAAAAAAGGATACGAGGTTACCACAGTAAGCAACGGTGCAGATGCCATTGAAGAGTGTCGGAAACACACGTTCGACCTCATCATGCTCGACGAAATGATGCCGGGATTAACGGGGCTTGAAACCCTCCAGCAGGTGAAAGACATTCAGCCCCAGACACCTGTCGTCATGGTTACCAAGAGCGAAGAGGAAGACATTATGGACCAGGCCATAGGCTCTAAGATTGCCGACTACCTGATAAAACCCGTTAATCCGAGTCAGATTCTGCTGACATTGAAGAAGAACATACACCGCAAGGAGATTGTTACAGAGGTTACACAGAGCGGCTACCAGCAGGAATATCAGCAGCTTTCCATGCAGATTGCCGACTGCCGAAGCTATCAGGGCTGGCAGGATATTTACAAACGTCTGGTTCATTGGGAGGTAGAGCTGAGCTCTGCCGACAGCGAAATGACAAGCATGCTGCAAATGCAGAAGGAAGAAGCCGACAACGGGTTCGCCAAATATGTCAAGAACCATTACATGAACTGGATGGAAACGTTCAACGTAAAGCCCGCAATGGCGTTCGGAAAACAGAAGGGAGACCCTGCCGAATCAAGGCCGACGATGAGCCCTGACATATTTAAGGAGAAGATATTTCCGACCATCAGCAACGGCGAAAAGGTATTTTTAATCGTGATTGACAACTTTCGTTGGGATCAGTGGCGCACGTTATCGCAAGAGATTGGCGAGCAATTCGACATCGATGAAGACATGTATGTGTCAATTCTTCCGACGGCAACGCAATACGCGCGCAACGCCATCTTCAGCGGACTGATGCCTAACAAGATAGCCTCTATGTTCCCCGAGCTATGGGTTGACGAAGACGAGGAGGAAGGAAAAAACCTGAATGAGGAACCCTTGATACGCACACAGATTGAGCGATTCCGACGTCACGACAAGTTCAGTTACCACAAAATAAACGATTCTGCTGCCGGAGAGAAGCTGCTTCAGCAATACAACAGTCTTCACGATAACGACCTTAACGTGGTGGTTATAAACTTTATAGACATGCTCTCGCATGCGCGCACCGAGTCGAAAATGGTGCGCGAGCTGGCCAATAACGAGAGTGCTTACCGAAGCATTACGCAGAGCTGGTTCCGCCATTCTGTCATGTCGGACCTGTTTAAACGACTGGCAGAAAGCGATTATCATGTCATTCTGACCACCGATCATGGTTCAATTCGCTGCTCACGGCCGGTTAAAATAGTGGGCGACCGCAACACAAACACCAACCTGCGGTATAAGTTAGGCAAGAATCTGAACTACGATTCGAAGGAGCCTTTCGCCATCCGAGAGCCGCAAAAAGCCTGGCTTCCGGCGCCCAACGTGAGCACAAGCTACGTCTTTGCCAGCGGAAACTCGTTCTTTGCCTATCCCAACAATTACAACTATTACGTCTCATATTATAAGGATACCTTCCAGCACGGCGGCATTTCCATGGAGGAAATGCTCATCCCGCTAATCAGTCTGAAGCCTCGTAAGCGGGGTTAACGCGCCTGCAGAATGGCCTTTTTGCAGATTGTGAAAGGGCCAAGGACGAGAGACGAAAGGAAAAGAGCAAAAGAATTGCTACGGCAGACTTTTGCTCTTTTGTTGTATATTTTCCTGTTATTGCACCGTGTTTCAGCATGCCATATTGCCTTGCTGCAATTGCATCACTCCTTTTCGGCATGGGAAAACTCTCCGTTTTAGTCGGTAAATACAACTCTACGGAAGTTGCAATACTTCTTCATCCGGAAGCAACCTGACAATAGATATTGAGGAAATGTGACCATATAAAAATTGTATTGTTTTTTTATCCCTTTAGTCTTCTTGCCTTCTGCTGCCCCGCTTGCGTTTGTATCCTGCCGACTTCTCATCGTAAAGATTGAGGTACGGCGGCCGTCATACTGTCTATACTACGACCGTCGCACGCTCGTATGGCAGCCGTCGCACAATGTGTACGGCGGCCGCGGCACGCGCACCAAAGGCTTGCAATGGCGCAGCCATCAGAAAGAAAGATGCTGACAAACGAACGTATTGTATATTTTTTTCTTTTACCCTTTCAAGTTCTTCTCCGTAAAAAACAAACCTTGCAAAACTTGAAAAATATGTATTTACGAGGCAGATTGGGGGTAGTCTACAGCAAAAATCAGGCCCCGCAGAACCTGAAAGCCATGCGTATGCAGGATTAACCGTGGGGTACCCGCAGCAGGAAGCGGGCCCCGCAAAGCAGAAACATCTGCAGGGCCATAAAATAAAGGCTATTGGAAAATCCAATAGCCTTTACCAGATTGCTATAATATTCTATATGAACAGAAGGCGCCGGATTACACCAGAGCGTCGAACTTCTCCTTTAATTTGTCTTTCGGGGCAGCGCCTACAAACTTGTCAACCAGCTGCCCACCTTTGAAAAAGAGAATCGTCGGTATGTTACGCACACCGAAATCCTCGGCTATCTCCGAGTTCTCCTCGACGTCGCACTTGCCTACAACAAGCTTACCGTCATACTCTTCAGCCAGTTCGGAGATAATGGGGCCTACCATCCGGCAAGGCCCGCACCATGTAGCCCAAAGGTCAACTACCAATGGCAGTTCGCCGTTTTTGTACTTTTCGAAATTCTCTGTCGTGATTTTTACTTCCATTTTATTGTTCCTTGTTTATGAATTATTATCGTGTACGAATCGTCACCATTGCCTGTTGACGCGCAAAGACCGTGCCACAGTGTGGTTTTCTATCGCGTAAGATTAAAATTCTACCGTGCGGCTGTCGTCCTCGTTCTGCGTAATCGTCACCTTGACGGCATTGTCGGGCAGAAGTTCTTCTATCAGTTCGGGCCACTCCAAAAAGCACAGGGCACCGCTGTAAAAATAGTCTTCGTAGCCCATATCATACACCTCCTCGAGCTTTTTTATACGGTAGAAGTCGAAGTGATAAATGAGTTCGCCGTTCGTTTCCGACCGGTATTCGTTGACAATGGCAAAGGTTGGCGACGTAATGACATCGTCCACGCCCAGCTCTTCGCATACGGCCTTGATGAAAGTAGTCTTGCCGGCACCCATCTTTCCATAGAAAGCATAGACGTTTCCCTTGCCCATGTTCTTGACAAACTCACGCGCAGCTTCGCGGATTGTGTCAAGCGAATCAATTTTTATTTGCATATTTGTATTTGTTTTGGATTCTTTTCGTGCGGCTGTGACAATGTGCACGCACCGCGAAAATTCAGTTCAGCGTATACGACATCGCCTCTTTCTCGGTAACATATTGTACCAAATCCTTCTTCACTTCAATGCCATGCGCATGTGCGCGCAGAAGAACGTTCGTGCTTGTCTCCTCATCATACACATTGAAATAAAGCTCAGTGCGCCCCGGAGTGTCCGTAACCATCGACACAATATCGCTGACAACCGTCTCGTCTATGTCCTTGCTCTTGACCTTTATCGTAAAGCGCTCAATACGGTTGTCCTTGACCGTTTGCAGATATTCGATGTTAGAAATGGTAAAACTGTAGTATTGGCTGGTGGGATACTTCTTAAAACACTTCGCCGTGACGAAAACCGAGCATCCCTCTATCAGGCGGCTGTTCCAGCGTCCCCAGTCTTCTCCGAACAAGGCAAGCTCGCCCGGGCCGTTGAAATCTTCAATGGTGACGATGCCAAAAGGCTCCCCGCGCTTGCTGAAACGCTGCGTAACCTTGGTGACAATGCCGCCAAAAGTAATATCTTCACGGGCAGCAAGCTCTTCCCTGAGGTCGCGGTTGCCCACCTCTGTGCACCGTGTGTTGCACATCTTATTCAGTATAAGGGCGTAGTCGTCTAAAGGATGGGCCGACAGATAAATGCCTACCAGCTCTTTCTCCCTGCTCAATTTCTCGATGCTGCTCCAGGTTTCGGCCTGCGAAACAGGTGGCAGGGCTATGGCAATATCGGCTGTCATGCCGCCAAAAAGCGAGTTGGCGGCCTCAACTTTATCCTGTTGATACTGCTGTCCGAAGCGTACAAGGCTGTCAAGAAACACCTCACCTTTGTTATTTGCCGAAAGATATTGCTCGCGCATCAACGCAAAACAGTCGAACCCTCCGCTCAAAGCCAGACTCTCAAAGGCCTTACGGTTGACATCCTTCAGGTTGACACGCTCGGCAAAATCATATATATCCTTGTAAGGTCCATGGGCTTGTCGTTCCCTGACTATGGCCTCAGCGGCACCCGATCCCATGCCTTTTATCGCCGAAAGACCGAAGCGAATCTCGCCCTTGCTGTTCACACCGAACTCAACATAGCTCTCATTCACGTCGGGCCCAAGCGTGGGAATGCCCATCGCCTTGCACTCTTCCATGAGTTTTGTAATCTCACCAATGTCGGAAAAACGCCTTGTCATCAGTGCCGCCATGTACTCAGCGGGATAATGTGCCTTAAGATAAGCCGTCTGATAAGACACCCAGGAGTAGCACGTTGCATGCGATTTGTTGAACGCGTATGATGCGAATTTCTCCCAATCAGCCCATATTTTCTCCAGTATTCTGGCGTCATGACCGTTCTTTTCACCGCCAGCAATGAACAAAGGCTTCATTTGATCAACGATGGCTTTCTTCTTTTTCCCCATGGCTTTACGCAGTGCATCGCTCTGCCCACGGGTAAAATTGGCCAGCTGTCGCGACAGCAACATCACCTGCTCCTGATATACAGTGATACCGTATGTGTCCTTCAGATACTTCTCCATGCACGGAATGTCGTACGTTATCAGGGAAGGATCGTTCTTGCGTCTGATAAATTCGGGAATATAATCCATAGGTCCGGGGCGGTAAAGTGCGTTCATAGCGATGAGGTCTTCAAACACCGTCGGATGCAGTTCCTTTAAGTATTTCTGCATCCCTGGCGACTCAAACTGGAACGTTCCTATCGTACGGCCTTCCTGATATAATTTATATGTGAGGGCATCGTCGATGGGAATATTGTTCAAATCAACCTCAACGCCCACCGTTTGCTTGACAACTTTGCAAGCCTCCTTGAGCTCTGAAAGGGTTTTCAGGCCCAGAAAATCCATCTTGATTAATCCTGTCGACTCGATAACATGGCCGTCATACTGGGTGACTGCGCACTTTAAGTTCGGGAAATCAGGGTCATCGGCCGTCGAAACAGGCACCCAATCACTGATAGGGTCTTGGCAAATGATGAAGCCACAAGCATGGATTCCCGTCCCGCGAATGGTGCCTTCGAGCATCTTGGCATACTTAATGGTGTTGCGTTCACGCATATCAACCGACACCTCTGCCTCGCGAAGCTCCGGAACACACTCCAGAGCGTTCTTCAGATTCATCTTGCGAGCTTTGCCGTCCGGCCCGTCAGGTAGCCGGTCGGGTATAGCTTTTTTCAGCGCGTTGGCACGCTCAAGCGGCAACCTTTCCACGCGGGCCACATCGGCAATTGAGTTTTTTGTTGCCATGCTGCCATAAGTAATAATATGCGCGCAGTTCTCAGCGCCATACTTATTCATTACCCATCGCAGCACCTTTCCGCGCCCGTCGTCGTCAAAATCGGTATCAATATCCGGCAGATTCACACGGTCGGGATTCAGGAAACGTTCGAAAAGCAAGTCGTATTTCAGCGGATCTATTTTCGTAATACCCAGGCAATAGGCCACCACTGAACCGGCAGCCGATCCACGTCCAGGCCCAACCCACACGCCTAACTCGTCACGGGCCGCATTGATAAAGTCCTGCACGATAAGGAAGTAGCCCGGGAAGCCCATGGTTTTCATCACATGAAGCTCGAAGTTGATATGCTCCCTGACGTTCTCGGGCACCAGATCGCCATAGCATTTCCGTGCTCCGTCATAAGCCAATTTGGCCAGATAGTCGGCCTCAAACTTTATACGGTATATCTTGTCATAGCCTCCAAGGCGTGCAATTACGGCCTGTGCCTTGTCAGGCGGCAGCGGATTCTCGCCGTTTTCGTCCGAGGTAAACTCGTGAAGAAGCTGCTCTTCGGTAAACTTCCTGCGCCATTGCTCTTCGGTTCCAAAGCTTTCTGGGATGGGAAAGAAAGGCATTATCGGCCCGTGGTCAATGCTATAGATTTCTACCTTATCTAATATTTCGGTCGTATTATGCAGCGCTTCGGGTATATCGGCAAACACAGCATTCATCTCTTCACGCGTCTTGAACCACTCCTGCTTGGTGTAAACCATGCGCGTCGGGTCGTCAAGGTCCTTGCCTGTAGCCAGACAAAGCAGGTGGTCGTGAGCCTCAGCCGTTTCCTTGTCTTCAAAATGGCAATCGTTTGTACATATCAGTTTGATGCCATATTCTTTCGAAAAGCTCTGCAAAACCCTGTTGACTTTCTGCTGGAGCGTGTAGGTTTCGCGATTGGCCCGCAACGACGGGTCGGTAACCTGATGGCGCTGAAGCTCCAGATAGAAGTCGTCACCGAAAAGGTTATGATACCATTCCAGGGCCTCGCGAGCCGCAGGAATGTCGCCCTTCATAATCTTCTGCGGTATCTCTCCGCCCAGACAGGCCGAGCTTACAATAAGTCCTTCATGATATTTTTCGAGGTCGAAGCGGTCGGTTCTCGGCCTGTAATAATACCCGTCAACCCATGAACGGCTCACGAGCTTGATTAAATTCTTATACCCTCTGTAGTTTTTAGCCAGAACGATAAGGTGGTAGCCCGAACCGTCACCGGCGTCCTTGTTGCGGTCTTCCTTATGATGGTGGGCAACATACATCTCACATCCAAAGACGGGCTTGAAAGGTTCCAGCCCTTCTGCCTTGCGTTTCTTGTTCACCGAAGCGCAATAGTCTGAAAACTCCTTGATGCCATACATCACGCCATGGTCGGTCAAGGCCATACCCCTCATACCGTTTTTAATGGCCTTGTCTACTAAATGCTGAACCTTCGACTGCCCATCAAGAATTGAATAATGTGTGTGTACATGAAGGTGTACGAAATCTTCCATTTCCCGTCTCGTTTGAGATTGTAAAGTTACACTGAAAAAACGACACGCCCAAAAGAAGCATATAAAAAATTTGTCAATTAAAGAAAAATGGCCTACCTTTGCATATAGATATATATATAGCCCGAAACAGGGTGGTCATATAACAACGCGCTTATTATAATATGGGCAAACGAATTAAAAAACTTAAGAAAATTCGCATACACCGCGAGGGCACAGACCAGCTTCTCTACGGCTTTCTCTTTTTTATTGGCTTTGCTATAGCTTTATGGTTCACGTTTGACCAGAAGTGGCCCTTTTGGCTTTTCATCGTCGTTTATGGCATCATTTATGCCATCATCGTTAACTTTTACCAGTGCCCCATACGCTATCTTGACGTAGAAGATACCGGTAATATAGTAGTGGCTCCGGCTGACGGCAAGATTGTTGTCATCGAGGAGGTTGACGAAAACACCTATTTTCACGACCGCCGCCTGATGATAAGCATCTTCATGAGCCTCACAAACGTGCATGCAAACTGGTTTCCAGTCGACGGCAAAGTGAAGTTTGTCAGGCATTTCAACGGCAATTATCACAAGGCCTGGCTGCCAAAGGCCAGCGAAGAAAACGAACATGCCGACACCATGATCACCACAGCCGACGGTACAGACATACTGTGTCGCCAGATTGCTGGCGCCGTAGCACGCCGCATTGTCACCTATGCCAAGGAGGGAGAAGAGTGTTTTATCGACGAACACCTTGGCTTTATCAAGCTGGGTTCGCGCGTTGACGTCTTTCTTCCCGTAGACAGCGAAGTGTGCGTAACCATGGGACAGAAGACCACCGGCGACCAGACCATCATCGCCCGACTGCGTCAGTAAACGCTTCCAAAATGAAAAAACACATACCCAACATCCTTACTTGCTGCAACCTTATATCGGGTTGCATCGCTACTTGTTTCGCTTTCTTACACAGTCCAGAGCAGGCTCTTACATGGATTATTATTGGAGCCGTGTTCGATTTCTTCGATGGCATGAGCGCACGAGCCTTGCATGTATCGTCGCCTATTGGCAAAGAGCTCGACTCTCTGGCCGACGACGTTACCTTTGGCGTGGCTCCTTCAACCATCCTCCTGTCGCAATTGCTCGGAATGGACTTCCCCGTCCTCCCCGCTTCCGTGGTGGAATACCTGCCGTTTGTGGCCTACGTCATGGCGGCTTTCTCTGCACTTCGTCTGGCAAAATTCAATCTTGACGAACGCCAGACGATGGGATTCATCGGCCTTCCCACCCCTGCCAACGCTCTTTTCTGGGCTTCTCTCATCGCCTTTGCAGGCAATTTTTTCACCGATTACGCATGGGGAGGCTATGCGCTTATCCTGATGATGCTTGTAAGTTGCTGCCTTCTTGTAGCCGAAATACCCATGTTTGCGCTTAAGTTTAAGCACTGGGGCTTCAAAGGTAACGAAATACGCTACACGTTCCTCGCCCTGGCCGCCGTCATCATTCTGGCCTTTACCATCGCGAACGGCCTCGACGGATTCCTCAGCTCGTGGTGGATTGTCATCAGCGTTTACGTGCTTTTCTCCGTCATTCTCAACATGACCGAGCGTCAGGCTAAGGCTTAAAATCGCTTTGCCATGTTCATTTTAAAATCGCTTCTCATCGTCTTCATCGTCGGCATACTTGCCGCCGCCGTCATCATTTACTATGCTTTTTCGTCCCTGCAGAACATCATGAGGCGCTTTCGCGACAATGCAGGGGCTGATCCTGCGATGGGCCGCAACAACAATTCCGACGAAACCCGCTCGCATTCCACCCGTACAGACAACGGCGATACCATCATCGACCGTCGCTCCCGACAGGAAGCAGAACAAAAAATTTTTAAGCGCGAAGAGGGCGAATACGTCGACTACGAGGAGGAAAAATAACTTTCTCTTTCTCCCATTTAAAAACATTCTTCCTCGCTTGCCTCAAGAAACCGTCATGCATATTATGCCTTTTAGACTGTAAAAACATTGTACGAACAGTCCTATATACAAAATTATTGTATATATTTGCCACAGACAAACATTGCAAGCACCGCTTGTAGTTCTTTGTATTTCAATACCATTCAGTTGTAAAACCGAAATTCAGCCCTATAAAAAAGTCATGGAATACAGCAACGAAGAGAAATTAGAATGGACCGTTATTTTCATACACGAGTTTAGCCAACGGTTCGGACTAACTATGAAACAGGCCTTTGGCTATCTAAGCCGCTTCAAAGCCATCGACTTTATTGACCGCCATTATGGATTCGTACACACACAGCCATTCGATGGCATGGTCGACGACATAGCTACTTACTGTAAGAAAAATGGAGGGAAACTGCTATGAAGCTTTACCACGGAACGAATATAAAGTTTAACAAAATAGACCTTGGCAAGTCAAAGCCCTGCAAGGATTTCGGTCCCGGATTTTACTTATCTGACAGGCGTCAGCAGGCAGAAGAACTGGCAAATGCACGTGTAGAACTGCTCGGAGGTAAGCCTTTTGTGCTGGAATATGACTTTGACGAGAGTCTTCTCAATAATAATCAGCTCAATATAAGGCTGTTTGACGACTATACGGAGGATTGGGCGAACTTTATCATAGCCAATCGGAACAACAGCTTACCAACACCCATACACCACTACGACATTGTCGTTGGCCCTATTGCCAACGACAGAGTGGGGCGCCAACTGTGGCGATTTCTCAATCAAGACATTGATATGGCTACGCTAATCAAAAACTTAAAATACATGAAAGGCATTACCATTCAGTATTATTTCGGAACAGAGCGGGCAATTCAAACTCTTAAACAGCTATGAATGAAATCGAAGAAATGAAGGCTGACCTGGTAAAAGACCTTGCCCATATGCTGATGAGCAAGAACGCTAATCTTAGCATGAATCAGGCATTAGAGCTGGTTTTTAATTCTGAAACATACCAGAAGCTGCTCAACGACAAAACACAGCTTTATTATCAAAGTGCCGGTTACGTTTTCTCTTACCTGCAACAAGAGCTTGAAACCGGTAAAATAGGATAGCCCCATATCCTGCCTCGTCATATCTTTCAATGCTATTTTGCACCCGATGATATAAGCTTGTGAACAGCTGCCGTCTTACGGAGTTTCCCTGTTCGCACTAAAATTCAGCACCTTTCCTCCTATCAGGCCGTATCCCCATATAACGGATACGCTTCCTCCATATACAAACGTGTGTACCTTTTTGATATCATGCTGACTGTGCGGCGGTCGTCGTACGCTCATACTGCGGCCGTCGTACGAGTCGGATGGCGGTCGCGGTACGCGTGTTCCACGGCCGCCGAGAGGCAACGGTACATTGTAAATAAGGAAGCAGAACGACGCGGATAAGAATGAAAAATGATGTGGATTAAAAGGAAAAACGAAGTGAATCGGGAAACGGAACGATGTAGATAAGGAGAGAAAACAGTGTGGGGGCTTTTTAAGTATAAAAAAATAAAAGATTAAAGAAAATAAGGATAAGGAGAGAAAACGACGAGAGGGCACTTCTTTTTGGAAGTGCCCTTTCGATATAATCGGTGTGAAGAGGCGGACTGCACGGGGGCGGCCTCGGTTCTCTCTTCAGCAACAGCTCGGGGGAAACGGCGTCATGGATGCACGAGCGTGCCTATTTCCTCGCCCTGCATCACCCTCTTGAGGTTGCCTACCACGTCCATATTGAACACGTAGATGGGCAGACGGTTGTCCTGACACATGCAGATGGCGGTCAAATCCATTACTTTAAGGCCGCGCTCGAGCACGTCATGATAGGATATTTCGGTAAATTTCGTGGCCGAAGAATCCTTTTCTGGGTCGGCCGTATAAACGCCGTCCACGCGCGTGCCTTTCAGCATCACGTCAGCTTCAATCTCAATTCCGCGCAGCGAACTGCCCGTATCGGTTGTAAAATAGGGGTTGCCCGTTCCGGCTGAAAAGATGCAAACATAGCCGTCGTTGAGGGCCTCGACGGCCTTCCACTTATTGTAGAACTCGCCAATAGGCTCCATCCGTATGGCCGTCATGACCTTGTTTTTCACGCCTATGGCGCCAAGGGCCGAACTCAAAGCTAGCGAATTAATGACCGTGGCGCACATACCCATCTGGTCGCCTTTCACACGGTCGAAGCCTTTCTGGCTGCCACTCAGTCCGCGAAAGATGTTACCGCCGCCTATCACAATGCCAATCTGTACGCCCATAGCGTGTATTTCTTTAATCTGACTGGCATAATCGGCCAGTCGTTCAGGGTCGATGCCGAAACCCTGCCGTCCCATCAGGCTCTCGCCCGAAAGC
The DNA here is from genome assembly GCA_013333935.1 of Prevotella sp. Lineage (GTDB taxonomy): Bacteria > Bacteroidota > Bacteroidia > Bacteroidales > Bacteroidaceae > Prevotella. The sequence goes on along the minus strand of JABCNV010000021.1, from coordinate 43,003 downwards.
TTAAGAAGAATTCTTTTAAATCGTGTCATGTTTTATTTATTATTAAATTTTTATATCTTGCAAATGTATTCTTTTCAGGAGTCAGGAGTTAAGGAGTTAGGAGGAGCTTTTTAAAAGTAAAAAAGTAAGAGAGTAAAAAGGTAAAAAGGCTTCGCAACCTCACTGGGAAACTGACATTAACAAGTTGGAACAACTTAGGACAAATGCCTGCTCTCTGATGTCGTCGCCTGCCCAATCCGCAAAAATTAATATCCCTATCACTAAATATTAACCCCTAATACTCTAATATCCGCGCAGCCCTTTTACTTTTTTACCTTTTTACTTTTTTACTTTTGAATGAACTCCACTTCCTTAAACGCATAGCTTCGCAGGCGTCCGTCGCGGTCGCGGAGCACGAGATGGCCGTCGTCTTCCACCTCAACGATGGCCGCTTCGAAGCGTCCGTCCTTGTCCTGATAAGCATAGAAGCCGTGGCTGCGGTACAGATAGCTCATGTAGAGCGTGGCTATTTTCTCGTAGTTGCCGTTGCGGAGGTCGTCCAGATAGGCATCAATGCGGCGCACAATATCCTTGAGAAGCGCCATGCGGTCGACGTCATGCCCAAGGATTTGCTTCAGCGAAACGGGGTTCGGAGCATTGCTACGGAACACCTCCTGGTTCACGTCAACACCCGTGCCAATGATACAGTCGGCTATATGACCGCCTGAAAGCGTGTTCTCGATGATGGTACCGCTTATCTTGCAGTCGCGCCAGTAGATGTCGTTGGGCCATTTGATGGCAATGTCGGCAGTGTATTCGGCCAGCGCATCGCGCAGAGCCAGCGCCACGGCCTTTGATAAAACAAACTGGCTTGTGACGGGAACCCACACCGGATGGCAGCAAATGGAGAACAAAAGATTCTTGCCCCGTTCGCTCTCCCAGGTGTTGGTGCCCTGCCCGCGGCCCGCCGTCTGATAGTCGGCATAGGCTACCATCATGCGCGGTTCGGGCTGGACGCCGTCAAGCGTGGCAAGAATCGACTTGAGATAATTGCTTGTACTGTCGGTCTCGTCAATCTCAATAAAACGGACATCAGCCAGCGGGTCCTTCTTCCGCCTAAATAAGGAGTGGATTGAAAGCATCTTCTATGTGGTTTATCCTGACCTCGCCGCTTTCGTCCTTGCCAATAAGGGCAACGATATCAAAGCGCAGGTCTTCGGTTATGTCGTTTAGTTTCACGTAGTTGTCGGCCGCACGCCCCAGACGTTTCATCTTGGCAGGAGTGACGGCATCTTCGGGAAGCGCGGCCCCTGACGTGCTGCGCGTCTTCACTTCAACAAATACAATGGTGGTTTCGTCGGCGGTCTTGCAAATCAAATCAATGTCACACAAACTGCCTCCGTGGCGCCAGTCGCGCTCGAGAATAACGTAGCCCTTACGTCGAAGAAACGCTTCGACATAACGTTCGCCCCATTTTCCCAGATCGTTATGCTCGGCCATGCTGACACCTTATTATATATGCAAAAGTAAAACAAATCTTCCACACCTCAAAAGTTTTGCGTACCTTTGTACTATATACATCTGAAACAGCCATCAACAACAACTATCATGAACGAAGAGCAGAACCTGGCCGACGAACGCTTCATGCGCATGGCCCTGAAGGAAGCCGAAGAAGCTTTCGGCGAGGGCGAAATACCCGTGGGGGCTGTAGTGGTGAGCCACGGCCGGATTATTGCACGCGCGCATAACCAAACCGAGCAACTGCACGACGTTACAGCCCATGCCGAGATGCTGGCCATTACGGCAGCGGCCAATCAGACGGGCGGAAAGTATCTGACCGACTGCACGCTTTACGTCACCGTTGAACCGTGCACGATGTGTGCCGGTGCCGCAGGATGGGCGCAGATAAGCCGCATCGTTTACGGCGCGGCTGACGAAAAGCGCGGCTTTCAGCTTACAGCGCCCCACGCCCTGCACCCCAAGGCTACGGTTACGGCAGGCGTATTGGAAGACGAGTGTGCGGCACTGATGAAAGCCTTTTTCAAGAACCGGCGGTAGAATGCGGCCTGCTTATTCCGTTCTGACAACGGCACAGGCGAATGTTTCCGGCATCGTTACGCCTGTTTTACGGAATAATGCAAACACCCTGTCACAAAAATTCCTTACTTTTATAACCCAACTTATCAAACCTAAAACACAATGAGAGAAAAACTTTTCATCGCGCTGCTTCTGGCTGGCAGCATGAGCGCAAGGGCGCAAGTGAAGTTACAGCCGCTGTTTACCGACAATATGGTTCTGCAACAACAGGCCGATGTGCCCATCTGGGGCGAAGACAAGGCCGGTAAAAAGGTAACCGTAACCACGTCGTGGGACAAGAGAAAATACACGACAACGACGGCAGCCAATGGCAAATGGAAAGTATCAGTCGCCACTCCCAAGGCCGGAGGCCCCTACTCTATTACGATCAGTGACGGCAAAACCGTCCGTCTGAACAATGTTCTCATAGGCGAAGTATGGCTCTGTTCGGGACAATCGAAGATGGAAATGCCCATTGTCGGCTGGGGAAATGACTACTTTGAGGCCGAACATAAGGACGCCGACAATCACCCAAACATACGTTTACTGCAGCTCAATCTGGTGGCAAGCATGACGCCCGACAACCATTTTGCCGCGCGAAACAACGGCTGGACGGTGTGCAATTATACCAATCTGGCACCCTTCTCAGCCACAGCCTACTTCTTTGGACGCGACCTTGAGAAGCACCTTAACGTGCCGATAGGGCTCATTCAGACCTGCTGGGGAGGAACCGTAGCCGAGGCATGGACGGGGAAAGAGTCGCTGGAGCTGGACCCCGACTTCACGAAAGGCCTGAAAAACCTCTCTGAAATGTCGGCCTCAAAAGAGAATACAATGAAGAAATACGAGGCCGACAAGCTGCAATGGCAGAAAAATGTAGACAGCAAAGACGCAGGAATGAAGAACGGCAAGGCCGTATGGGCAGCCCCGGGCTTCAATGATAAGAGCTGGATGACGATGAAAGTACCGGGGCTTTTCTCGCAAAACGGACTGGAAAAATTTGATGGTTTGGTCTGGTTTCGCCATACGGTCGACATCCCTTCTTCCATGACAGGCAAAGCCCTTACGCTGCGATTGGGATCTGTTGACGACATTGACGTCACCTATTTTAACGGTGTTCGCATCGGGCAGACTGAAGGATGGGCCAAGGAGCGCGTTTACCAGATTCCGGCCCGACTGGTAAAAGCCGGTCGCAACGTGATTGCCGTGCGCAACCTTGACACCGGCGGAGACGGCGGTTTATATGGTAAAACCGAGCAGTTCAGGCTCACGGCCGAGGGTCAGAAGGGGGCGGAGAAAGGCACACAAAAGATAAATCTGAGCGGCGAATGGCGCTACAAGGTCAGCACCGGCATGCTGGAACTTCCGGCCATGCCCGCAAATCCGAACGGCAATCCGAACTTACCCACCGTGCTCTACAACGCCATGATAAACCCGCTTATACCTTATACCATCAAGGGTGCGATATGGTATCAGGGCGAAGCCAACGCCAGTCGCGCTTATCAGTATCGCGATTTGCTGCCCCTGATGATTAACGACTGGCGTTCGCGCTGGGGATACCGCTTCCCGTTCTATATTGTTCAGCTGGCCAACTTCATGGCACGGCACGACCATCCCACCGAATCGGCATGGGCCGAACTGCGCGAAGCCCAGGCCTTGACGACGAATTTAGACAACACCGGCGTCTCTTGTACCATCGATATAGGTATGGAAAAGGATATCCATCCCAGCAACAAGCAGGACGTCGGACACCGTCTGGCACTCATCGCAAGGGCGGAAACATACGGGCAGAACGTCGAATTCAGCGGCCCCCTGTATAAGTCGTACGAAATGATGGGGCACTGCATCCGCATCCATTTCGACCATACGACGGGCGGTTTAAAGACAAACGACGACCGCTCTGTTACAGGATTTGCGATAGCCGGCCCCGACCATGTCTGGCATTGGGCCACGGCAACGATTGACGGAAACAGTGTAATCGTGAGCAGCGACAAGGTGAAATTCCCCGTGGCCGTGCGCTACGCGTGGGCCGATAATCCCGCCTGCAACCTGTATAACGGCGCAAACCTGCCCGCCTTTCCCTTCAGAACCGACTGCTGGAACGGCGTAACCTATGGAGTAAAATAGCCGAAAAAGGTCAGGATTACGATGTAAAAGGGTTGAGATTACGACACCAAAATCTGCTGACTACTGCGTAAACACAACCCCCTTACATCGTAAGGGCCCAATGATTATTGCATAAAGACAAACCCTTTACGACGTAAAGACAAAACGATTACATCGTAAAGGCAACGTGATTACATCGTAAAGACGAAACGATTACGACGTAAAGACGAAACGATTACGTCGTAAAGACAAAACGATTACGATGTAAAGGAGACAGCCCCATAGCATGTGCCATGGGGCTGTCTGATGCCATAATACCTGACGGCCGACGGAAAGAATGCGGCAGAAAACAGGCCATCCGCCCTGACACGGGGCGGATGGCACAGCAATTTTCAAATTATTTTACAAGCACTACAAGGTATTTGCTCGTACTCCAGAACAGCTGGGGGTTCGTAATATGCAATACATACTGCTTGCTGTTGTCAGTAACGAGCTGATAACTGCTTGAAGGATGAGCAGTTAAAAGCTTTGCCGACTTGGAATAAAGCTTGACATCTTTCGTCACGCGTATGTCAATCTTTGTGAAATAATTCTTGTTAAACGACGACTGCAGCACCTTCCCATCTGCTAAAATGTGCTGATCTTTCAGCTCTTTCTTCGTTCCGAAGACAAACCAGGCAGTGTTAAGCTGCAAGTCCTGGCTGTTGATGGTTTCCGTTTTCTGTGCATTTTCGTTCTGCAAATCAGAGACACTCGAGTTCAATCCTGTAATCGTTTCGTCGAGTTCAGCAATGTGAATGTTCTTCGCATCGAGCTCGGCACGGAGCTGTTGCAGCTGTTGGTCCTTCTCATCCAGCTGTTTTATCATGTTCGCAACAACCTTTTTCATCTCCGAACCTTTAAAATTGCTGTTCTTCAGCTGCCCCTGAAGCTTCTTGATAAGCTCGCGATTCTGCCGCATGCGGTCGGTAATGAAGTGGATATCTTCCTTGATTTGCTGCGCCTTGTTGACGCGTTCGGCACCCTTTACCAGACTAACGCGATTCTCTGCCTCATTGATTTCATTGAAGCCTGCCTGAATTTCATTCATCGTGGCCATCATATCGTTGATCTGATTATCACGCTGCGAGATGATATCCTTCAGGGAATCGTTCTGCTCTACGTTCTGTAAACTTTCGGGAGAACTCTTTTGTTGTTTGCATCCTACGGCTAAAATGAGCACGAGGATGAGGGATAAAAGCACTAATTTTTTCATATTTCAATGTTTTTAAAGCTCGTTTTCTCTTGTTTCTTATTCTCTTTCCCCGCAAGGACGATGACGAATTCGCCCCGCGGTTCTGTCTCTTCAAAGTGGGCAACAGCCTCGTCAAGGGTTCCCCGCACATGCTCTTCGTGCAGCTTTGATATCTCACGGGCTACGCTTACCTGACGTTCTCCGCCAAAAATATCGCGGAACTGCTTCAGCGTTTTCAGCACACGGTAGGGCGATTCATAGAATATCATCGTCCGCGTTTCGTCCTTCAGGCTTTCAAGATGTGACAGGCGGCCTTTCTTCTGAGGCAGGAAGCCCTCAAAGCAAAAGCGGTCACAGGGAAGCCCTGACGAGACAATGGCCGGAACGCAAGCCGTTGCACCCGGAAGGGTTTGCACGGTGATGCCCGCACGTGCCGCCTCACGGGCAAGATAAAAACCAGGGTCGCTGATGCCCGGTGTGCCCGCATCGCTGATTAAAGCAACGGTCTGGCCTGACTTTAACCGCTCTACAACGCCGGCTGCTGTGCCATGCTCGTTAAACTTATGGTGTGCAATGAGGTGGTTTTTAATGTCATAATGCTTCAGCAAAACGCCCGATGTACGAGTGTCTTCGGCAAGCACCAAGTCTGCTTCCTTAAGAATTCTCAAGGCCCGGAGCGTGATATCTTCCATATTTCCCACCGGTGTGGGGACGATATATAACATGCCCATAACAGGACAAATATAGGGATTTATTCAGCAAGGCCAAAGAAAACGTACTAATTCTTTACAATTTTTAAGTTAGAATACTTTTTTATCTCTTCTTTTTGCCTTTTTACCTTGTTTTATTAACTTTGCAAAAAGTATGATTGAAACCTTGACAGGGGAGGCCCACCGCCCCGGAAGAATAGAGGTGGTATGTGGTTCTATGTTCTCGGGAAAGACCGAAGAGCTGATACGCCGGCTCAAGCGGGCCAAGTTTGCACGTCAGCGCGTCATTATCTTCAAACCGGTTATAGACACCCGTTATTCTGACACGAACGTGGTCAGCCACGACCATAATGCCATCCCTTCGACCCCTGTGCAAGACTCTGAAGGCGTGTTGCAGAATGCAGCAGGATACGACGTCATCGGCATTGACGAGGCACAGTTTTTCGATGAGGGCCTTGTCGATGTGTGCAACAAGCTGGCTTACCGCGGCATGCGCGTTGTTGTCGCGGGCCTCGACATGGATTTCAAGGGCATTCCCTTCGGTCCCATGCCTGCCTTATGCGCCGTTGCCGACGAGGTTACCAAGGTGCACGCCATCTGCGTAAAGTGCGGAGCCCTGGCTTATGTAAGCCACCGGCTGGTAAAAAACGACTCGCAGGTGATGCTCGGTGAGAAGATGGAATATGAACCGTTGTGCCGCGAATGCTACCGGAAAGCCATAGCCGAAGACGAACGCAATGCCCGTTCGAAGAACCTGTTTGAAAACGAATAATCTCATGCAAAAAGAAATTACATTCAGTACATTCATACGTTGGACGGGAATCATCCTGCTTGTCGTGGCCGTGCTTTGCACGTTGAACTATCTGAGCGATGTTCTCATCCCCTTCTTTGTGGCCTGGCTGCTGGCTTATCTGCTCTATCCTATCGTAAAATTCATAGAAAACCGACTGCATATACGCTTTCGTCCTGTTTCGATTATACTGACATTGCTCTTCGTTGGCACCATCCTCGGACTTATTGGCTACCTGATTGTGCCCCCGATGATAGAACAATTCCAACGACTTTACGACATTCTTATTCACTGGGTACATGAAACTACCCACACCAATAACTTATCGGCATGGCTCTCTGAAAAGGTATTGGAGAACCAGGAACGGATTACCGCCTTCTTCAAAAGCCGCGATTTTACCAATGTTTTGAAGACATCGGCTCCGAAACTGTTTAGTTTTGTGGGGCAGACGGCAAGCGTGTTGATAAGTATCGTTGCCTCAATGATTACCTTATTATATATGTTCTTTATCCTGCTCGACTACGAATCTCTGACACAAAACTGGATTAGAATATTCCCCAAAAAGGTGCGCCCGTTCTGGCGTGACCTTGCAAAAGATGTCGAACGCGAGCTGAATAATTATATCCGCGGGCAGGGAGGAGTAGCCCTTTGCATGGGAATCATGTTCTGCATAGGCTTTACCATCATCGACTTTCCGATGGCCATTGGTCTCGGTATCTTAATAGGAATTATGGATCTCATCCCATATCTGCACACGTTTGCTTTGATTCCTACCGCCTTTCTCGCCATGCTGAAAGCGGCCGACACGGGACAAAGCTTCTGGCTTGTCTTTGGTATGGCCTTTGCTGTATTTGCAGTGGTGCAGATTATCACGGACATGATTGTCACACCTAAAATCATGGGTAAGGCCATGGGACTTAATCCGGCCATCCTCCTGCTGTCGCTTTCGGTATGGGGTTCCGTGCTTGGTTTCATCGGTCTTATTATAGCTTTGCCCCTCACTACGCTTATCATTGCCTATTGGCAACGCTATGTCACCAAGGAGTGGGCGGGGGCAGACAGCGAAAAGTCATAAGACGCTCTTGCCGGCTTTGACCTGAGCCAGAGAAGATTATCTCCTTTGCTCAATATAAAAAAGTTAAGGAGGGGTATCAAAATAGGCGCATTCTTTTTTATGTACAAGGCTTCGACTTTCTCAAGCCAAGGCTCTGCTATGCCCAAAAGTATAGGTATACAAATATTGTTATGGCAGAGTTACACTTCCATCCTTACACATACACTTTGAAAAAGACGTTTGAGTATAGACTGAAAGTAGGTTAATTTAGATTAAAGTACAGATAATATGTACAAAATTGATTGGTAAATAAATAAATCTTGTTTATCTTTGAAACTATCATAGTAATAACAATTAAAAGGGTAAAGAATATGAAGAATTTAGAAATTATTGGATTGGAAGAGACTAAGGTTAACAAAGTAAGAGACGCGCTTGCACAGCTTTTGGCAGATTTCCAGATCTACTATACTAACCTGCGCGACCTTCATTGGAACGTGAAAGGTCATGGATTCTTCGTTTTGCATTCAAAGTATGAAGAACTGTACAATGATGCTGCAGAGAAAGTAGACGAAATTGCAGAGCGTCTATTGCAGTTAGGAGCTATACCTGAAAGTAAATTCAGTAGATATTTAAAGATCGCAACAATTCAGGAACTAAAAGAAGTTGAAAGTGGACAAGAAGGTATGGAGAATGTTTTAGGCTTCTTCAAGAATCTTATTGCGCAAGAACGTAGACTTATTGATTTGGCAAATGATGCACACGATGATGTTACGGCTGACCTTATGACTGGTTACATTAAAGGTCAAGAGAAGACTGTTTGGATGCTTTTGGCCTATGTTCAGCACCATCACAAAGATGTATGTGGTTGCGAAAGCAAATAAGAGACCTTTATAAAAATATTTTTTTCAAGAAAGGATGTGTCAAACATACACATCCTTTCTTATGCACAAAGCCCTGACTTGAGAAAGTCAGGGCTTTGCTATATCCTAAAGTTTTTCGTACCTTTAAGCATACAAATACCGTTATGGTAAAGGATACTCTCTGTCAAAGAGATTGGTAAGTCTTGACATTGAGTATAATGGGGGACAAAAATAAAATCGAAAGCCAGCAAGTACGGCCTTTGTATAACGCAAGACTATAAAGAAGAAACGCAACAAGCTTCTAGAATATGACTTGCACCTTGAGATTATAGGAGAGAGAAACTCTTATAGCAAGACCGATTCCGATGCTACATCTCTCTCAGACGTAGAATGATGAAAATGGAAAAAATGCAAGGAGCATAAAGAGAGGGTGTGCCTATTTTGGCACACCCTCTTGTCCTTAAGAAATCGATATTGTGCCACCTTCAGGTGTCACTTTTTCCACAAATTGGTATTCTCATAACCATAATTTGATACATCTTCCATCTCTTCCTCTGAGTCATCGGGATTGAAAGGCTTTGCCTGTCCGCCACCGCCAGGACCTGGGCCGGGGCCAATTGGGATAGAAAGACATACGAAGCCTTCAGACTTTAAGGTAACAACTTCGCTCGTGGGGTGTACATATATTCTTTTTTTCATCATTGATTCCTCCTTCATTATTATAGTTTATAAAACTTTTTCCCGTTTACAATATATATCTGACCAGGCGTCAGACTGTCATAATTGTTGCCCATACGCTTGCCGTCAATCGAGAAAAACTCATGCTTGCCGTTACGAATATCGGCTTCTGTCTGTTTCTCCAGCTGGTGTACATCGATGGCTGTCGTATGATCATTGTCAAGCACCATGGCAAAACTCTTGGCTGCAGCAGCTCCCGTAGGACTGGAAATAAAGCAACGGAACGGAGCAATATAGTCATTCTCTACTCCACTTTGAACAGCCCACCACTTGTTCCCGTTCAGATAATAGGCTTTCTTATCGTAGGCCACTGCATTGTTGATGCGTTCTGTTGTACCATAAAGCTTCCAGTCGGCAGTGGCTGTAGCCTGTACGGCGGTAGTTTCTATGTCTGGCGTAACAGGCACTGCTACGTTGTGCATTTCAGGCAATGTGTGGCTTTGACCGTCGGTTATCTGCACGAGATAAGGATGATTGGCCGCAAGCCGTGTACCATGAGGCAGTGCACTGAAGAAAAAGGCCCTATCTCCATTAATATCAGTGCCATTGTTTACCAACTCATAAGCCACCATTCCGTCAGGTAAATCAGTAGGATAAGGTAGATAAAGCGTGCTTACAGCCTTGCCGGAAACATTGTTGAAAACACGGTCGGTATTAGCTTTTATAGCTGTGAACGGATATTTTATCGGATAATCGTGTCCCTCATAAGCTACAAAGTTTCTACATTTGTCACCGCAAACAGCATTGATGTCCGTATCCTCTATCCATGAATCATAGTCAGCGTTGAAGTAAACCATAACATAAGGTTTAACCATACCCAGCAAAGCTTGATTACGTTCATTATGGGCGCGAGACAAAGCGAAATGGTGATTATCAATATCAAACTTATATTTGGTTGCATCTATGTAGTTCAAACTTGGATAATCTATTGAGGCTCCAGTACTAATACTTGTGTAAGGCATCTGCGGTGTGGTATTCTCACCTGAAAAACTTTTGATATTTGTATTCGCAAAAGCGGCCAGAGCAAAATTATCACAGCCTTTAGGTATATTGATATGCCCGCTGAGATGGTAATTATTCCTGAATGCATCTTGCCCTATGGTAGTTAATCCATCAGGTATAACAAGGTTTCCTGTAAGAGTATGGCATTCAGCAAAAGCACAGTCATCTATAGTCTTCAAGCTGGCAGGTAACGACAGCGGTCCTACCATATTAGAACATTCCGCAAAAGCATTTCTTCCTATAGATTCAAGCTGATTGCCCAAAGTAAGGTGTCCATTAAGCCCCGTACATCTTTCAAAGGCATCTGTTCCAATTGTTTTGAGAGAATTAGGTAAAGTAAGATCACCTGTTAGACCTGTGCACAAGGAAAAGGCACTAACTCCAATAGTAGTTAAATTGCCCGGCTGAAAGTCAATATGGTTAAGGCTCGTATTTTGTGAAAAAGCAACTGGCCCAATTGATGTTATACTGCCGGGGATCGTAAGCGTACCAGTTAACTTATTACAATACATAAAGGCCCCGTCACCAATAGTCTGTATGCCATTAGACAAGGTAAGAGATGTCAACTCTCCACATTCGCGAAAAGCTTGATACCCAATGGTCTGAACACTGCCCGGTATGGTAACATGGGTTAAACCCGTCTCGCGGAATGCCCACGTACCTATAGAGGTGACACTATTTGGAATTGTAATTGTTTGCAAGTTCTTACAATCCTCAAATGCTTCATATTTAATTGTGGTTACAGTATTAGGAATAGTTACATTGGCTAACTTCTCACAGCCCTGGAAAGTCATAGTATCAATAGTTGTTACACCAGTGGGAATAATTATGCTCGTCAAATTCTTACAATAACGAAATGCACTCTCCCCAATGGTTGTTACTGTCGCAGGAATAGTAATGTTAGTCAGTCCGCAACCAGAAAAAGCATCGCCACCAATAGAAGTGACGTTATTCGGAATAGTGATAGTTCCGGTAACTCCAGTACAATTTAAAAAAGTACCCTCGCCAATGGCAGTTACATTGCTGGGAATCACAAATTCTGTTATTCCTGAACAATTACAAAATGTGCCAACTCCTGTTGTCGACATGCCGGAAGGAAAAACAGCCTTTGTCAGCCCCGTACATCCTTGAAAAGTGCTCTCTCCCATCGCGGTCACACTATTTGGAATATCCAGCGTGCCTGTAAAGCCGCTGCATCCAAAAAAAGCTTCTACACCGATAGATTCCAAAGTTGAGGGAAGAGTAAGCGTTCCCGTCAGTCCGGTACAGCCAGAGAAAGCTTTATCGCCTATTGTCTTCACACCTTCGGGAATAGAAAGCGATGTAATATTTTTAAATCCTGCAAAGTTTCCACGAATACCCCATGCAGTGCCACCACCTATATCCGTTACATTGTATGTATGTGTTCCATCGCTCACCGTTGCAGGAATGTTTAAAGCTCCCGAAAGACTACTAGCCGATACTTGAGTTCCTATAATTGTAGCTTCGGTGCCTTTGACTGCACATCTCCAATTTACACCATTGGCCATGTAATTAAAACTCGTCTGTGCCTGCACCCATTGAAACAGGGAGGCCAGAAATAAAATTAAAAAAGTGATTCTTTGTTTCATAACTCTAATTTGAACTTGTTAAACAAAATATATTGAATGATTATTTAAATTGCCTTATTAAAAGAAAAGGGATTCCTCCTTCCCTGACAGGTAGGTAAAAAACGTTCAAGCTCAAAGCCTGCCAAAGTCTGGAGGAGAAAATACATAAAGAAAAAGCAAAGTAAACGGAAGCCTTCTGTACTCTGTATATAGTACAGAGCCTTCCAACGTACACTTTTATAGAAGTTATAAGTGTGTGTTCGCAAATGATTTGAATTTGCCGAATAATTTAAAGACTTTTTGAAAGAAAAATATAACATCTCTCACACTTTGTCACATTAATCATATGTCTGATAATGCTCCATTGAATTTGAATATCTTGGCAAAGATAGATATAATTAATAAACGATAATATTAAGCGACAACTTTATTAACCATATTTAACACTAACAGTTTTCTGACATAGAAACTAAAGATATAAAAAAGAAGGAATAATTTGGCCGTCCTAAAAAAAAACGCTACCTTTGCACGCGAATTTAAAATTCAGGCAAGTAAATATTGACTCGCTAGCTCAGTTGGTAGAGCACAACACTTTTAATGTTGGGGTCATGGGTTCGAGCCCCATGCGAGTCACAAGGAGGATTTCGGTAACGAAGTCCTCCTTTCTGTTTATATACAGCCACTCTCGATTTTCAGAAGTCTTTTTAGAATTCGAATTTATAAATCGCTTTGGTAATTGCAAACTTCCGAAACAGACCTCTATAACTACCTTAAATCCTCCTTAGAATGAAATTTCTAAAAATAATGTTTTTCTCGGCATACACAATTGTACGTTACAAAAAACATTATCTTTGTATCAATAATCAAAGACATTAAACCGCAAACAATACATGGAAGAGCATACTGAAGGGCTAATTATAGAAGCTCTGAAGCGCGGCGACGAACACGCCTATAAGTTTTTATATGACAAGCATTATCCTGTTTTGTGCCATATCGCATCGCAATATGTACACGATGATTTTCTGGCAGAGACTATCACGGGGGATGTTATTTTTCATCTGTGGGAAATTCGTGAGCGAATCTCGATAGATACTTCTATTCGTAATTATTTGGTTCGTAGTGTGCGCAATCGCTGTCTGGACTATCTCAAATCTCAGTATCATCAACGTGAAATACAGATGTCTGATATGAGCTGTCAAGAAATAAATACTATCGATTATTTACAAGATGAATGTTATCCATTGGGACATTTACTGGAAAACGAACTTGAGATAGAGATTATGAAAGCGATTAATCGGTTACCTGAAGAATGTTGCAAGGTATTCCAATTAAGTCGTTTTTCCGGATTGAAATACAATGAGATTGCCAACCAATTAGGAATCTCTGTCAGTACTGTGAAATATCATATCAGGCGTGCTCTGGAGTTATTGACAAAAGATTTGAGCCAGTATCTTTTTTCGTTTGTATTTATATTACTGGCTAAATTATAATATTCTTAGTAGCCAAGATAGCATAATTAGAATATTTATTATGTAAAAAATAAATGTTTTGACTAACCTTGTTTATTTTTTTTCGTCATTATAATAACAGACCATTTATGACACTAACAGACAATCACATTAAAGATCTCATCGCAGGCTACCTGTGTGATAAACTCAGCGTTGAACAAGAACAAGAATTATACTTGTGGATTTCGGCTGCACCGGAAAACGAAGCGTATTTTAATGCTCAGCGAGAGATTTGGATTTCTACTGATGCCAAGGCATTGGGTCAGTATGATTCGCAGAAAGCTTACACTTTGTTTAAACATCGAGTAGCTCGTAAACAAAATGAGCAGAAACAAAGAAATCGTTTGCGTAGGCTGTGGTATGCAGCAGCCTCTATCGTGGTATTATTGATAATAAGTAGCCTTATATATATCGGTCAAGCCACCCATACGAATCAGACTATTGCTGATGTCGTTATAGAAACTTCAATTGGTTCACGTACAAGATTGACACTGCCGGACGGTACGACTGTGTGGCTGAACGCCCATTCGAAAATCACTTATTCTCAAGGCTTTGGTATTGAAAACCGACATGTCAGTCTTTCGGGTGAAGGGTTTTTCGAGGTAAAAGAGAATAAGGAGTTGCCCTTTGTTGTGGAATCAAAACATTTGAAGGTGTGTGATCTGGGTACAAAGTTCAACTTCAAAGACTATTCCGATGACGAGCGAAGTGTGGTATCACTTACAGAGGGGAAAATTGCACTTAGCAATCTGATGCAGCAGAGTAATGATAGAATTCTTATACCAGGTCAGCACGCAGTTTTAGAAAAGAGGTCGGGTATAATTTCTGTTGAAAAAGCTCAGGTAGAAATATCCAAACAGTGGATAGCAGGTATTGTCACCTTTAATGGAGAGGGACTTGGCGAGATTGCAAAAGAGCTTGAACGCTATTATGATATAGACATCTCTTTAAAAAGAGACAGAACAGCCAATCGGCATTTCTTCGGTACTTTTAACCTACAGGAACAATCCTTACACGATATTCTCGATGCTTTTGCCGCTACAGGTAAACTCCGTTATAAGAGCTACGGACGTAAAGTAATTATCTATTAATCTATAAACATAATCTAAAACTTTTCTTATGGAACGAATAACTGCATTCTCACCCTAAGACAGATATCCTTGTCGGATATTTTGAGACACCTTTCGTAAGATTTATTATCACGTATCAAAACCTATCAAACAACATTATAATGAATGACAAAAAGAGACTTTGGATAATGACGTTAGCTCTCGTTTATAGTAGCTTGTCGTTGTTTGCACAAAACCTTTCCATGAACCTGAGAAATGTTACAGTGAATAAGGCAATGGCAGAATTTCGACAGCAAAGTGGCTATTCTTTTGTGTATGAAGGAGCCGACCTTAACACCGAAAAAAACATAACTGTTTACGCAGCAAATCTTACACAAGCCATTCAACAGATTTTAGCCGGACAAAACGTTACTTACAAAATAAAGGGTAAGAACGTTATTGTATCAAAAACGACATCTCATTCGGTTCCTCAACAAAAGTCGGAAGGACAGAAACCTCACAAGATTTCAGGGACAATTAAAGACAGAAACGGTGAAGCAATTATCGGTGCCAGTATAAAAATTAAAGGAACTGGACAAGGAGTTGTAAGTGACGTTAGTGGAAACTTTGTATTGGATGCTCCGGAGAATTCATCGTTGGAAATCTCATACATTGGATATTTGCCACAGACCATACATACTGGTAATCGTTCTGAAATTAACATTATGCTATCTGAAGACAATAAGAATCTTGATGAAATTGTTGTTGTTGGCTATCGAACGGTAAAGAAAATATCGCTTACCGGTTCCGTTGCAACAATTGATGCTGAAAGAAAGGCAAATCAGCCTATCACTAATTCTACTCAAATGCTCTATAATACGCCGGGACTTTGGGTTAATCAAGGCGGAGCAAAACCAGGTGTTGACAATGCCAATATTACGATTCGTGGCGTTAACTCACTGAATTCTACCGGTGGGGCACCTTTAGTATTACTTGATGGAGTGGAATACAGCATAAACGAAATAGACCCTGCAACAATAGAATCTATCAGTGTACTGAAAGATGTTTCTGCAGCTATTTATGGCTTAAAGGCTGCTAATGGTGTTATTCTTATTACTTCCAAGAAAGGAAGGAAGGGGCGCCCCAAAATTGAGTATCGTGCAAAATTCGGTATCCAAACTCCAACTTATCTTCCCGATGTTGTAACTGACCCCATTGCCTATATGCGACTTCGTAATCTTGCGGAAATGAATTCGGGTGTAGCACCAGGTGCCGTTTCCTATACAGACGATCAAATTTATGAATATATGGATGGGATGAAAAACAACCCTGATGTATATTCGGCAAGCGATTGGTTCAATATCTGTATGAGAAATGGTTTCATGCAGCAGCATAACGCCCGTGTTTCCGGAGGGATTGATGCTGTTACCTATACGGTTGGCTTGGGCTATACGGGTCAGACAGGTGTCTTTATCAAGAACGATGATGCTGCTCGTTATTCGTTTGATATGAAGTTAAATGCTCATATTGCAAAGGGTATTAATTTGAGTGGAACAGTGCAAGGGAACATTCGTAACTTCAATGAAATGGGTTATGGAACAAGTACTATTTTGTCAACCGTAATGAGGGGGCTTCCTATTTTTTCAGATTATCATAAAGATGGGAAGTATGGATCTACATGGGTGTTTACTCCCGGTCGTAACAATGTAGAAAATCCACGTATGGAAGTAGAGCAAGGTATAACCTATCGTAATTTCCAAGAGTTATTAGCAACAGTAGGTACAGATGTAAAATTGGCACCACACCTTAAATATTATGCAACGTTAGGATTCCGCCGCATTGATCATTTCAGCAAGAATTTTATTCCTTTGATGTACACCATCAATCCCAAAACAGGGGATGTGAAGCAGTTTAATAACAGTGCTCCTCGTTTAAAAGAGTTTGACGCTGTAACAAATCAATATACAGTTTCGCATCGTCTTGTATGGGAGAACAATTATCAGAAGCACGATATCCACGTGATGATAGGACAGGATTGGCAGCATAATGGCAGTTCAAATTTCCAAGCTTACAATGAAGGCTTTAATGATAACACTTTGGATGAATTCGATGCATTAGCTAATCAAACGCTTGCAAAGGCTACTGGTTCTTCAAGCAGAAAACGTATTAATTCTTTTTACGGACGTTTAGCTTATACTTTTAATGAATGCTATTTGTTAGAAGGAACATTGCGCTATGATGGTTCTAGTAACCTTTCTCGTGAACGTCGGTGGGAATGGTTCCCCTCTATAATGGCGGGATGGAATATCAGTCGTGAAAAATTCTTCAAAATCAAGCAAATCGATTTGTTGAAGTTACGAGCTTCGTATGGTATAATGGGAAGTGAATCCGTAGATCCTTACAGCTATTATATGACTTATAGAGGTTTAAGTCAGAACTATTCTTTTGCAAATAAAATTGCCGGAGGATATGCCATTACGGGCCTTATTGATCCAAATTTAGGTTGGGAAAAGACTTCTGCCACCAACATCGGCATTGACTTGATGGCATTTAACGGGAAACTTAATGTTGAGCTCGATTATTTCAACAAACGTACTTATGATATCATTATGTCACGTACTGTTCCTGCACAATTAGGAGGCCTCTCGGGACCCAAAACAAATGTGGGGACTGTACGAAATCGAGGCTTTGAGGCATCTGTTTCATGGCGTCAGTCTTTGGGCGATTTCCACTATGGCGTTCAAGGGTCTGTTTGTTATGTAAAGAATAAGGTTATATCGCTGAACGGTAGTCAAATTATATCAAGCGATAATGTTAAAATCACAAAAGAAGGGTATCCCATCCGTTCTTACTACGTTTATCAGGCAGATGGCTTCTATCAAAATCAATCTGAAATAGATAACGCAAGTGCTGTTTATGGGAATAAGGCGAGTCTGCGTCCCGGCTATATTCGTTATGCCGATAACCATGTTGATGGAATTATTGATGATAAAGATAAGATTATTACGAAAAACTCTATTCCCGAGCTAACTCATTCATTCGGTATGTCCTGTGGGTGGAAAGGTATTACATTTGAGGCTCAATTTCAAGGGGTTGGTTCTGTTTATGCTTATTTGAAAGATAACCTAGCTTATCCGTTTAATAATGGAGCCGGTGTAACAATGGATTGGGCTACCAATTCCTGGACACCACAAAATCCTGGAGCTAAGCTTCCTTTGCTGACAACGGCGACCAATGCAACACAAAACTTTATTCCCTCTACACAGTGGTTATATAATTGTGCTTATTTACGTCTTAAAAATATACAATTAACGTATAGCCTGCCACAAAAATTAATTGCTCCGTTACACGCAACTGCCTTTCAATTGTATATAAGTGCTCAAAATTTATGGACTCTGTCAGGTTTTAAATTATGGGATCCCGAAATCACGAGCACACGAACTAATCTCTACGAGTATCCTAACTTAAGGACCTTCTCATTCGGTCTAAACTTCACTTTCTAAATAATAGGATTATGAGAATAATAAAAAATATCCTTTTAGGGGCTACTATCATTAGCCTTTGCTCCTGTAATATGGACTTTGAACCGACAACCTCTTATACCGATCAAACTTTTTGGTATAGTGCTAAGAATGCAGAAGGAGGGCTTACAGCATGTTACATACCTCTTTTAAGCAGTACTATGTTTGGCGATGCATCTGTCGCATTGGAAGAATGTGCAACTCCCAATGCCTATTGTTACAGTAACAGCCTGAACTGGAGCGATATAGCAAAAGGTAGCCATACTGCTGACGGCGCCGTCTTCTCTGGCCGATGGCATAATTGCTATGTCGGTATTGGCCGGTGCAATACTTTGTTAGACAATATCGATAAAAACCAAGAGTTATCTACAGACAATATTGGTAAGATGAAAGCGCAGGCAAGGTTTCTGCGCGCTTTTTACTACTATCTTTTAGTTGTTTATTACAATTCTGCTCCTTTAATAACCTCAAGCCCTAATTTATCGCAAGCATCTTTGCCTCGTACAGAACACCGAAAAATAGTTAGCTTTATTCTGTCCGAACTTGACTCCATTGCATCCATCCTGCCTACGAGTTACGGAAAAGAAGGGACCGGACGGCCTACGAAAGGAGCTGCACTTGCATTGAAAGCTAAGCTATTGTTATTTGAGGCGAGCCCACTCTGCAATCCTGATAATAATCTAGAACGTTGGAGAGAAGCTGCTGATGCCGCAAAAGCTGTTATAGACTTGGGTATCTACGACCTATATCCCAAATACGGTGAGCTGTTTACACTGAAGGCAGAGGGCTGCAAAGAATCTATCTTTGATCTTGAATGTATATCTTCACCTAAAGGCAATGGCCATAGTTTCGACCTTGTAATGCGGCAGTATAACGGTGCTGCACCTTTGAAGGACCTTGTCGATACATATTTGATGAAAGATGGGAAAAAACGCGCCGAGTCTGCCTATAAAAACTCAAAAAGTTACAAAGATATGGATCCGCGCTTTTATGCTACCATCGTTTATCCTGGAGCTACATGGATGGGCGAAAAGGTAACGTCGAATAATACGAATAAAAACTTTACCAATAAGCAAACAGGATTTATCTATAGGAAGTACACGGTCTACACAGATAAAGCCCCAAGCAATGCCGACAAGAACTTGGGGAAGAATTGTTCGCCCATCAACATCATGTTGCTGCGCTATGCAGATATGTTATTAATATATGCAGAGGCGAAAAATGCTTTAGGTGAAATGAATGCCACGATATGGGATCATACAGTGAAAACCATTCGCAAACGTGCCGGATTTACCGTTGCAGGAGCATTAAACTACCCTTCCACACCTGAAGCAGTAAAAGAAGCTTTACTTTACGAACGCAGAATAGAATTTGCCGGAGAAGGGACATGGTACAACGATCTGCGTCGTTTGCGTTTAGCAGAAACTCTGATGAACAATATTAGCGTGCAGAAGTTTGATGGAACAGTAATAGAAGATCGCTCTTTTAATGTAAACCGTGATTATTGGTGGCCTGTACCAACCAAGCAAATGGAAAATAACTCGCAATTAGCACCCAATAATCCTAATTGGTAATTAAATAATAATATTATGAAACTGAATAAAAATAAAGTGTTAGCATGCTTTACGCTGTTAATAGGTATAGGGATGCTTACTTCGTGTGAAGATACTTATGGCCCAATGATACCGCTACCACCATTGAGCAACACAGTTGAAGGTGGAGCCCGCTTACTGGTGATTGCTGATCAGCAAGAAGACAAAGCTGTGATTATCAACATATTGACCGGAGAACGAGTATGGGAGTGGAATCCACAGAAATCCAGTATTCCCGACAATGATAAGTCTAAGTTTACTCTGCTGGATGAGGTAAAACCCATCTATAATTGTAAGTATCTATTAATTACAGCTACGCGCGGCGGTGTTGCCATTGTACGAATGAGTGATAGCAAGGTGATGTTCTATGCACTACCTATGGGTTTCCCACATTCGGCAGAAGTACTACCCAATGGGAATGTTGTTGTGGCCTGTTCGGATGCACCTGACAAGTTAGGAAACAAACTCAAACTGTACGAGGTGGACAGTACGCAGATTTATTCGAAAGAACCGATAGGCGAGTTCGATAACTTCTTTGCCCACAACGCAGTCTGGGATAAGGATAATCGTCTACTGTGGACCACAGCAGATGATAAGTTGCTAAGCTGGGCCTACGAAAAAAAGAATAATAAGATGACTTTGATACCCCGTGATACACTTATGCTGCCCGATAGAACAGCACACGATCTTTTTCCTGTATACGGTGAAAAGCAATTATGGCTTACTACAGCTTCGGCAGTTTACAAGTTTAACGTGGGCACAAAGACCTTTACAAAATTCGTAGGAGCAATTACGAACAACATCAAGAGCATTACGTCGGGGCCCAAAGAATACCCTGTTATTCTGCTTTCACCCAATCAAAGCTATTGGTCTGATCGGTTGATTGACAGTAATGGCCGAACGGTTTATATGAAACCCAACGCAAAGATATACAAGGCGCGCTGGATTTTACAAAATATATTTAGCTATCCTGATAAGCAACAATTTGTGCAAAGTCATTAACTATCGACTATTTTTTACAAAAAAGCCAAATAAAATTCATTTAATTACTAAGATTGTGATAAGAAACTCCATCTTCCCAAGGGTGTTCAATACCTTTGGACAGGAATGGCTCATTAGTATATATCATGAGATTACATATCAATTATAAATACGACAATGAAAAAAATACTTATTAATTTACTACTATTCCTTTTCTGTACAACCCTTGCATGGGGGCAGTGCAGAGTTATTGCTCACAGGGGCTATTGGGATACTCCTGGTGCAGCCGAGAACTCAAGAGCCTCGCTAATAAATGCTCTTCAACTCAATATCTATGGTTCAGAAATCGACATTTGGCTTACTACCGACGGTCATTTAATGGTTAATCACGATGAAGATTTCAAGGGTGTGGTGTTGCAACAGGCTTCGTACGAGCAGTGTAAAGAGCTAATGCTCTCTAACGGCGAGAAAATGCCTCAACTGCAAGATTTGCTTCAGATTATGAAAGACACAAAAAGTCCGACGAAACTGATTATCGAAATTAAACGACATAAAACAAAACAGCAAAACGAAGCTGCTGCACGGGCCACACTAAAAGCTGTAAACAGATATAGCGTGGCAGATAAAGTTGAGTATATTTCATTCAGCCTTGATGCATGTCTTGAGGTGGTAAAATGCAATCCAAAAGCGCGGGTGGCATATCTGTCGGGCAATCGTACGCCGGCACAACTGTATATTGATCGACTTACTGGTATCGATTATAATTTGAAAGCCATTGAAAAAAATCCACACTGGGTAGACGAGGCACATGGATTGAATATGGATGTAGACGTATGGATTGTTGATAAGGTGGAAGATATGAAGCGGATGAAAGCCTTAGGTGTTGATTTCCTTACGACCAATAAACCACTTGAAGCGATTAAGGTATGCAAGGAACCTTGATTCCAGATAATTTTCTTACAAGTCGATAAAATTACGATTTATCTATAATAAACGCATGTTCAGACTTTATTTAAAAACAATAATTATACTCAGCTCGCTATTTGGACTAACGGCATCGGCTGCTCCTATAGACATTCTCTCACCAAGCGGTAAACTGAAAGTTACAGTTTATCACAATAAAGTGGTTTCTTACGTGATATCGTTCGATGGAAAAGATCTGCTTAGGCAGAACGATCTCACACTGACCACCACAAAAGGAACACTTGGGCATAATGCCCGGTTAATATCATTTACTTCGGCCGTGGTACATGAGACTAAACAGCCGGTAGTTCCATTGAAATTCTCGCGTGTTGAGGCGAAGTATCGCAAAGCTTTATTGAAGTTTAAAGGAAACTATTCCATTGAATTTCGTGTAATGGACAATGCAGTAGCTTATCGCTTCATCACCAAGTTGGGAAAAGTGATCAATATTAACGACGAGAGTTTCAACCTACAGTCAATTGTTCCGATGACGGCACATCTGCAGCCTACCGATAAGTTTCGCACCTCGTACGAAACACGCTATATTCACCAGCAAATCTCTGCTTCCACCGATGGTAAGATGGCCACGCTTCCAGCACTATTAACGTGCGATGGTGACAACGATATGCAGATTCTGGTATCAGAAACGGGTATTTTCAATTACCCCAAAATGTTCTTAAAGCGCAACGGGGTTGGCGGTTTTTCTTCGTCATTCCCCAAGTACCCGCTAAAATGGGATGAAGAGAGTGACCGTGCAATGAATGTCGTCAATGAAGCAGACTACATTGCTCATACAAGCGGAACGCGTACTTTCCCATGGCGTTATCTGGTCTTAGGTACTTCTAAAGATATAGCTGAGCAGACTATTCCTGTCCAGCTTTCTGAACCTTGCTTATTGCACGATACCGATTGGATAAAACCCGGTAAGGTGTCATGGGAATGGTGGTGTGGAGCAACGCCATATGGAAAAGATGTTTATTTCAAGGCAGGCTGTAACACAGCTACCTATAAATATTTTATCGACTTTGCCTCCCATTTCGGACTAGTATATATTCTGCTTGATGAGGGATGGGCACAATCTACTCGCGACCCCTTTCTTCCCAATGATCAACTCGACTTGGCAGAAGTTATCCGATACGGTAAAGAGAAAGGCGTGGGTGTCATCCTGTGGCTGTCATGGCTGACAGTAGAACACCATTTCGATTTATTCAAGCGTTACCACGATTGGGGGGTGGCAGGTGTGAAGGTCGATTTCATGGACCATAGCCACCAATGGATGGTTAACTTTTATCAACGGGTGGTCGAAGAGGCTGCCAAAAACAAATTAGTGGTTGACTTTCACGGTGCTTACAGTCCGGCTGGATTAGAATACAAATACCCTAATCTCTTGTCATATGAAGGAGTTGTAGGCATGGAGATGATGAGTCGCTGCACACCCGACAATACAGTTTATTATCCTTTTATCCGAAACACAGCCGGAGCGATGGACTATACGCCTGGTGCTATGATCAATATGCAACCCGAAGTATATCGGTCGGCTCGCCCTAATTCTGCGGCTATTGGTACGAGGTGTTATAATATGGCATTGTATGTTATATTTGAGAGCGGAGTACAGATGCTAGCAGATAATCCTACGAATTATTATAAAAATGAGGAATGTACCCATTTTATCACTTCTGTTCCTGTTACATGGGATGAAACACGTGTATTGGAGGCACGGGCCGGTGAATATCTTATTATAGCACGTCGCAAGGGTAACCACTGGTTTATCGGTGGATTCTGCAACGGCAAAGAGAAAATACGTCAATTTCGTGTCAAGCTTAATTTTTTGCAGTCAGATTTCAACTATCATCTGACCTCATTTTGTGATGGCCCTAATGCTGATTATCAGGCAATGGACTATCAGGTGAACAAGCAGAATGTAACGAGCAATACCGAGCTTATCATCAATATGGTGAGAAACGGTGGCTGGACTGCCGTGATAGAATGTCGATAATATGCATGTAAATAAATTTACGGCTACTATTGATTTCTCCAATGGTAGCCGTGCTTTAACAAAACACCGTATGAAAAAGATTATCGCTATCGTAGTGATTTTCTGCTTACCTATCAACCTTTCGGCACAAGCTTCACGACGTGAAATAGCCTTGAATAAAAATCTTTCAGGCAATAATTATGTAGCATATCCTGAATCCGTGCAGAATATTCTAACACCTGCACCAAAGGGCTATTCACCTTTTTATATCAGTCATTATGGTAGGCACGGCTCTCGTTACCTCATCAATGTGAACGACTACAATAAACCTTTTGAAACACTTACTAAAGCCAATCAATTGGGCAAACTCACGCTTTTCGGACAAGATGTTCTGCGCAGGGTAACATTATTTCGTGAGGAAGCAAAGGGACGTGAAGGAGAATTGACCGTTTTAGGTGCCCAACAACACAAGGCCATTGCATGGCGCATGTATAAACGTTTCCCCCGTATTTTTTCAGGACGAGCTGTGGTCGATGCTAAAAGTACGGTTGTTATCCGCTGTATTCTATCGATGGAAAACGCTCTGCAACAATTGCTGGTACTAAATCCCCGTTTGCAAATTAAACATGATGCGTCCTATCACGACATGTATTATATGAACTATTGTGATAAACATCTTGACAGTTTGAAAATGACATCTACTGCTAAGGAGGCATACACGGCTTTCTCTTCCCATCACGACAATTGCGACACATTGATGCGGAAGTTATTTAACGACGAGGCTTATTGGCGAAACTCCATCAATGCGTTAAAACTGAACGACCAGCTATACCACCTTGCTTGTAACGTGCAAAATACGGAATTGCGGCATAGCGAAACCCTTTACGATTTGTATACCGATGAAGAATTATACAATAACTGGTTGCGCAAGAATGCATGGTGGTATATCAACTATGGACCGAGTCCATTGAATGGTGGCATTCAGGTTTACTCACAACGTGTTCTTATCTGTAAAATTATTGAAGAAGCAGACAGTTGTATAGTTCTTGAACATCCTGGCATAACGCTTCGTTACGGGCACGATACAATGATGATGCCTTTAGTATGTCTGCTCAATATCAACGGTTATGGCCGTAAGATTGCAGATTTGGAAAAACTGGATGATGAAAATTGGTGCAATTACCGGCTTTATCCGATGGCTTGCAATCTGCAATTTGTTTTTTATCGCCGAACGCGCAACGAAAAAGATGTTCTATTTAAAGTACTTTTAAATGAAAACGAAGCCACGCTACCAATTCCCGCTGTAAAGGGTTTCTATTATCATTGGAAAGACTTTAAGGCTTTTGTTTTTAGAAAATTGCAACAGTACAAAGAATAAAAAGACAGTCCTACAATCTTATAACAAATATTATACCATGAAACGATTTTCTCTTTTCTGCCTTCTCTTGGTGTTAGGTGTAACCATGCAAGCACAACCGTTGTCATTACATCAAATGTTTGTTAGCCCTCCCTCGTCTGCTCGCCCCTGTGTATGGTGGCATTGGATGAATGGAAATGTAACTAAAGATGGTATCCGTAAAGATCTCCTGTGGATGAACAATGTAGGAATAGCAGGACTTCATCACTTTGATGCGGGAATGAAAACACCACAAATAGTAGACAAGCGGTTGATTTATATGGATGATGGATGGAAAGAAGCTTTTAGATACTCACTGCATCTTCTTGATTCGTTGCAGATGGAAACAGGTATCACGAGCGCACCGGGATGGAGCAATACTGGCGGTCCATGGGTTAAACCAGCCAATGCAATGAAGAAATTGGTATGGCGCGAACTTACGGTCGAAGGAGGAAAGAGGATTAACGTGCAGTTGCCTGCCCCCTATCAAATGCCGGGGCGATACCAAAATCTACCTACAGGAGGCGTTACAGAAGCAGACAAATACTATTGTGACATCGCCGTGTTAGGTGTGCGATTGACACCATCAGACAGAACTTTGCAGCAGATCGGCGCAGTTGTAGAGTCAAGCGGAGGACATTTTACAGTCAGTCAGTTAACAGATGGTGACCTGACGAATGCATCTACATTGCCAAGAGACAATGAACATGGTTATGCCTGGATACAATATCGTTTTGCCAAGCCACAGACCATAAAGTCTATTCGTGTATCCGATGGTAGAGCTCGACACAACTGGTATTGCGCGCCTGCACCGATATTAAAGCATGTAGAGGTAAGCAATGACGGAGAGCATTTCCGCCGAGTGTGCGACATTCCGCATGGGGGTATCGTTTGTCAAACAGTAACCATTCCTCCTACAACAGCAAAAATCTTCCGTATCGTATTTGATAACCCAATCGTTGAAACTTTTAATGCTGTTATGCGGGGAGCCAAACCTGCCAATGAAATCAAAGTAGCAGAATTAGTGTTATACCCTGTAATGAAGATAAACCATTCGGAAGAAAAGGCAGGTTACGCTTCGCCGCACGATATGATGTGTTACACAACACCAGAAGATACGGATATAACTCCTATGTCTGATGTAATAGAGCTAACAGAAAGAGTTACTCCCGACGGTCGCTTAACATGGAATGCTCCTGCAGGTACTTGGCGAATTTATCGCTTCGGTTGCTCACTTACAGGCAAGAAAAATCATCCGGCACCACCCGAAGCAACAGGTTTGGAGGTTGATAAATTAGATTCGGCCGCCGTATCTGATTATCTTGCAACTTATCTGAAGATGTATCACAAAATAACGAAAGGAAATATGGGTGTACGAGGCATCCGCTCATTTCTTATTGACAGTTATGAAGCAGGATGGGAAACATGGACAGAACGGATGCCAGATGAGTTTAAAAAACGTTGTGGTTATAGCTTAATCAAGTGGTTACCTGTGTTGACCGGACAGCCTATAGGTAGTGTGCGGCAGAGCGAACAATTTCTGTGGGATTGGCGAAAGACCATCGGCGAACTGATTGCCGATAATCTATACCGGCAAGCTGCACGGATATTGAAGCAATGGGGAATGAAAACTTATTTCGAATCACATGAGAATGGCCGTATCTATCTTGCTGATGGAATGGAAGTAAAGAAGTGGGCAGACATACCGATGGCCGCTATTTGGGCACGCGACAGTGCTGGTGGCGCAAACCATATCATGTCTGAATGCGACATTCGGGAGACAGCTTCCACTGCCCATCTATATGGAAAGGATATGGTTGCATGCGAGAGCTTTACAGTCGATGGATTGAATAACCGGGCTTATTCTTTCTTTCCGGGTAACTTGAAACCCGTTGCAGATTTGGCAATGGCTTGTGGTGTAAACAAGTTTTTCTTACACGACTCGTCGCATCAACCCGTTGATGATAAACGGCCGGGCTTAGGATTAGCTCAGTATGGACATTGGTTTAACCGGCACGAAACGTGGGCAGGCCAGGCCAAACCTTGGATTGATTATCTTTCGCGTAGCTCTTATTTGTTGCAAAGGGGGTGCAACGTGGCTGATGTCCTTTATTATTATGGCGAAGATAATTGTATTACCGGACTTTTTTCATGGCATCTCCCTGATATACCGCAATGTTATGCTTTCGATTATATCAATGCCGATGCGCTGGCACATCTTGTTTCTTGTCATGACAATCGGCTGCAAACACCATGCGGAGCACGTTACCGTTTGCTTTTTCTAGATAAGAATGCTGCCCGAATGTCGCTTCCTGTGTTACGTAAAATTGCCGAGTTGGTAAAACAAGGGGCATTTATCGGAGGACAAGAACCTGTTGAAGAGCCATCGTTAAACGGTGACAAGGAGGAGTTTAACAGACTGATACATGATATATGGCACACAAACAGACCAAACGTGCTTGCTGTCTTGAAAGTTGAAGATGCTTTAAAAGCTATGGCTGTAAGGCCTGACTTCATCTGTGATGACATGTCTGATATGCGTTTCGTACACCGCACTTTGCCCGAAGCCGAAATCTATTGGGTCAGCAATATGTGTCCACAGGCACGAATTGTAAATGCTACCTTTCGTATAACAGGGCGACAACCGCAGTTGTGGCATCCTGAAACAGGGCGAATAGAAAAGGTTTCTTATCGAATGGAGAAAGAGCAAACGATAGTCCGATTCCATATGACGGAACATGATGCAGTATTTATCGTATTTGCCGAACCAACTTCTCTAACGCATTCTGATGTACCACAGGAAGAACTCATCAGTGTGCAATCCATTGAAACACCATGGAAAGTAACTTTCGGAAAGCAAATCAATTCACCTGGTGAAAGGCGTTTTGATAAACTGTATTCTTATACCGAGTCAACCGATGATGCCGTTAAATACTTCTCCGGAACGGCAGTTTACACCACACAGTTTCAGCTAAGCAAGGGCATGAAGCGGGCATCAAAGATACTGTTAGATTTAGGAAAGGTCGCCAATATTGCAGAAGTAAGCATTAATGGTGTACCTATGGGCACGCTGTGGAAATATCCTTACATGGCAGATATTACGCAGGCGGTACACAAGGGCGTCAATAGCCTTGAAGTAAAAGTTACCAATCTCTGGGTAAATCGGCTGATAGGCGATATGCAGTCAGGTGTAAAAACAAAATCCACTTATACGAGTTATCCTTTTTATAAGGCAAATTCTCCCTTGCAACCATCCGGTCTATTGGGACCTGTTGCTATTCGGGCCTACCGCCTAAAGTAATTGATAGCCTGTGTTTAAGTTCTGATTTACGAGCAGGATAGGGATTACGCCCGACTGTAAAAGATGACTTTTTGCAATCAATGCTGCCCGAAGTACCATATCGTCTTAGGTATTGCAAATCGTTGCCACACATATCGGCAACATGCAAACTATGCCCATTGCTGCTGATTATAAAGATAAAACATACCTTCTTTTCAGTATATATTCGCTGCCTGCATAATTTTGATATACTGAGAACAAAAAAAGAGCGGATGTATTTCAATACATTCCGCTCTTTTGTAGTGGATAGGGGAATCGAACCCCTATGCCAAGATTGAGAATCTTGTATCCTAACCGTTAGATGAATCCACCGTCAGACAGTATTTCTTTGCGGAAGCTGGGGGATTCGAACCCCCGGTACGCGTAAATGCGCACGGCAGTTTAGCAAACTGCTGGTTTCAGCCACTCACCCAAACTTCCTTTCTGTTGGTTTCGTAAACCTACAGCATCCTTTTCAAATGCGGATGCAAAGATATATAGATTATTTTGTTTCACCAAACTTTTGTCTGACTTTTTTGCCCTTCTCCTGCATCTGGAGCCTCTTTCTACGCGAAGTAATAAAGGAACTGTGCTTCGCCTTTCAGTGCCGATTTACGCTGTCCTTCAATCTCGATATTGAAGTCAATGTAAACCTTGCATATACCACGAAGACTTTCGATTTTTGCCAGTTTGGCCGCCAGTCGTATACGGCTTCCCGTGAGAACCGGTTGTCCGAAACGCATCTTGTCCATGCCATAGTTCACCATCATCTTCAGATTGTTCACCTCAACTATCTGTTGCCAAAGGTAAGGAAGCAAAGAAAGCGTCAGGTATCCGTGCGCAATGGTGCTCTTATATGGGCTTTCAACCTTGGCACGGTCCGCGTCTACGTGAATCCACTGGTGGTCAAGGGTGGCGTCAGCAAAGGCATTGATGCGCTCCTGGTCGATAGTAAGCCAGTCTGAAATACCCAGTTGCCTGCCCTCGTAAGATGCAAACTCCTCGTAGGAGTTGATGATTGTTCTTTCCATTTTCAACTTGTTTTCTTATCATGTTAGGCTGCAAAAATACGCAAAAACCTGCACATAAAGAAAATAAATGTGTAATTTTGTATCACTTATGAGGCATATCATCTTCGACTTAGGCAATGTTTTGGTACGACTCGACGCCGAAGCGTGCCGAGCGGCATTCAGGCAATTAGGAATGGAAACGCTGCTGGATCGTCGCCACGATGAGACACGGGCGACGATGCAACAGCTGGGTCTGGGGCAGATTTCTATACAAAATTTTTGTCAGAAGGCGCGTGATCTGTCGGGCTCGCAGGCTACCGATGAGGCTGTTTGCCGAGCAGCCAACGCCATGCTGATAGAAATTCCCGACGAAAAGAAACGCCGACTGCTCCGCCTAAGGGCGCACGGCCATCGTGTTTACCTGCTCAGCAATACCAATGCCATACACTGGGACTATTGCGTTACACGCCTTTTTCCTTACCGGAACTATGGTGTGGCCGACTATTTCGACCGCATTTTCCTCTCTCAGGAGATGCATTTGCAGAAACCCGACCCCGAAATCTTTCACGAAGTATTGCACCAGACCGGTATCCGACCCGAAGATTCGCTTTTTATCGACGACCTTGCCGAGAACTGCGAAGCCGCCAGAAACGTAGGCATGCAAACCTTTCAGAATAAGGATTTCGACGATTGGGAACTCTTCTTAGACCACAATTTATAATCAGATACTCCGTTTCCGCCCATTATTTTTTATGAGAAACGCCACCCTTTACGCCGTAAAGGTTTTGTCTTTACGGCGTAATCGCACGCCCTTTACATCGTAATCGTTTTGCCTTTACGACGTAATCATCCGGCCTTTACGCCGTAATTTAAAATCGTTCTCATTCAATAAAAAACGGGGGCGTTCCGTTATCAGATAAAAAGGGCGCTGATTCCGGCTGCCATTGCCGTCGTCCGAACGGATGGAAGACCGGCCCACCGCGCTCTGTTCATGCACATTCATATCACTGTCTATGGAAAAAACACAACTTTATGTTCTCATTGCCGTCTTCCTTTTTCTCACGGTTGCCCTGGTCTGGACGGGTGCAAAAACATGGCTCGACATGCGCCGGCGCAGGCAGAACCGCAACGGACAGCGCAGGAAGACGTTTTAAAAATTAAAGCCCCACATCATGATGAAAAAACTTTTATTCTCTTTATCTGCCCTCGTGCTGACAGCTTCGGCATGGGCTGGCGACGTGCTGACAATGGCCGTGGGCACTTATACCGACACGGGCAGCACGGGAATTTACAGCTTCAGCTTTGACCAGACCTCGGGGGAAGCCCGTCTTCTCGACTCGCTCGCGATGACAAACCCCTCCTATCTCGCCTTTGCGCGGGGCGGACGGCTGCTTTATGCCGTGAGCGAAACGCCTGACGAGCACGCTTCGCTGAACGCTGTCGCCTTCGATGCAGCCACGGGAAAGATGACATTTCTGAACAAGCACCTCACCGGCGGCGCCGACCCGTGCTTCGTGGAAGCCACTGATTCCATGGCTCTTACGGCCAATTATTCGGGCGGAAGCATGAGCGTCTTTCCCGTTTTAAAGGACGGGAGCCTTGGCCCGTGCCGCTATATTTTCCGCGGCAACGTGGCGAAAGGGGGCAAGGCACCGCAGAATGTGTCGCACATCCATACGGCACGGTTCATGCCCGACGGCCATATTCTGGCTACCGACTTTAGTGCCGACCAGATTCTGCTGTATAAAACAACGGATGGAAACGTCGTGCCGCAAGGCGTTGCAGGCCGTCTGGTGGCAGGCTCGGCACCGCGGCATATCGAGCATTCGGCCGACTGGAACCGTGTTTACGCCATGAGTGAGCTGGGCGGTACGGTGACGGTGTTCAGCAACCGCGACGGAAAGCTGACGCGCATACAGACCATTGTCTCTGACAGCGTGGGCGGACGCGGCGGCGCCGACCTGCATCTCTCGCCCGACGGACGCTATCTTTACGCCAGCAACAGGCTGAAGGCCGACGGCATTTCCATCTTTAAGGTGAACCCGCAAAGCGGTAAGCTGCGCAAGGTCGGCTACCAGCTGACCGATATTCACCCGCGCAACTTCGTCATTACACCCAACGGCCGTTTCCTGCTTTGCGCATGCCGTGACGGAAACGACATTCAGGTTTATGAGCGCGATGCCCGCACGGGCATGCTCACGCTGACGCCGAACACCATCCATCTTAAAAAGCCCGTCTGCATAAAACTGCTGAGAGGCGAATGAAAATCACAGCCCACGCACCATGCTCCTATTATAATAAAGGTGTAAAACGAGCGCGTCGGGCCCGCCATCCTTATGTAATAAAGGTATAGCCCCGTAGTAATCAAAGGGCCGGAACACAGAGGTTCAGTTTGCCAAACATCGCAAATTGAGCCTCTTTTTATTGGAAAAGTTTCAAAACAAGCCGAAAAATTGATGTAAAACAAGCTTAAAAACTGTAAACAATAGCATTTTACCCCTACGTTTACCACTACTTTTCGGCCGTTCACACCCACAAAACGCTGTCGGCTTTCGTGCTGTATCAATGTTCCGTACCTTTGTGATACAACAAGAAGAAAACCGGAAATGAAGAAAATTATCATCCTCCTGCTCGCTACAATATTTACAACAGTCGCCTACGCCGCGTCGCCAAAGTCGCCTAAAAACGTCGAAGTGCCGGTGAGCGAAGCCGAGGCTCTCTTCTCGGTTACGGGCGAACAGATTGTAGCGCAGGCCCAGCGCTATCTGGGACGACCCTATCGTCGCGGCAGCAAGGGCCCGTCGGCGTTCGACTGTTCCGGCTTTACCTCATACGTTTATAAAAGTCTGAATATCCGCCTGAACAGCTGTTCGCGCAGCCAATACACCGAAGGCATCAGCGTTAACCGTAACGAAGTGCACACGGGCGACCTTGTTTTCTTTGCCGGTCGCAACAGCAGGGGTGGCGTCGGACATGTAGGAATAGTAACCGAAGTGAAAGGAGACGGCAGCTTCGACTTCATCCACGCGTCGTGTTCGCAGGGCGTAACCGTGTCGAACAGCACCGAAGCCTACTACAATAACCGCTATCGCGGTGCGCGCCGCATACTGGATGACTATAGCGATATTTTAGCTTTAAACAAATAGATTCAGGTAAACACTGACACCGTGCGTCCCACAGCCCTTGCCTTGGCTGTGGGATTTTCTGTTTTGCAGCCTGCCGGAATGGGGAATCAAAGGCGGGATAATGCTTGCAGCCTGTAGTAACCTGTTCCTCCCGATACGGCACGGTTAATGCCTCTGTAGTATCGAGCCTTCGAAAAAACGAAACGAGGTTACTGCCCGCAGGCGGTAACCTCGTTCTTATATCGTCGTGCGAGCTGCGCGAAAATTCTATTTCCGGTTTACTTTCCGTTCAGCACGTCCCAGCGTGTATTGTTGGGTACATACTCGGGTACGATTTCTTTCATCTTCCGAACAATGGCCATGCTGTCGAACGTACGGGCTATGGTGAACAGCTCCTGTATCTGGCGTGAAACCGTTTCATAGTCTTTCGGGTCGACTTTGGCAATGCGAATCTTCTCGTTCGAGCTTGGAAGGGTGCTCTCTTTGTCTGACAACAGCTCCTCATAAAGCTTTTCACCCTGCCTTAATCCGGTGTATTTTATCTCTACTCCTTTCGCACCGCTGAGCATAATCATGCGTCGGGCCAGCGAAGCTATCTTGACAGGCTTGCCCATGTCAAACACCATGATGCGTCCTCCCTCGCCATGTGTGCCGGCCTCGAGAACAAGACGGCAGGCTTCGGGAATAAGCATGAAGTAGCGAATAATATTGGGATCGGTAACGGTAACGGGGCCGCCGTGCCTGATTTGGCGCTCGAAAATGGGTATTACAGAGCCGTTGCTGCCCAGAACATTGCCGAAACGGGTAGTGATAAACTGTGTGGTATTCTGGTGACTGTTGAGCGACTGGCAGTAAATTTCGCACAGACGTTTCGAACATCCCATCACGTTGGTGGGGTTTACAGCCTTGTCGGTGGATATCATGACGAAACGCTTGACGCCGTATTTCACGCTGAGGTCGGCTATAATCTTGGTGCCTTGCACGTTGTTGTAGATAGCTTCGCTGGGGTTGTCTTCCATCATCGGCACGTGTTTGTAGGCTGCGGCGTGGAAAACATAGTCGGGATGGCAGGTGCTGAAGATGTGTTCCATGCGCTCTCCCTGCACAATGCTCACCACGATGACGCTGCACTTGACGTCAGGGAAGCGCTCACGCATCATCAGACAAATGTTGTGTTGCGGTGTCTCGGCGGCGTCAATAAGAATCATTTCACGCGGTTTGAACACGGCTATCTGGCGCACCATCTCGGAGCCTATGCTGCCGGCCGAACCCGTTATCAGCACGGTGCTGCCGCTTAACATCCGGCCAATGGCGTCCATATCGACCTTAATCTCGCTGCGTGGCAGCAGATCTTCGATGTTAATCTCCTTGAAGTTGTTCACCGTCAGGCTGCCGTCGGCCTGCCATTCCTGCAGATCGGGCATCATATAAATCTGTACACCGTTGTCGATAAGCCGCTCCTGCAGGTCGGTATCCTTGCGGAACTTCTCGCGTTGCAGCGGCGAAACAATGACGGCTCTGATGCCTTTGTCCCTGATAACCTGCACAATGTCGGCATCCGGAGCATATACATGCTTGCCCATCAGGGTGTGGCTGCTGGCCGATGGCTCGGGCGAGATGAAGCCTTCGAAGACGTATTGCCACGACTTGTCGGTGCGCATGCTCTTGGCTATGGCCACGCCGCCCTCCTTGACACCGTACACAAGGGCGCCCTTTCGGTTCATCGAGTTGAGCGATATGTCGAAAAGCGTCTTTACAATTACGCGCATGGTCCACATGAGAATGGTGGCGAGGAGATACATCAACAGAATCTGCCTGCCTTGAAGACGAACGAAATGCAGGGGGGCGTGGAAGATGACGTAGTGGACTATTTCGGCAATGCCACAGCTCAGAAGTTGTGCGAGGGCCACGCGTTGCAGGTCGACGAACGACGAGTAGCGCAGAATGCCGCTGTAGGTGCGGAAGACGCGAAAGCCGATAAGGTTGAAAACCATGTAGATGGCAATTGTTTTCGACAGCAGGGTAATATTGCCAAGCGTGACGGCTCCGCGGTAATAGAACCAGAAAACAATAATACCGGAAAGATAACAAATGGCGCTATCGGCGAGAAGAACGCACCAATAGGGCAGAGAATTCTTGCTGAAGTACCAGTTCAACAGCTTGTCTAAAACGCGTCCCATCCTTGTTTTTGCTCTAAAAGATAATTTACAGATGCCTCAAAAATGATTTATAATTCTCATGAAAAAACCGCAGAGAGACAACCCCGACGGCTGTCTCTGCCGATATTAACTTTTGGCAAAAATAAATAAAAATTAAGATTCCCGCAATAAAAACTGTATATTTTTTCAGTTTTCAGCCCGAAAAAGTATTTTAATTGGCCGTAAGCGCCTTGCAGAGATTGCGCTGCAGCACGTGTGCGTCAAGTACCGACATATCGCTGTTCAGCAATACAAACGCCAGGTCGTGACCGTCGTTTCCGCGGCAGTAGCCCGCAAGCGAGCTTATTCCGTAGGGATGGGAAAGGGTGCCTGTTTTGCCATGTATGCGGCCCCGCATGCGCGGGTCGTTCACCAAATGGTACAGGGTGCCGTCGACTCCTGAAATACTGAGGTTCTGCATCAGCTGACGGTATATGTCCTTATGCCGGTAACCGTAAATGAGCACGGCGCCGAGGGCCTTCGGCGACAGGCTGTTTCGGGTACAAAGACCGCATCCGTCGTGTATGACGAGGGAGGTATCGCGCTGTCCCAGGTCGCTACGGAGGAAGTGGCGCAGATAGTTTACACCGGCGGCGGCGAGGTCGGGATTGGACGGCTGCACGGTATGGCCAAGGGTATAAAGCAACGACGTGGCCTGCGTGTTGCTGCTGTTCTTCCACATGAGGCGCGTAACGCGGTCTACCGAACGGTAGAACCGGAAGATGCAATGGGCGCCGCGGGGCGTTCGTGCACTCACAATCTGGCTGTCGGCCACGGCTATTCCGTGTGTCCGTAGGGCCTGTTTGAAAGCCTGCTGCACCTTATCTTCACCTTTATATAATAAGCCATAGTGCGAGAAAGCCAAGTCCCAGGGATACCAATGCTCCTCGGCCCTTACCTTTTCGTGCAGCACGAGGTCGAACACAAGGCGCCCGTCGAATTTCATTATGCCTTTGCGGTGCAGCGCTGCAGCAAACATATTGAGGTCCTCGGGCTGCAAAAGGGGGTCTAAACCCGCCTTGAAGATGACGTCACCATGCAGCAGTCCGCCGCTGACGGTGCCGCATGTATAGAGAGATGTGGCGTATTTGTATCGCGTTCCAAGCCTGTGAAGGGCCGCCACGCCTGAAAGGAGTTTGGTGTTTGAGGCAATGGGCTGCGAGAGGTTCTCATGGTCGGCAAACACCAATTTACCGGCAGTGAGGTCGAAAACATAAAGACCGAAGTTGCCTTTGGGCCGACGGGCCGAGGCGAAATCGCCTAAACGCTGCTGCAACGACGCATCAACGGGTAACGGCTTTTGGGAGGAAACAGCGGTTGTATCAGACGTTTTCTTCCTGTCTCCGCAGGCTGTAAAGGCCGCAATCACGACGAGGAGGAAAACAGATTTATGCAGTTTCTGCAGTGCATTGGCACTGAAGTATGTATTCGATTTCGGCATATTTTTATGTAAAAACGAAAGCGAAATTACAAAAAAACTGCACCACGGGCGAGAGAATGCCACATTATTAGTGTTTTTTAATGTGGTCGTAAGGTATAGATTACGACGTAAAAGCCCGATGATTACGCCATAAAGGCAATGTGATTACGGCGTAAAGGGCGCGCGATGCGCGGTAAAGGCAGCCCCTTTACGATGTAAAGATGTGCCCCTTGCGACGTTGGGGCATGCACGGGGCGGAGGCAAGGAGCATGAGCTGTAACGCGAGGGTGCCCCTTTTACAGCATAAGGGTGGGGGTACGGCGGCCGCGGCACAACCGTCTGGCGACCGCCGTAAAACCTGTTCCACGGCCGCCATACACGCTTTACGGCGGGCGGCGAAACACCACCAAAGACCGGTAAAGGGATGGGGGTTTCGTGGCAAAAGGCGATTCTTTCATACGAAAATATGTAAAATCTAGCCTACGATTGGCAACCGAAGAGTAATCGGTCCCAAGCCCTTTCATACGAAAACACGCAAAATCCGGCCCGTCCACGGAAAAAATCGGAAACTTTATCGGCAAAAAACAACCGAAATACTTGGCCAGCCCGTTTGTTTTTTTTATTTTTGCACACGTAAAACCAATATCCACTTATTATATGGACGATTATCACGCGGAGAGCAACAGTATCTGACGTGAGGATTCAGCTCAAGGAGTTAATCCCCACAACCGAACTTAATCATGGAGATTAACTGCTATGAAAACGTATTGGAACATAGACAAACAACTTAAGACTATACCCGAATGGCAGCCTAACTGCTGGATTCAGGTAACCTGCCCGACCGACGACGACCAGCGCGAACTGGAAGAGAAATACCGCATCCCCGACTACTTCATGAGCGACATCAGCGATACTGATGAGCGCGCCCGTTACGAATATGACGACGGATGGATGCTCATTATCTTACGTATTCCCTATGTCAAGGAGATTCGAAGCCGGACGCCCTACACCACCGTGCCCCTGGGCATCATACACAAACGCGACGTAACCATTACCGTTTGCTATTATGAAACAAACGTAATGATTGATTTTTTAAGCTTTTATCAGAAGCGCGGCGGAGGCTTCACCGACTATGTTGACATGACGTTCCGCCTGTTTCTGTCGGCGGCCGTGTGGTACCTCAAGCGCCTGAAGCAAATCAATGCTCTCATCGAGAAGGCCAAACATAATCTGGATCACGAAGTCAATAACGAAAGCCTGATAGGCCTTTCACGACTGCAAGACTCGCTCACTTACTTCATTACGTCTATCCGCGGCAACGAAAACCTGCTGCAAAAACTGAAGTTCAAGCTGCAGGTTGACGAGTTGGATGCCGACCTTATCGAAGATGTGGGCATTGAAATGACACAGGCTCGTGAGACAACAAACATCTATTCAGACATCCTCGAGTCGACAATGGACACGTATTCCAGCATTATCAACAACAACATGAACACGACCATGCGTACGCTTACCTCGCTGAACATCGTGCTCATGGCCCCCACGCTGATATCGAGTATTTACGGAATGAACGTCATCAACGGGCTGGAAACGTCGCATTACGGCTTTGTTATCTGCATCGCCATTTCGGTATTGGTAACCGGTGTGAGCTGGTGGATTTTGCGGCACAAACGTCTTATTTAACACTTTTCGAAGCAAAAAAACGCCGAAAATTCGTAATTGACAATCTTTTTATATAAGTTTGCAAGTCATATCATAAAATAATGTGAAAGCCATACGGTGCTGATTTTGTTGTTTATTTTCAGCGCAGTGGCCGTGAAAACTCTAATCATAAACTTAAAAAAGGAATGATGGACTCTCAAGAAAAGACCCCCCGGACAGGGTCAGGTTGAAGAAGAACAGGCTACAGTTCAGGCCGCTGCCGAAGTGGAAAAGCCACAGGAGGCCCGGGCCGACGCCCCTGTAAGTGAAGAATCGTTACAGCCGGAGAGCACGGAAACGGAAGCCCAGGCCGACGAAAAGCCTGCACGGAAGGTCTATACCTCAAAGAAAGAGGTGTTAGAACGCATCAGGGAGATAGCCCACAACGAGGAAAATCCCGACAAAGATGAGGTAGAACACCTGAAGTCGACGTTCTACCGCCTGCACATTGCCGAGCGCGAAGAGCAGCAAAAAGCCTATCTTGAGGACGGCGGCGACCCTGAAAAGTATCAGATTCGGCCCGATGACGACGAGGAAGCATTCAAGGCAGAAATGCAGCTTATCAAGGAAAAACGCGCCAAAATTATCCGGAAGCAGGAGGAAGAACGCGCCGAGAACCTGAAGCATCGCGAAGAAATAATCGAGAAAATCAAGAATATGGCTACCTCTCCGGAGGAGGCAAACAAGTCGTTCAACGCCTTCAAGCAGCTTCAGCAGGAGTGGAAGGAGATTGGAGCAGTGCCTCCGGAGAAGTCGGGCGAGACGTGGAAGACCTATCAGCTTTACGTAGAGCAATTCTACGACTTGCTGAATCTGAATCGCGAAGCACGCGAATACGACTTCAAAAAGAACCTCGAACAGAAGACGCACTTATGTGAAGAGGCCGAGAAACTGGCCGATGAACCCGACGTAATCAGCGCTTTCCATCAGCTTCAGGAGCTGCATGTACAGTTCCGTGAGACGGGACCGGTGGCCAAAGACCTGCGCGAGGAGATATGGACACGCTTCAAGAACGCCAGCACGGTGATTAACAAGAAGCACCAGCAGCACTTTGAGGAACTGCGTGCACACGAGGAAGAAAACCTCAAGAAGAAGACCGAACTGTGCGAAAAGGTCGAAGCCATCGCAAAGGAAGAGAACAAAGGCACCGCCGACTGGGAGAAACACTCGAAGGAAATCATCGCTATCCAGCAGGAATGGAAGACTATCGGCTTTGCCCCGCAGAAGATGAACGTCAAGATTTTCGAGCGTTTCCGCACGGCTTGTGACGATTTCTTCGGCCGAAAATCGGAATATTTCAAGGAGATTAAAAAGCGTTTCGCCGAAAATGCGGAGAAGAAACGCGCGCTCGTTGAACAAGCACAGGCTCTGGCCGACTCAACAGACTGGAAGCCGACAAGCGATAAATTCATCGCACTGCAAAAGGAATGGAAGACCATCGGCACCGTACCCAGAAAGCTCGGTGACCGTCTTTGGAACGACTTCCTTACGGCATGCAACCACTTTTTCGAGGCACGGAATGCGGCAAATGCGGGTTCACGCAACGAGGAACACGCCAATCTGGACAAGAAACGCGACATTATCGCGCAGCTTAAAGCTATGATAGAAGACGCCGGTGACGACGTACAGGCAAAGGTTCAGGCACTGATTGACGAGTACAATGCGGTGGGACACGTGCCTTATAAGGACAAGGACAAGGTGTATAAAGAGTATCACGACGTTCTCGATAAGGTGTACGACACGTTGCATATCAAGCAAACGCGCCGCCGTTTAGACAATTTCAAGAACAACCTTAAGAACGTAGTCCGTCGAGGTGACGATGCCGTCGACAACGAACGTGCACGTTTAATGCACCGCTATGAGCAGTTGAAGCAAGAGGTTACCACCTACGAGAACAACCTCGGCTTCCTGAATATCGCAAGCAAAAAGGGCAACAGCCTCGTCGAAGAGATGAACAGGAAGGTGCAAAAACTGAAGGATGAGGTGCAGCTTGTGTTTGACAAAATCAAGGCTATCGACCAACAGGCCCGCGAAGAAGCCGGTATTGACGACAAGAATATCGAAAAATAACGCGCACTTATGGCTGAAGACCATCTGGACAGAGCCCAGAAATTCCTCGACAGTCTGCAACGACTGGGTGCCCAGCTCAAGGCATCCGAAGACCGGCAGGGCTTTTATCTCGCACAAATGCTTCGGCTAAAGCAAGCCAGAAAGGCCGACAGCGCCGAGTATAATGAGCTGAACGCCAAGAGCCTGTCGCTGCAAGCACTTATTGATAAGTTCCGTCCCGTTTACCTCGAACGTATGGAAATGGCAAGGAATGCGCAGGCAACGGTCAGGAAGCGTCGCATGAAGAAGAGCTGAAAGATGCCGAAAGTGCGAATAAAAAGCGCAGAAAGAAGAGTAGAAAACAGAAGAAAAAGCGAGCCTTAAGACAAGAAAGAACACTAAAAGAGGGCACAAAAGAATATGCTTATAAACGTAATTTATTATTTTACGGCCCTGAACGTGCTGACGTTATTGGTGTACATGGACGACAAAATAAATGCCAAGCTCGGCGCCCGACGTACATCTGAACGCACACTGCTGGCATTATCGGCCGCCGGTGGCTCCGCAGGGGCCTTGATTTCCATCTTTATTGGCCGACACAAAATCCGAAAGCCACGATTCCGTTACGGTGTTCCCGTGATGTTTTTCTTCCACGCAATCATCGTCTGGCTGATAGTAAAGTACAGCAATTAAGACGAAATAACAAGACTATTCAGGCGAAAAGGCGATGCCATTCAGATGGAAAGATAAGACCTTTCAGACGAAAAGGTGATGCCATTCTGATGGAAAAGCAAAACCTTTTAGACGGAAAGATAAGACCTTTTAGGCAGAAAGACCTCATTTTTCTGATTAAAAAACACTACAATAAAGGCGAAGAAGCATTGCCTCTTCGCCTTTACTTTTTTACCTTTTTACTTTTTTAATCCTTCTCAAAGTGCTGATAGTCCTTCACCCTGTGCCATGCACCACCCCACTTGAAGCCGTGGGCGATAAACAACCGGTACAGCAAGTCAGCCTTTGTTATCTTGTAAGGGAACTTCGCCGTGCGGTCAACGTATTTCGTTGCCGTCGCAGGCCGTACGGTAATCTTGCCTGACGACGAGCGATGATAATAAGGATTGTAGAGCGTGTTCACGTCAATGGCCTTGCCCGTAGCATGTGCCGACAGCTTTTTTGAGCCGCTGACCTTGCGGAAACAGAAGCAGCTGGTGTTGTTGGCACGCATGGAACGCTCATCGTCGGCATCGAAGTCGTCTATCAATCTGATGCTGTGGACAGGGTAACGATGATGGTAAAGCTCGCGGAAAATATCGACAAGGTCGGCCGCAATGGCTTTATTGCAGACGATTTCGCCCAGACGAGTACGCCCATCTACATCGACATGCAGCACCCTCACATACCTTAATGCCGACCGATTTACCGTACAACCCTTCGGAAAAGAGAGGCCATCCATGCGTGTAAACACCGCATCGGGGATGGCTTCCTGCGAGAAACACCGTTGTTCGCCATAGGCTTTCACTGCCTCGGCCGACACAACCGTCCCGGCCCGCCATGCCTTTAATGCCTGCAAATCGTGCCCGTCGTTCTGCGCCGACGCCCTCATGCCCACTGCCATCAAGGCTAAGGCCACAAAAACTACACTCAATTTATATCCCAGCTGCCCCATTATCAACCCCCGTATATTATATAAAGGTGAAGCCTTTTCAGAACTGGAAGTAGATGAAAGGCTGTATATCGCTGCTCTTCACCTGAATAACGATATACACAACCAGCGTCAGAAGCACGGCCGACACGACCACATTGCCCTTCTGCAACAGCCTTACGGCACCGTTCTGCCAGCTGTCGGGCACAAAGTGGGTGACGTAACCCAGCAGCATAAAGCCCAGCACATACTTATATCCCGCCAGCACCTGCGGCACCAGTTCGGCGTGGAAGTTCGTAAAAATCTGCGTCAGCATCGTGCCTACGCCCGCAAATGTGGCGTTCCTGAAGAAGAGCCAGGTAAAACAGACAAAGTGGAACGTCAGCACAACAGCCGCAGCACGCCGCCACCCGTGCGAACGATAGTGACGCTCACGGTGCAGAACCTCCTGACGAAAATACTTGTGTGCTACCAGCCCGAGGCCGTGAATGCCGCCCCAAACCACAAAATTTAGGCTGGCTCCGTGCCACAGTCCGCCAAGCAGCATAGTGATAATGAGGTTCACATACTGCCTTACCTTTCCCTTTCGGTTACCTCCGAGCGAGATATAAATGTAGTCGCGAATCCACGTCGACAGCGAAATGTGCCACCGCCGCCAGAAGTCAGTAATGCTGTCGCTTTTGTACGGAGCGTTGAAGTTCATCGGAAAGCGGAAACCCAGCAGCAGTGCAATGCCGATGGCCATGTCGCTATAGCCGCTGAAGTCGCAGTAAATCTGCATGGCATAGCCGTATATTCCCAGCAGGTTTTCGAAGCCCGAGTAAAGCGTTGGATTGTCAAAGATGCGGTCAACAAAGTTTAAACTGATATAGTCGCTGATGACAGCCTTCTTGAACAAGCCTATCATGACGAAGTAAACACCCTGTGCAAACATCTCGCGCGTGATGACAACGGGCTTCCTGATTTGCGGGGCGAAGTCGGTTGCACGCACAATAGGCCCCGCCACAAGCTGCGGAAAGAACGACACGTAGAACGCATAGTCCATCAGAGAACCCAGCGGACGGATGTCGCCGCGGTAAACATCGATGACGTAACTCATGCTCTGGAACGTGAAAAAACTTATGCCAACCGGCAGAAAAATGTCCCAGGGCTGGAAGTTATGCCCAATCATCGCGGACAGCATACCGGCAAAGAAGTTGGTGTACTTGAAGTAAGCCAGCAGCCCCAGGTCAATAAACAGACTCAGAAACAGCAGCATCTTCATCTTCTTCACGTTGCCATCGCCGCGCGTTTTCATACGTCCGATGCCTTCGGCTATGAAGTAATCGCTCGTCGTCACCACCGCCAGGAGGAAGAAATAAAACCCGCTACTCTTATAATAAAAGTAGTAGGAGAAGAGCGTTACAAACAGAATGC
>JABCNV010000037.1 GCA_013333935.1 Prevotella sp. | reverse complement strand
TTCTATGTTACGAGATATAGAATTTTCACTGATTCCCACATGTTTGGAAAGTTCCGATTTAGAAATATATGGATTCTCTATTATTAGCTTGATGATAGATATACGATTTTCTGTTAATTTTTCATTGAGAGCCGCCGCTTTTTCTATCACCTTTTCTATCACCTCTTGATGAGTTTTTATCACCTTTTCTGTCACGTTGATATCCTTTTCTGTCACCTTCGGTACTGTGATTTTCAAAATAAAATCATCAAGATGGAAGGATAAATGTGATGTACCATTAGCCTCCAACTCCCTACACATGCGATCCACACCTTCACCAAACTCCTTTACAAAGTCGTATGCTTTAAGAAATTGGGCTATTTTTGGATTACGCGAGAAATGTGTATGACGAATGTTAGAGGGCTTGACCGTTCCAGGCAGTCTGCCTGGCGACTCAAATACCAAACGATTGTCAAACATCTTAATTTGAATTTCAGTACCCTTGATATTGTAGGCACGGTGGCAGCAAGCATTGACTACCATTTCTTGAATCACAAACTTTGGATAATCTCTATTGGTTACAAACTGGCCGTGCTGTCCAAGGAATGTGTGTTCCTCCACCTGAGTTTCAAGATAATCTATCGTGGCTTTCACCTGATCAAGTATCGTTCCTTCAAAAGTTACGTCCTTAATAACATTCATCTCTGCACCCACTAGTTCCTCTGTACCTTTATAGCGGATGAAGCGAGTACGCCCACGAGGAAAGAACTTTTGAGGATATTTACCAAACAACAAAATACAAGCCACACTAACTTGCTCCTCTCCCTTTGCATTGGTACTTATGAAGCCATTATTCTCATGTAGATATTGCTTTGCCGATTTGGTATAACCAATCAATTCTGTATATCTTTTGACAGCAGCCATATCAATATCATCTACCGTAGCACCATACACCGACGTATCTTCATAGTAGCGCTCACCTTTGTCATACATCAGTTGTATGCGCTCTTCAAAAGACAGCTTCCTACTTTTATCCCCAACACGCATATAGGCTTCGTCTGCCTGATTAGCATGTAGTTCAGAACTTGCAGGAATGTGCATCAATAAAATATAATTCTCGTTTCCGTTCTTATCCGTGCATGGCAACAATTCGCTGGTAATAGGCACTGAAGGATTACAAAAGTCTAGAGGAACACGCAGCAACTCATTTAGCTTCTCTGTGTATTGTTCCACACCCTCTATCTTCCGATTTTTGTCAGACACACCGATAGCAATATCACCACCGTCAGCATTAGCAAATGCGACGATTGGAATAGCCAATGCCTTGGGGGAAATTTGAATGCTTTTGCAGTCAAACGTCTGATCTTCCTTGCGAGTCTGTATTTCTTGTATCGTCATATATTTTTATTTTTGCTATTATGATAGACATCAAAAAGCATGCAACAATTAAAGCCATAATCCTTATTTGAGAAAATGAGAGATATTGCTTAAGTCAACATTAATCAATGTATTGACTATTTCACTGTAAGTCATTCCTAATTGAAGGCCAAACTTGCCAATGAAAACTTCAATATCATGTACTGTTTTCCTTCCGCTGTTTCTCACATTAAATAGGGTAACAGCTGCATCAATCTTGGGTATTTCACCAAAAGTGGAGATACCTAAAACATTCAATACATTGATAGCTCTT
This sequence comes from Prevotella sp., assembly GCA_013333935.1. GTDB lineage: Bacteria > Bacteroidota > Bacteroidia > Bacteroidales > Bacteroidaceae > Prevotella. Next base: position 13,115 of record JABCNV010000037.1, on the reverse strand, counting down.
ACTGAAAGATTTAGATTTTGGACAGGAGTATTAAGTAATTCCGCAACATGGGAGTTGATATCTACAACTTGATTTGTAGTCTCTCTCAAACTTTCATCCTTTACCACGCTTCTTAATCGCTGTATTTCCTCTATATAGAGTTGAGCCTGTGCATGTAGTTGCGCATTGTCCTTACGTAGTTGCTCATTCTCATGAACTTCATTTATAAGAATAAACTTAACCTCTTCCAGTATTTTCTTATATAGTTGTCGTATCCTTTCTTGTGTAAGATTATTCTTCTTGGCAACTTCACTTCTAGGAACCCCGTTAACAAGATCTTGTAAGATGGAATAGTTTCTTTGCTCTATTTTTTTTTCGAAGATTCCTATAATCTCAAGGAAAAGAGAAGACAAATGCTTGTTTTCAGAAAAAATGTCGCTTTCATCTTTTCCATCTAAATAATCCTTAACATCTTCGTCTTCAGACAAAGGTAAATCATTAAGAGCACAAAATAAAATGGATTTGGATACAGGTTGCTTAACTATACTATCAAAACGAGACAAAAACTTGTCCTCTCTGACACTTGTGTTATCGTAGAGGATTGTTGTACCCAATGGCAACATGATTTCTGGTTCATTGACACTTTCTATCAATTTGAAATCTGATACATTGTTTATTGTATTGGATTCCTTGTCTATTTGAATCAATACAATGCCATTGGCTATATGACAAAAACAATAGTCACCAACAGACAAGTTAAGTTCTTCGGAATGAATTCTAAAATTATCGGTTTCAGGTAAATATACCAGTTTCGGCATCCTGTTTGCAAATGACTCTTCTATAGGAGTCTCAAAAACGATGTCTATATTTTTTTCTCTTGTTAATCGACAAAGAACTTTTAAGTCCCAGTAGTCACGTGTACCCTCCAGAATAGCTTGCGTGTCATTTAGGAAGTCGGAAAGCCATTCTCCGTTACAATCTGTCAGCAGGAGCGAAACAAGAGTTTTATCGCCTTTTGCCTTACTCCTCCCATATGGGGCACAAAGAATGGTGTCTATATTTGGAAAATGATAACTCCTCAAAGATTTTGTATCAACATAACGGAAGTCTCGAAAGATAGAATTATTTTCCACCTCGCTATCGATATAAACCGTTTTTACAATATCTCCTTCATGGAGCATACAAATATCACCTTCCTTAAAAGGAAAGGTATATGTTCTCAGATTATCGCTTACCTTATTTATATAATAGACAACCATCGATTAAAAAAGCTTGTTTTCGGTGAAACCTTTTTGTACAACTTCAACGTATGGCATTAGACCCTTAAACTCTGGATCGATGTTATGACATTGTTCCTTTACGATGCCACGACGATGTACCGCTGGGTCAAGACAATACATCTTAAATTCTTCCTCATTTACATCCTCGGTACGCTGCCAGTGTGGGAATAGCAGTTTCATATAAGCTGTAGCAATACGCTTCACGGCATTACTATCTCGCACATCGGCCTTTTCTTCAAAGCGAACGAGTTGATCGAACAATAATCCATAGGTGTTCTGTGTACGCATGGTATGAAGAATTTCAGAAAAGTATTCCACATTGATAGTCCATCCTTTGAAAATCATGCTTTTGTCCACTCGCGGAAGAAGCCACCCTTCAATAAAGCAGTGAAAACGATCGAGCAATGCCGACTCACGGAAATTTTCTGGCAGGTTGCTGAAATAAAAAGGCGTCACAGGCATGTGTTGAGCAGACAGAGGAATGTTTCCCATAAGCATCAAGCCGCACTCCGAAGAAAACTCATTATTATCAATGGTAGTCTTACCACTTTCCAAATATGATTTTAGAGCAGCTTGAATCTCGGCAGGCTCTTGGAAAACGATAGTCTGTATTTCATCGAATACTGTAAAGTCATGGTTTTTGATAATACCATTTTGCTGTTTTGTTTTGTCAAAAAACAACTTAGCACGTGTCACCTTACCACCACTTACCAGCCAGCCATACTTAGAAAGATTGCCAAATACATAGCTTTTCCCTGTTCCTTTAGGAGCCAATTCGATCACATTCAGACGTGGTTCTATAAAAATGAGCAAACGGGTAAGGAACTCCAACTTTTGGGTTAGCGATGTGAATCCATTAGGGTCATACTCCATGGCAGACAACAATACGTCAATCCATTCTAAAGTAGTGAAATAGTGACGTGCCTCTGCAAGATAGGAAATATCCACAGAACTATAAGGCTTGAATGGTTTATAATCTACCATTTGAATATGATTTTTTTTACCATCATCGTCTGGCAGTAGACAAAGTTTGATAATACCCCATTTCTCACCCTCAACAAATTCGCCAGAGTTGCGAGAATAGACATATTCTGGAATTAGCCCCTCACGTTGCTTGATGCCATAATCAGGAATGGCAAATTGACGCTCATTCTTTACAATGTCAATATACACCACAAAACGAGCCAAAAGCGTAACTTCTTCGCCACTTTGCAGTCTGTCTTTAACACTGCCTTGTTTTGCTGGAATAACTTTATCTAAAAACTGAGTGAGTGCCATTCTATCAACTTCGCCAGTTTGAATGTTCAGATAGCGCTTCAACAGGAAATCTTTAACGAATGCAGGAAGGTTTCGTCCTGCAAAAAGACTACCTGTTGATGCAGGGTCTTTGTAAATAGACATTGCAGAAAAATGCTGTCTTATTTTGTTGCAAATATCTTCTTTCATAAATATTCATTTATTAAAAGTCAAACGGATCTTCTTCTTGAACGCCTGTTGTTACCTTAATCTTCATAGGGCGAACAATTCCTCCAACTTGAAACGTGAAATCTGAAACATTGGCATCTAGCATGATATCCTCTGTTTCATATGTATCGCCACTCAGATGATGAACATTATATTTCGCTCCATTATAAAGTACGTAAGGAATATCAGCTGACGGCATATTCTTAATTTTAAATTGTACGCGTGGATTTGAGCCACTTATTTCATAAGTGAGTAGGTTGAACGACCAGTTGGTTGCAGCAGGTACACTTGAAATGATAAAGATGGGTACTAGTACCTCTTCTGGTGTACAGCCACCATGAGCACCTTGTCCGGATGGTATTTTTGCACAAAGTGATTCATGCTTTAGTGCACACAAAGTTTTATTATCCTCCAAACGGAAATAGCTACTATCCATAGTAGATTCCACCTTTTTGCGAATGGCAATGCGTCCGTGATGGTCGCTATCAACACCAGGCATATTTTTACCATTAAGCAATTGCGACAAATAGGTCAGCCCATGATCAGAGATAATCGCAATCTTCTTGCCTATGTATTTCTGCAAAATTTCTTCAATGCTTCTTCGTACAACATCTATCTCCTTGATAATTGTAAATGGACTTATATTATCTGAGCGATGAGCCAATGTATCAAGATCTCCAGACTTTTCCAATTGAACACCCTGAGGAAGAAGGCGTTGTATATCTTTTTTATTTATTTCAGTCTTAGTAGGAAGAAGGGCACGAGCAATTCTTATTTCGTTGAGGAAAATCTGTTGGTCTTTTTTCTCTGCAATTATGCTTTTAATTAGAGGAATCCAGTCGATCCCCAATCCGTCAATCCAATAAAAAACTTCAATGTCGCCACGGTTTTGTAGTAAGGTATATGTGGAACAGAATGAATTGTACCACATATCAAAAGAAGACTCTGAGTCATTAAGTTTATTTATAAATTGTTCAATGTCAGTTGTGTACCGATTAGAAATTTTAGCTTTCTTATATTGCTCAATATATGGATTCACCCAGTCTGGGGCTCCAGTTGCAACTCCAGTACCTTCAGACATATAGGCATAAAGTTCTGGGAAGGACGTTACGATGTCGTTAAGTTCAATAAGTCCTTGCCCCAACCAACTCACAGCAAATTCTTTTTCTTTGTGTGTAATCCCCGTAAAGTATTTTAAAGTACTTGTATAACCAATCTTTGCAGGTAAAGTCTGCAAAGATTTTGCTATCATATTTTCTGCGGCATCCGAAAGTTGAATATTCTTTTGGGCAGCATAGATAAGGCAGTATTTACGCACTTCCATTTCTGTAGCAATTTCCGTTATATCTCCTGCCATTTTCTCTATCAGTTCATTTGTGCCATATGAAGATGTGGTATTCAGACACCTGCATAGATAACCTTCACCATTTTTTTTGTTAATATAGAAACGCGCCAAAAGCCAACGATTGAATACATAAGGATTATCAAACCAGAGACGAATGAAGTCTTTATAGGTTTCTATGTCATTGATGCCAAAGTATTGCTTAACAAATTTCGTGAAGTCAAATTTATTGCTCACATCTATACATCCGGCTAATAAATCCCAATTATCGCCATCATTTGGCAATGGACGTAGGTTGACAAGATCAAGATTCAACCCATCTGTTAGAAACCCAAATGCAGTGTTACAGACTTGATATGAGAAAGCGTTGTCAGGTTGAGCAAAACGAGCATTAGCAAAAATTGCTTTCGATTTGCAAATAATTTTCGATGAAACTTGTTGCGTACTATCTTTCCATATATTTAGCCACTCTCGAATGTTGCTTACAATCGTATAGTTAGCCCCCAAACCACTTACCCCAAAATCTGTTTCTTCTGTTAGGATAAGCTTATATGTCAGGTCTTTATCTTCTGATAGCAATCTCCAGATATTAATTTGGCTATCATTCTTGAAAGTATCCATTTTACCTTCAAGACCTACTAGTGGTATATAAACACGCTGATGTTGTTTTTGAGCTTCAGCTGTCGCTTGAATAGCTTTGATAGTCTTTATTAAAGCATCAAAAGATTTATTCTCTTCGTTGTCATAAAAACGAGCGAGTTCAGAGAATGGTGCAATCACACAATCATTAGGACTTTTTTTCTTTATATGTTCCATGATGTGGTCCGCTAATTCCACATGCGTAATGAGAAGGTCAGGATAGTTACGATCTATCCAATGATCTACACTCTCCACATGTACACCTTGTTCTGTTTGTAGGAAATCTACAAATTCATAACAGTCACGGAAATTATCGAACAATACAAAGCGAATAGGGTATCTATCAAGCGTAGAAGTACCAACACCTCTCGCCTGTTTGTCGTCCTCAACATGTGCTTTGAGGGCAACCATTTCTCTGAACGGTTCCTTATACATATTTCAACAATATATCGATGACGTAGCTTTCTTCTTCGGTAATCATATTTTCAATAGCCTGACGCAAGTCATCGCTATTGTTAATACGGTTGATAGCTTTATTACGTTTCTTCTTCAGCTCGTCAGAACTAACAGTAGACCTGTCTTCAAGAGGCGCAGCCACAATAGTATTAGAAAAATCAGAAGGCGGCAAATAAGGGTCAACAGGTGTTGCCTTTGATATACGCCAATCTTTCAGCTTATCCTTTACCTCTTCTTCTGTCCACATTCCGACTTCACTTTCCAGATGTTCGTGGAGATACCTCTGGGCTTCGTCCACTTCGTCATCTTGCACATTTACATTTTCAATACTTTGCATATAAGCGACAAAGCCTTTGTGAAAATTATCAGCTGAAGGTATTAGCAAATTACCAAAATCAGTTTTTAGCGTATCATAACCATGAATGGTATTTTCCAAAAGACTTGGATTCTTCATACTTTCGGGGTTATTGACAACTTGAATGAGATTATCGATGAACTCCTTCATTTCAGGAGTACATTCCTCAATATACTTTAATGCCCAAAGCGGATAACCCTTATCTTTGCAATATACATGAAGCACTGCCCAGCGTGCATCTTTAAGACTGCTAATGTCTGAATAACCTTTCAACTTATTCAGGCTGAACATTTTAATAAGGCTCTTACAAACTCGTCCTGCTTCCTTACTCTCAAAAATAAAGTTCAACTTATTGCTTGTCCTACCGTTTTCCCATGCTTTAAACATCTCAACGACATCTTCTACAAGATGTTGTGCAGTACGCTGTTTTCCGTTGGTATCAAAAATGATATTGATATACTTACGCATAGCAAATGCGACCATAGCCATCGGTGCATAACTCTGGAAAAGGCCAAAAGGTGCTTCCGTCAATCCTATAAGCTTATCGCCAAGATTGAAACTTTGATTCTTGCTTGTATGCCGACCGCCAAGCCATTCATCTACATAGTCGCATACTTTTTTCAGAGGATGATTAGGTGAGACAGTGTCCTTCCATTCCAAGTTATCGTCTACACTATCTTGTAATAAGAATTCTACATGTCTGGCAGGACCATTGCACTTGTCTATAATCTCTTGTTTTGTATTGTAATTCAACACAGCGTCTACCGTTGCTTTTACAGACGCTTTTTTCCAGTAAGTCGCACTGAACTTTGTACGTATGGTTTCGAGCGATTCAGGACCATTTGTAAATATGTTCGGAGCTATGCAGCTGTTGATTGTACTGGTCATCTTGCTACCTGAGATAGGCATATTGTCCCCTTTGAGATAGAAGGTTACATTCCCGCTACGCATCTTATTTACCCAGTTTTGTATCATTTCTTCAGCCTGTTTGATATAGGTTTGCTGTTGCTGTGGCAAACTGTGGCTCTGGGCACATTGTGCATTTGCTTGATACTCTATGAAGCGTTCATATTCTTTATCGCCCATCGTCGTCTCAATGACGACGAAAGAAATGGTATCAAAGCGTTCATCCTTACAATTCTTCTCAGCGATATCTTTCAAAAGCAAAAGTTCTTGATTGTTTCTGGCTACCATAATGGCAAGAAACGTCTCGTAGGACTTTGCCTGTTTCTTTGCATTTTCAATCTGATTCATTAATGTGTACTCGTTACTTTGCACACTGAAAAATTGGAATGCATAAGGGCGTGCCACCTGCGAGAAATTTCGGGTAAAAATATTTGTAGCCGTATTACCAAACTTTATTACCTGATCAGTAAACAAAAAGCGTGTGGATTTCAGTTCTTCTTTTATTTTTTGTATCTCGTCACCAGGCAATGCGGTGAAAAGAATAGAGAAGTTCCCATTAGGTTGACGCTGGATAATACTCTTATCATTGAAAAAATCAAGAATTACAGGCAATTCTTCTTGTATTTCCGTACCTGCAAACAAGTCTTCAATATTATCCTTGCTTGGTGTAACAGTATCGTTGTTAGCTATGTTGTTCAAAGCATTCAACAATAAAATGCCCTTAAAGACCTTCAAATAATTATCACCTTGACTTTCAACGGCTAAGTGGTGACTATTGTATCGCTCAGTGACGGCACCGAACTTTGTACTATCACTTTCAAAATAACTCTGCACATAATCCCATAGATAATCTGCTGTAATGGTACACCCATTGATATAAGCCGCATCATCATCAAGGAAGTCACGCACAGCATCACTTGCCAGAAACTCAAATACACTTCGACTACTGGATCCGGCTTCACGTGCATAGTAAGTTGCAAGGTTGGCCGTTGCTGGATGCAATGGAAATAAGTTCTTTATGTTTTCTATGGTCTGTTCGGTATCCGTACTTGTTGTACTGAACATTTCCAACAACTCTGGATGGAGACCAAAGAAACGTTCCTGACGAATCATGTATAACGTGTAATTTACAATCTTGAACTTCTTCGACATAATTTTGAATGCCGAAACTGGTTCCATATTGTAGGCTATATAGTGATAACGTCCCTTGGTCTTTTCACGTTCTTCCTCTTTTAGTGAATTGAGGGCAGAAGGGTGAGAGATAAACAAGAAATAAGAGTCATTCTCTGCATTCATCATAGCCTCTGCAATCTCCTGAAGTTGTACCAACAAGCGAGTGCCGATACTCGAAGTCATTACTTCGGTAAATTCGTCCCAAATAATCAACAGACCATTATAATCAGTTTTCTCACGAAGGGCATTCTGTACCTCAAATATCCATTGTTGGAGATTATTGCTCTGCAAACGAACATCTAATCCTCCTGCACGTAAAGCTTGGCGCACCTTGTCAAACACTGCGGTATCAGCAGCCATCAAGCGTTGTCTCAACTTATTGGTATCGGGTGCTACACTTGCAAGCTCTGGATTTTGTTCTATGAGACTCTCCCAGATTTGTGTCTGCTCCTCAATATGTTGCACATACATATCAAAGTCTGTCTGCACTGTAATATTTATCCCAGCAGCCAGAAGTGCACGTTTTATCTCACGCTGCATCTGGAGCGATAGATCTTCCTCATGAGCAATGTTTTGTTGACCATACATATTTATGGGGAAGAGACGCTTTGTTTCACGGAGTTGCAACATACTGTTGCGCAAAACAGCATACTTATCCTTCTTGTATTCGTCCTCTACATACTCTCGGATTTCGTCTATAGGATCGCAAAGAAGATGCTGAATCACCGCACCTGCATGACTTTTACCTGTACCATATGTTCCGGCAATCCAAATCGACTTATGATTGTCTGCGTCGTTATTACGTACAGCACTGACTACACGTTGTAGCAATCCGTTAAACTGATCGTTAGCAATGAAAGATTTCCACTCACCATCGCTCTCCTCCTTAATATTATAGGCGGGACGCATTTGTCTCAGCGTCACGATTTTACTATATGGCATATGTTTATTATTTGTTAGGTTTTATATAAAAATTAATGATAGCTTCCTTTATCTCGGTTCTTGTATCTTCATCTTGTAATAGCAACCACAATTCATCGTCAAATGTAGCATACTCAATGTTTTCACGAAGGTATTTCGCAGTGGGAGTCTTACGGTTACAATCACCAATAAGATGATAGAAACCATCTCCCTTCAAATAATAGTAAGGATAAATATATTTTGTAAGAACCTGAATGCCATACTCTTTAAATAAAGTTTTATAAGTATGTACAAGCGATTCTGTCAATGTAATACGATTAACAATTATACTCCAGTCTTGTATTCCTTGTAAAATTGCCAACATAAGCATAGGCTTGGCAAGATTGTTCTTGCCATTTACCCTTGAAACATTCATTGCTCGAATCAAGTTCTTGTAATATTCTATTTTAAGGCGAGAATACATATTTATAAAACTAACTGTTTGAGTATATCTATTGAAGTGAGGTCATCTCGTAATGTTATACTATCTAATCCCATATTTAATTCTGCTATTAAAACGCGGTTTGTGGCAGAGTTTAATCGACGGAGCAACTTTGCAAAAGTAGTTTTAGAAATAGCAAATTCCTTAGCAGGACCAGTCTGACAGCCTTTATCATAGAAGTCAGAAATAGAAAGCGAACGAATACCTTTAAATTCTGCATATTTGTATATAGAATAAGCAAGTGCTACCTCGGACAACTTTTCATGTCTTCCGCGAAAAAAGTTCTTGCTATCATTCGATTGCCCTTGGTTAAGAAAATCACCAATTGGAGAATATTTGAATATTTGCATGAAGCCTCCAATAGCATAAGTTATGGTATTTTTTGTACCATCAAAAACATTTAAAGCCAACTCATCAAGTAGAGCTTTTGTGAAATGTTGCTCGGGATTTATTGAATTGATAAACCAGTTTGTAAGAACAGAACCGTATGCAAAATTCGACCAAATGAGCTCCCAAATTAAATCAAGCTCGTCTTCACGATGCTTTGCGCAAAAATCACCAAATGATGTTAGATTTTTCTTTGAGTCTATTATGTCTGCATCTATCAACCATGCTTTAAAACTCTGTTCCTGTTTATTTCCTAAGGAATTACTTGCCCAAAAACCATCAGGGTCGGAAAGAAACTCTTGCAGCCACTCATTGTGGATTCCAAAGGTACCAATTTTGGAGATACCTCCACTTTTTGTATTTGTTGAGATTGTCATACTTAAAGAATTAGCAACAATGCATCCTTGGTCGTGAAATAACAGACATTTATGACAATGAATACATTTAGATTTTACAATTTTAATTTCAGGATAAACAGATAGTGCTCCTGTTGGACATTCCACTTCACAGCCTTCGCAGTTAATGCAAAAAGCACTTTTATAAATAACTCTTTTAAGGAGCTGTACTAACTGGGGATTTTTAACTTCATATAAGGTGAAAGTATAGTCGTGTTCAGACTTATATATAATGTCAAAACGATAGACAGCCTTATCAAAGCATAATTCTCCAAACTTCTTATTCTCTTTCTCTATTATATTATATTCGCACAAAACAGGAAGCCAATCTTCTATACGTTTCTGTGCGTTGGAAACATTTGCTACGAACGTGGGAAATTGTTTAGGAAAGAGAACTTTTGTTCTTGAATTAACATTATTTCCACTCGCCCGAAGTTTCCATTTGCGTTCTTTTATGTATTCCTCTAAATTTGGAATATTACGTCGTTTTGATAAGTTTTCCAAACGTGATAAAAAAGGTTCCAGATCTTTTTTATATCGTTTATTCACAATCATATCATCCCATGGAGAAGAGAATGGACAGATTAAACATCCCACTCTTGGCTTTCCCACACGATAGGCTTCATTGATGGGTAAATGGTGAGCAAGAAGGTAAAGAAATATCTCTGTTGTATTCCAATTTAAGATTGGTCGAGCATTGATTACAGTGTCATGTTTAACCCCTTTCCCTATTCGCTCATAATTATTTCTCATTGCGCTTTCCTCTGCTCTTACTCCTTCAAATGCAAGCGATTTTGCTTGTTTATTTGTTCCTTCTATTTTTAGAGAACGATAGAGAGGAGCTGTCTTCATTACAGAGCAACACCAGCGATGTTTATCGCTTGGTGTCCCAATCTTATCCCAATAGTTGAGCACATTTTCATGGTTACGAGTGAGTGAGAACTTTAGGTCAGGGAAGAGCTTATGATAATGGTCTTGTACCTGCTGATAAAGTTCTAACGATGTTGGCAATTCATACCCAGTATCTGAATAAATAACCTCAAATTCTGTACTTGGTATGGCTCGTGTACAAAGATCAAGCACTACCTGAGAGTCTTTACCACCAGAGAAAGAGGCGATAAACTTGTCAATCTTTGTGGTGTGAAAAACTTTTTTACCTTGCTCTTCAGCAGTGTCGAGTGGCATAATATCGAAACTATCGCAGTCTTCACGCACTATCGCCATCTTCTTTTTAACCTTGACTTCCATGCGCTTCGCAAGGGCTTCATAGTCAAGTTGATTAGCCTTAACTGGAGCAAGACTTCTTCTTGCACCAGCATATTGTTTGAAAGTTTCACGAATGAATTCAATAGCCTCACTCTCTAGTAAGAACATAAATTCAGCATTGCGCTTCAACATTTCATTTACATCAACGGGCTTCACCTCGATATTTTCCTTACCCGGTTGGAATATAATTGTAGCAGCGTCGTAGATATTTGCACCTTTAGCTTCAAACATCAGTTCCCCTTGATACCAATATTGCTTATTAATTGCCCACAATAAAGGGGTTTTCGTGTGAGGATATTTCCATCCTAACTCATTAAGTTTAAGCAAATCGAGTTCTTCCCAGAATACAGGACGAGGTGATGTACCAATTGTTCCATCGACAATGCGTGAATGAAGCAATACACCACCCGTTTCTTTATCCCAAGTTATTTTATACATTGTTTTCTTTTCTCACTAATTCTGTCAGTTCAACATTGAGTAGTTTCGCTATTTTGAGATAAGTCCCCATAGTCGGTTGGCAAACATTGGTGCACCACTTAGAAACTGTGGTTGGTGCACACCCCAACTGTTCTGCTAACCATTTGTTAGTTCTTTTCTTCTCCGCAAGTACTACTTTTATGCGATTGATATTCTTGTCCATAATGGATAGTTTATAATAAGGATACAAATATACACAATATTATTGATATATAATGCAGAAAATAGCTTTGTTTAGCCAATAACATCACTAAATTATCTTTTTTCTCACCACACTTGCTTAATTGTAAGCAGAAATACTAAAACATAGAATTGACAATCTAAACCAAATACTTACAGCTTCAATTCTGGCAAGCTATTGATAGCTTCAGACTTCAATTTATCCACGGCACGAGTATATTTCTCTGTGTGCTTCAATCCGCTATGCCCTAATAAGCTGGCGACGGTCTTGATGTTGGCGCCATTATTTAGGATATTCACAGCAAAGCTGTGGCGGGCACAATGCCAACTGATGTGTTTGTTAATGCCTGCACGCTTCACCCACCGTTTTACCGATTTGCAGCAGCTCTCGTATGTTGGCAAATTGAAAATGGAGGTGTCTAAGTCTTCGGGAGCTTCACCTATCAATGAAAGTAATCCTTCGTTCAAAGGAATAACGACACCACTATGTGCCGAATGCCCTTTGGTCTTATTCTGCTCAAACTTCAATAGGCGATTGGTGTAATCAATGTTCTTATAGGTTAGATCTTTCACATCGCAGAAGCGTAGCCCACAATACAGACAAAGGATAAAGGCTCGTCTGACATTGGGGTTTTCGTTGTCGTAATGACATTGAATCAGTGATTGAATCTCATCCATTGACAACACATCTTTGCGCAAAATCTGCTCATCCACCTTGCACACTACTCCTTTACACGGGTCTTTCAACATTACTTCATGGTCAATTGCGTATCGTACAACCTTCTTGAAACGCTGGTAGATGCTCTTCGCACCTTCACCAACACTTCTTGATTGTAGGTATTCAACAAACCGTTCCATCATTTCCTTTGTTATCAAATCGGGCTTGATACTAAACTCATAGAGAGGATAGTGCTCTTTCAGAAAGTCCTTAAAACGACTCAAGGCAATCTTAATCATTCGCAGGTCTTTCTTGGTATAGCTATCAATGTAAGCCTGATAATAGTCTAAGAAGTTGATACTCCTATCTTTTTTCAAACGATAACCGAGCATACTTTCCTTAAACTGTTGTTCACGCTCTGCACGAATCTTGGCAGCCAATTCAAGCGTTTCTTTATTTTGCTGTCGCTCGGCAGGAGTGCGTGGCTTGGCTATTAAATACAACTGCAAGTTTTCTTTTCGTCTGTTGTGTTTGATGTGAACTTTGGGTTTACCCATCATCTTACCTGTTTCATACAAAACAGGATTGCCATTATCATCCAAAACTGGTGTTTCTTCTCTACTGAGATAATACTCCAAATAGAGACTAATCCGACCATCAGCAAGCACATTTTGCTCCAATTTCGGGTTTTCCTTTGCTTTATTCTCTAACTTTGCCATAATTGATAGTTATGTACCTAAATGCGTATCAAACCGA
>JABCNV010000043.1 GCA_013333935.1 Prevotella sp. | reverse complement strand
TATAGACATACTACCTAAGTAATCTTTAATTGATATTGCTTTAATTTCATCTATTGTCATACTTGTAACTTTTAAGTTTATTACTTACTACAATGTGATTAAATTTTTGAGTTCTCCGGTATAAATGAAAAAGAGTTCCCTCCGTGCTTTAAGCACGGAGGGAACTCTTCAAAAACACTATTTACCCAGGAAAAATATTTTATCTTTTTACATATTAAGCATAAGAATATCTTTAATTCTCCTTCACATTTTGATGTTTGTATTTAATAAGCGTTGATAAAAACTTTGATGTATTATCCAGCATCATCATTGCGTCCTCGTCTATACCATCTGGATTAAAATGCATAATATCATTACGCACTTTCCTCACCTCTTCAATTCTTTCGATTAACTTTTTCCTGTCAACCCTTATCTGTAATTTCTCCCAAAGATGTAAGTTTTCGATGATACATTTATAATGACCAAACGACAAGTCATCAATAGAAAGGATTTCTTTATCTGTATTACTGCAAACTTTCTTAATATCTTCCAATAAAAAAGAGCCATCTAAAAGTACTCTCAGCGACTTCTCTATTTCTTCTAATAGGAGAAATGGTTTTATATTTAATAAAAATTCTGAAGATATATCGGCCGTTGTTATTATTCCCTGTAAAGACTTATCTTTCGCTATAACAACTGCAAAATCATGTTGATAAACAACCTTTATTGCGTCAAGTAATGGGGTTTCTGGCTTAATTATCTGAATATCCTCCTTTACATAATCTTTTATATAGTCGCTTGCTTCTCCGTTAAACCTTGCCTCACTAATTGATTCCCATGATATGTATCCGCGAATATCCTTATCTCCATGGTTAGTAACTGGCAATTGGGAATATCTGTTCAATTGCATAATAGTGATTGCCTTCTTTAAACTGTCACTATTCGAAACATAAACGGGTTTCTTATTCGCTGCCTCCAACACACGAACTCGTTTTATAGGGTCTTTAGGTGTCCTTGTTTGGGCTATTTCTTTATGCCTAAGTTCTATCTCTCCACCTACCCAAATACCTCTGTAATCAGCAGAAAGTTCCAAGCTGTTTTCCTTAAGGAATTTATCTATCTGCTGGCAATTACCAGAGGTTCTCTTATGAAAGCCAAAATATTCCAACAGTTCACGAGGAGTTATAGTTTGTGGTTTTTTATCTTCACTGATTTTTTTTACTTTCTCTATAAGGTTCATAGTTTTGATTTTTTTAAAACAAAAAAGTCCATACTTCCCTGTAAAAAGAGAGGTATGGACTTGTATTCCTGTTTACTTTACTTCACTTCCTCAAAGTCGGCGTCCTGAATATTGTCGTCGGTTTTGGTGTCATCTGCTTGCTGTGCGCCTTCAGAGCCGCCCTGTTGAGCCTGTTCAGCGCCTGCCTGCGGGCCTGCACCGCCCTGATACATCTGTGCCGAAGCTTCCTGAACAGCTTGGTTGAGGGCTGCCGTTGCACTGTCAATGGCCGATATGTCACCCGATTTGTGGGCATCTTTCAGCTGTTGGAGTGCACTTTCGATAGCCGTTTTCTTGTCGGCCGGTATCTTATCAGCGTTGTCCTTCAGGAAATTTTCGGTGGTAAATATCATCGAATCGGCCTGATTCATCTTGTCTACCTTCTCGCGCTCCTGCTTGTCGGCGTTTTCGTTTGCCTTGGCTTCGGCCTTCATGCGGTCGATTTCCTCCTGACTTAATCCCGACGAAGCCTCAATGCGGATGGCCTGTTCCTTACCGGTAGCCTTGTCCTTGGCGCTTACGTTTAATATGCCGTTGGCGTCGATATCAAAGGTTACTTCAATCTGCGGAACGCCGCGGCGTGCGGGAGCTATGCCCTCAAGGTTGAACTGTCCGATGCTCTTATTCTGAGCTGCCATGGGGCGCTCGCCCTGCAGAACATGAATAGTTACGGCCGTCTGGTTGTCTACAGCGGTAGAGAATATCTGCGACTTCTTGCACGGAATGGTCGAGTTGGCGTCAATCAGCTTGGTCATTACGCCGCCCATTGTCTCGATACCGAGCGTCAGCGGGGTAACATCCAGCAGCACGATATCGCCTGCACCGCCCTCGTTGTTGAGGATAGCGCCCTGGATAGATGCGCCAACGGCCACCACCTCGTCGGGGTTTACGCCCTTCGATGGCTCCTTGCCGAAGTAGTTCTTAACCAGCGTCTGAACGGCCGGAATACGGCTCGAACCACCCACGAGGATTACCTCGTCGATATCCGACGTCTTAAGCTTGGCGTCGCGAATAGCGTTCTGGCACGGAACAAGACACTTCTGTATCAGGTCGTGTGCCAGCTGCTCGAACTGTGCACGCGTGAGCGTCTTTACAAGGTGCTTCGGAACACCGCCCTCGGCCGAAATATACGGCAGGTTAATTTCGGTTGTTGTGGTAGACGAAAGCTCAATCTTGGCCTTCTCGGCAGCCTCTTTCAGGCGCTGCATAGCCATCGGATCTTTCTTCAGGTCGATGCCTTCGTCGGCCTTGAAGCCGTCAGCCAGCCAGTCGATTATGACTTGATCGAAGTCGTCGCCGCCCAGATGGGTGTCGCCGTTCGTCGAAAGCACCTCGAAAACGCCGCCGCCGAACTCAAGGATTGAGATATCAAACGTACCGCCTCCCAGGTCGAAGACCGCAATCTTCATGTCTTTGTTGGCCTTGTCAACGCCGTAAGCCAGTGCTGCTGCCGTAGGCTCGTTCACGATACGGCGCACGTTCAGCCCCGCAATTGTGCCGGCCTCCTTGGTAGCCTGACGCTGCGAGTCGGAGAAATAAGCCGGTACGGTAATCACGGCGTCGGTCACCTCCTGTCCCAGATAGTCCTCGGCCGTCTTCTTCATCTTCTGCAGAATCATGGCCGAAATTTCCTGCGGCGTGTACGGATGTGCCGCACCGTCAATCTGAATCTTCGGAAAACCGTTGTCGTTGATAACCTTGTAGGGTACGCGTTCAGCCTCCTTGCGGCTCTGCTCATAGGTTTCACCCATGAAGCGCTTGATGGAATAGACGGTGTTCTGCGGGTTGGTGATAGCCTGACGCTTGGCAGGGTCGCCCACCTTGCGCTCGCCGTCCTTCACGAAACCAACCACCGAAGGCGTAGTGCGCTTACCCTCCGAGTTGGCAATTACTACTGGCTCGTTGCCCTCGAAAACGGCAACGCAGCTGTTTGTTGTACCTAAGTCGATACCAATAATCTTTCCCATAGTTGTATATTGTTTATTTATTGTCAATGTGTTTGCGGACATTGCAGTCCGCCCCATTTCTAACAAAGCACGTGCCAACGCCCCGCAGTCTGTCACATTGTCTGCCATTGTGTCACCCCGCCCATCCTCACCGTCGCCCCGCCCGTGCCGCTTGGTTCCGTCTTTCCGTCCTCCTTCCGGTGTTGCGGCGGCCGTCGTGCTGTGGGTATGGCGGGCGCCGTGATGTGTGTGCGGCGGCCGTGATACGACCGTGTGACGGGCACCGTACACCGGCCTTTTGCACGTAGAGGCAGGTTCTCCTTTTTCTGTTTGCCGTTCCAAGGGGCAGGACAGGAGATTTCCGGCTGTCGCTGCCACTGTGCCCACTCCTGACGCAGCCGAGGGCTCTTCTTCCTTCGAACCGCTTGTTTTCCCGTTTTTTGTAGGTGTTTCTGCGGTAAATGTATGGTAAATTTTCAGGTACCGGTGACGGCAATAAAACGATGGGAAATTTGTTTTTCAGTCTGTTTTTCTGTACTTTTGCGTTTCGGGGCAGTTGGTTTTTCATGCCGCGGAATTATTTTTCCTGCCTTCGTTTGGGGCCGCCCCTGTGACGTATGATGAAAAGAACTGTAAAAACGCTGACCATTCGCAATACGTATCGCTCACTAACCTTGCGGGCCCTGTGCCTTTTGCTGCTGCTTCTGCGACTTTCCGCCGCTCTGGCAGGCGGCAACTACCGCTTTACCCATCTCACGAGTGCGCAGGGACTTCCCCATCAGCAGGTCGAGGCTCTGGCGCAGGATGCCAGGGGATACATCTGGATAGGCATGCGTAACGGACTCGTTAGATATGACGGCTACAGTACGAAAGTGTATAGTCACGACGAGAAAAACCCGCACTCGCTGCCCAACGACTATATATGGGCTCTGCACGTTGACCGCCGTCACCGCCTCTGGATATGCACGGAGACGGGCATTTGCAGATATCGTCCCGAGACCGACGACTTTGAATATTACAAGAATGTGCGGGGGCTGTTCTGGACGATGGCCGAAACGTCGCGGGGCACCGTGTTTTTTGGCGGCGGCATGTTGTGCTCATACCGTGAGGCCGACAACAGCATCGTGAAGCATCCGCTGCCTACCCGTGCCTACGTAAACAGCATGGCTGTGGACGCTGCCGACAATCTGTATATTTCTACCAGTACGTCAATATTTTCCTATAACGCCGATATGACGCGTATTACACGTCTGAATCCGGCCTGCTATCAGGACTGCCTGAAGAGTAACAACGTCATTATGCCCGTCTTCTTTGACCATGCGGGGCGGCTCTGGATAGGTCGCAACGGCAAGGGTGCCGTTCAGGTTGACCTGAAGACAGGGCGTCGTCGCTACTGGCTGCCCGGACAGATGTCGGACGGAATGGTCAGAACTATCACCGAAGATGCCTCCCACCGTATATGGATGGGGACAGAAAACGGCATTACTGTCATCTATCCTGACGGGCATACAGACATTCTAAGGCACCGCTTCAGAGACAAGAGCAGCTTGGGCGACAACGCCATCTATGCCATTCTGTGTGACAGGCAGCAGAACCTGTGGATAGGCTCTTACTTCGGAGGCGTAGATATAATGCGGAAGAACAACGGCCAGTTTACCTATTTTGAGCCCGGAAACTCGGCCGATGACATCAAGGCGCGCGTCCCCCGCATGATGACAGAGCCGACGTCTGGCACTTTCTGGATAGCCACCGAGGACGGAGGCATCAATATCTATAACCGTAAAACGGGACGCTTTACCGTTTTTCGCGGCATCCCCAACCTCGGAACCAATATCCATTCCCTGTATTATGACCGCAGCAAAAAGGAAATGTGGATAGGTACCCGCTTCAATGGGCTTTTCAGATACAATATGGTTACGCATGCCTGCCGCCACTACATGCTTTCGCATGGCCTCACGTCGGAGGGCGTTTTCTATATTGCCCGCCAGCACAGTGGGCGGTTATGGTTTGCCACCATGCAGGGTCTGCTTTATTATGACCCTCGTACAGACTCTTTCAAAAGCCCTGACGACGGCAGCCTTAGGAACGCCTTTGTCTATACAGTATGCATTGACAGGAGCGACAACGTGTGGGCCGGAACCACGAACGGCGGCATATTCAAGGTTCCTGCACGGGGAGGAAGAATCGTCAACTGGCGGGCAGACGGGCGGCATGGGCTCAAGGACAACTACGTCATCAGCCTGTTTCAGGATTCCCGTGGCACGATGTGGGTGGGCACTAACAGCAACGGGCTGCAGTATGTTGACCGTCGGAGCGGAACCATCAGGTCGCTGGGCAACGGCCAGCAGCTGTCAAAATGCACGGTTTGCAGCATCATAGAGGACGACATGGGGCGCTTGTGGATAAGCTCCAACTTAGGTCTTTTCTCTTATAATACCCGCAACAGGGTGTTGAACCGGTTCTCTATAGAAAGCGGTCTGCCCGTGAATGTGTTCAACTTCTCCTCTTCTCTGTCCGGCAGCGGGGGGCTTATGCTCTTCGGTACCACTGACGGGCTTATCACCTTCGATCCCCGGCGAATCACGAAAGAGGCAGGCCCCTTCTCCGTGCACATGAAGCAGTTGGTTATTGGCAATCGGGCAGTGACAACCGCTACGCCCGACACGCCGCTCAATAGCGAGCTCGACGCCGCGTCTTCCATCACGCTAAGCTATGACCAGGCACGGTCGTTCAGCATCGAATATGGCGTCATCATGCCAGGAGAAGCCGAGGCAATCAGCTACCAGGTGTTCTTAGAGGGCATTGACAAGGGGTGGCGCAACGTGGGCAATGACCGCAGCTTCAAGGGCTATAATCTGCCGTCGGGCACCTATGTGCTGCATGTCAGGGCCAACAATTCCAATGAAGGGTGGGAGCGCAGCCCCATCAAAACCCTTCGTATCGTGGTAAAGCCCCCGTTCTATCGTTCGGTCTGGGCCTATGTTCTTTATTTTTTGCTGGTAGTCTTGCTCTGCTGGCTGGCTTATCACTTGTTCAATATCCGGCTGAAAGCCCGCAATGCCGTGAAGATGGCGCGTCTGGAAAAGGAGAAGATAGAAGAGATTGATAAGGTCAAGTCAGACTTCTTTACTACCGTCTCGCATGAACTGAAGACGCCGCTGTCGCTTATCGTAGCTCCACTGAAGAGTATGTCGCGTCAGAATATCGGTACAGAAATCCGTAAACATCTTGACATGGCCATTAGGAACACTCGCAAGATGGAAGGTCTTATCAACGAACTGGTAACGTTTAACAAGCTCGAAACCGATAGTCTTCCTTTTTTTATCCAGAAAGGGAATCCTGTAGAATTTATAGAAAAAGTAGCCCGACAGTTTGTTGATGCTGCAGCAGGGAAGCGTGTCGGGCTTCTCATTGACAGCGAGAATAACGGTGAAGACGTCTGGTTTTCGGCGTCTTATCTGGAGCATATTGTTAATAATCTTCTTTCCAACGCGCTGAAGTTTACGCCTTCGGGCGGGCAGATAACGGTGCAAAGCAGCATCTGCACCCTGCCGGAAAAGCCTGGTCTTTATTTGCGTCTTACGGTAAGTGATACGGGTGTGGGCATTGAGCCTGAAGAACAACCCTATATTTTTGACCGCTATTACCAGACACGCCGAGGGTATAACGCAAGTACCGGCGGATGGGGCATAGGTCTTTCGCTGGTGAAACGCTTGACAGAGATACACCAGGGTACTATAAGCGTGCAGAGCGAGGTGGGCAAAGGTTCGGCCTTTACCGTGCTTCTTGATGTTTCGCCTGAAGCTTTCAGTGCCACGAGCAGGATGAAAGACAGTCCGGTGCCTCATCAATCTTCGAACTTCGTCAGTGAGGAAGAAACGGGTGGTGCAGCTTTGACGGCCGGAACAGACACACGGAAAGAACATGATGACGTCAGTCGGCCCGTATCTGTTTTGCTGGTAGAGGATAACCCTGACATGCTGTCGTTCCTGAAAGACTACTTTTCTTCATCGTATCATATCCTGACAGCCGTCAACGGTTGCGAGGCATTACGGATAGCGCAGGCAGGACAGGCCGACCTTGTTGTGTCAGATGTGATGATGCCTGAGATGGACGGCACAGAGCTGTGTCGGCGCATGAAACATGATATGTCTACTTCTCATATCCCCGTTATCCTGCTTACGGCCAGAGGCGAGACAGAAGATGTGCTTGCCGGATATGAGAGTGGTGCTGAGGCTTATGTACAGAAGCCTTTCGATCCGCAAATCCTGGGGCTCCAGATTAAGAATATTCTACAATTGCAAACCAGCCGACAGCACGAAATGGCCAGCATGCAGGGGCGGAATATTGACGCTTTGCCGCTGAGCGAGCTTGACAAGAAGCTCTTGCGTCAAATCAATAACCTGATAGATAAAAATATAGGAAACAGCGACTTTTCTATCTCTGACATGACTGAAAACCTCGGAATAAGCAGGAGCCTGCTGCATGCCAAGATGAAGAATCTTTTGGGGCTTTCGGCAGGCGACTATCTGCGCAACAAACGTATGGAGCATGCCTGCCAGTTATTGAGGAGTGGATGTCATGTTTCCGAAACTGCATACCGGTCGGGCTTTGCCGACCCCAATTACTTCTCTAAGGCGTTTCGTAAATATACCGGCAAAAGTCCTACGGAGTTCATAAACACTTAGTATCCGGCGTTGGCCTGGTGTTTTGAAAACATGTATAACACCGGGACAGCCCTATAAGCTTTTTTCTGTCTGTATAGGAGTTCTGCACAATATTACCCCTATCAGATACAATTTTACCTGTTACTTGTGACGTGACGGGTTACCTTTGCGTTATCTGTTATCAACGGGGAAAATAACCCCCGTAGGCCATGGACAAATTAATACTTCTAATCCTATAAATTAAAAACTGATGAAACACAAATTTCATTACAAACAAAGGCCTGTTGCCTTGCTCCTGCTGCTAATGGGATGCGGGTTGACAGGCACCAGTGCCTGGGCTGGGCGCGGCAGTGCACCGTCGGCAGCCCGTGTGTGGAAAACCAATGCGCCGACTCCTGCCGACAAGGGCGTTGTCAAGGGATTTATTGGCGACGAGAACGGTGAACCCGTCATTGGAGCCACGGTTAAGGTTGCAGGCACCACGAATGGAACCATTACCGATACCGAGGGCACCTTTACGCTGAACGCACCCACGGATGCTGAGCTTGAGATTTCGTATATCGGCTTCAAGAACAAGAATATCAGGCTCAAGGGACGTTCGTTTATCTCTATTTCGCTGATTCCTGATGACAAGGTTCTGGACGAGGTTGTAGTAGTAGGTTTCGGCAAACAGAAAAAAGAATCGCTGGTTGGAGCCGTGCAAGCTGTGAAGCCTGAAGACTTGAAGATAACCTCTTCAAGCCTTACCACGTCGTTTGCAGGTAACATTCCGGGTATTATTGCTCGCCAGCGTAGTGGTGAACCTGGCTACGACAATGCCGAATTCTATATCCGGGGCATCTCTACCTTTGGCTCGAATAAGGCTCCGCTCATCATTCTTGACGGCGTAGAAATAAGTACAACCATGCTGAATAACATACCGCCGGAGTCGATTGAGAGCTTTTCGGTTCTGAAAGATGCCACGGCAACGTCGCTCTATGGCTCGCGTGGTGCCAACGGCGTCATTATCGTAAATACCCGCCAGGGTGCTTTTTCGGAGAAGATGCAGGTTGACGTACGGCTCGATAATACCTTTTCGTCGCCTACACGCATACAGGATATGGCAGGCGGCGTGTCATACATGCAGATGTTCAACGAGGCCATCTATAACGACGCCAAGGCTGTGGGACGTCTCTATACACCTTATTATAGTGATGACCGCATTGAGAAAACACGCACGAAAGCCAATCCTTACCTCTTCCCTGACAACGACTGGTACGACCTTCTTTTCAAAAATGTGGCCACAAACCAGAATCTGAACCTGAGTATCAAAGGCGGAAGCAAGCTCATTACCTACTTCCTCAACGCCGGAATATTCTATGAGAACGGTATCGTTCGTCAACCATCAGAGAGTCAGGCACTCGATGTTTCGATACGAAACAAGAAGTATTTGTTCCAAAGTAACGTGACGGCGAATATCACCCGCACCACAAAGATTCAGTTGAACATGAATACTCAGCTTTTCTATAACCACTCGCCGAAAGAGTCTGTCACCAATCTTTTCTACAATACCATGCGTGTAAATCCCGTAGGATTTCCGGCAACGCTCCCTGGTGAGACTGGCGATACCTTTGTTCGCTATGGTATGAACACGCGCCAGGGCGTGGGAGGATTGCAGACTAACCCTTATGCACTACTTAGTTCAGGACAGACAGAGCGCAACTATGTATACTCGACAACGGCCTTCAACGTCGATCAGGATCTGCAATTCATTACCCAAGGTCTGAAGGCAAGCGCAATGGCGTCGTTCTATAACTACAGTTTCAACTGGTTAGACCATTGGATTGTACCTTTCTATTACAAGGTTTCAGACAGCTATACCGTTACACCCGACGGTAAATACGTCTACGATACCGAGACAATAGGTGCACCGGGGCAGCCCTATCTGCAATCAAATTCGGGCCGTGACCCCACAACGACGGTATGGTCACTGCAGGGAAAGCTCGACTATGCCCGCACCTTCGGTCCTCACGACGTTGGCGCGACGTTGGTGTACCACATGAAAGAAACAAAGAAGGTGAAAGACGGTGGTGACGAATACGACCTTCTGCCTTATCGCGAACAGGGTATTGCCGGTCGTCTGACGTACGACTTTGACCACCGTTACCTCGTAGAGGCTACGTTCGGATATAATGGATCGGAAAACTTCAAGAAGGGGAACCGCTTCGGTTTCTTCCCTGCCATGGCGTTGGGATGGACGGTTTCGAATGAGCATTTCTTCAAGAAACTGAAACCCTATGTGCATAATCTGAAGATTCGTGGGTCGTATGGCCTGGTAGGTAACGACGCGCTGGCAAGCCGTTTCCCCTATATCACTACCGTAAACATGTCGGCAGAAGGGGGTTGGTGGGTAGGCGACAACTACTCGAATATTCGTGTTCCATGGGTTACTACATACGGAAACGAGGCTGCTACCTGGGAAAAGGCACGCAAATTCAACCTCGGTCTTGACATGAACGTGAAAGGCTGTCTTGACTTCAGTATAGATTACTTCACCGAACGCCGTAGCGGAATATTCATGCAACGCCAGTCAATACTCTCGATTGCCGGTTACGGAACAAGTCGTCCGTATGCAAACATCGGCGCCGTTAACAACAAAGGTGTCGACATGAGTGTAGTTTATACAAGGGTTTTTAACAAGGACTTCACCGTGAAAGTAAACGGAAGCTTCACCTATGCCCACAACGAGGTGACAGATGTAGACGAGCCTGTGAACGTCAATAGCTACTACTCGCACATCGGCCACCCCATCAACAGTATACGCGGACTTGTGGCCGACGGATTGTTTACGTCGCAGGATGAAATCAATCACTCGCCACGTCAGGAGTTCGGAGCCTATACCGTAGGTGACATAAAATACAAAGACCTGAACGGCGACAATAAAATCGATCTGAATGATGTCACTACGATAGGCAATCCTACGATACCCGAGATAATCTATGGTTTAGGCGCTACGGTGAAATATCGTAAGTTTGACGCCACGTTCCTGTTCCAAGGGGCCGGTAAGGTAAGCCTGATGATGAGCGATATACACCCGTTTGTCGACAAGTCGGGCGATGGATACGGCATCTCTCAGTACATAGTTGACGACCACTGGTCGGAGCAAAACAACAGTGCATTGGCCAAATACCCTCGCCTTTCGGCTACATTTGTCAACAACAATGTGCAGAGCAGCACTTATTATATGCGCAGCGGCAGCTATCTCCGCCTCAAGAACATAGAGGCAGGATATACGTTTAGGCCATGGCTTCGCGTCTATATGGCTGCCACAAATGTGTTTACCCTCTCGCCTTTCAAGACGTGGGACCCCGAAATGGGTGGCGGCAACGGCCTGAAATATCCCCTGCAGCGTACGTTCAAGATTGGTGTACAGTTCCATTATTAATTCACGAAAATAAGACTTTAACAATCATGAAACATAAACATTTACAGGTTCTCGCAACGGTTACGGCAGGTTTCCTGCTTGCCTCGTGCAACTTTCTGGACGTTGTTCCCGAAGGAAGCGCCACCACTGCAGACATATATAAGACACAGGCCCAGGCTGAAAAGATGGTAGTGGGCTGCTACAGGGAGATACCCGACTACTTCCATCCCCAGCAGTTCCCGGGCGTAACGGGTTCCGACGAGATGGTAATCGGCCACCGTGGCACGCCCCGTTGGTTCCACTATAAGAGCCTGATGAACGGTGATGAAAGCTCAAGCAACACCTATTATGGCCTTTGGAGCACCACGGCAAGCTCGTATCCTACGGGCGCTGTCAAGCAGGACATCTGGGGAGCCATACGTTATTGCTACAACGTTATTAACAATTTGGACAAGGTTCCCGACATTACCGAAGAGAATAAAAGTACATGGAAGGGCGAGATGCTGTTCCTGATAGCCTATTACCACCAGATAATGTTAGAATATTACGGCCCTGTCTTCCTCGTGAAACAGGAGAACAGTCCCGAAATGTCTTCTGAATTGATGCGCTCACCATATGACGAATGCGTCGACTTTATTACCCAGAAGTATGACGAGGCCGCCCATTTGCTGCCCGCTGTACGCCCAAGTGGCGAGAAGGACCGTGCTACATCGGCTGCCGCACTGGGCTTTAAAGCTCGCCTTTTGCTCTATGCAGCCTCGCCTTTAGTGAATGGAAATAGCGAATATTACGCAAACTTCAAGAACCCCGATGGCACACCGCTTATGAATCTTGCTTACGATCGTGAGAAATGGAAGCGTGCAATGGACGCTGCCGAAGCCGCCATCCAGCTTAGTGAAGCCAACGGTTACAAGCTCTATGGCGGCGCAGCTGCCACCGCTGCACAGGGAAAGAAGAACTATCATGAGGCTTTCGTAGGCGGCAATTCAGGCTCGTTCAACAACTGGGACGAGATATTATTCGGACTCGGCAGTCAGGGAACCATCTCCTATTGCATCAAGAACATGGCTCCGCGCGTCGGCTTCACCTCATATAGCTCAAAGGGATTCCGCGGCTATATGTTCCCAACGTTCAGCTGTGCCAACCGTTTCTTCACCGATCGCGGCCTGCCTTGGGATATCGATCCGGCCACGAAGGACCTCAATCCTGAAACACTCGTTCCGGCTCCTGATTATCCAGCTGAACAGACATCGTGCTTCAACACCCATCGCGAGCCGCGTTTCTATGCGTCGATAGGCTTCGACCGCGGCAAGTTCGAGGTGCAGAACGGCGCCATTATGCTCAAGTGCCGCCGCGGAGAGCCCCAGCAGGACGACGGCAAGGAGAAGAACGAGTATCAGTGTGACAACGGTCTCTACTGCCAGAAATGGGTTTCAGGCAAGGACTCATACAATAAAACGCAGGACAAGATAACCTTTAACAGCTGGGTATTCCCCTATCTTCGTCTGGCCGAACTGTACTTAGACTATGTTGAGGCCGATTTCGAGTACAACAAGACGCTTAGTGCAAAGAGCCTCTCTTACCTGAACAAGATTCGCGAGCGTTGGACTGCCCACGTTTCAGCAGTCGTGGAGCTACGTCGGTGGCATACCAACCGACGAGGCTACGCTCCGCAGGGTGGTACGTGATGAGCGTTCGAACGAGCTGGCTATGGAAGGACGCCGTTTCCACGACATCCGCCGGTGGAAGATTCTTGAGCAGGTTCTCGCCCACAAAGAGAAAGCATGGAACACTGCCGGCACCACAGCCGCACAGTATTATAAGCTTACTGACATGAACGATGGCTCGTACATTGATCGTTCCAAGATAACGGCACCGAAGAGTTACTGGCTGGCAATTCCCATCGACCAGATACAAATTGACCCGAATCTCGTGCAGAACCCAGGGTATTAACAGGGCAGAAAACCGATAAAAACAGTACAAACCGAACGTCCCGCAACTCTCATTCTTGAGAGTTGCGGGATGTTTCGTCTCACACCGGCGTGCTGTAGTTCTGGACTTTTCATGCTTTTGTCGCACTGTGTATGCTCTCGTGCAAGCCACGTGGCGGTTTATATCACAGCCCGCAACGGTTCATGGCACGTCCGACAACGTCTTATAGCCCGCCCCGCTGCGGCCTACTGCACGGCCCTGGCCATGCTGTTTCCGACCCAAAGACAGGCGAAACCCACGGCCACGCTGCCCGCAACATATAGCGCCAGCCCCGTCAGGTTTCCGTCGCTACCCAGTGCTGTGCCCTCGTTCACGAAGGTAGAGAACGTGGTAAAGCCGCCGCAGAAGCCCGTCGTAAGCAGCAGTCTCGTTGTCGGCGTCATGAATCCGCCACCATAGTTCAGCCCCGAGAAGAAGCCTATCAGCAGGCATCCCGCGGCGTTTACGACGAATGTGCCGAGCGGGAAGGGCAGGGTGGTAAGCGTCTGCACCCATCGTGACACCACAAATCTTGCGCCGCCGCCAAAGAAGCTGCCTGCGCCTACGATCAGAAAATCCTTTAACATAACCGGTTTGTCATTGTGAAGAAGCGGAGCCTTCGCGGCCCCCTCATTTAAAAAAGAACCGGCGAGCCCCTCGTTTTATTGTAAATATGCCCCGTTTTCCGTACTATAGGCCTTATAAAAGCAGTTCTTAAACCTCACAAGTTAGCTCATTTCATACAAACTTTCATGCCTTTTGACGTGATAAAAAGAGCGGTTAACCCCATGAATTACCATATATTTCAGGGAGGGGACCGCCGTGCGGACAGGCCGAGACGGCTATCCGGCCCCGCCCGTTCTGTCGCCGTCTTGTTCACGTTCCGGCATAAAAAAGAGCCGCTGCCATTGAATGGCAGCGGGCTCAACCTTAAAGGGACCTGGCTACGCAGACCTATTGAATGATTGCTGCTATCAAAACACAGCAACTTTTACCTCAATGGGACCTGGCTGCATTTACCTATCGGTCACTTGATTTTGAATCATTTGCAGCCTTTTTCATTAATTTTGTAAAAATCTATTTTACGGAAAGCCGACTCACGTCAGCCATTTGCGCAGCCTTTAGTTTTTTGATTCTTTATTTTTTTACCTTTCAAGGCCTGCCCGTGCACAACACAAGCGCAGCCTTTACTTTTTTGATCTTTTGCCTTTTTACTTTTAATAGTTCTGCGGTTCAATCTGGAAGAAGCTCTGCGGATGGTTGCAAACAGGGCACTTTTCAGGCGCATACTTGCCTACACATATATGTCCACAGTTGCGGCATTGCCAAACACAGTCGCCCTCGCGTGAGAAAACCACCTTGTCTTCGATGTTTTTCAGCAGCTTGCGATAGCGCTCTTCGTGATGCTTTTCAACAGCGCCTACGCCACGGAATTTGGCTGCTATGCCAAGGAATCCTTCCTCCTTGGCTACACGTGCCATCTCGTCGTACATGTCGGTCCACTCATAATTCTCGCCCGCAGCTGCATCAGCGAGGTTAGCGGTTGTCGTAGGGATTGCGCCGTCATGCAGGAATTTGAACCACAGTTCGGCGTGCTCTCTTTCGTTATGCGCCGTTTCCTCGAATATTCCGGCTATCTGCTCGTATCCGTCTTTCTTTGCCTTTGAAGCGTAATACAGGTATTTGGTGTGTGCCTGACTTTCACCGGCGAATGCTGTCTTCAGGTTAGCCTCTGTGCGTGAACCTTTTAAACGAGAGAGATCAAGCTCTTGGAAAGCCTTCGATTTTGAATGACAGATAGGACATTCAGCTGGTGCCTCTGTTCCTTCATAAAGATAACCGCATACGGTGCAAATAAATGTTTTCTTCATAATGCCTTTGAATTTTTATTGTATAATTTTTCGTTGTTTGATGTTGCAAAGGTAGGTAAAAGAATCGGGATTCGGTGCAGATTGCTCGTAAAAGATATAAGATTTAACACCGAAAGTTGTAATTTTTACATTTTTTCAGCATAATGCCGCAGCTTGTGTTGTTTTTTGCTGGTTTCAAGGCGGCCGTCGTATGCGTGTGTCACGGCCGCGGTACGGGTTTTCAGGCGGCCAGCGTACGGTTCTTTCGCCGGCCGCCGCACGATGGCAGAAAGCCCGTAACGTACGGATATCGTATGCGAAACAGAATCAGCACAAGGGTGTATAAACGCAGAAGACGGGGCCGCGAGGCGGCTCCGTCTTTCCGGTTTTGGCAATAGAAATCGGCAGAATGGCGCGTGCCTTACAGCATCACCTTCTTGCCCTTGTGAATGAAGATGCCGTGAGATGGGCGGTTGACGCGGCGGCCGGAGAGGTCGTAGTAATAGTCGTCAGCAGCTTTGCGGTCGGCCGGTCTCACGGTTGTGATGCCCGTCGTCGGCGGAACACCGGCCTGTGGCAGGGCTACGATGTGTGAGGGGCCGACGTAGGTGTCGAGGCCGTCAATCAGGCATTCGCCGTCTTTCGTATAGCCGAAAATCTTACCTGCCTGGCCATAGGTGCGCGAGTCGGTAAAATAGATGTTGCGCGTATAGGGCGATACGTAAACACCATAAGGCATTTTCATGCTGTTTATCTTCGCTGTGATGTCGTCGTTATATATTTTATCGGTAACGGTGGCAGTGCGAGGGTCGAGGGTTTTCAGCACCAGCGATGAGCCGCCGCCGTAATTAAAGCTCGAGCCTACGATGTAAAACAGCTCGCCGTCGGTTGTATTGTAGGTTGAAGCAAAGTCGAAGGTCTTCACCTCTTCGGTGTCAAGATTCAGCAATACCGTTGCTGCGGGCGTAGCATTATAGTCGCCTGCTGCATTGATAAGCATGTATTTGCCTGCCAACGACACGTCGCCGTAGAGGTTTTTCTTGCCAGTTTCAATATTCTTTATCAGGGTCATCTGGTGAGCATCCACCACGCTCACGATTGATTCGTGGCTGTGTGGCTCCTGAAAACTGTAGCCGCCGCTGTTGGCTACGTACAGTTTTCCTTTGTAAATTACGATGCCTTCGGGTTCCCATCCCACCTCGCAGGTGCCTACAATTTTGTGTGTACTCACGTCGATTTTGGCTACAAAGCCTTTCGTAAACGTTTTACCTGCACACTGATGGGCGTACGATGTAACGTAGATATAACGGCCATCGGAAGCCAACCGGCGGTTGTTGGGCACGTCTTCAGTGGCTCCGCAGGCCTTGCCGTCGGGGTGGATGAACTGGATAATGTTCGACCAGTTTACGCAAACAGCCAGCAACGTGTCGTTAACCTGGATAAGATGGTTGGGCGTGTCGCCGAGTTTCTTGCCGTTAACCTGCCTGAACCATCCGTTGGTCAGCGTGTGGTTATCGCCGTTGTAGAACGAGAGCTGGCCGTCGTCCTGCTGCCATGAGCCTTCGTCGCAGAAGACGAGGCTCTCCTTCCGGGGGTCAGACGTCTGGGCCTGAACGTGTAATACCGATGCCGTCAGCACCAGCACGAGTGAAAGTAACTGTTTAATCATGTTGTAAAGTTTATGTGATGATGAATAAAATGAGCTGTTATCGTTTGTGCAGAACCATGTGCAGGGGCATCAATACTTCAGAAATCCACGCGCAGCGTGCCCATGAAACGTCGGCCCGGCATGGGCCATCGCACAATCATTTCGTAGGGTTTGTCAAATAAATTCTGGCATTCGGTCTCCACCGTCCATCGTCGCCACGTGTAGGCGACCTTGATATCGGTGCAGTTGTAGGCCGGCAGGGGAGGCTCAAGACAGTTCTGAAGTGTCCAGAATCGGCTGCCGACGAACATGTCTGACACCGTAGCCGCCAGCCCCCGCCACCGGAAGGTGTAGATGGCTGTGAAGCTCCAGCGCGGCGAGTAGGCAATGAAGTCGTTGTAATCGCCGCCTGCGGGGTCCGTCCGGTTGCGGTCATCCTGAAACGTTCCGGTAAGCATGAGGGTGTGCTTCCGCCATACGGCCGTGGCCTGTACGTTGACGCCGAGGCACCTTGTCGAGCCATAGTTGAGCATGGTCCATTGCAGGGCGCCGCGCCCGGGCAGGCAAACGATGCGGTCGGTAATGGTATTGTAGTAGGCATCGGCCTGAAACGACAGCCACGAGGCAGTGTAGGAGACGCCGAAATCAAGCTGTCGGGTGTATTCGGGACGCAGGTTTCGGTTGCCCACGAGGGTGTAATAGAGGTCGTTCAGCGTCGGAGCGCGGAACACGCTCTTGTAGAAAGCCCTGAGCGTCCAGCGCCCGAGGGTGTATGATGCCAGCGCATCCCACGTCACTCTGTTCAGCGGTTTCGCCGCCCCAGCGCGGTGGTCGGTTACGTGTGTGTACAGCATTGTGGCGTTCAAACTAAGGTTTCGCACGCGCCAGAAGGCAGAAAGCGACGACTTGCTGTCAATACGGTAGACGTAACGAAAGAATTTCATGTCGCTCATAAGGTCGCTCCAGCGAAAGTCGGTCGATGCCGAAACCGACACGTTACGCCATATCCACGAAGCGGCCACGGCCGAGTAGGCGTCTTGTTGGTGGTAGCGGGTGTTGGCGTGTACGCTTATATTCTCGTCATAATCCGACCTGTAGTGCAGGCGGTCGTTGGCATATTTGGCGATGGCCCTGATGCCAAAGGCCCCGAAGCGCTGCCTGTACGTGAGCTGTGTAAAGAAGTTTTGGTCCCACTCGCGCCCCACATCGGTGTACTTGTCCGTCAGTCTTCGCACCACGCCACCAGGTAATCCGCGCTGCGACATATAATAATAGGTGTGCACCGACAGCGGCCCCGCGAAGGCCGCACCCTCAATACGGAACTGGTCTATGTCGCCGTTGCGCCGCACGCCCGTCGTATCCTCATACTCTGTATGGTATCTGAACGGATAGTTTCCGTCAGAATGCGTAAACTGTGCGTCGATAAAGCCCAGCCTTTTGTAGCTCCACGTGGCCGAAACACGATGTGTATTGAACGAGCCTACGCCGTAGGCGCCCGTGAACGCCGAGCTGTCGGGGCGGTGAGTAGCCAGGTAGACCGTCGAGGCCGAGGCGTATTCGCTGGCCATCATCAGCAGTTCGGTTTTGTTGGCATTGAAGAGAGACACTGACTCGAGCGTTGAAAGCGAATACTTTCCCAGGTCAACCGTACCGTTCTGCGCATTGGTAACGCGCACGCCGTCGATGTAAACGCCCACATGCTGCGACCCCATCGACCGCACGTTCACGGTTTTTTGTCCGCCCAGTCCGCCGTAATCCTTCACCTGCACGCCCGCCATGTATTTCAGCGCATCGGCTATGCTGCCCGACGCTATGCCCTTGAGCTGTGCCCGGGTCATCGTCTGGTGGGGCGTCTGGTTGCGCAAGGCTGTGGTCACAACCTCGTGCAGGCTGAACGTGCTGTCGCGAAACACCCGCGAAGTGTCGGCTTCCAGCCCGCCCGCCGCGAAAGAACGCGCGGCCGAGAACCACATAAAAACCAACAGCACAGCGTGCCGTCTGCTCATCATCATGTTGCTGATACCTGTCGTTTGAGGCGTCCGTAGTCCCGCAGACGCGCGTAATCAAGCCATGGCAGGTCTTCTGACTCGCTCTGAAAAGGGCGGCTCGGTCTTCCCGAAAGCCAAAAGCCAATGCGGCTTTACGTTCAGTGACCACAATTGAACCGTCCGGAAAAAGAACTCACAGCTACGGGTATAGTTGCCGGTTTGCACGGCATTCCCATCTTAGCCCGACGGGATTGTCTCCCGTTCAGGAACCATTGCGTGGCGCAAAGTTACGAAAAAAATCGCCGAAAAGCCCGTATTTAGTTTTTTTTCTCTACCTTTGGCGACGTAAAGCCGTGGCTTTTAATTCAATTCCTAAATCCTGAAAATCAAACATGATGAGGCTTTCCCGTCTTCTTTCCTTACTTTTTCTGTGCGTTTTCACGGCCCGGAGCCATGCTCAATCCATCGTATGCCACGTTACCGGACACGTTGACGACCCCCGCGAAAAGGAGGTAATGCTCTTCGAAACTTTCAGCGACATCCGCAACGGGCATTATAAAAAGGTGCCCGTAAAGCAGGGAAAATTCGCCTGCGACATCCGTACCGACCGGCCCAAAGGTTATTATGTGGTGCTGACAAGCGAGCATGCGCGCGGCTCTATGCGCGTGGCCGACTTCATTGTAGAGCCTGCCGGCGTGCACATTACCATACCGCGGGCTGCCGACGAGGGCGACGACGTTATACGCATATCCTCACGGGGCCCCGAAAACACGATGGCCATGCGCTACATTGCTTTCCGCGACTCGCTTTTCAAAGCCTATGAGCCTCGGCTCCAGAGCCTTACAGCGCCGCCGCCCGCCGCAGCCGACACGTCGCGCGAAGAGCGTCAGGAGGCCCTCAGCGTGAAGCAGAAATACGAGCAGATAAACGACGAGATGGGCCTTAAAAAGGCGGAATGGATAGCTTCGCACGTGTGTTTCTACAGCCTTTCGCGCATCATGCACGACCTTTCATCCTTTGCACCCCCGCGAACAAGAGAGCGACTGACAGAGATTTATTACGAAAAGTTCGCCCGTTTCATGCCCTCTCATCCCTACCACGAGTCGATTCTCCACGTAGCTGCCGCCCTGCAGCTGAAGCCCGGACGCAAGTATATCGACTATTTTGTGCCCGACGGGCGCGGCCGCGACGTCATGCTCTCGTCGCTCTACCGCGGCAAGCTCATCTACATTAACCTCTGGGCATCGTGGTGCGGCTCCTGCAGGAGGCATGCAAAATCGCTCATTCCCCTTTACAATAAATATAAAGACCGCGGCTTCCAAATCATATCCTTTGCCCGCGAATCGCGTAAGGGCGCAATGGAAGAGGCCGAAAAGCGCGACGGATACCCCTGGAAAAGTCAGGTAGAACTGAACGACCGTCACCAGATTTGGCTGTGCAACGGCCTCGATAACGCTGGCGGAGGGGGATATCTCATAGATAATCACGGCACCATCCTTGCCGTCTATCCCACTGCCGACGAGCTGGAGGCCATCCTCGAGCGCCGGTTATAGACTTTCTCGGGTGCGTAATCGGCTCCGTTCTCGCCCCCTAAGGCGGGGCTACAAGCCCCGTAAGTTAGGGATATGGGGAGCTGAAAAGGTTTGCTCGTGCCCCCTAAGTTAGGGGGCTGGGGGTCTGAACGCCCCAGTTCCCCATACTTATTCGTTTCCCTTGCGCCTTTTAATTTAGCAGGTTGAGGGTCTGCGCGCCCCAGTTTCCCGTACTTATTCATTTTCCTTGCGCCTTTTATGATATAGCCTTGCGTCCTTTAATTTAGCAGGATAGGGGTCTGAACGCCCAATCTTCCCATGCTTATTCGTTTGTCGCACGCCCCCTATACTGTGGCCTCACGCGCTTAACTTTGATGGCTCGTGCACACGGATACCTACCCATTTCCCTACATTTTTCCACCCGCCGGGCACAGTTCAGACCCCTGTAGCCCCCTAACTTAGGGGGCTCGTGCACACGGATGTCCACCCGTTCCTCTCTTATCTTCTTGCTTTCCCAGCTTGGGTTTCAGGTTACCGCGGCCGCCATACATGCGTGCGACGGCCGTCCGCAGCTCGTATGGCGACCGTCGTATGGGTCTTTTGACGCCCGCCGTACTCCTTCTCCAAGCCCCTGAATCAGAGTACAGAGGCCTATCAATTACCAATGTAGCGTATTATGAAGTCGGAGACTTCACCTTTCCATAACCCCGTATCAGCTTGCGAAGCAAGTGATGCGGGGTGGAGAATACCAAACCACGCTATCGACCCCGGCGGGGTCGCCCTGCATTTCTTATAAATTCCCTGATTCAAGGAAGCTGAGGGCTGAAAGGTGAGCTGAAGCCTCCCCAAGCCCCTCCAAAGGAGGGGATGTCCGTCGTACCGGTGTGACCTTGTGCACAAGTTTTTCTTGTTTACGTGTTGTTGGGTGACCCCGCTGGGGTCGGGGGCAGTGCGTGTGTTCGCTATCCCCGCATCACTTGCTTTGCAAGCTGATACGGGGTTATGGAAAGGTGAAGTCTCCGACTTCATGATACGTTGTGAAGAATGGTATAATGCACCGTAAAAAATGGTATTATACATCGTAAAGAACGGTGTAATACGCCGTGAAGAATGGTGTAATACGCCGTAGAGAATAGTATAATACATCGTAAAGAACAGTGTAATACGCCGTAGAGAATAGTATAATACGCCGTAAGAGATGGTATGATACGTCATAGAAAATGGTGTAATACGCCGTAAAAAATAGTGAAAAGAAGTGTTGCCGAGCCTATTAAGCCAGATGCCCGGGCCCCATAAGTCAGGCGGTTACGCGCGTCTGAATATCATTTGTTGAGCGGGAAGGTGTAAAGAAATATACGGGCATTCATGCTTCTAACCCCTTAACTTATAGGGCTTGGAGCCCTGATGTTAAGGAATTATGTGTGTCAGGACAATGCTCGCAGAGCAGGAAGGAGTAGGGAAATATACGGGCATTCAACCCCTTGCTCCCCTGATTCAGGGGGCTTGCAACAATACCACGGCAGGCTCGGGGGAATAAGTCGAGGGTTTATTTTATGCGGTCGAGATATTCGCGGGGAATAACGGGCATGGCTCCGTCGCAGGTGCAGACGTAGGCGCTGACGTCAACGGCCAGCTGATGTGCCTCTTCGATGCTCTTTCCGGACAGGATTGCAGCCACGAAGCTGGCGGTGAAGCTGTCGCCTGCGCCCACGGTGTCGGCCACGTTAACCTTGGGAGTTTCGAAGAATGACTTGTGTTCGGGCGCAAAAACATAGCTTCCGTTGATGCCGCAAGTCAGTACGAGCATGTCGAGATTGTACTTGCCGAGCAGCAACCAGCACTTATTCTCCATGTCAAGACCCGGGTAACCGAACAGCCGCCCGATGGTAACGAGTTCCTCGTCGTTAATCTTGAGGATGTTGCAACGGTGCATCGACTCGCAGATTATCTCCTTCGTATAGAACTGCTGGCGCAGGTTGATATCGAAAATCTTCAGGCAGTTCTTCGGCGTAGCGTCGAGAAAGCGGTTGATGGTCTGGTGCGAGACGTCGCTCCGCTGGGCCAGTGAGCCGAAGCACACGGCGTGGCACTGGTGTGCGACGGCCTCAATGTCGGGGGTAAAAGGTATGTTATCCCATGCTACGTCGGTCTTGATGTCGTACGTCGGCACGCCTTCGTCGTCGAGAGAAACCTGTACGGTGCCGGTGGGATAATCGACAACGGGCATGATATATTTCAGACCGTTCCTCTTGAATGTGTTGATAGTCTCGTCGCCGAGGGCGTCATTGCCGAGCGCGCTAATCGCCCACGAATCGAAACCAAACTGGCTGACGTGATAGGCAAAGTTGGCAGGAGCGCCGCCTAACTTGCTTCCTTCGGGCAGGCAGTCCCATAAGGCCTCGCCAATGCCTACGATTTTTTTTCCCATAATCAAAAGTATATTAGTGTTTAAGTTGAAGCTTTCTGTATTCTATACAGCGTAAGCATGTATTTTGTGCAGCGTGTTCATGAGCTTTCCTGTGGGTACGGAGAATATTGAAAACTGGGAAAGCACCGGCGACGGCGGAATATTCGCTCGGGTATCGCTAAGGGGAAGGCAGGCCTTGACATCGTTTGAGGCTGTTCCTGCAAGGCCTGAGAACCCCATTACAGAGAAGTCGGGTATGAGGGGAACGATGGCCATGTCTTTCAATTTCTTCATGATGGTATGGCTTTTAGTTTTGGATGTCGTAGTAATCAGGTCTGCTGCAAAGATAAATAAAATAATGAAACCACCACTAAAAAGATACCATCAATTTTACTAATAAAAATTATCGTAAACCGTGCCAGATGCTATCTTTTTGCTTAACTTTGCATCAGAAAGTGAACAAATGTTCAAAACGAGCGAACCAACTACAATAAATACTTAGTCTATGACGAATTTACGTTTTGAAGCAGTGACGGAAGCTTCGCGCAAGAAGCCCGTTGAAGTAATCTCTCCGGTGGAGCGTCCCTCCGAATTTTTCGGCAAAAAGGTCTTCAATCGCGCGAGGATGTACAAATATTTACCTGC
This sequence comes from Prevotella sp., assembly GCA_013333935.1. GTDB lineage: Bacteria > Bacteroidota > Bacteroidia > Bacteroidales > Bacteroidaceae > Prevotella. Next base: position 24,211 of record JABCNV010000043.1, on the reverse strand, counting down.
TGACGTCTATGAAAAACTGATTGATGTCATTGACAACGGCGCACAACTCGACCGCGGAATAGCCGACGCGGTGGCCAAGGGCATGAAGCAATGGGCCGACGAGAACGGCGTTACCCATTACACCCACTGGTTTCAACCCCTCACCGAAGGCACGGCAGAGAAGCACGATGCCTTTGTAGAGCACGACGGGAAAGGCGGTATGATAGAGGAATTTTCAGGTAAACTCCTCGTCCAGCAGGAGCCCGACGCCTCGTCGTTCCCCTCGGGAGGCATCCGCTCTACGTTCGAAGCGCGCGGCTACAGCGCCTGGGACCCTACGTCTCCGGTGTTTATTATTGACGACACACTGTGCATACCCACCATCTTTATTTCCTATACCGGCGAGGCTTTAGACTATAAGGCCCCGCTTTTGCGTTCGTTACATGCCGTAGACAAGGCCGCAACCGAGGTGTGCCGCTACTTTTATCCCGATGTGAAAAAGGTGCAGTCGAACCTCGGCTGGGAGCAGGAATACTTCCTTGTTGATGCCGATTTGTATAGCGCGCGCCCCGATTTGATTCTTACCGGCCGCACTTTGATGGGGCACTCTTCGGCAAAGGACCAGCAGATGGACGACCATTACTTCGGCATAATACCCGAGCGTGTGCAGCAGTTTATGAAACAACTGGAGATAGAAGCCCTCGAACTGGGCATCCCTGTCAAGACGCGTCACAACGAGGTTGCACCGAACCAGTTCGAGTGTGCCCCCATTTTTGAGGAGACAAGCCTGGCTGTCGACCACAACATGCTGCTCATGTCGCTCATGAAAAAGGTTGCCCGCAAGCATGGTTTTGAGGTATTGTTGCACGAAAAACCGTTCAGCGGGGTGAACGGTTCGGGCAAGCACAACAACTGGTCGCTGTCTACCGACACCGGCATTCTGCTGCACGGCCCGGGCAAGACGCCCGAAGACAACCTGCGTTTCGTGGTGTTTGTGGTCGAAACACTGATGGGAGTGTATCGCCATAACGGACTTCTGAAGGCATCGATCATGGATGCAGGCAACGGCCATCGCCTTGGAGCCAACGAGGCTCCGCCCGCCATTATCTCGAGTTTCCTCGGCCGAACCGTCTCGGATGTGATTGAACACATTGAGAAAGCCGACAAGGACGCGCTCTTCATCAAGGGTAAGGAGGGCGTGCATATTGACATTCCGCAGATTCCCGACATCATGCGCGACAATACCGACCGCAACAGAACGTCGCCCTTTGCCTTTACGGGCAACCGCTTTGAGTTCCGCGCCGTGGGCTCGTCAGCCAACTGTGCCAGCGCCCAGATTGTGTTAAACACGGCCGCTGCCGAAGCGCTGACCGACTTTAAGCGTCGGGTAGACGCACTCATTGCGAAAGGCGAGGACAAGTTTTCGGCCATTCTCGACGTGGTTCGTGAGGATATCCGCACCTGCCGTCCGATACATTTCGACGGCAACGGCTACAGCGACGAGTGGATTGCCGAGGCTGAACGCCGCGGCCTGGACACGGAAAAGTCGGCCCCTGTCGTCTTCGACCGCTACCTTGATGAGGCCAGCGTCAGGATGTTTGAGGGCCAGAACGTCATGAAACGCAACGAACTCGAGGCACGAAACGAGGTGAAATGGGAGACGTTCACGAAGAAAATACAGATTGAGGCCCGCGTGCTCGGAGACCTTTCCATGAATCATATCATCCCCGTTGCTACCGATTACCAGAGCCGTCTCTCCAGCAACGTCGAGCGCCTCATGGCTATCTACGGCCCCGAAGAGGGCCGGAAGCTGTCAGAGCGCAACATGAAGATTATTCGTGAAATAGCTGATCGCACCGCCATTATAGAAAAAGGTGTCGAGGATATGGTCAACGCCCGCAAGGTTGCCAACAAGATTGACGACCCCCGCACGAAAGCCGTTGCCTACCACGACACCGTCGAGACCTACTTCGAAGCCATCCGTTACCACATCGACAAGCTTGAATTGATTGTCGCCGACGAGCTTTGGACGCTGCCGAAATATCGCGAACTGCTGTTCATCAGGTAGTTCTCACGCCTTGTTACGTCTGCTCGCATCCCCTGAGTTAGGGGGCAGGGGGTCTGAACGCCCCTTGTAACATATAAAAACAACAGGCTTCCTTGTATGCTTTTATTTTTATCTTGCATACAAGGAAGCCTTTTTTTAAAGGAGGAATAAAATGTACAGGGGGGATATTTATTTTTTTTAAGCATTGAGTTTTTGGGAGAGAGAGTGGTTGTTCAGACCCCCAGCCCCCTAACTTAGGGGGCACAAGCACACCCTACCATGCACTTGTACACATAAAAATCCCCCGCAGAACTACCATGTTTCTGCAGGGGATGGTTATATTTTTATCTGAAAAGAGACAGATAAACTACTGTTTTTTGAACGTTACAACAAGGTAATCGGTTTCGCCTTCCATTGCAACAAACTTTAGAGTTTTGCCTTTGAGTTCGAAGGTAATGATGTTTGTTTCGTCGGGATCAGCAATGGCCGTCCAGCGTTTGTTGCTTTTATCCCACTTCAAACCGCTTGTCCAGTGAACCGTCAGCTTGTTTCCCGCTACCGAATAATGGCCTTTCGAACGCGAAAGTGCAGAGCCGTCGGCCTTTCCTGAATGCTGTATTATCGAGCCATCCTTGTTGAAATTAATGGTGTCGTTGATATTGTAATCGAACGAAATCCATGTACCCACGAGTGGATTATTCTTTACATCGTCGTCGTCAGAGGAACAACTTGCAAATGCACACGCCATGCCTAAAACGGCAATCATAAGGAAAAAAAACTTCTTCATTCTTTTGTTATTTTAAGTGTATAGTGTATCCTGTCAATTAATATTCCAGATTCATTCGCTGCAAAGATACGCCTTATCTGCGGAAATACCAAGCAGTTAGCCGTTTTTTTCCTTTCAGCGTTCCATTTTTCCCGTATATTTATGACATTATACAGTGCCGGTTCCCATGCTTCCGCGGTGCAACCCGCGCGTCCGCCGACTGCCGTATGGTCGTGCCGCATCCGCCGTCATATTCGTCTGCCGTCCGTCGCACGCCCGTATCGCGGCCGCCGTAAGGTATCATAATGCCCCCGGACTGGGGAAGCTCGTATAGCCATAAACAAGACGGAGGGCTTTCCTCTGTGACGAGAAAGCCCTCCGCAGTTGACAATTACCATAAAATGTACGGGTTATCCTGAAATCATTTTTGCCATTTTACGGACTATCAATATTGTTATTTCAGCGTAAAGCCGGCCGTTTGCGTGTCACGACTGTTGGGCCCTGCCATGATTTGGAACTCGCCCGGCTCGCAAACATACTGCAGTTCGCTGTTATAGAATTTCAACTTATCGGCTGTTATGGTGAACGTTACATCCCTGGTTTCGCCGGCACGCAGGCTGATTCGGGCAAAGTCCTTAAGCTCTTTTACAGGGCGTGCTATCGATGCGGCCACGTCGCGCAGGTATAATTGCACAACCTCGTCTGCGTCGCGGCTGCCCGTATTGGTCACGGGCACGGTAACTTTTATTTGTCCGTCGGCCGTCATGCTGGTGGCATCGAGCTGCATCGGGCCGTATTTGAACGTGGTATAACTTAGTCCGTAGCCGAAGGGATAGAGCGGATTGTTGTCAATATCAATATAGTTGCTGCGGAACTTTACGAAAGGCTTGCCGTCGGGTTGCGGGCGGCCGGTGTTGAGATGATTGTAGTAAAGCGGAATCTGTCCGACGCTCTTCGGCATGCTTACCGTAAGGCGTCCCGATGGAACCTTGTCGCCAAACAACACGTCACAGATGGCATTGCCGGCCTCGGAGCCGCCGAACCACACGTTAAGCAGGGCAGGGAAGTTGTCGTTTTCCCAGTTCATGACGGTGGGCCGGCCGCTGAAGTTGACCAGAACAACGGGTTTTCCCGTAGCCTTAAGCGCGGTAAGCAGGTCTTTCTGCGCATCAAAGATGGTTAAATCAGTACGCGAAGCACACTCGCCAGAGAACTCAGAGGTCTCGCCTATGGCCGCAACGATAACGTCGGCCTGACGTGCTGCCTGCACGGCTTCGTCCAACATCTCCTTGTCTGAGCGGCTGTCGCGAATTTCACGACCAAACATTGAGCCGCGCGCTTCAAGCTCTTTGTCGTAGCAAATGTTGCTGCCCTTGGCGTAAATAACCTCAGCACGGCTGCCCACAGCGTCGCGCATGGCCTGCAACAGCGTTTTATACTTGCTGAAAACAGCGGCTACACTCCACGAGCCCGGCATGTTGGCGGCCGTATTTGCCAGCGGCCCGACAAGCGCAATCTTGCCTTTTTTCTGCAGCGGAAGCAGGTTGCCGTCGTTCTTTAACAGCACAAAACTTTCGGCTGCAATACGCCGGGCTTCGGCGCGCTTGTCGGCAGAGTAAAGCTCTTTGCGCGCACGCTTCTCATTGAGATAGCGGTAAGGGTCATCGAAAAGCCCGAGCTTATACTTCGCTTCCAATATACGGCGGCAAGCCTTATTGATGGCATCTTCGGTAACTTTGCCCTCTTTGAGCGACTTTTCGAGCGTGCCGATGAAGCCTCCGGACACCATATCCATGTCGACACCGGCGTTAAGGGCCATCGCCGACACCTGCCGGAGGTTGCCCATACCGTGTGCCTGCATTTCGGAAATGCCGGTATAATCGGTTACTACAAAGCCTTTGAAGCCCCATTGGTTGCGCAGAACATCGGTGAGAAGCCAGCGGTTGCCCGTAGCCGGCACGCCATCGACGGTATTAAATGAGGCCATAAAGCTGCCCGCTCCGGCGTCGGCGGCAGCCTTGTAGGGCGGAAAGTAGTAATTGAACATGGCGTTATGGCTCATGTCGGCGGTGTTATATTCGCGCCCTGCTTCCACGGCACCATACAGAGCAAAGTGTTTTACACAGGCCATTACGGTGTTGGGCTTGCTTAAATCCATGCCCTGATAGCCCTCAACCATGGCTCGTGCCATGGCCGATGCGAGGTAAGGGTCTTCGCCGTTGCCTTCAGACATGCGGCCCCAACGGGCATCACGACAGATGTCGACCATGGGAGAGAAGGTCCAACAAATGCCATCGGCAGCAGCTTCGGTGGCTGCAAGGCGGGCCGATGTGCGCACAGCGGTAGTGTCCCACGTCATGGAGAGAGCCAGAGGAATGGGGAATACCGTTTCGTAACCGTGTATAACGTCCATCCCGAATATCAGCGGGATGTGCAGACGACTGTTTTCTACGGCTATCTTTTGCAGCTCGCGAATGCTCTTTACGCCTTTCAGGTTGAACAGTCCACCCACTTCTCCGCGGGCGATCTGGGCAGCCACGTCGCTGCTTTTGGCTTGTCCGGTGGTGATATTGCCCGCTACGGGCAGGTTGAGCTGCCCGATTTTCTCGCGCAATGTCATCTTGCTCATGAGGTCGTCAACAAACGAAGGTCTCGTGGCATAGACCTGTGCACGGGCCGACGAGGGAAGAATCAGTAGGGCAGCAAGGGCTGCACGAACGAAAGTAGTTTTGATTTTCATGAAAGTTTTAAATTTAGCCTCCCCCTTATCCCCCTCCGAGGGAGAGGGACTTGTGCGGACGTTTGGCTTGGTTTGTTATTTTCTTTGTTGTTATATATTGTTTGGTGATGAGAGGTTTGTTTTATTGTCGACCCCCTTCATCCGTGGTTAAATACTGTGTTTATGTTGCGAAGATAACAGTTTTATTTTATTGTTGAACCTCATTATCATAAGTTTACCTTTATATTTATATCCTTGTCAGGACAGGTTTGTTTTGTTGTCGTCCTTCGCTAATGGTATCTGAACACTGCAACGATGTTCTTATCATATTGCGGTAATGCTCTTATTATATTATAACGAAGCCCTTATTATAAAGGTGTATATTGCCATTTGTTTCTCCGTGCGCTGGAAGGCCCCTCCTTCGGAGGGGATTGGGGAGGCTCCTAAAATCCTAATTTCTTCAGCCCTTCCTGTATTTCGGGGCAGCTCATAAACAGTTTCCAGAGCAATCCCGAGCGGTAATTCTCAATCATGGGCGTGATGATGAGCTGGTCAATGGCCAGATAGCGCGGCAACGTCCAGTTGTATTGTTCAGAGAAAGCATCGTAAAAGCCATACTTTCCCCATATCCACGAGCCTTGTTGCCAGAAGTATTTCAGCGCAGCCATTGACTGACGGGGCGTGTATGGAAACGAACTCAGCGCGGCAGTAGGCGTAATTACGCCGAGGTCGTTGTTGGGAGCGTGGGCCGAATAGCCCACCGTGCTGTAACTTGCAGTAAGTCCCCAGCATGCCTTGCCGTAGCCTTTGTAGCCCTTTGGGTTCGCCGAGCAGTAGGCCCAGTTGCTTAAAGCGTGGTTGCGTACGACGTTCCAGTAATCGGCGTAGCGGTCTTTCAGTCCGTGAGGATTCAGTCCAAACCACGAGTAATGCGCCCAAAAGAGCGGCCCTCCCGTCGCTTCGGCTCCGTTATGAGCCACTTCAAGCGGGTAGCCATAAGGCGCAGCGGCCGACCGTATAGCCCCCGAACGTGCCCAACCCTCATGATAACATGCTGCGGGCACGCTGTGGGTGGGCGATGAGGCCGCCAGAATATACATCACTATACACTCATTATATCCCGTGACGGGGAAGTTCATCTGCCAGCCGTACGATGGCGACCAGTGCCAGTAAAGCACGTGTTGGCCGCCCCTGGTGTACCAGTCGAACTCAACTTCACGCCATAACTTGTCAGCTTTCTTTGCCAAAGCTCTCTCGGCGGCATTGCCATCTTTGAAATATTGCCGCACGCAGAGCAGGGCCTGCAACATAAACGACGTTTCGACAAGGTCGCCACCGTTATCCTTTTGGCCAAAACTGACGACGCGTCCAGAGGGTCCTTTGAGCCAGTGAGGCCAGGCACCGTGAAACCTGTCCGCCGTAGAGAGGTAGTCAACAATACGTGTAAGCCTGGCCACGCCATCGTTACGAGGGATGAATCCGCGATTAATTCCTGCAACGATTCCGGCCACACCGAAGGCACTTCCGCCCAATGTAACAACGTCTTTATCGTTATCAGGGTAGATGTTATCGAGGTGAATACGCTCGGGTGCCATGCCTGAGGCAGGCTCTCCACCCTCCCACATGTAGTTGAAGGTGACCTTTTGAATGTAGTCGAGCATCGCCGAGTCGGTGGCAAAACTGTCCGGTCGTCCTTCCACCTTTGTGATATGTGTGGATGGTGGCGTACTGTTTGTCGTGCCTTGGGCTGCCGGTTCGGCTGACGAACAGGAAGAACCGGCGAACAACAGTGCCGTGGCAGAGAGAAGTTGTGAAAGCAGAGTCATCATAATACCATCATGAAGCTATGGCCTGTTAGTTGTTTTTGGGCGTATTTTTCAATGCCGGCACCTGGTCGAGCTGATTAAACGGCAGCGGGAAATAAGTCTTGTCGGTCGTCCATCCGCTCTTGTTCGGGTTGGCCTGCAATACTGATGCTGCCTTGCCTGTGCGTATAAGGTCGTTGTATCGTTCGCCCCACTCGCCGGCAAACTCCATGCGTCGTTCGTCGATTATCTGGTCAAGTGTTACCCCTGTAAGTGGCGGCATGGCCGCACGGGCACGTACAAGGTTGAAGGTTGCGTCGCCATTCTGTCCCAATCGCACCTTTGCCTCGGCGTTAATCAGCAATACATCGGCATAGCGCATGAGGCGGATGTTATTGTTTGATGACGGTTTTGTGCGACCTGGCGTAAGTTCACTCCGGGGTGTATAAACCTTGGCGTTGTAAAATTCAGTCGTACTGCCGCCTATTGCATCGCCCCAAGCCGTTGTGGTTCCGCCCTGAAGGAACGTGTTTGCAAGGCGAACGGTTTCGCCCCGGTTCTGTGCCCACTGATAAAAGGCAGGGTAAAAGCGCATGAAATTCCACCCACCCATCGAGCCTGCATTTTGAAAAACAAACCACTGATCGGCGTCAACCATCTCACCTGCGCCCGTACCGAAGTCGGTTGTCTGCACTTCAAACAGGCTCTCATCGCTTAATTTGCCGGGTATTTTAAACAGTTCGGCATAGTTGTTATACAAAGCAAAGTGGCCGTTCTGGATAATATCGTTCGTAGCGTCAAGTGCTTTCTGGTAGTCGTTCTGCTCCATATAAACCTTGGCTGCGAGGGCTTCGGCGGTGTATGCCGTCACAGCACCTGTGTGTTCCATCTGGTTTGGACGTTTCTTTTCACAATTATGGTAGGCAAAATCAAGGTCTTCGAGCATGTAATTATACACTGCAGCCCGTGTGGAACGGGTGAGATCGCCCTGCTTATTGTCGCACAGGATGGTTACATCGCCAAATGTTCGCGTGAGCATATAATAGGTCCAGGCGCGCAAAAAGCGCACTTCGCCGCAGTAAGCACGATAGGTTTGCAGCTGGCTGGCGGTTGTCATGTGCTTTGAATACTCTTCGAGCGAAACGAGAGCAGCATTGGCAGTTTTGATGATACCATAATATTGGTTCCACATTTCGTTCAGTCCCCAGAAGGTATTATCATATTGATACTTGCCGATATTGACGAGAAGCTGCTGGTCATCCGTCCTTCCCGACCACATATCATCGTCACGAACGGCAATCTGTGGGTAAATAACCCAGTGCATTGCGCCCGTGCGCACCTTGGCATAAACGCCTGAAACGGGTTGGTAGAGGTTGTCGAGGTTGGAGAAATCAACGCTTTTTTCGGACACACTGTTCTCCGGAGCCTTGTCCAAAAAGCTGTTGCAGGAGGTAAAAGAGAGTATTGACAGGGCAAGAGAAGCTAAATATTTAGTTATTTTCATTGTCTGAAAGTATAATGATTGTTATTAGAATTTGAACTGAACCCCAAAGGTATAGGTTGCCGTAAGCGGATAAACCTGCGTGTCCCAGCCTTGTGCGTCAGAAAGTTCAGGCGTAAAAGCGTGAGCCGAGAACACGGTAAGCGGTCGGTCGGCCGTCAGCGAGAGGCGCACGCCAGGCAGAGTATAGCTGCCGAGCCTGATGTTCTTGAACGAGTAGCCTAGTGTAATGTTCTGTATTCTGAAGTAGTTTGCACTCTCAACAAAATAGGAATTTACGCGCTGGTCGCTCACATTCCATCCCTTGATCAGGGCTTTTGCCGACGGGTTGGTGTTGGTAGAGCCTTCCCCTGTCCACCTATCCTTGAACTGTGCCTTGTCAAAATTGTAGTTGCTTTGGGCGTAACGCAGTGCACGTTTGCGGTTGAACATCTGCGCTCCGGCCTGTCCATAGGTTGTCAATTCAAAGTCTATGCCCTTCCATTCAAAGCCAAGGTTTGCACCATAAATGAAGTTAGGCTGATACGAGCCGAGCGTAGTGCGGTCGTTTCCATCTATTTTTCCGTCGCCGTTCAGGTCCTTATATTTGAAGTCGCCCGGCTCTAAGCCGTTCAAAACAGCCGTTGGGTCGGCAGCAATTTCGGCGGCGTTCTGGTATATTCCTTCCACGACGTATCCGTAAAATGAGTTCATTTCGTGCCCCACCCAGTTTACAGTCTTGCCATTTTTAATGATAACCTGTCCGCCAAGAGCCTTTACCTTATTACGAATAAAAGAAAGATTGGTGCCGAAATGGTATTTAAAGTTCTGCCCTATGCGGTCGTTCCACGTTGCCGATACGTCGAAACCGTGGTTCAATATGCGACCGTAATTGCCGGCGAGTGTGCGGTTATCGAATGCAATTTGCGGACTAACCACCGCGTTTTTAGTTAGTCGATGGAAGTAATCGACATCAATATTCAGTCGGTTTTTCAGCGTTGCGAGGTTAAAACCGAGGTTAAATTCCTCAACGCGTTCCCACTTCAGGTAACTGAAATAGCTGTTATTCTGGTAGCCTGGGTATATGTTATTACCGAAGACGCCAGAAGTATTGTTACCCGTTGATATGTTGGCGAAGCCGTCACTTGCGGCTACATGGTCGTTGCCGAGGGCGCCCCAGCTGGCACGAAGCTTCAGATAGTCGATACCTTTTACGTCTTTCATCCATGGCTCTTCGCTTATAACCCATGCCGTTCCTATCGAAGGGAAGTAGCCCCAATGCTGTTGATACTTCGAACTGCCGTCGGCACGCATGGTGAGCATCAGCAGATATTTGTCGGCATAGCTGTAATTTATACGGCCGAAATAAGACATACCGCGGAATGTTGAGCCGCTATCGCCGTTCTTACTTGAGTTTTCATCGCCCAGGCCTATGTACTTATACTCGTCCTTTCCTGCCGGAACGTTCGAGCGTGCCCCCATCAGATAGCGGCTATTTTCTTCGCGCATGGAGAATCCCAACATCGCGCCGAGGGTATGTTTACCCCACGAATCGTTATATTGCAGTGTGTTATCCCAGATATAATTGTCAATATCAGTCATGCTCTTGCTAAGATATGTGCTTGTTGTCTGGAGCGTCTGGCTGATATAATACTTAGGTGTAAAGTTTACGGCCTGCGTGGAAGTGTGGTCGTAATTGATGCTTGTTTTGAAGCTTAACTTTTCAGGAAGCAGCTTGAACAGGGCGTAGAAGCTGGTGTTGTACAGGCTTGTGCGATTGGTATTATCAAAGTAGGTAGCTGTGGCTACGGGGTTATAGAAGTTGTTTGTGAAGCCAACCGACCCCGGACTGGCAAATTTTAGGGGTGTGGCAAGCGTGTTGTTTTCGTCATATACAGGGTAAATGCCCGGGGAATTGAAGGCTTGCTGCCATGCGGCGTTGTTGGCAAACTGCTGGTTGGCTTTCGACATGATACCGTTAAAGCCCACTGTAAGCCAGCTCGTAGCGTCGTAATCGATACGGGCGCGCAGGTTTAATCGCCTGTAATCGTTGTCAGTTTTCATGATACCGTTTTGGTAAAGATAGTTCACGCCCAGCGTATAGGTAGCGCGATCGCTGCCTCCCGATATGTTGATGCTGTGGTTAGTGATGACCGCTTTGCGCAGAAGCTCGTCATACCAGTTGGTATTACTGCCGTACGTCCAATTGTGGAAGTCGGCGTCTGCATAGCTTCCGCCGTAGCGATCGATGCTTGATTTGAAGTAGTTGTTGTAGGCATTATAGTCGGCTTCCATCAGCATCTGGGCATATTCGCTTGAGTTTGCCATCTTCAGCACGTTGGTAGCCTGTTGCGTTCCTATATATCCATCGTAGGTAATCTGGGCCTTCTGGTTGCGTTGTCCTTTCCTTGTTGTGATGATTACAACGCCGTTTGCTGCGCGAACACCGTAGATAGCCGCTGCCGATGCGTCTTTAAGCACGCTCATATCCTCAATGTCTTCGCTGTTGAGGAAGTTGATATTGTCGTAGAACATGCCGTCAACAACGTATAAGGGATTGCTGTTTGAGAACGAGCCCGTGCCGCGGACGCGCACCGTCGGCCCCGAGCCGGGCACACCGCTGTTCACTATATTCACGCCCGCTACCTTGCCTTGCATGGCCGCCATAGGTGAAGACGACGGTGTGCTAAGCAACTGTTCGCCCCTCACAACGACGATAGGGCTGGTCAAATCTTTCACCTTGGCCGAACCATAACCTATGGCAACCACCTCGTCAAGCATCTTTGAGTCGTCAGAAAGCGTTACCGACATCTGCGCCGCAGCGGCCAGAGTGGCGGTTTTCATGCCGAGATATGAAATGGTTACCTTCGCACCCGCGGGCACGTCATTGATGATAAAGTTACCGTCGGCATCGGTTACGGCACCCTTTTTCGTACCATTCACCGACACGGTTGCTCCTATAACCGGTTCGTTGGCCTGGTCAACTACTGTGCCTTTAACGGTTTGCAATTGCGCAAAAGCACCTTGCGAGCCCAAGGCCAGCATGAGTAGTAATGCTAATTTTTTCATTTGGAGTTATCAGGTTTTTAATTGGTTTACAATGCAAAGATATGTTAGGTTCCGGCAATTCCAAAAAAACGTTCTACCTTATGGCTACTATAGTTTTTAAAAACTATACGTTTTCCCTACTATATATATACTAATCTACATATAATCATAGTGTTATATATATACAAAAAGGTGTGTATCAGTCATGATTTTACACCTTTTAAGTCGGTATTTTGACCTTTATCAACCACTTACTACGACAAAAAAGGGGTATGGAACATAGCTTTTTTAATACTTTCTACTTATTTTTGCGCTTATATATAGGTTTTTCTTTATCTTCAACAGCATTGTATGTGCCACCGCTTTCTATTGTTTTTCTACACCTTGTTGCTTGGCAACGTCCTGCTTGCAGCGGGTTTCGTGCCTGTGGTAAGCAATTATTCTTCTTTCGATTACGGTGCAGGCTTGCAGAACTGGGATATAAGTCAGGATGCCGAAGGACTTATGTTTTTCGGCAATAACGCCGGACTGCTGTCGTTTGACGGCTATACATGGAATCTTACGCGCATGCCGTCGGGCCAGAAAGCGCGCTCATGTATGGCCCGCGGACGGCGTATTTACGTGGGCAGTTATCAGGAATTCGGCTACTTTGAGCGCAACAAGTTCGGACACCTTATTTATAATTCGCTCTGGAAAAGCCTGAAAGGCTATCGTCCTCACAACGACGAGATTTGGAACATTGTGCCGACGGCAGACGGGCATATCCTCTTCCAGTCGTTCTGTTCGTGGTTCGATTACGACGGCCGCACGGTTACACCCCACTTCGACGGCCGCCATCTGCCGCTCTATTTCTTCCGCGTAGGCAATGAAATATGGGTACAGCTGATTAATGACGGTCTCTATAAACTCGCGGGTAACCGCTACAACTCCCTTGTCAGCAGGAGCGATTTGGGTGGTGACGACGTTGTCTCGGCCCTGGCTCTGGGCCGCGGGCGCGCGCTTCTCGTTACGTCCGGCCACGGGCTTTACATGCTTGCCCGTGGCCGGATAATCCCCTTTGCCACCCCCGTTACAGCCGAAATAGCCGCCTCCCACGCCAACCGCGCCGTCGTTACACGCGACGGAACCATCGTCATTGGTACCATCAAGGGCGGTATTTACGGCCTCGACGCCTCGGGACGGTTAAAGTGGCACTACGACATGCGCACCATGTTGCAGAACAATACCGTGCTGCGGCTGTTCTGCGACTGCAACAACAACGTGTGGGCTGCGTTTGATACGGGCCTTGCCCTTGTGCACAGCGGCTCGCCTCTGTCACTGTTGAGCAACCCCTCCACGCCGTTGGGTATGGTTTATGACGTATGTCTTCTGCCCGCCGCCATGTATATTGCGACCAACCAGAACGTTGTCATGAGCGACGCTTCAGGCATGTACCCCGTGGCCGGAACGACGGGCCAGAACTGGCATATACAGCGTTTCGACCACCAGATAGTGGCCGGAAACAATTTCGGCACACGCATCATCGACGGTCTGTCGTCAGAAAAGGTATCGCGGGATGAGAATACAAGCAGCACCTGCCTGCGCCAATATCATGCCGACAACGGCGAAAGCTATCTGCTTGAATCGGGCTACGGTGCGCTCACGGTGTATGAGAGCCGCGGCGGCCGCTGGCAATTCCGCAACACCGTGCGGGGTTTCATGGAGCCCGTTCAGCAGTTTGAGGTCGATGCCCACGGCGTAATCTGGGCCACCCACCTTAGCCGAGGCGTGTACCGTGTTGAGCTTAGTGGCGACCTTCGCCGCGCCATCAGCGTGCGATGCTATACACGGTTGGGCCGCGACGAGGCCAACAGCCAGATATTCGTCATGAAGATTCGGGGCGATATTGTGCTCTCCGACGGCCGCAATCTCTATACCCCTACACCTTCGGGACGCTTCATTCCCGTTCCGTCGCTATCGGCCTTTGCCCGCGAAAACATCCTCTCGGCTTCGGCCGTCGACAATTATCACTACTGGCTTTCAACCGTCAGGGGTTACATGTACATTGAGTATCACGCGGGGCGCTTCCGTAAGCTCTACGACCTGCCGTCGGCCTTCTTCGGCCTTACCTGCAGCGATTATGCCAACCGCACGCGCGTCGACGGTCGCTACGTGTTTTTTTGTCTGAACGGCGGCGTAGGAAGGATGGACCTTTCACGCCTGAACCACCGAACCCCCTACGGTCGCTTGCGCTTGGCCCGAGCCACTACAATGACGGCCAGCGGCGAAGAACGCCCCGTACCCCTGGATGCCAGCTGCCCTGATGTGCACAGCAACCTGAGTCTCACGGCATCGTTTCCCAACTACGATAACGCCGCCCTGCGTTTCGTATGGCAGCTCGAAGGTGGCAGCCCAGCGCGCCGGACGGAGACTAAGAGGCCCGTATGCACGTTCAGCAACCTGCATTACGGTACGTACCGCCTGACGGTGAAGGTGAAGAACGCCACCGGACAGACGCTCGATGCGTGCACATTCAGCTTCAGCCGTCCGCGCCCGTTGCTGCTCTCCTGGCCTGCTTTCGTTCTCTATTTCGTGCTGTTGGCTGCGGCTGTTTACCTGTTCGTGCGCTGGCGGACGGACAGAATGATGCGCGTACAGGCCCGCCGACTGCAGGCCATCCAGACCGAACAGAACCTGCGTCTGGCCGAACACCAGCGCGTTATAGAAGAGCAGCAGCACGCCCTGCTCGAAGAACAGCTCAAGGACAAGAGCCGCGAGTTGGCCTCGCTGTCGATGGATGCCGCCATTCACCGCCAGCAGTTGACCGGCCTGCGACAGGAAATTCTGCGCCGCGACAACGGTAAACCGAAGATGAACAGAGACTTGCGCGCCTTGCTCTACGGCGCCTCTATCGACGATCAGGCCTATTGGGAGGTGTTCCGCAGGAACTTCGACCTTGTTCACAACAACTTTTTCCGTAACCTCCGCGAGCGCTATCCCTCGCTTACGACAACCGACCTGAAGTTCTGTGCGCTGCTCAGGCTGAACATGTCGACCAAGGAAATGGCCCATTTTACGGGCCTCACGGTGCGCGGCGTGGAGGGCGCGCGCCACCGTCTACGTAAGAAGCTGAACCTCGCCGAGAGCGACAACATTACCGAGTTCCTCATCGACTTCCAGTGACGCCGCCCCCGCGCACGGTTGCCCACAACAGGATTAGGAGTGCATGCAGATCTTGTTATTCCATGATTTTGCCCCCGAGTAAAAGGCTTTATATGCGTTTACGCCGTAATGAAAAACCCTTTCTTGCCTGAAGGGTTTTGCGATAATGGTAACCGACTGATTCACAGCCGTTAACGTTACTGTGTGCTACCCCTCCCTTTAGCCCGTAATCGCCGCGCGTTTACGTCGTAATCGTCACGCCTTTACATCGTAATCGTTTTGCCTTTACGACGTAATCATCAGGCCTTTACGCCGTAATCGCACGAGCCGCATATTGCCGGGTACGCTATACACAGCAGCAATCGGCCGCAGACCGCACCGCTTTCGCACAGGTGCCACAGCCTATTTGCCATATCGGGAAAGCACCTTTTTTAAAAAAACTAAAAAGAGCCGTATGTTTCAACTGAAACATTTGGTTAGCCCGCCGAATGGCATTACTTTTGCAGGTAGACAGACATTAGTAGTTTTTAAAATAAAAAATTAAATCATGAAAATTGAAAAGATTCATGCTCGTGAGATTCTTGACTCTCGCGGTAACCCGACAGTTGAAGTAGAAATCACTCTTGAAAACGGCGTCATGGGCCGTGCAAGCGTGCCGTCAGGTGCGTCAACCGGCGAGAACGAAGCCCTCGAGCTTCGCGACGGAGACAAGAATCGTTTCGGCGGCAAGGGCGTTCTGAAGGCCGTTGCCAACGTAAACGACGTTATTGCACCTGCTCTGAAGGGCGACTGTATCTTCGATCAGCGCGCACTCGACTACAAAATGCTCGCTCTTGACAGTACAGCAACGAAGAGCAAGCTCGGCGCCAACGCCATCCTCGGCGTAAGTCTTGCGGCTGCCCATACGGCAGCAAAGGCTCTGGGTATGCCCCTTTACCGCTACATCGGCGGCACGAATACCTACGTTCTTCCTATCCCGATGATGAACATTATCAACGGAGGCGCTCACTCTTCAGCACCTATCGCTTTCCAGGAATTCATGATTCAGCCCCGCGGTTGCGCTTCTGAGAAAGAGGCTATCCGCTGCGGTGCCGAGGTGTTCCACGCCCTGGCTAAGGTTCTCAAGAAGCGCGGGCTCTCTACCGCAGTAGGTGATGAGGGCGGCTATGCACCCGAACTGAACGGCATTGACGATGCTCTCGAGAGCATTTGCCAGGCTATCAAGGACGCCGGTTACGAGCCAGGAAAGGACGTTACCATCGCCATGGACTGCGCTGCATCTGAGTTTGCCACACAAAAGAACGGCAAATGGTTCTACAACTACAAACAGCTCAAGAACGGAATGCCCAAGGACCCGAACGGAAAAGAGCTTGACGACGACCAGCAGATTGCTTATCTGCAGGAGCTTTGCAACAAGTATCCTATCGCTTCTATCGAGGACGGCCTCGACGAGAACGACTGGGAAGGCTGGGTTAAACTCACTAAGGCCCTCGGCGATAAGGTGCAGCTCGTTGGCGACGACCTCTTCGTTACCAACACCAAATTCCTTGAAAAGGGTATCAAGATGGGCGCAGCCAACGCCATTCTCATCAAAGTGAACCAGATTGGCTCGCTTACAGAGACCCTCGAGGCTATTGAAATGGCTCACCGTCACGGTTACAACACCGTTACTTCTCACCGTTCAGGCGAGACCGAAGACACGACAATTGCCGACATTGCCGTTGCAACCAACTCGGGACAGATTAAGACAGGTTCAATGAGCCGCACGGATCGTATGGCCAAATACAACCAGCTTATCCGCATTGAAGAGGAGCTTGGCAAGTACGCTCAATATGGATACAACAAGCTGAAGTAAGCAAACGCTTACAAAGCACAATATCAACAATCCCTGCTACGGACGAAACCGTGGCAGGGATTGTTCGTTTCGACACAGCAAAAACTATGTACAGAGGCAGAAAAGACTATGTCATTCAGGTCCGAAAAGGATAGCATTCTGAATCGAAGATGACGCTATTCTGGTACGGAAATGATACTGTTCTGACCAAAAAAGGATGTTATTCAAGTCCAAGGATGATGCCATTAGGGTCTGCGGATGATGCCATTCAGGCGCGGAAATGGCGAAACATGCAACGGGAAACCGTGCAAAGCCCCGCCCTCTGCAATGCCGGAGCCGTGAATTACCGCCCCAGAGGCCCGCGACGACGGGGCGCAACATAGGGAAATGTTTCCATGGACGCCACGCGGCCATTGCGGAAACTGACCAGAACCACGTCGCAATCGCCGTTCTGCTGTTGGTTAAAGCGATACTCCCACTGCTCCAGACCGTCCTCGGTAAAACGACGATAATCGGGCTGGCACTTCATAATGGCGTGCACCTCCTCGGGCGTTTGCCCCTGATGTATGCGGTTAAGTGCCGCCCCCGACGATATTCCCAGTGCCGTACAAGAGGCAAAAATCAACACTGAAAGCACGGCAACGAGAGCACCGTGTGCAGCCCTTCCCCCTCTCTTCCTGCCTGAAGCCGAGCCCCGCAGGCCGATTGTTTCCTGAATTTTCAACAAAAACTTCTTCATTTCACAACAGTTTTATAGCTTGTTTACAAAGATAAACAAAACTCCCATACGCCTTTACACTTTTCGTAAAATTAACAAAGATACCGGGCAAAAAGGCCATTCCCGTGCCCGTTTCGTGACAAACGACAGATTTTTTCGTATATTTGCTTTCACAAATTAAAAACAAAGACAGATGATTATCGTTACACGGAACATGCGCGACTATGGTCCTTACGACGAGCCTACGGTGGCATCGTTCGTGCGTGAGGGCCGTTTGCTGCTGCACGACAAGGCCCGAGACGCCGCGACAGGCCGCGAAGGAACCGTCGAAGAGCTGCTGCGGAGCAAGGGAATACGTGCCGAAGCGGCCAGCGGAGGCTCGTTATCGAAACAGCTTGCCCACGTAGGCGCCGAGTTTATCTATCCGCATGCCGACCTCGCGGCTCACAGTTTGATGGCAGACAAACGCCTTCTCGCCCTGGCCGGAGTGGGTTTAGGGCTGTCGGTTATCATGCTCTTCCCCGTCGGCGGCTACCTTGCCTTCTACGTCATATCGCTTTATTTCGCCCTGATTTGGGGCCTGTTCTTCGCCTATTTCTTCCGCACGCGACAGGTTTCATGGAAGACAACCGCCTCAACCTTTTTCTTAACACAAGCCGGTGTCTTCGTCATCTTCTCGGGATTAAACCGGCTCAACGTCTTCTATCTTTTCACACACGCCCCCTTTCCCTTCAGCGTCGTGGGGTTCATACTTGGCGTAGGCCTTACCGAAGAGCTGGCAAAGATGCTTCCGCTGCTCATTATCGAGCACCGCTCACGCGAGCCTCTGCTCCCGCAGACGATGGTTTACTACGGCCTGATGGCCGGAATAGCCTTCGGTGTATTTGAGGGAGTGGAATACCAGACCACGGTAAACATGCAGGCCGACTACGTAACGGCCTTCGTTTTAAACATTGCCCGCCTCACGTCTCTTCCCTTCCTGCACGCCATCTGGTGCGGCATCGCAGGCTATTTCGTGGGCATGGCCGGCCTCTATCCGCGCTATCGCAAGGTGCTCTACGTGCTCGCCCTCGCCATTCCGGCCACACTTCACGGCCTCTATGACACGTTTGCGTCGGTCTCCTACCTCGTATCGCTCGGCATCGGCTTCCTCAGCGTGCTCCTCCTCATGGCCTATCTGCGGAAGAGCAGCGGCCTGAGGGAGCGCCTGCGACAATAGCGTCTTCCCGTGCCTCTTCCCACTAAGCAAAGGGTTCATGGGAATATGAACGCGTGCTTGCACCTCATAAGTTCGGAGAGTATGGCAGTTAGAACGCTTGACAGCGTCCTATGAATCTGGGATTCATGGGAGTATGAATATTCACTTGCGTCCTATAAACCAAGAGAGCTCGGAAGACTGAACGATTAACCTTTACCAAAATCTTCTTCTTTTCTTCAATTCTGTCAAACATACGGCGGCCGCCACACGCGCGTACCACGGCCGACGAACACACGTTCCACGACCGCCGTACAGACTGATGGCGGCCACCAGACGCCGTATAAAGTCTGCAATAGAAAAGAAAAACAAGCAGACACACGCAACCGATACTACACCAATCCGATACGGTATATCTGTCTTCGTCGGACGACTCCTCCGGAGTCGGTATAGTGACACGCTTATACTTACCCCGCATCACCCGCTGCGCGGGATGATACGGGGTTATGGAGCGGTGAAGTCTCCGACTTCAATCTCCGGCCAAAAAGATGGAACAAAGCGCACAGTCCCCCATAATCCGCGGACTTGGAAGACGTGGGGAGAACAAAATCAGTATGGGGTAATTCTTCCATACCCCCGCGCCCCACTGATTTATAAAACGTGGGGAAAGCGCACGAGCACTGAGATTCCGGAGTGTTTCAGTTCTTACGCTTGAATATCCAGAACGTACCGTTGTCCCATGCAGCGGTGCCTTCGGGTGCGGCACAGAGCACAAGGTGGTCGTCGTCAAGCGTAAGGATGTCGAATTTATGCTGTTGTTCGGTTGCGCCATAAATGTGACCGCTCAACACTGTCGCCCCGGTGAGGGTGAGAGTGCCTATGCTCCATTGCGACCCGTCGTCGGGATTGTTCTTCGTCGACGACATGTTGAAGGCGAAAGTACCCTTTTCAACCACCGTACCATCGGCGGCATAGCGCGTAAAATTAGGCCCACCGTTAAGGTCGAACACCATATAACCGTCTTTCTCATCAACGTTAGCAGGCGCAACCGACGTCCAATCGGGCACAAATTCAGTTAAGTATCCACCCGTGCCATAGACAGCAGCGGCGGTGTTATCCCATGTCCACTTCTTACCTTGCTGGCCGCTTCCTGCAAACAATTTCCACTCACGGGCCACGGGATGGTCAATAGACGTAACGTTAATTTTGCGTGTTGTGGTTACGGTGCCACCGTCACAGAGGCCCGTAAACGTAATGGTTTGCTCGCCAAGGAAAGGCAGAAGCACCGTGTCGCGGTCGGCAGCCGAGCGTCCTATGACGTAATCCCAGTAGGAACCCACGCCATTTGTGTTATTAACCATGACGATTTGGTTGCCCCCCGGCGTTGTAGCGTGTACATCGAGCTTAAGTTCACTTTCATCAACGACGCTGCCGAGCTGCCTGTCATCAACCACAGGCTCGCACGAAAACAGCAGTGCCGAGCATGCGATGAGGATTGAAAATATATATCGTTTCATTGTTTTTACTTCTATTTTATTAATACAACAAGTTGTCTCCCGTCCATCCCGGGTTCTGCTTCAGCACACCGTTGGAGAGGTCAATCTGGCTTTGCGGTATCTGAAGGAAGCCTCCGGTATCGGTAACACGCTGGCGAATGTCGGACATATCCATTGTTTTATGCTCCAGATTATCCTGCATCGGTACGCCGTTTTCACGGGCAAGTGCATCGCCTGCCATGTGCCAGCGCAGAAGGTCGTACCAGCGAAGGCCCTCGAAAGCAAGCTCCCAGCGACGCTCATTGCGCAGGGCGTTGTCGGAATACGCCGTAATAGGTGCCAGGCCGGCACGTGCACGCACGGCGTTAATGCCGTCGACGGTATGCGTAAGCTCGCTGTACATCAGCAGAATGTCGGCAAAACGCAGAACAACAATGTCCTGAATGTTGTTCAATTGATAGTCGGGGTCGATGCCGGGATAGAGTTTTCTCGAATAGTTTTCGTAGCTTACATTGCCGCCTGCATCAGTAACCTTCACGTCGATAGCGCAATATTTCTTCTGCCACAGGCCGGTTTCGTTATACTGTTTGTCAGCTCCCCACACGTAATTGGGTGCTTCATCGGTCACGTCGAAGACAGAAGCCTTGCGGCGTAAGTCGGCAGGCTCGGCCGTTTGCCAGTCATTAATCATAGCCGGACTGACGGGACCGAAGCCCCATCCTATACCCAGAGGGAAGTTGTTTTCGGTGCTGCCGTCGGTTTCGCGCGGCGAAAAGTAGAGGTCGACCTGATTGTTTCGGTGAGCGTTGCTGTCGTCCCATACGGCCTTTGAGCTGTATTTGATCATGAATATAGTTTCAAGATTGGCCCCGTCTTCGCCGTACCAGCTGAGATGATTCGACGCAGCGTAGGGATAATCGGGCGTCGTATAGGGATTGGAATAAGGCCAGAGGTTGCGGAAGTCGGGCATTAACTTATGCCCGCTGTGGTCGATACAATCCTTAAGAAGGGCGGCAACATCAGTCTTCGACAATGTACCATCGAGCGTTGGCAGGGCTTCTTTCTGATAATAACCCGTGTAGAAAAGGAACACACGCGCCAGAATGCCTTCGGCAGCCCACCGTGTAGCATGGCCCAACTGCGTGTCGGGAGCCGCGTCGGCCTTTGTATCGGGCAGCAAATCGATGGCTTTTCTGAGGTCGGTTGCTATCTGGGCGTATACCTTTTCGGGTTCGGCCTGCGGCTCGTTACCCGATTGAGACGTAGTAATCAGGGGAATGTGGCCGAAGCTCCTGGCCAGATTGAAATAGAAATAAGCGCGCAGGAAGCGGGTCTCGCCCTCAATCTTATCGTGGCTTTGCTGACTGCTGAAATGGATATTGGGCAACGATTCCAGCAGCATATTGCAGCGATAAATGCCTGTGTAGTTAATTTTCCAAAGGTCAGAAAACATGTTATCGCTCGACTTTTTTAAATGATCGAGTGCCTGTGCATACCTGTCGTCGGGGCCTCCACCTCCGAAACGGTCGTCGGAAAGCACCTCAGATACGATAAAAATGTTCTGTCCTTCAGCGTCATCAGTCATATTTCGCAGCATGGCATAACAGCCGGTGAGCGACTTTGACGCGTCGCTTTCGGTGCGGGGAAAGTTGGAATTGTTCTTCTTTGTAAGGTTTTCCGTACTTAAGAAGTCGTTACAGCTGACGGCAATCAGCAACATGGCAGCTGCAAAAACGATATGTTTTATTTTCATTTTCATTAGAATTTAACGTTAACACCAACCATATACACTCTTGGAGAGGGATAAAAGCCGAGGTCGATACCCGATGCCCATGCAGCGGTGCCACCGTAACCCACCTCCGGATCCATGCCCGAATAGCCGGTAATAGTGAATAAATTGTTAGCCGAAAAATAAAGACGGAGCTGTTCAAAGGGCAGCGTTTTGAAGAGATGCTTAAAGTCGTAGCCCACGGTCAGGTTCTGCATACGTAGGAAATCGCCGTTTTCTACATAGAGATCAGAAATGAATTGCCAGTTGGTTGAGGTGCCTGAGGTAAGCCTTGGCCAGCGGGTTGAGGTGCCTGCGCCATGCCAGCGGTCGAGAATATCGGATGTAAAGTTGTTCTTTGGGTAGTCAGCGAACGAGCGATACGACTTCATGATTTGGTTTCCAAAGGCTCCGTTCATCGTGGCACTGACGTCAAAGCCGCGCCATGCCATGTTAACGGAGAAGCCAAGCGTGCAGTCGGGGTGCGGATCGCCAATCATACAACGGTCGTTTAAGTCGATAACGCCATCGTGATTGGTGTCTACCCATATCACGTCGCCGGGACGGGCACCGCTTAATTTAGCTTCGGTGTAATGGTCAATCTCGTCTTGTGTCTGGAAAATTCCGGCTGTTTTATAGCCGTAAAAGTAGCCAATCGGGTAGCCGACCTGTGCACGATATATCTCATCGGTGCCGTTACTCAGCACGTTTGCTTCGCCGTGGATGATGCCTTCAGTATTGGCAATGCGCGTAACCTTGTTCTTATTATAGGCAAAATTAAGATTGGCACCGTAAGAGAAATCGCCGATTTGGTCGTTCCACGACAACGCCAGCTCAATACCGCTGTTGCGAACATCGCCTCCATTAATATAAGGAGCGTTGGTACCTGCCGTGTCTAAGATAGGAGCCTGCACTAACCAATCGCGTGTCCGCTTGATGTAATAATCGAAAGTAAGGCCCAATTTGCCCGAGAAGAAACGCGAATCAAAGCCGAGGTCGGTTTGCTCTGACTTCTCCCAGGTAATATTGGGGTTGGCTAAGATATCAGGGTAAGCGCCGTTAGTGATCACCGATTTGTCTTTGCCAAAAGTATAATCTATATTGGTAAATGAGATGGTAGAAAGATACTGATAGCCCGGTATCGACTGGTTTCCGTTCTGTCCCCAGCTTGCACGCAGCTTCAAAAAGCTTAACCAGTTACGCGTTGACGACATAAACGGCTCTTCTGTAAGCACCCATCCTGCCGAAACAGAAGGGAAATAACCCCACTGATGGCCGCGGGCGAACTTGCTTGAGCCGTCAGCGCGCAACACAAATGTGGCCATGTATTTATCCTGATAATCGTAATTGACGCGCCCGAAGAACGAAGCCAATGTCTCTTTACCCCACGGACTTCCCGTCAATGTTGTGCGGGCAGTGATGGCCGACGTGTTAACAAGATAGGCATGCTTGAAGTCATCAAACTGCGAATTGGTGTTAGAGCCTGTGATGCTTTCGCCAAGGCCATCGGCTTCAATGCTTTGTCCGAGCAACGCATCGAAGTGGTGCTTGCCGCCTAACGTAAAAACGTAATTGGCTGTATTCTCCCACATCAACGAGCATCCGGCAGAAAGGCTCTGGTAAACATTGTCAGCGTCGTTCATTACATTGCTTGAAAGCTTATAAACGGGGGTGTAGCTGCGATAGGAATCAACGCCGAGCGTAAAGCCTAAATTGGTTTTCAGCTTTAAGCCTTTGACGGGTTGCAGCACAGCATAAAGCGCAGCCCTCAAGCCATGACTCTTGCTCTGGTTGTTTCCGCTTACGTTATACATCTTTGCTATCGGGTTAGGCTCGCGTAT
The DNA here is from genome assembly GCA_013333935.1 of Prevotella sp. GTDB lineage: Bacteria > Bacteroidota > Bacteroidia > Bacteroidales > Bacteroidaceae > Prevotella. The sequence continues at coordinate 374 of JABCNV010000043.1, read as the reverse complement.
TTCCCATGGTATGGCATAATGATAGCTTCCGTCAGCATTCAGGTTCGGCAGGAAAGGCGACGTGAGAAGCATATTGCGAAGATCGTTCCCGTAATTGTCACCGATAGATATTCCCTGGTTTTGGGTATAGTCGTATAACAGATTTTCACCTATCGTAAATACGTCAAGCTTACCGCGTTGTATAATCTTGTGTTCGGAATTGATACGTGCCGTATAGCGTGAGAAGTTGGGTTCGCACGGCTTTCCCAGAATACCGTCCTGATAAGTATAAGATAATCCGGTAGAAAATGTGGAACGATCATTACCCCCTGCTATATTGACAGCATGGTTGGTAATGAGAGCATTCTTGTTTCTTATTTCCTCCATCCAGTTGG
>JABCNV010000032.1 GCA_013333935.1 Prevotella sp. | reverse complement strand
TCATGGGAGCTGCTCGCCCCCAAACCCCTCGGTGTTTTCTGGTATAGATTATTAAGCTAAACCAGCACTTGGGATTGCAGTTCTATGTTGAACTTGCGTTATTTACTTTTTTACCTTTTTACTTTTTTACTTTTCTTGCACATCCACCGTTTCATGTGCGCAAAAACGATGTCATTAGTTTTAAAAAGTTCTAATTTGTTCATGCAAATACTCCTATAATCAGGCATTTATATTTATATTTGTGATGAATGTCAGAAGAGAAATGTTATGAAACAGAGAGTAATTTTATCAAAGAATATGGCCACAGAGCTGGCCCTTGCCATCTCAGAGTGTGAGCACGAACAGCTGTTTGTACTGACCGATGATACCACACGGCAGCATTGCTGGCCGCTTATCAGCCGCTTTTTAGGTTTGCGAAGGGCACACCTTATCAGCATAACACCCACCGATACCAACAAGAACCTGGAGTCGCTTGCCCATGTTTGGCGCGAGCTTGAGGCAGGAGGGGGCACGCGCCACTCTCTGCTGATTAATCTCGGAGGCGGTATGGTTACCGACCTTGGCGGCTTCGCAGCGTCCACTTTCAAGCGCGGCATCGACTTTATCAACCTGCCAACCACGCTCCTTGCGATGGTTGATGCCAGCGTAGGCGGCAAGACGGGCATCAATTTTAATGGTCTGAAGAACGAAATCGGGGTCTTTAACGAGGCACAATACGTTATTATCAACACCGAATTTCTTCGTACACTCGACATGCGCAACCTGTTATCAGGCTACGCTGAAATGCTGAAGCATGGCCTGATAGCCAACGAATCCACATGGGCCGAGCTGTTAAACTTCAACCTGCAGACGCCCGACCTGAAGCGTTTGCAGGCTATGCTGGGGCAGTCGGTAAAGGTAAAGGAGAACATTGTCGAGGCCGACCCGCTGGAAAAAGGCTTGCGTAAGTCGCTCAACCTGGGGCACACGTTCGGCCACGCTTTTGAAAGCTTCTCGCTTCTGCATGCTGCCGAACAGCACACCGAACCGTTATTACACGGCTATGCCGTGGCTTTCGGTCTTATCTGTGAGCTTTATCTCTCGGCCAAAAAGGCAGGATTCCCCACTGAAAAGCTGCACCAGACGGTGCGTTTCATCCGCGAAAACTACGGCACTCTGCCCATTACCTGCGACCATTACGACGCCCTCATCGACCTGATGCGGCACGACAAGAAGAACACTACAGCCGAAATCAACTTCACGCTGCTTGCCGACATCGGTAAAATACGTATCAATCAGACGGCCACAGCGGAGGAAATAAAAGAAGCCCTCGACTTTTTCCGCGAAGGTTAACCCCCTTTTTATCTGAACATCCCAACGTTTTTCAACCATTCAGGGCGCGGTAACGGCCGCGCCCTGAACCTTTTATACATAGGTATAATGGCCTGATGCTTAAAACACTACCCTTGCGCCCAGCATCACCCTGCGCCAATTGGCATCGAACACAAAGCGTCCGTCGCCCACCACTGCGCCTTTATGGGTGTACTCTGTATTGCTATATCCTAAGAACAAACCCTTTACAAACACACCGAAATGTCTTGAAACGTCATACGACGCACCAATGTTCACGCCACCTTCAAAAAATGGAGGCTTGTAAGGTTTGTAGTTAGGGTCCATCGTTGAGTCGTCATTGGTCCTCCTTGTTGCAAACGAAAGCATGCCGTCAGTGCCTATACCCAGATTCCCAAACCTCAAAAAGGTGTAGCTTACATAGGGTGTATAAACAAGGGCTTCGGGCGAACTGTCGGTTGTTTGAACTGTAGTGCGGAAGCCCACAGCACATTGAGGGCTGAACTTATAGCCAACACCAGGTGTTAATTGTGCAAAATTAAACTCCAGCTCATTGGAGAAACCCGCACCAAAATCAACATAAAAACCATTCTTCTCTTGTGCCGTCGCCAGACCGAAGGGCAGTAACAGCAATACCAGTAAACCTAAAATTCTTTTCATAAGCTATTTCGTTTGATTTATTTTTAAACTTTATGTCTCGTAGCCAACAATGTAATCGGTATGTAAAGCGCCGCCAGAGCTTCACTTCAAATATAAGAAAAATTACGGTTTCGCTCTCTACCCCCCCCTATGATTTTTATAATTATTTAACCTTTTTGCTTGTTTTATTCCGTAATTTCATCATCGTTATTGGCAAATTCTGATGGTAAAACCGTGCCTCTGTCATGGATAAGCAGAGCCAACATCATATATTCATCGGCAGGAGAGGCTACAGCCAACGGAGGGACACAGCATTGAAATAAATTTACAACAACGTGCTCATATTTCGATTTCTACAAAACAGCGAGCAATTGGCTGAAAATACGCGATTCTCAGACGATTTCCTTAACCTGCTAAGATTCAGTGATTTACGAAACAGCGGGAAATCATCATAAAAGGAGGAAATTAAGAAAGAAGCGCCTTTGCGGCGTAAAGACAAAACGATTACGGCGTAAACATCAGATGATTACGACGCAAAGGCGACATCTCTACAACGTAAACGCAACACCTTTACGGGCTAAAGGCGTGACATGGGTTACACTGTGGCACCCCTGAAAGGGCACGGCACCCCACCGCGCAGCGCATAAAGCTCGTGCCGAAACGTAAAAAACATATAGTTTTCACGCTATTTGGTCACTTTGAGAAAGGCCTGAAAATTCAGAATTAATTTTACAATAAGGCCACAAAATAAGCATTATATAAGGAGCATAAGGCCTGCGGGCAGCAAAGCAAAAACCGCTAAAACATCGCTACGACGTTACATAGAAACAAAGGTAACGCCATCGGGCACCTGTTACAGCGCTGTAATGGTATTTCAGAAAGCAAGCTGTCGGACGCTTTCTGCGGCACATTATTTCTTCCGCGGAGGCGTAACGATATAGTTGGTTACATGTACGGTAGAAATCAGTTCGTCGTGTTCGTCCTTAATATCCACCTGCCACTCGTGCAGCGTATGGCCTTTAAACTGCAGCTTGCCGTAGGCCGTCACCGTCTGTCCCTCAACAACGGTGCGCACATGGTTGCCGCTGACGTTTATGCCTACGCAAATCTTCCCCGGGCACAGCGCCGACGAGCCCACGCCTGCAAGGTTTTCAGCCAGGGCCAGTGTGGCACCACCGGAGAGGAATCCGAACGGCTGGCGGTTCAGTTCGTTCACTTTCATACGCGCCATACAGGTATCAGGCTCGGGCGTTGAGAGATATTCCATGCCGAGTGTACGCGACAATCCGTCTTCGCGTTCGACCAACTGTTTTTGCTTTTCTATGTTCATAGCAGTATGTTTACGGTTACAAATATAACGATTCCTGCAGAAAGAATGGTACGCCGGCGGCCATAAAAAAGACTAATAAGCCAGTAGTTTCATTCTTTTTTCGTAAATTTGCACCTTAGACAATAACAGAATTCGAATATAACGACACAATGAACATTTTAGAGTTAAGTGAGCAGGAGATTGGCCGTCGCCAGAGTTTACAGGAGCTTCGCGATATGGGCATCAACCCCTATCCCGCCGAAGAGTTTGCCGTAAACGCCACAAGCGACGACATCAAGGCCAATTTCAAAGACGACGAACAGCGCGAAGTAACCATCGCAGGCCGCCTGATGGGCAAGCGAATCATGGGAAAGGCGTCGTTTGCAGAGCTGCAGGACGGCAAGGGACGCATACAATTGTATATCTCGCGCGACGACCTCTGCCCTACTGAAGACAAGGACCTGTACAATAAAGTGTTTAAAAAACTTCTCGATATTGGCGACATCATAGGCGTTAAAGGCTATGTTTTCAAGACGCAGATGGGCGAAATATCGGTTCATGTGCAGGATATCAGGCTGCTTTCCAAATCGCTTAAGCCGCTGCCCGTGGTGAAATATAAGGACGGCGTGGCCTACGACAAGTTTGATGATGCCGAGCAACGTGCCCGCCAAAGGTATGTAGACCTCATCGTGAACGACGGCGTGAAAGACACTTTCCTCAATCGTGCCACCGTGCTGCGCACCATGCGCCGCTTCTTTGACGACCGCGGCTATACGGAAGTAGAGACTCCTATTCTGCAATCTATTGCAGGAGGTGCAAGCGCAAGGCCTTTTATCACCCACTTTAATGCGCTGAATATTGACATGTACATGCGCATAGCCACCGAGCTTTACCTCAAAAGGCTCATCGTCGGAGGCTTTGACGGCGTGTACGAGATAGGCAAGAACTTCCGCAACGAGGGCATGGACAAGTCGCACAACCCCGAGTTTACCTGCATGGAACTGTACGTACCGTACAAGGATTACAACTGGATGATGGCGTTTACCGAGCAGATGCTCGAAACCATTTGCGTGGCCGTAAACGGCAAACCCGAGGTAACCTATCCCGACGGTAAGGTGATAAGCTACAAGGCACCGTTCAAACGGTTGCCCATTCTCGACGCCATCAAGGAGAAAACAGGCTACGACCTGACGGGCCTTGGCGAGGAAGAAATTCGCGACATTGCCGTTAACAAGCTGAAAATGGAAAGTATCGACGAGAGCTTCGGCAAAGGAAAACTCATCGATGAAATCTTCGGCGAGTTCTGTGAAGGCAATTTTATACAGCCCACTTTTATTACTGACTATCCCGTTGAAATGAGTCCGCTGACGAAAATGCACCGTTCAAAGGCCGGCCTTACCGAACGCTTCGAGCTGATGATCAACGGCAAGGAGCTGGCAAATGCCTATTCGGAGCTGAACGACCCGATAGACCAGGAACAGCGTTTCGTCGACCAGATGAAGCTTGCCGACAAGGGAGACGACGAGGCAATGGTTATCGACTACGACTTCCTGCGTGCTTTACAGTATGGCATGCCGCCGACATCGGGAATAGGAATAGGAATAGACCGTCTGGTAATGCTGATGACAGGCAAGGAGTTTATTCAGGAGGTGATGCTCTTCCCGCAGCTGAAGCCCGAGGTAAAAATGCCGCAAAGCCCGGTGAAGGAATGGGCAAAGCTCGGCGTTTCCGAAGACTGGGTGTACGTTCTGCGTAAGGCTGGCTTCAACCTGATATCCGACATCAGAGACCAGAAGGCACAGGGACTGCAGCAGAAAATGACGGAAATAAACAAGAAGTACAAGCTCGGGTACGAACGTCCATCATTAGAAGATATCCAGAAATGGATTGACGGGGCCAGGGCTTGACATGAAAAGCGTCTCCTCTCTGCAAGGAGACGGGCTGTTTATGTATAATATAGGAAAGATTGCCATTATAGGCGGTGGCTCCTGGGCCACAGGCATTGCGAAGATAATAGCGGGGCACACGCACCGCATGGGGTGGTATATGCGCCGCGATGACCGCATAGCCGACTTCAAGCGCTTAGGCCATAACCCCGCCTACTTGAGCTATGCCCACTTCAACGTGGACGAAATAGACTTCTCTTCTGACATCAACCGCATTGCCGAAAGCCACGATACGCTTATCTTTGTCACGCCGTCGCCTTATCTTAAAAGCCATCTGAGCAAGCTCCGGACTGACTTACGCAGCAAGTTCATCGTCTCTGCCATCAAGGGTATTGTACCTGATGAGAACCTCATCTGTTCAGAATACTTTCATCAGTATTATGGTGTTCCTTACGCGAATCTGGCCTGCATCAGCGGTCCTTCGCACGCAGAGGAAATAGCAATGGAACGTCTTACCTATCTCACCGTGGGCTGTAGTGACACCGAAAAAGCCGATGCGCTTATGGATATATTGCGTTGCGACTACATCAAGGTTAAAAGTTCGCCCGATATCACGGGGATAGAGTATGCCGGAGTATTGAAAAACGTATACGCCATTGCTACGGGCATTTGCCACGGTTTGAAATACGGCGACAATTCTATAGCCGTGTTTCTAAGTAACGCCATACAGGAAATGGAGCGCTTTCTCACGGCCGTGCACCCGATGAAACGCACCATTTGCGACAGCGTTTACCTGGGCGACCTGCTCGTAACAGCCTATTCTGAGTTCTCGCGTAACCATACTTTCGGTACGATGATAGGTAAAGGCTACAGCGTAAAGGCAGCACAAATAGAGATGGAAATGGTAGCAGAGGGCTACTATGGCGCCAAATGCATGGAGAAAATAAACAGTCAGGCACGGGTTCCCATGCCTATTCTCGATACGGTATATCGTATTTTATACGAACATGCAAACCCCATGACAGAGATTAAAGGATTAACAAACTCATTTAAATAATAAATAAAGATAACGCAATGAAAAGTATTTCATTAGACACAACCAAGGCCGTCCAGTTCCTTCCCAAGGGTGCTGTAGAAGGCTTTGAGGCTAAAGCCAGGGCCGCTCAGGAAGCACTTGAGAACGGTACCTGTGCAGGTAACGACTTTTTAGGTTGGCTTCATCTGCCCTCTGAAACGACAGAGGCCTTCCTCGACGAGGTTCAGGCATGCGCAAACACGCTACGCAGCAAGTGCGAAGTGGTGGTAGTGGCCGGTATTGGCGGCTCTTACCTTGGTGCTCGCGCCGTTATTGAATCACTGGGTAACGCCTTTTCGTGGCTCGTTGCTGACGGCAAGAACCCGGCAATACTCTTTGCAGGCAACAACATTGGCGAAGATTATCTGGCCGAACTCACCGATTATCTGAAGACAAAAAAGTTTGGTGTGATCAACATTTCAAAGTCGGGTACCACCACTGAAACCGCTCTTACCTTCCGTCTGTTGAAGAAACAGTGTGAGGCACAGCGCGGAAAGGCAGAGGCTAAGGACGTAATTGTTGCCATTACTGATGCACATAAGGGTGCCGCACGCGCCGCAGCCGACAAGGAAGGCTACAAAACTTTCGTCATTCCTGACAATGTAGGCGGACGCTTCTCCGTGCTTACGCCCGTGGGATTACTGCCTATTGCCATCGCCGGTTTCGACATAAAGACGCTTATCCGTGGCGCACAAGACATGGAGAAAGCAGTGGCAAAGGATGTACCCTTCGCCGAAAACATTGCGGCTCAGTATGCTGCAACTCGTCAGGCACTGTACACAGAGGCAGGTAAAAAAATTGAAATCGTAGTAAACTTCCAGCCTAAACTGCACTTCCTTGCAGAGTGGTGGAAACAGCTCTACGGCGAAAGCGAAGGCAAGGAAAATAAGGGAATATTTCCTGCTGCATGCGATTTTACCACCGATTTGCACTCAATGGGTCAATGGATACAGGAGGGTGAACGCAGCATTTTTGAAACAGTTATCTCTGTTGAGGAGCCAAACCGTAAGCTTCTGTTCCCTCATGACGACGAGAATCTTGACGGATTGAACTTCCTTGAGGGCAAGCGCGTTGACGAAGTAAACAAGATGGCCGAGCTGGGTACACGCCTGGCACACGTAGATGGTGGCGTTCCCAACCTGCGTTTAAGCGTTCCACAGCTCAACGAATACTACGTAGGACAACTCATTTACTTCTTTGAGAAGGCGTGTGGCATTAGTGGACTGCTCGAGAATGTGAACCCATTCAACCAGCCTGGCGTCGAAGCCTACAAGAAAAACATGTTTGCATTGCTCAACAAACCGGGCTACGAGGCAGAGAGCAAGGCCATCAAAGAGCGCCTTGCAGCCGAGAAATAACAGTTGGTTCCTGCCTTAAAGGTGGACGAAACTTACACATAAACATCGACCCTGCAGAGGCGTCTGATAAGAATTCGGACAACTCGTAGGGTCGATATTTTCATCAATAATGTTTCTTATGAATCTTATTCAGGAAGCTATAGGTAAATATAACGACAGCATTGTCCGCATCTTTCCCGACGAAAAGCCCGTTTTTAGCCCCAAAGCTGTACTGTTTGACATGGACGGTGTGCTGTACGACTCGATGCCTAACCATGCCATCGCATGGGAAGAATCCATGAAAAAGTTCGGCATTACAATGACAAAGGCCGACGCCTACGCTACCGAAGGTGCACGAGGCTTTGAGACAATCATGCGCTATGTGAAGCAACAGCAGGGGCGTGACATCACGCGTGAAGAGGCTGAACGGATGTATGAGGAGAAGGCACGCATATATCATAGTATGCCCGAGGCCCCGATCTTCGACGGAGTAAAGGCTTTGATGAAGAAGATTACAGATTCAGGACTTACTGTAAACATCGTTACGGGCAGTGCGCAACGGCAGTTGATCAACCGCTTGATGGACGATTTCAGCGACTTCCTCACCCCCGAGCACATTACAACAGCCTTTGACGTGAAGCACGGCAAACCTAATCCTGCCCCCTATCTCACCGGACTATGCAAGGCCGGAAGATTGAATCCCTGGGAGGGCATTGTGGTAGAGAATGCTCCGCTCGGTGTCAGGGCCGGTACATCAGCACATATCTTCACCGTGGCTATTAACAGTGGCCCATTGCCTGACGGCGCACTTACGGGCGAAGGAGCCAATATTCTGTACCAGCATATCGCAGAATTCCGCGACGACTGGGAGCAATTTGTCAGAGTATAAAATCAGATTGAAAAAGTCATGACTGCGGACTACTCCGCCTGATATGTCAAAAAGGATGCAGCCAACAAGTATTTTTCTTCATTAAATAATGTTTTTTCATTAGGCCATGACAAAGGAATATCGTTATCTTTATCCCCTGATTATGCGAACATTTACCTTTATCCTATTCTTCTTTGCTACGCTCAGAGTCATGGCTCAGGACGCAGAACAACCCAAGAAAAAGCTTGTTGTGGCCGACATTGAGACACACGTTCCCCTGCGTAACGCCGTTGTCATCACCAAAAAAGGCTACCGCGACACTACCAATTACAGGGGAATATGCTACATTCCCGAAACATTCGACACGCTTACCGTGTATCGTTCGGCCTATCTTGTTGAGAAATTGCTGCCCAAAGAAATCAAGGACACCACCTTTCTTATACCCTCGAACAAGAGTATTAAAGAAGTAACGGTGTGGGGAAAGAGCGCTTCGAGCAGGTTAACTGAAGGTATTGACGAGTTGAAAAAGCGAATACTTCCCAACTCTAACGGTTCCGGAGTGGTGACATCCTTTGATTTTGCCCGCATGTTAGACGCACGATACAGGCGCGATCAAAAGCATTTGAGAAACGTCCGACAGAAGTTTCGTGAGATGGATAAGGTGGACGACCCTATAGAAAAGGCTTATTTACAGGCGCTTGAAGAAAAGAAGTATCAGGAGGAACTGAAGAAAAAGGAGGAAGAACGCAAGGCCATTCTGCAACAAAAGGCCCGTCAGGAGATGGCTGAAAAGCAAGAAGCCACGAAAGAACAGGAGCAGAAAGAGGAGACAAAACAGCATGATTGACTACGAAAAACTAAAGGCTAAGCGCATTGCCGTGTTGCTTTCGGGTGGCGTTGACAGCAGTGTTGTTGTGCACGAATTTGCACAAAGGGATATCCATCCCGATTGTTTCTATATCAAAATAGGCCCGGAAGAAAAGGAGGAATGGGACTGCAACTCGGAGGAAGACCTTGAAATGGCAACGGCCGTAGCCCGCCGTTACGGGTGCAATTTGCAGGTAATTGATTGCCATCACGAGTATTGGGACCAGGTTACACGCTATACTATGGAAAAGGTTAAAGCAGGTTTTACCCCCAATCCTGATGTAATGTGTAACCGTCTCATTAAGTTTGGTACTTTCTATGAGAAGAAAGGGCACGACTATGACCTTATAGCCACAGGCCATTATGCACAGACCGAGGTCATCAATGGGCAAAAATGGCTCATCACCAGCCCCGATCCGGTGAAGGATCAAACCGATTTTCTCGCACAGATCTACGGCTGGCAGTTGCAGAAAGCCATCTTTCCCATCGGACATTTTGTAAAGGATGAGGTGAGAATTATTGCAGAACGCGAACACCTTGTCAATGCCCGACGCAAGGATTCACAAGGCATTTGCTTCCTCGGTAACATTGATTATAACGAGTATGTACGACGTTATCTCGGTGAAAAGACGGGCGACATTATTGAGTTTGAAACCGGAAAGAAAATAGGAGAACACAAGGGTTTGTGGTTCCATACCATTGGACAGCGCAAAGGTCTCGGCCTTGGCGGAGGACCCTGGTTCGTAATTAAGAAAGACGTTACGCAGAATATTCTCTACGTTAGCCACGGTTACGATCCCGAAACGGCCTATAAAAAGAACTTCTTTGTGCACGATTTTCACCTCCTTACCGCAGCTCCGGAACTCGCAAAAGAGCAAAATCCTGAAGGCATACCAGCCAATTGGATTCGTATTACTTTCAAAATTCGCCACACTCCGGAGTATCATCCGGCATGGATTGAGCCAACAGGTAAGCAGGTTATTGACGAAGGCGGCAAGGCAATCATCCATTCTGATGAGAAGATTCATGGCGTAGCGCCAGGCCAGTTCTGTGTGGTTTATGACGAAAATCACCACAAATGCTACGGATCGGCAGAAATTTTCATCGAATAAAATATCCCTCTCATCTCACTATTTTCCCATTACTATAAGAGTCTTACAGCAGCTTTTTACCCCCATTTTGGTGTACTCTACACCCAAATGGGGGCAAAATTTATAAAAAACATTAAATAAAAACTTCTTCTGTATCACAGAACGATTGAATCATTCTATATTTGTGATATCAAATAG
>JABCNV010000028.1 GCA_013333935.1 Prevotella sp. | reverse complement strand
CCTTGAAAATCTTGGCAAAGGTAACTAAAGATTCTTAAATTCACAAATGTTTTCCAAATAAATTTTAAGTTAAGTTACAGAATGTACGGTTTTTTGCTGCGTTTACGGCGGCCGTGGTACGTGCGTACCACAGCCGCCATACAGCTTGTGCTACGGCCGCCGTACGGGCGTACTGCGACCGTCGTAACCTTGTGCTCCGCCTGTCGTCCGTCGGCCTTCCTGTGTTGTAAAAGGCGAGGATCTTGTTTTTTTATGTCAATTAATCTGATTTATGGTGCGTAGGCCCTGGCTGTTCAGCTCATGGTTAGCCCTGGGGCATTGTGCGGTGTCATCATTTTTTATTTGCAGGGATGCCTGCAGGGGCTATTAAAAATGCTAAAAAAGATATCGGTTTCAAGTTTTTAGGGTAAATTTGTACATTTAAATTGATATATTGCACCGATATGGGCTTGACAAAAATAGCGGGAAAACTGTTCATGCCGCGCCAGAAGGAGCTGGAAAAACATTATACACACGCCGACAGGCTTCAGCAGAATGTGCTGAGGTATCTCGTGGGGAAAGGTCGTGAAACCGAGTACGGGCGGAGCCATCTCTTTAGCGGGATACGCAGCTACAGCGACTTTGCGAAACACGTTCCCCTCAATACCTACGAGGAACTCAAGGGCGATATCGACCGCATGCGCCACGGAGAGGAGGACGTGCTCTGGCCCGGGCTGGTGAAATGGTTTGCAAAGTCGTCGGGCACGACGAACGACAAGTCGAAGTTTATACCCGTTTCGAACGCCGGATTGCACAATGTTCACTACAAGGGTGGGGCGGACGTGGTGGCGCTGTACCTGCGGAATAATCCGCAGAGTCGGCTGTTTGACGGCAAGTCGCTGATTCTGGGCGGCAGCCATTCGCCCAATTATAACGTTGAAGGCTCGCTGGTAGGCGACCTCAGTGCGATACTGATTGAGAACATCAACCCCATAGCCAACCTGTTTCGCGTGCCTAAGAAGCAGACGGCGCTGCTGTCCGACTTTGAGCTTAAGCGCGAACGCATCGCGCGTGAATGCCTGACGGCTAACGTCACGAACCTGTCAGGGGTACCCTCGTGGATGTTGAGTGTGTTAGTGAAAACGATGGAATTGTCGGGTAAAAATCATATAGAAGAGGTGTGGCCCAATCTGGAAGTGTTCTTCCACGGGGGCATAGCGTTCGGGCCCTATCGCAAGCAGTATGAGCAACTCATACGTTCTCCGCGCATGCATTACATGGAAACGTACAACGCTTCTGAAGGGTTCTTCGGCATTCAGGACAATCCGGACGACACGGCAATGCTGCTGATGCTCGACTATGGCGTTTTCTACGAGTTCATTCCCTTGGAGGAAGTGAACGCCGAAAGCCCCACGGTGGTGCCCATCGAGGGCGTGGAAACGGGGCGGAACTATGCTATGGTCATCACCACTTCGTGCGGATTGTGGCGCTATATGATAGGTGATACCGTAATGTTTACGTCGACGAGGCCGTACAAATTCGTCATTACAGGCCGCACAAAATACTTTATCAACGCTTTCGGTGAGGAGTTAATCATGGACAATGCCGAAAGGGGACTGGCCTATGCCTGTCAGCAAACCGGCGCCCAGGTGCTGGAATATACGGCTGCGCCCGTCTATATGGACGAGAATGCCAAGTGTCGTCACCAGTGGCTGATTGAGTTTTCGCAGGAGCCTGACGACCTTCAGAAGTTCAGCGACTGCCTTGACAGTCGTCTCCAACAGATTAATTCCGACTACGAAGCCAAGCGTTCGCACGACGTTACCTTACAGCATCTGGAGGTGGTAAAGGCGCGCGAGGGACTGTTCAACGACTGGCTGAAGGCCAAAGGCAAGCTCGGAGGCCAGCACAAAGTGCCGCGGTTGAGCAACTCGCGCAAGAACATGGACGAGCTGTTGGAGCTTAATCAGAATTAAAAAATTGAAGAATTAAAGAATTAAAAGATTAAAAGGCTGCACGGTTCAGCGGAGATTTTGAATATAAAAAGGCCGTGACGAGCGGCCGTAAACGGCAACAGGTAAAGATGATGGGCATGATGAGGAAAGATAAAAATCATGGAATGGCAGTAATTAAAAAGGCCGGAGGGATGCTCCTTACATTGAGACGGCTGGCCCGCCGTGGCGGAGTTTCGCTGCCGTTACTTTTGTCTTTGCTCACGGCTTGCGTTACCACGCCCATGCTTTACTCCTGCGCCAGGATGGGAGCACCCGACGGAGGCTGGTACGATGAGACGCCGCCGCGCGTCGTTGGCGCCATACCGGCAGAGAAATCTACCCATGTAGACAAGCGTCATATTCGCATAAACTTCAACGAATTCGTCAAGATTGACAACCCTACACAAAACGTTGTGGTGTCTCCGCCGCAGCTGGAGGTGCCCGAAATAAAGGGTGAGGGCAAGAGTATCAGCGTAAAATTGATTGACAAACTGCAGCCAAACACCACCTATACCATCGATTTTTCGAATGCTATCAGCGATAATAACGAGGGCAATCCGCTGGGAAACTTCACCTATAGCTTCTCAACGGGCGACCATATAGATACGTTGGAGGTGGCCGGATACGTCGTGCAGGCCTCGGATTTGGAGCCTGTAAAGGGCATTCTTGTGGGGCTTTATGCCGACCTTTCCGATTCGGCTTTCAGGCGAAAACCCATGCTTCGCGTGTCGCGTACTGACTCAAGGGGACATTTTGTCATCCGCGGCGTCGCACCCGGCAAGTACAGAGTCTATGCCCTTCAGGACGCAGACGGCGACTATTCTTTCAAGCAGCACAGTGAAATGCTGGCCTTTAACCACGACATTATTGAGCCGTCGTTCCGTCCCGACGTCCGTCAGGACACGCTCTGGCGTGATTCTCTGCACATCGCGGGCATTGAAAAGGTAAACTATACTCACTTTATGCCCGACAATATATGTCTGCGGGCCTTCAACGAAATTGTTACAGACCGTTACCTTCTCAAGAGCGAGCGCCCCGAAGCCAATCGTTTTACCCTCTTCTATACGTATGGCGACTCGGTGCTTCCTGACGTCAGAGGGCTGAATTTCAATGCAAAGGATGCGTTCATCATTGAGTCATCGGCCCGCAAAGACACCGTAACCTACTGGCTTCGTGATACGGCATTGGTGAACCAGGACACGTTACAGATTGCGCTTACACACAATATTACCGACTCGACGGGCGTGTTGAGGCAGCACGTCGACACGCTAAAGCTGTTGTCAAAAGTGCCTTATTCGAAGCGCTTAAAGGACAAACAGAAGGCCTTTGACGAATGGAAAAAGAAGCAGGATAAGCTGAAAAAGCGCGGCGAACCTTACCAAACGACGATGCCTGCAGAGCCTTTGAAGCTCGAAATTACACCGTCAGGAGACATGGATCCCGATCAGAATGTGAGTCTCGTTTCGAAAGAACCGCTTATGAATGTCGACACGATGCACCTGCGGTTGTTCTCACATCCTGCCGGCGATTCGCTGTGGTACAGAGAACCTTACGAGCTGCAGCGCGTGAGCAATGAGGAGTATCGGCTCAAGGCGGCGTGGAAACCGGGCACGGAATACAGTCTTGAGGCCGACAGTACAGCCTTTCAAACCATCTACGGTGCGGTGTCGGGCAAGCTCAAGCAGGGCCTGAAAGTGCGCTCCGAAGACGCTTATGCCTCGCTGCTGATGACGTTAAGCGGCATGCAGGGCAAGCATATCATCGCCCAATTGCTTGACGGACGGGGCAAGATGGTGAAAGAAGTGTACACCGACAACGGGCAGGCCGAGTTCTATTACCTTAAGCCGGGCAAATATTTTATGCGCATCATTATCGACGCCAACAACAACAAGAGGTGGGATACAGGCGATTATGACGCCGACCGTCAGCCTGAAGAGGTTTATTATGACCCCGACGAGATTGAGTGCCGCGCCAAGTGGGACCTCACGCTTACGTGGAATCCACTGGCCCGTCCGCTCTATCAGCAGAAGCCCGAAGCCGTGAAAAAGCAGAAGGCCGACAAGGAAAAGAGCATACAGCACCGCAACATCAAGCGCGCCCAGGAGCTTGGAATACAATATATACCGAGATAAGGCCGCGCGTGTAACTTTCGTTTGTCCGGCCCCGTCTTTAATTACAATAGGGTAATAAATAAGTAATGTGTAACTAAATGTAGCCTTGACGATATGAAAACATTGAAGATTCTGTTACTAAGCCTGCTTTTATTGCTGGCTCCGAACGCCCTTCAGGCGCAGTGTACGTACAAGAACACGGCCTTCAAATCGGGCGAAAGCCTTACGTATAACCTTTATTATAACTGGAGTTTTGTATGGGTAAAGGCCGGTACGGCGACGTTCGACATTGTTCAGAGCACCTACGACAAGCGCCCCGCCTATAAGGGAAGCCTCATCACGCGCGGCAGCAAGAAGGCCGACAAGTTCTTTATTCTGCGCGATACACTGCTTTGTTACAACAGCCTTGAGATGGCGCCGCTCTACTATCGCAAGGGAGCGCACGAGGGAAAACGCTATACCGTTGACGAGGCCTTTTACTCATATCCCGACGGTAAGTGCCATGTGCGCCAGCATCGACAGCATAATGACGGCACCCATACGTGGGTACAGCATACCTATTCCGACTGTGTTTACGACATGATGAGTATATTTATGCGCGCCCGTTCTTTCAATCCGTCGGGCTGGCAGAACGGTACGGCGGTTCACTTTCCCATTGCCGACGGCGTAAAGCGCTACCCCGCCATGCTGAGATATAAGGGAAAGGTGAACGTCAAAGCCGACAATGGGCACACCTACCGCTGCCTGAAACTGGCGTATATTGAGCGCGAAGACGGAAAGAAAGAGAAGACAATATGCGACTTTTTCGTCTCTGACGACGATAACCACGTGCCTGTCCGGCTCGACCTTCACCTGCGATTCGGCTCGGCCAAAGCCTTTATGACGAATGTCGAAGGGCTTCGGAACCCCATGGCTGCATTGGTAAAATAATGCCTTGATGTAAGGAAAATAATACCATAACGAAAGGAGAATGATACCATAACACAAAGAAGATGATGCTGTAACGGAAGAAAAATAATACCATGTCGGAAAGCGAGGTCATGACCGAGGCCCTTTTGCTTCCGGCATAGGCCTGCTCCCGAAAGCTCTTTGCGGCTTTCGGGAGCTTTTGTTTTATAGGAAAGGGGGCGGTTCGGCAGGGATGGGAATGTATATTTATACAGAAATCGCGGACCGATAAGGGGCTTTCAGAAAAATGTCCACTGCGTGCTTCTGTCCAGTATAGATGATAAACTGCAACGATGCAGAGGCTTTCAGAAAAATGCCCATTGTGTACTTCTGCCCCCTTTTCGGCCTTTTGCCGATTGTGCGGCGGTCGCCGTAATATGCGTACCACGGGCGCCATACGCGTGTACCGCGACTGCCGTAACATGCGTACTTCGGCCGCCGTAACGTCATCATGACGATGCAAAGTCGGCGCCCTCCCACGGTCGGGGGCATGGAAAAAGGTCTGAAAACAGCATCGAAAACGTGCTTTTTCAGACCTTTCTGTATCGTTACGGGTGCGTGAAAGCGCTATTTAAGATATTCGCCGAAATCGGTAAGGCGCATGTCTCCCTTGCGCAGGAAAGTGTCGTGAAAGGCCAAAGCCGCCGTCATACTCTGAGGTTCGTGCCCCATGGGTGCCACATGCGTGAGATAATCGCGAAGCAGAGGGCGGTAGTCGGGGTGGGCACAGTGTTCTATTATTTCGTGAGCGCGCCGCACCGGACCCTTGCCACGCAAGTCGGCCACGCCCTGCTCGGTCACGATTACGTCCACATCGTGCTCGGTAGAATCCACATGGCAGCACATCGGTACGATGGCCGAGATGGTTCCGCCTTTCGCTGTCGACGGCGTATAAAAGATGCTTACCGACCCGTTTCGCTCGTAGTCGCACGACCCGCCAATGCCGTTCATCAGACTTGAACCGCATATATGACTCGAGTTTTCGTTGCCGTAGAGGTCACACTCCAGCGCCGTGTTCATGGCTATCACGCCGAAACGGCGGATAAGTTCGGGGCCGTTGGCCAGCTCGCTTGGGCGGAGGGTGAGGTGTTTCCTGAAGAATTCCATGTTCTGGTAAACGTGCTGAATCTTCTCGTTCGTGCAGGTCATGGCCGTACAAGAGGCTTGCGTGATGCGCCCTTGCTCGATAAGGTCGATAACTGCGTCCTGAACCACCTCGGAAAACACCTCAAGAGGCGGCAGCCCCTCGCACGTACCGATGGCCTCGAGCACGGCATTTCCCGTTGCCCCTACGCCGCTCTGTATGGGGAACATGCACGTGGGGATGTGGCCTGCACGCATGTCACGCAGAAAGAAATCGACGACATTCTCGCCAATGGCCTGCGTTTCGGCATTGACGGCCTTAAAGGCACGTGCCTCCTCGGGGATGTTACTTTCGACCACTCCTACAATTTTCCTTGCGTCAATCTCCACATAATCGGTGCCGATGCGGTCGCCGACGTGCAGCATTGGTATCGGTTCGCGGTCGGGATACTCCTTGCATTCGTAAACGTCGTGAAGGCATTTCGAGTTGGGATTATGGAAGTGATTCCACTCAATCATGACGTGCTTGGCCAGACGTACAATGGTAGGCACGATGCCGCCAGCGGTGGTAAGGTAAGCCTTGCATACGTCGTCACCCTCCTCTAAGTCGCTAACCTCTATGAAAGCCCAGTCAATAGGCCCGTAGTAACCACGGCGGAGGCGCTCGGCTACGTGCCCGAGGTGCATGTCTTCATAGTCTATTTCGCCCAGGTTGGTGTGTATACGGAAATCCTTGTTCGTCGAAAACGGCCCGCGAAACTTGATGGCATGAGCCTTCGCCATGTCGCCTTCAAGGCTTTGGCAGCCCGAGGCTCCCGTCACGATTCCGACCTGATAGGGCTTGCCTTCGGCATGAAGCGCCTCGGCCTTCTTCCTGATTTCGCGGATAACAGCCTTGGGAATGCCGTTCGGTGTAAAGCCACTGAAGCCTATTGTAACGCCATCTTCTATCATGGCAGCGCCCTCGGCTGCCGTCAATCTTCTGTATTTCATAAGGGTTGTAAGGTTTAAACTGCGCGCGAAGATACATATATTTTGGAGAAAAAGGCCCCTTTAGCCCGTAAAAATACATATTCGCGACCTACCCCTATGCCCTTTTCGAAGAATAATCACTAACTTTGCAGGAAGAACATTACGACAAAAAACAGAGCATCATGGAACAGAAACTGTTGATTTATAATACACTCACGCGAAGCAAAGAGCTCTTCAAGCCGTTGCATGCACCCAACGTAGGTATGTATGTTTGCGGCCCGACGGTGTACGGTGACCCGCATCTGGGGCATGCCCGTCCGGCTATTACCTTCGACGTTGTGTTCCGATACCTGCGCCATCTGGGCTATAAGGTGCGCTATGTGCGCAATATAACCGACGTGGGTCACCTTGAACACGATGCCGATGAGGGCGACGACAAGATAGAGAAAAAGGCTCGCCTCGAGCAGCTTGAGCCGATGGAGATAGCCCAGCACTACACCAACCGCTACCATAAAGCCATGGAAGAGCTGAACGTGCTGTCGCCATCGATAGAGCCGCACGCCACGGGGCATATCATTGAACAGGAGGAACTGGTGAAGGAAATCCTGAAAAACGGATATGCCTACGAAAGCAACGGCAGCATTTACTTTGATGTTGTGAAATACAATACCCATCATAAGTATGGCATCTTGTCGGGTAGAAACCTCACCGATATGATTAACAACAGCCGCGAACTGGCCGGAGTGGGTGAGAAAAAGAATCAGGTAGACTTTGCCCTTTGGAAGAAAGCCCAGCCCGAACACATCATGCGCTGGCCGAGTCCGTGGAGCAACGGTTTCCCCGGATGGCACTGCGAGTGCACGGCTATGGGAAGAAAGTACCTGGGAAACCACTTTGATATACACGGCGGTGGGATGGATTTGATATTCCCTCACCACGAATGCGAGATTGCTCAGGCCGTTGCAAGCCAGGGCGACCAGATGGTTCGCTACTGGATGCACAACAACATGATTACCATCAATGGGCAGAAAATGGGCAAGAGCCTGGGCAATTTCATTACCCTTGAGCAGTTTTTCACGGGCAAACATGAGAGCTTGGGCCAGGCCTATTCGCCGATGACAATCCGCTTTTTCATCCTTTCGGCCCACTATCGCGGCACTGTCGACTTCTCGAACGATGCCTTAAAGGCCGCCCAAAAGGGTTACGAGCGACTGATGGACGGACTCGCAAATCTCGACCGTATACAACCATCGAAAGGTTCGCAGCCCGATACGCAGAAGTTCGTACGTGAGCTTCGCCAGCGCTGTTATGACGCCATGAACGACGATTTGCAGACACCGCTCGTCATCAGCGCCTTGTTTGAGGCATGCCATGTGGTGAACTTGCTGCTCGATCACAAAGCAAAGATATCGGCAGAAGACCTGAAAGAGCTTGGCGATACCATGCGCCTCTTCACCTTCGACCTTCTGGGATTGAAGAGCAATAAGGGTGCAAACAACGCCGAACGCGAGAAAGCCTATGGCAAAATTGTCGATATGGTGTTGAAAATGCGTCAGCAAGCCAAGGAGGCTAAGGACTGGGCGACGAGCGATGAGATACGGAATACCCTCGCCAATGCAGGCTTTGAGGTAAACGATACCAAGGACGGCGTGACGTGGAAACTCAATAAATAACCGGCCTTTTTTATATTCAAGGAGCCCAAGGGCGGTTTTCTGGAGTTAGGTTGCAAGGAGCTAAAAGGGTTAAGACCAGTGTCTTTTCTAAACCGGAAAAACCTTTTGCAGTCTCCCTGATATAGTCTTAACCCCTCTATTCTCCTTTAGCTTCTTAACTCTTCAAATGTAACCTCTTGAGAATTACGTCGTAAAGGCCAGGCGATTACGACGTAAAGACAAAACGATTACGATGTAAAGGCAAACCCTTTACGATGTAAAGACAAAACGATTACGTCGTAAAGACAAACCCTTTACGATGTAAAGACAAGGCGGCCACGATGTAGCCTCTAAACTTCTGTTGAGCTTTCTCAGGATGAAACTTCAATAAAAACACACTGTGTGCGCACACAAAACTTTGATTTAAGTCAATAAAGAGCCATAAAATACAGTTTTCATGGCTCTTTCTATTGTCGTGTGCGGAGATTCTTCATACCTTTGCATCGTCAAAAGGAAACAAGTTCTTCGCGAGAAGACAATCCTGATGACATTGATTCAATAGGCTTAAATTAGTAGATTGTTTCATATAGGTTTTTAGGTTTTAGGTTTAAGAGTTAGTTTTTAGGTTTTCAATTAGGTTTTAGTTACTTTCAAGGCGATTTGAAAGATTAGTATTTAGGTTAGCACAAATCCCCATCTCTGGGACAGAGGTGGGGATTTGTCACAATAACAGCACACAGGTATCATTTACTTAAATTGTGCATTTCTCTGTTAATAAATTTGCAGAAACAAAGAGAATCGTATATATTTGCAATATTAATTTAAATTTTATGGTAATGAAGAAATTATTTTTTTTAGGGTTAATAACGTTGTCTTTTGTATCTTGTGCCTCTTCTTTTAGTAGTGAAAAGATTGACACTCTGAAAGAACATCGGAAGGTGCTCAAGATGACTACAGAGTTAAACAAACTGAAGTTAGATTACGAAAAAGAGAAGGCAAACAATGTCGAACTCAGCAAGAAAGCTGCTGACATCAATGCTGAAGCAAATGTAGCAACAACAGAATTCAACACAACCAACGCATCAAGCACTGTTAAGGATGCAAAGACCACTATCAAGCGTCTGAAGGAAGCTAAGTCTATCAACAAGAAGTTGGCTAAAAGTCAGAAGAAATTAAATTGTTTTGAAAAGAAGATTGCGAAAATGAAAGCGCGTCTTGACGACTTGGATAAGAAGATAAAATTTGTTGAGCAATAATATTTGAAAGAAGTGCTGCAAAGCAGCACTTCTTTCTGTATATCAGGTGCCGGAGCGTCTGTCAATAATCAATATAGAATATGGTTTGACAGATGTTCCGGCACCTTTTTTGCGAATATAAGCCTACCGTAGAGAGCAAGAGGGGCAGCATTTGTCTGCGGGTACATGTATGTTCTAAATGAATTCTGTTGACGGGTAGTATAATCTTTTTTCTTTTCGCTCAACGCTACATTCTCTAACAATATTGTTACTTTTGCAGATAGCAGAGATATTAGCAGTTTTGTGCAATCATAAACGACAGAATTCATGCAACAAATCATCAGGCATCTGACCGACAACGACGCATATACGTTCAGTTGTCAGTATTATGTTCTTCAGACCTATCCGCGGGCAGAAGTGGAATATACCTTTTTTGACCGCAACGGTACGGTTTATCCCAAGGGCTTTGCTGAACTGTTGAACGAGCAACTTAGCTACATGCCACAGGTAACCATCACAGAAGAAGAGATTGCTTTCATGCAGCGAAAGATGTATTATCTGCCCAAATGGTACTTTATTTTCCTGCGAGGCTACCGGTTCAACCCACATGAAGTAACGGTTTCGCAAACGCCGGAGGGGCATCTTAATATCAGTGTGCGTGGTAAATGGTACTCTGCTATCATGTGGGAAATGCCCATCTTGAGCATTGTTTCTGAGCTAATGCATATTTTAAGAGGTGACACGAAGGGATACAATCCGCAAAGAGAGATGGAGCGTGCAGCCGATAAAACCAGGAAGATTCTTGCGAACGGACTTATCCTTGGTGATATGGGAACACGGCGCCGATTCTCATTCGACCATCAGGATGGCATCATACGTACCATGAAAGAGGTTTATCAGCAGGGCGGTTATGAGGATGCAGACGGTTTCCATCCATGGACAGGAAAGTTCACCGGCACAAGCAATGTATACTTTGCCATGAAGTATGACCTCATCGCTATAGGCACCATGAGCCATCAGCTCATCGAATTTGAAGAGAACGTAAGCGGAATTTACGAGTGCAATTTTAATGTAATGAAGAAATTCAGCGACGTATATGATGGCGATAATGGTATATTCTTATACGATTGTTTTGGCGACAAAGTGTTCTTCAGTAACCTTTCGAAGCGTATGGCTATGATGTTTTCGGGGTTGCGCGTAGACAGTGGAAGTGAGGAAGAACAAACGGAAAAGATAATCTCCAAATATAAAAGTCTTGGCATTGACCCGGCAACGAAGCAGGTTGTGTTCAGCAATGGTCTGAATGTTGACCGCGCCATTAAAATACACAAGTTCGTAAACGGCCGGATGAAAGACAGTTACGGTATGGGAACCTTTCTTACATGTGATGTGGAAAACTGTGCGCCGATGAACATTGTTGTAAAGCTTACACGTATGCGTATTACGGAAAAACGTGAGTGGCACGACTGTGTAAAACTGTCAAACGATAAGGGAAAGACGCTGGGTAATCCCGAGAAGTGTGCTTATTTGCTCAAACTTATCGGTTGATTATTCCTATCAAATTAAATTTTTAAAGGTTTTCAATTGAGGGAGAAGTAAGTAGCAAGGCGTTAAACGAGATATCAAGAGGATGAAAATCGTGAATTTTCAAGGAGGCTTGGGCAACCAAATGTTTATCTATGCTTTCAGCCAGTATCTGGCCCGACAATATCCTCATCAAAATATTTACGGGGCTTATTGGTCTGGTTCTTTATGCCAGCATTCTGACTTTCAGCTGGATAGCATTTTCGACCTTTCGCTTCCTCCACATCATTTCATAACCGATTGTATCAGTAGGCTTGCTCGTTTGCTTGAGATTACGCATATTGTTTCCGACGAGGAAACAACGCGGAGTCTTTTCTACAATGGTTATTGGCTGGACAAAAAGTATTGGAAAGACGTTAATGTGCATGAAATCTTTCGTTTTCGTGACCCGGAGCTGTCAGAAGAAGCACAGGAATATTTGCAGAAAATAAAAAGCAGTAATGCTGTTTCGGTGCATATTCGTCGGGGCGATTATCTCTCAAAAAAGCATTTCAGCAGGTTTGGCATATACTGTACAGAAAAATATTACCAAATAGCCATTGAGAAAATGTGTCGGAAACAGCCCGATGCCAGTTTCTTTGTATTCTCAGATGATATTCCGTGGGTGCAGAAAAATATGGCAGTTCCGAACGCAATCTTCGTTGACTGTCATCATGGAAATGAAAGCTGGAAAGACTTATTCCTTATGTCTTGCTGTCATCACAATATCATTGCCAACAGCACTTTCTCGTTCTGGGCAGCCATGCTCAATCCCCGTCCCGACAAGATGGTTATTTATCCACAACGCTGGTTTTACTGGAAAACGCCTGACATTTTCCCTGATTCGTGGATTCCTGTGACGGAAAAAGAGATTAAAGGTGGTGTCAGTTCTGAATAGAGATTCTTTGTCAACAGTTAGTTTTTTATAGAATTGTTCTACAAATATCTGCAATCTAAAGTTGTACGGTCATCTATATTGCTTGGTTTAATCATGCCATTTTGTAATTTTAGCGATATAATCTGAACATAGAGTTTCCCTGCCTGCCTTGGTGTAACTATGTAATTCTGTAATTTTAGCGACATAACCTACACACAGGGTCTTCTTGCCTACCTTGGTATAACCATGTTTAAGCAATGAAAATTCGAATAATAAGTATGATTATAACTTTTGATATCGCTAAATGTAATAATCAAAATTTGTTCTGACAGTTGTGTTCCTTTTCGACAATTGGATTATCAGAAAGAGCTTTGACGACTACGTCTTTTTATTTATTATACCATTATTTTTCTTACTTTTCTCTTCATTTTTCTTACTTTTCTCTTCGTATTTTTTGTTATTCCGAGATTTCATTGTACATTTGCACCCACTTCCCTCTTCTATAGAAGCCCAGATGGCGGAATTGGTAGACGCGCTGGTCTCAAACACCAGTGGAGTAATCCATCCCGGTTCGAGCCCGGGCCTGGGTACCACAAATCCCTTGTAAATCGTTGATTTATAAGGGGTTTTTCTTTTTTAGTATGTACTAAAAGTGTACTATGTAACAATACTATGAGAAAAGTGTACTTTCTATGTTATTAAGTACTTTGCTTTTAAATTTAATTAACATTATCACTTCACGTTATCTTCT
>JABCNV010000014.1 GCA_013333935.1 Prevotella sp. | reverse complement strand
GGTCTTAGGCTGCTGGATGGTAGGGTTATGCTCCGTGTCGTCATTGCAGGCAGCGAACAGACCTATTCCGCAAAGCAGCAGCAAAGCTGATTTTATGATCTTTTTCATATTGTGTTTTGATTTTTTGTTGGTGGAAGAACGGAACGCAGGTTCCGTTCTTCCCAGTAGTATGATGTGTCGAAAACTTTAGTATCCGGGGTTCTGCGTGAGAGCACCTCTCACCTGATCGGCCGGTATTGCAAAGATGTTTTTCGTTTCGGCGAAATTGCGGCCGTTCTTGGCTCCGCCTTTATAGCTCCAGTTATAATTGTTGTCTCCGCCGAAGCGTCCGAAGCGAATGAGGGTAGGCCTACGCAGACCCTCGAAGTAAAACTCACGGCTCCACTCGTCGCAGATGTCGTTCATGCTGTAGCCTGTCTTCGTCATGGCATGGGCGCGGTTGCGCAAAGCATTGATGGCTGCAGTGCCGTCGGCAGTTGTCGTACCTCCGTTCTGGCGTGCTGTAGCCTCGGCATAGATGAGATAAGCTTCGGCAACGCGGAACAGGAAGAAGTCGGTGTCGGGATAATTATCATTGCGTCCCACGCTTCCGTCGGTCTTGAAGTTGTTCCATTTAGCCACGGCGAAACCATCAGTAAAGCTTCCCATAGAGCCGTTGCCGTTGTCAAGCGTACGACCGATGCCATCAAAAATAGCGCGATCGTCGTTGGCAGCCGCCGGCATGCGGGTGCAGGAAATGTTAGGTGCGTCGTCATTGGGGAAGAATTTCTCTACTAATTCCTTACGCGCACGGTTGCCTCCCCAGGTCTGTCCTGTGCCATTGGTTGCTTGAGGATAGGTACCGGACACGTCGGCATGCATGTTTCCGTCAAAGGTCGAGCCCATCAGGAAGCAGGTTCCGGCCCAAGATGTGGTCTTGACACCGTCCTGACCGATGCGGAAAACACCTTCGTAGGCGGCGCTTGTCTCACCGTTATCGCCCATGAATAGCTTCTGGTAAGCACTCCAACGGCCTGTAGCGGTGGTGTTGAGACGATAGTCGGATGTCATCACCTTATGTGCATATTCGGCAGCTTTAGCCCACTGGGCAGTGCCTGTATATACTTCAGCGTTCAGGTAAAGGCGTGCAAGAAGCATCCATACAGCGGCTTTGTCGGCACGATAATAGCCTGCGTCAGTAGACTTTTTAGCCTTAGCCTGAGAAAGCTGCGGTTCAATTTCGAGCAGTTCTTTCTCTATCCAATCGTATATCTCGGTACGTTTTTTGAGTACAGGCTTCGTGAGCGATTCGGCAAAAGGCACATTTCCGAATGCATCCATGAGGAAATAATACTCTAATGCACGCACAAAGCGAATCTCTGCAGTCTTGGTAGCGTCGACGTCCTTGCACACGTTGAGATACTGATTACAATAGGAAATACCAGTCGTCAGGCGGGCAAAGAAGCCGTTCAACATCGGGTGGCTGGCATCATATGTATTGTAACAGAACTGGCTGATGCCGTTATCGCCCCAGTGACAGATTGCTTCGTCAGTGGTTAGCTCATTGGAATTCCAGAGCTGGCGGATGAAACCGGAGGTACCTCCGTCAAGACCGTCAACGTCACACTCTCCATCACCGGTGCTGTTTCCGGCTATGGCCAGATTGGCGTAGCACTTGTTGAAGAGGCCCACAGGGTCGACCTGTGTGTTCATATTGGGGTTAATGGGTGTAACATTAAGGTCGCCCGTGCATGATGTCAGACCCAGAGAGAGGGTGATGACTGCTGCAGAAAACAGACTTTTAATATTTTTATTCATGACTTAATATGCTCTTAAAGTTAGAAGTTCAGGTTCAAGCCAACGATAACTGAGAATGGACGCGGATAGATATTGTTGTCATATCCGTTGAAAATTTCAGGATCGAGGCCTTTATAATTGGAGATAGTGAACACGTTAGAAGCTGTAGCATAGACACGTCCGCCAATGCCGTTCCAGTTTCCGCTCTTGAAAAGTTTGTCAAAACTATAGCCCAGGGTAATGTTGTCCATCTTCAGGAAAGAGGCGTTGTGTACCCATTTGTCAGACAATTGGGCTGAAGTGTCGTCAGTTTGCCAGCCTTCTGCAACGGCCTTGGCGGTTTTGTTGGTAAGGGCGTTGGTAGAAGAGAACAGTGCATTGGGGCTGACGTTGTGGAAGCCTAAGCCAATACCATCGAAAACATAGTTGCCGAGGTTTGCACGTAACGAGAAGCTGAGATCCCAATTGTTATGTTCAAGGCGTGAGGCAAGGCCCATTGTTACTGGTGGTGCGGGCGATTTGTAGAAGTAACGGTCGGCATCTGTAATCTGTCCGTCACCGTTACGGTCAACTACTGCGTTCTCAATGGCGCGGCCATTCCGGTCGTATGCCTGCTGGAAAACCCAGAACGAGTTCATAGGATGGTCTACCTGGTTATACTCTAAATACTTGTCAATTCCGAGTTTGACATTGGTATTGGGTACCGGTTTGCCGTTAGAGCTTGCACCGTTCAGGTCGGTAATCTTGTTGTGGTTGAAAGTAAAGTTATAGTCGAGCGTCCAATACCATCCGTGGCTCTGTACGGCTTTCCAGCTGATGGCAGCTTCAATACCGCTGTTTGACATCGATCCGATGTTCTGCCAGGCCTGATTTCGGAATGCCGAAAGGGCCTCTGTGGGCGCATAGTTCAGCAGATCGGTGGTCTTGCGATAGTACCAGTCGATAGACCCGCTGAGGCGCTGGTTGAGCACTCCCCAGTCAATACCTATATTATAAGTGGTGGTGGTTTCCCACTTTAAGTCGGGTGTGTAGTTGTCCGGACGATATAAAATGCCGTCGCCGTCGGCAGGATAGAAGGCTCCTGTGCCTGTATTACGGGTGTAAGTAGGAATCCAGGCATAGTCGTTATTGACGTCTTGCTGACCCGTCATACCCCATCCGAGACGCAACTTCAGGTCTGAAAGCCACTTGATTTCCTGGAACATGCTTTCATCTTTCGCCCTCCAGGCAAAGGCCAGAGAGGGGAATATCGACCAGTGATCCTTGAAACGAGACGACCCGTCGTCGCGAACGGTTGCCGTTAGATAGTAGCGTTCCAGGATGCTCCAGTTGGCACGGCCGAAGAAAGATACGAGGAAATTTTCGCTTTTCGTCTCATAGGTAGAGGGAGAATAGTAATGTCCTGCGAGATTTCCCGTCTCTCCAGTGGGCTTTCCCCACTGGTCAACGATGGCGCCTGTTTTGGTATTGCCGGCACCGTAGAAGCCCCAGTAGTTGTTTTTCTTATTATTCCAGAAGTGCTGATACTCGTAACCGCCCATGATGTCAAAGTGATTCTTGGCAGCATCATTGAAGTCATGGTAATACTGTGCGTAGGCACTCAGTGACAAGTTACGTTTCAGAATCGACTCGTAACCATGCTTTCCATAATAGGCTTCGCCGTTACTTTGATAAGCCGGTGTCTGGTCAGTAGTCTGTTTACCTTTGGCGATGTCGGCACCAAGGGTAGCATGCAGACGTAAATCTTCAAAACCGTGCACCTTATAATCAAAGTCGGCACTGCCGATAAACTCACGGCTGTTGGCAATATCTTTCTTTTCGTTCAGAAGTGCCAATGGGTTTGCCGTCGCCAGTTCGTTGTAAGTGTAGGGCCAATTTGTATCATTGTAGTTGCCTGCCTTGGGCCATACGAAGTAGCCGTTGAAGTTTTTAAGCGTCTGGTCTGCAAAATAACCGAACGATTTATTACCTTGTGCATCAATGGCCTTCTCGGTATGGAAACGTGAAGTGAATGCATAAGGGCTTTGCGTCGGGTCCATATTGACGGCTGCTCCCACTGCACCCCCTTCGGCAAAACGGCTGTGGGCATACATTCCCTTACCGTTCAGGTTGATGTTCAGGTGGTTATTCAGGAGCGAAGGACTCAAGTTGAACGATGCCGTAAAGCGCTTGAAGTCGGATGTTTTCAGAATACCCTGCTGATCAGTATAGCCTACCGACACGCGATATGGCAGCGTATTGCCGACAGCTCCCGACACGGTGACGCCGTGATCCTGACTGAGGGCCGTGCGGTATATGAGGTCCTGCCAGTTGGTATTCGCCGTACCGAGAGCGCTGTAAGCCTTAGAATTTTCACCCCATTTTTCTTTAACGAGTGCACGGAAACTGTCTCCATCCAGTACGTCGATGGTGTTTTTCTTCACACTTACCGTCATACTGCCGTTGTAAGAAACCTTAACGCCACCCTTGTGTCCTTTCTTGGTGGTAATGATGATAACACCATTCGAGCCGCGGCTACCGTAGATAGCTGTTGCCGATGCGTCTTTCAGGACGTTGAAACTCTCAATATCCTGCGGATTGATTGTAGAGAGAATGTTTGCCACTCCCTTTACACCTGTGTTGTCAATAGGCACGTTGTCGATGACAATCAGCGGGTCGTTGCTGGCGTTCAGTGACGAACCGCCACGTATTCTGATGTTTGATTTACCGCCCGGTGTACCGTCATCGCTGGTAATATTCACGCCGGCCACCTTGCCTGCAAGCATATCTTGCGGGTTTACAACGACGCCTTTGTTCTTTGAGTCTGGTTTGAGGGCAGCTACCGAACCTGTCAAGTCCGACTTTTTGGCAACGCCGTAACCGATGACTACCACTTCATTGAGCGACTTCTCGTTGCCTTCCGTCAGTGTAACGTTCATGTTGGGAGCTGCAGTTCCCTTGTAACTCGCATAGCCGATGTAGTCAATTGTAACCGTTGCACCGCTGTTTGCTTTCAGCGTGAAGTTTCCATCGATGTCGGTTACGACACCACCTTGCTGTCCCTGTACGCGCACCGTTGCGCCTGTGATGGGTTCGCCGGTAGCGTCTACTACATGGCCTTTCACGACCACCTGCTGTGCAAAAGCGGCAGCCGACAAAGCCAATCCGCATAAAAACGTGAGGGCTCTGCGAGGTGTTGTAATTTTTACCTGCTTCATCTTTTCTGATTTTTAAGTTTTACTTGTTTTTAATTATTTATTGCTTTTTGTTTTCAGGCAATCTTCTTCTTTCAGGTATCCCTTCCTGTTATTTTACAGGGAGTTGCATTGTTTGGGCGAAAATGGTTTTAGGTCTTCCGTTCAATGCAAAATTAAGTTTAATTTAAGTACACCATACTTTTTTTGATGTTAAATCGTTTATTTGGTAGCGCAAACGTTTGCATTGATTTAAGTCAAGATAATTTAAGGCCCTTTAGCGGCTAAAAAGCCTTTTTGTTTATTTTTGCGCCGTAGAGATACAAAACCTTGAAACCTAAGAAGTAAGTGATGGAAAAGTCTATTCCCATAACGATGAAAGATATAGCTCGGACGCTTGGCGTCTCGGTGGCTACGGTATC
Source organism: Prevotella sp. (assembly GCA_013333935.1). Classification (GTDB taxonomy): domain Bacteria; phylum Bacteroidota; class Bacteroidia; order Bacteroidales; family Bacteroidaceae; genus Prevotella. The sequence goes on along the minus strand of JABCNV010000014.1, from coordinate 9,333 downwards.
GCGTGCATTACGCGACAGCCCTCGTATTAGCGAAGAGCAGCGCAACAGGATAAACCGTTACGCACGCGAACATAATTATTTCCCCAATGTGCTGGCCGAGAGTCTGCGTAACAGCCGACGGAAGCCGTTAAAAATCATTGGAGTCATTGTCCCGCAGTTTGCACACTTCTATTTTTCTTCTGTTTTGAGCGGCATTGAACAGGAGGCAACCTCGCGCGGTTATACGATAATGGTAGGCCAGAGCAATGAACAGTATGACCGTGAAGTGCTTCTTTGCCAGCGCTTTTACGAGCATAAGGTGTGCGGCGTCATCGTTTCCCAGGCTAAGGATACGCAGCAATACGACCACTTTCAGAGGCTTATCGACCACGGTATGCCGCTGGTTTTCTACGATCGCATTTGTACGGGCCTCGACTGCAGCCGCGTAGTGGTTGACGATTATCAGGGAGCTTTCAATGCTGTATCCCATTTGATCAACACCGGTTGCCGCCACATTGCCTATTATGGCTCGCCCATGACGCTCGAAATATCGAAGAACCGCTATAACGGTTACCGCGACGCGCTACTGAAGAACGGGCTTAAACCCAATGAACGCTTCTTTAGAATATGCGACAACAGGGCTGATGCAGAGGCCATTACCCCCGATATTCTTTCGCAGGAAGATGTTCCGGACGCTTTCTTTGCGGTGAACGACGATACCGCCATCGGCATTCTCTATACGGCAAAACGTATGGGCTACCGTGTACCGCAGGATATTTCTGTCTGCGGTTTCACCAACGGGCAGCGTGCCGTAGCCTGTGATCCCATGCTCACTACGGTTGAGCAGCGCGGCGTGATGGTTGGCGAAGAGGCTGCCAACATCCTTATTTCCAAGGTCGAAGGGGAACTTCCCATGGATCATGTGGAAAAGAGAGTGGTCAGAACACGCCTTGTGATGCGGGGCACCACACGATGAGAAAACAACAAATATAATATTATGAAAACAGAATTGAAACAAAAACCCGACATGTCGTTCTGGGGATTGTGGAATCTGAGCTTCGGATTCTTCGGAGTTCAGATTGCCTATGCCCTGCAGAGCGCCAATGTTTCACGAATCTTTGCCACGCTGGGCGCCGACCCGCACCATCTGAATTATTTCTGGATTCTTCCGCCGTTGATGGGTATTATCGTGCAGCCCATCGTAGGCTCGTGCTCTGACAACACGTGGACACGCTTTGGGCGCCGTATACCTTATTTATTTATAGGCGCCACGTTAGCCGTGCTGGTGATGTGCCTGTTGCCCAATGCGGGGAGCTTTGGCATGGGTGTGTCGATGGCAATGATGTTCGGACTAATTGCCCTTATGTTTCTCGACACCTCCATCAACATGGCCATGCAGCCGTTTAAAATGCTTGTCGGCGACATGGTTAACGAGAAACAGAAGGCTCGTGCTTACTCTATCCAGAGCTTTCTGTGTAATGCAGGCTCGCTCGTAGGGTTTGTTTTCCCTTACGTTTTCGCTTTTCTGGGTATCGCCAATACGGCGCCGAAGGGCGTAGTCCCCGACTCGGTTATCTATAGTTTCTACGAGGGGGCCGGTATCATCGTGCTGTGCGTTATCTATACGGTCATCAAGGTGAGGGAGTGGCCGCCGCGCGAATACGAACAGTATAACGGCCGGCGTGAGAACGTTGAGGAAAAGGAGCATGGCAGCGGCAACTGGTTTGTGCTGCTCAAAAATGCGCCGTCGACCTTTTGGCGCGTCGGACTTGTTCAGTTTTTCTGCTGGGCTGCCATGGTTTATATGTGGACATACACGCCCGGAACCGTAGCTTTAAACTGTTGGGGAACGACTGATACGGCCAGCGCAGGCTACCAGGAAGCAGGCAACTGGGTGGGTATTCTCTTTGCCGTTCAGGCCTTGGGTTCGGTGCTCTGGGCCCCCGTGCTGTCCAAATGCTCAAACCGGAAGCTGATTTATGCGCTTAGTCTGGTATTGGGCGGCATCGGTTTTGTGGCGTCTGCCTATGTTCATAACCAGTACCTGCTGTTTATCCCGTTCATGCTTATCGGCGCCGCGTGGGCAGCCATGTTGGCTATGCCTTTCACGTTTGTGACGAATGCCCTGCAGGGTTACGGCCACATGGGGGCATACCTCGGCCTGTTCAACGGAACCATCTGCGTGCCGCAGATTGTGGCTGCTCTCGTAGGCGGTGTGCTACTGACCCGTGTGGGCAGTGTGCAGAGCCACATGATGGTAGTTGCCGGAGTTTGTTTTGTATTGGGCGGCTTGGCTGTTACACTGATTAAAAACAAGTAACCCGTGTACCGTTTTTCCGCCTTTACGCCGTAAAGCCGGAGCCTTTGCGCCGTAAAGGTGGTGTACATGGTTTTAATATACTGTTTATCAGTGGTTTACAAACCTTGCAAAGGCCCTGTCTTTAGCCCGTAATGACGGCGCCTTTACGTCGTAAAGGCAAAGCGATTACGTCGTAAACGTAAGACGATTACGCCGTAAAGACAAACCCTTTAGCCCGTAAAGGCAACCGGGGCGCCTCACAGGGGGCTTTTCCCTGTGTTCTGAACGCGTTGCAGGCATGTGGCAGGGGCGTAGTTTACAGGCTGTCCAAAAGCAGTTCAGGCATTGTGTGGGGCGGGCGTTCATAACGGTTTTCTGCGGTCTTTCATACGGCTTCACTATACAGTGCAAACGTTTGCATTATTATTTTCTCAAATAGTCTGGCCTCCGGACGAGGCTAAAGACTTAATTTTTTAATTTTGGCAAAGAATAAAACACCTAAAAACCATGGACTTAAAATTTAATATTGATTATCGGACACGCTTTGGCGAGGAACTTGTTCTGAACCTCGTCAACGGAGATACAGAGGCTAAATATCGCATGATGACGACCGACGGCGAACGCTGGACTTACAAGCTGTCGCTGCCGTCGCGCGGAAGCCGCAGGGTGCTTGCCTACTATTACGGGGTTGAGCGCGGCGGGCGGAGCGTGCGCCATGAGTGGACAACCGTGCGCCATACGCTGGAACTTACAGCCGTTCATGGCGCCCATTATACGGTGTTCGACCGCTGGAACGACATCCCCGAAGACTCTTATCTCTACAGTTCGGCCTTTACCGACTGCATCCGCGGGCGCAGGCCCGAGGCGCTGAAACAGTCGTCGTTCCCGTCTACGGCGCGCCTGGTGGTGCGTGCACCGCAGCTTCGCGGTGACGACAGGCTGGCCGTTATCGGCAAGGGCGCCGTGCTGGGCAACTGGAATGCTGACAAGGCCCTGCCCATGACCGAGCATCAGTTCAACGAGTGGGTTGCCGACCTCGATGCCTCACAGTTTGCAGACGGCAAGATTGAGTTTAAGTTTATCGCCCTCAACACCCAAAACAAGGCGGCTTCGCTCTGGGAAACGGGCTACAACCGCACTATAGAGCTTCCGCAGATGGAGCAGGGCGAGGTGGTTGTGTACAGTCTTGACCAGGCTTTCTTCCCGCTTTACGATGTTCGTCTGGCTGGAACGCTCGTGCCCGTGTTCTCGCTTCGGTCGGAGGGTAGCTTTGGCATGGGTGACTTCGGCGACCTCAAGCGGATGGTCGACTTTGTTAGCGGTACCGGCCAGCGCGTGTTGCAGATACTGCCCGTCAACGATACCACCACCACACACACATGGACCGACTCGTACCCTTATAGCTGCATCAGCATCTTTGCCATCCATCCGCAGTATGCCGACCTGCGTCAGCTGCCCGCGTTGGCGAATGCCAAACAGCGCAACGACTTCGAAGCCCTTCGCCAGCAACTCAATGCCCTACCGCAGATTGACTACGAACAGGTAAACAGCGCCAAGATAAATTATCTGCGTCTGCTCTTTGCACAGGAAGGCAGCAAGGTGCTGGACAGCAAGGCTTTCAAGGATTTCTTTGCCGAGGCAGGGCAGTGGCTTGTGCCTTATGCACAATATTGTGTGCTTCGCGACAAGTACGGCACGGCATGTTTCTCGCAGTGGCCCGACCACCATGCGTGGAACGAGGCCGATCGCAAGGCGCTCACCAACGTCCGTTCACGCGAGTATCGCGAGGCCTCCTTCTGGTATTACGTGCAGTTTGTGCTCCATACGCAGCTGCTTGAAGTGCACGATTATGCCCGCCGCAGCCACGTCGTGATGAAAGGTGACATCCCAATCGGTGTAAACCGGTATGGTTGTGACGTGTGGATGGAGCCGCACTACTTCAACCTCAACGGGCAGGCCGGTGCGCCTCCAGACAATTTTTCGGTCAACGGACAGAACTGGGAATTCCCCACTTACAACTGGGACGCGATGCTGAAAGACGGCTGTCAGTGGTGGATCAGGCGCTTTCAGAACATGGCTCAGTATTTTGACGCTTACCGTATAGACCATGTTCTGGGTTTCTTCCGTATCTGGGAGATTCCGGCCAACGCCGTACACGGTCTGTTGGGACAGTTCTGCCCCGCCCTCGGCATGACGCGGGAGGAGATTGAAAGCTACGGACTTCCTTTCCACGAACACCAGTTCTGCGACCCGTTCATTGCCGACTGGGTGATAGACCGCGTATTCCACGAGCGTGCCGGAGAGGTAAAAAAGAAGTATCTTGACCACGATCATGATGACATCTGGAAGCTGAAACCAGCCTACGATACGCAGTGCAAGATAGAGAAGGCTTTCGCAGATGTGACGGACGAACGTGAGCTGAACCTGCGCGATGGCCTGTACGCGCTGGCATCTGACGTGCTTTTCGTGCGCGACCGTAAGGAGAAAGGCAAATACCATCCACGCATTTCGGCACAGTTCAACTTCACATATGAGGCCCTTTACGACGGTGACAAGGCTGCCTTTAATCGCTTATATAACGATTATTTCTATCGTCGCAACAACCAGTTCTGGTATGAAGAGGCCATGAAAAAGCTGCCCGTGCTCGTGCAGGCCACAAGAATGCTGGTGTGTGCAGAGGACCTTGGCATGGTTCCCGACTGCGTTTCGTGGGTGATGAACGAGCTGCGCGTGCTGTCATTAGAGATACAATCGATGCCCAAAGACCCGCATGTGCGCTTCGGTCACTTGGACAGAAACCCCTACCGTTCGGTGTGCATGTTCTCAAGTCACGACATGCCCACGCTACGGCAGTGGTGGGACGAGGATATCAGTCGCACGCAGGAGTATTTCAATACCATGCTTTGTCATGAAGGCCCAGCACCTCATCCGCTGCCCGGATGGCTGGCACGCGACATCGTTTCGCGCCAGCTGGCTTCACCTTCTATGCTTTGCGTGCTGAGCATTCAAGATTGGATGGCGATGGACGAGCGCCTGCGCCTGAAGGATGCTGACGCTGAACGCATCAACATTCCGGCCAATCCGCACCACTATTGGCGCTATCGCATGCATTTAAGCATTGAGCAACTCATGGCCGAAAAGAGCTTTACGGAGAGCATCCGCGACCTGGTAGCGCAGAACGGACGCTGATCTCGCATTGCCATTTGCCGCAAGGCAGGCAGAGAAAAGAACCTGAACAGATAATAACCTGATATGAAAGTACGACCATTTTTGCTTGTGGCTCTGCTGCTTTTGAGCGGCTTGGCCACGGCCCAGAATGTTTTTAACGAGATGGCCTATACGCCATCGGCAACCACTTTCAGGCTTTTTGCACCCCGTAGCAGCAAGCCGGTGGTCCGCCTGTACGCTACAGGGGAGGCCCGCGGTGAAAAACCCTTGAAGACAATCCGTATGAAAGCCGTTGCCACGGATACGTGGGAGGCTCGTATTAAAGGCAATCTCAAAGGGCGTTTCTATACGTTTTCCATCGGGCCCGGGATGGGTGAGACGCCTGGTGTTTTTGCCAAGGCGGTGGGTATAAATGGTGATCGCGGAGCTATTATTGACATGAAGCAGACCAATCCCGAGGGTTGGGCGCAGGATAAAGTGGCCGGAGGGTTGAAGAGTGCGGCCGACTGGGCGATCTATGAAATGCATGTGCGCGATTATACACATGCAGCACCAGGCATCAAACATGCTGACAAGTTTCTCGGTATAGTAGAGCCCGCGACGCTTGCCCATCTGAAAGACCTTGGTGTTAACGCCGTTCATTTGCTGCCTTCTTTTGATTTTGCATCGGTTCAGGAGCAGTTTCCCAATGTGCCGCAATACAATTGGGGCTACGATCCCAAGAATTATAATGTGCCCGAAGGCTCTTATTCTACCGACCCATGGAAGCCGGAGGTGCGCATTCGTGAGTTCAAGACCATGGTTAAACGGTTGCACGAGGTGGGCATAAGGGTTATTCTTGACGTGGTTTACAACCATACGTTCAATATAAAAAACAGTAATTTCCAGCTCACTTATCCCGATTATTTCTATCGCAAGAACGCCGACGGCACTTATTCTGACGGTTCAGGCTGCGGCAATGAGACGGCTTCCGAGCATCCTATGATGCGCAAGTATATGCTTGAAAGCGTAAAATACTGGGCCACTGAATACCATATTGACGGCTTCCGTTTCGATTTGATGGGCATTCATGATATAGAAACGATGAACGATATTCGTGCCGAGCTGAACAAAATCAATCCTGATATTCTTGTCTATGGGGAAGGATGGAGTGCCGGTTCTTGCGCCTATTCTGAGGCAAAGCGTGCTATAAAAGCTCACATTTCGCAAATGCCCGGCATCGCTGCTTTCAGTGATGAGATGCGTGATGCGCTGCGAGGCCCGTTCTCTGACGATAAAAAGGGTGCCTTTCTTGCTGGTATTACAGGCTCTGAAGAGAGTTTGAAGTTTGGTATTGCAGGCGCAATTGCCCATCCTGGCGTAGATATGACGCGCGTAAACTATAGCAAGACGCCGTGGGCTACGGAGCCTACACAGATGATTGGCTACGTAAGCTGTCACGATGATATGTGTTTAGTCGACCGTCTGCGCGCGTCAATACCCAATATCGACGCTGACGAACTGATGCGTTTAGACAAACTGGCCCAGACGGTGGTGTTTACATCGCAGGGTATTCCTTTCATGCTCGTGGGCGAAGAAATGTTGCGTGACAAGAAGGGTGTGCACAATAGCTACAACTCTCCCGACTCAATCAATGCGCTGAACTGGGGTAACCTTGACCGCTATCCGCAGTTATACCTTTATTATAAAAGGCTCCTCCAGTTGCGTCGCCATCATCCTGCCTTCCGCTTAGGCACGGCAGAGTTAGTACGAAAGCATCTGGAGTTTCTGCCTACGCAGGAGTGTCTTGTAGGCTTTGTGCTGAAAAACCATGCCGGTGGCGACAGCTGGAAGAACATTTTTGTATTTTTAAACGGCAACCGTGAGGCACGTGAGGTAACGCTTCCCGCAGGAAACTACGTTACAATAGCCTGTGACGGTGTTATCAATGAGCAGGGATTAGGCGAGGAGCACGGCGGAAAGGTCATGGTTGACGGGCAGTCGGCACTCATCTTAAGGGAAAAAGATTGAACATACGAAATAGGAAAAGATGAAACTCAAGGCAATTCTTATTACCTTATTATCGGGTATAGTCATGACAAGTGAAGCCTTTACATCGGCACCAAAATCAAGAATAACGAGGATAGAGCCCTCTGATTGGTATGTGGGTATGAAAGACGCGTCGCTGCAACTTATGGTTTACGGCTCGGGAATAGGCACGGCTGACGTGACGACAGCGTATGAAGGAGTGCACGTCGACTCACTTGTACGTCTCGATTCGCCCAATTATCTGCTTGTCTATCTGAACTTGCAGGGAGCAAAGCCCGGCACAATGACGCTGAAATTCAAGAATAAGGGGCATGTCTGGAGCATGCCATACGAATTGAAAAAGCGTGCAATGAAAGGCGAAGACCGTATAGGCTTTAGTAACGATGACGTGCTTTACATGCTTATGCCTGACCGTTTTGCCAACGGCAATCCGTCGAATGATGTTATCGTTGGTATGCGTGACGAGCTTTGCAACAGGCAGGAACCGAACCTCAGGCATGGCGGAGACCTGGAGGGAATACGTCAGCATCTTGATTATTTTACGCAGTTGGGTGTTACCGCGCTTTGGCTAACGCCGGTGCTTGAAAACGATCTTCCTGCCGACAAAGGGAAGTTCAGCTGTTATCATGGCTACGCTACCACCGATTATTACCGTGTTGATCCACGCCTTGGTACGAACGAAGAGTATCGGAAACTTGTTGCCGACGCTCATGCAAAGGGCTTGAAAGTGGTGATGGATATGATATTTAATCATTGTGGTTACAATCATCCGTGGATACAGGATGTGCCTAATCACGACTGGTTTAACTCGACTTCGTGGCTTGTGAACAAGCAGAAGTCGGGCAAAAATACTGCTAAGGAAAACACTTTAACCCCCGGCAAGCACTCTGGTTACCTTCAAACCAGCTACAAGTTAACACCTGTTCTCGACCCTTATGCGTCTGAAATTGACCGGCGCGAAACCGTAGACGGGTGGTTTGTACCCATTATGCCCGATCTCAATCAGCGCAATCCGCATGTCATGAAGTACCTTATTCAGAACTCTGAATGGTGGATTGAAACCGTTGGGATAGATGGAATCCGCATGGATACCTATCCTTATGCCGACCGCGATGCGATGGCACGGTGGATGAAAATCATCAATACCGAATATCCCAACTTTAATACAGTAGGTGAATCATGGGTTACAGAGCCTGCCTATACTGCCGCATTGCAAAAGGATTCCAAGCTGACAACGAAGAACTCAAACCTGAAAACAGTGATGGATTTCGCTTTCTTTGACCGGATTAACCAGGCTAAACATGAAGAAACTGACGAGTGGTGGAAAGGCCTTAACCGCATTTACAATGTGCTTTGTTACGATTATCTTTATGCCGATCCGTCACATGTCATGGCCTTTATCGACAATCACGATACCGATCGCTTTCTGGAAAACGGGAAGGATTCTACGGCATTAAAGCAGGCATTGGCCCTTTTGCTTACGATGAATCGTATTCCTCAGCTATACTATGGTACGGAAGTGTTGATGAACGGCACCAAGGAGGTGTCGGATGGCAATGTGCGTCGCGATTTCCCCGGAGGCTGGAGTGGCGATAAGCATAATTGTTTCACACCGCAAGGACGAACAAAAGCTGAGAATGCAATGTTTGACTGGTTGAGCCGTTTGCTCCATTGGCGTCAGGGAAATAAGGTAATCAGCATGGGGAGCCAAACACAGTTTATCCCTTATAAGGGTATTTATGTTGTGGCTCGCCAACATGAAGGCGTGAATTCAACAAGCAAGTGCAAATTTACTTAATTTGTTCGTAAAAGCACTCATGTGGTGTTTTAAATTCTAATTTCTTTCTTGGTCTGATGTT
>JABCNV010000064.1 GCA_013333935.1 Prevotella sp. | reverse complement strand
GGAATTATATCAGAAGCAATATAATTTGCCAGTTATATTAAGATTTTATATGCGGAAAGATATAAAATCAATATTATTTTGTATTTTTGCATGCGAAGCAATATAATTTTATATGAAGAAGACAAAGCTATCAAAGGTAGTAAAAGATTTGCGCAAGGAAAACGGACTTACACAGGAAGACCTTGCCATGAAGTCAGGCGTCGGACTGTGCTTTGTGCGCAATCTGGAGCAAGGAAAGCCATCTCTCAGAATGGATAAGGTTAACCAGCTACTCGATTTGTTTAACTACGAACTGACGGCAACAAAGAGGCTATGAGACAGGCAGAAGTATACAGAAAGGGCATACTTGCCGGTCTGCTGACAGAAGACGGGGGCGAATACCGCTTCTGTTACGATGACTCCTATCTTAAACGGGAAAATCCAAAGCCGGTCAGCCTAACGCTTCCACTTCAGGCAGAAGCATTCGTCAGCCCCGTCCTGTTCCCGTTTTTCGATGGTTTGATACCTGAAGGCTGGCTGCTTGATGTTGCCCTTCGGAACACTGATATCAGCATCCTCGACCGAATGTCGCTCCTATTACTCTGTTGTAACGACTGCATCGGCTCCGTAAGTGTTATAGCTTTAAAATAAAAAGAGGAAAACTACCATGTGCAAGTGTTTGTATTGCTATAAGCCGCTGGAAGAAAACCAAAAAGATTTTCATCCGCAGTGTGCCGAAAAATTCTTCGGAATACGAGAGGCTCCATTGCTCGAATACAAGTATGAAGAGCTCGACAAGTTAGCCGAACAGGTCATTCAGGCCCAAACTTCACTGACGGGCGTGCAGCCTAAACTGTCACTAAACCTCAACAAGCATGAGGGTTCCAACCGGCTGACCATCGTCGGGCTATGGGGTGACTATATCTTCAAGCCGCAAACCACAGGCTATTCACAACTCCCCGAGAACGAAGACCTGACGATGCACCTTGCTGAATGTGCAAAAATCAGGGTTGTTCCACACAGTCTTATCCGGCTGGCTGACGGCTCACTGGGTTACATAACCAGGCGGATAGATCGTACAAAAGATGGTAAAAAAATTGACATGGAGGACATGTGTCAACTCACTTTGCATCCTACCGAATACAAATACAAGGGGTCATATGAGCAAATTGCAAAGGCTATAACGCAATATTGCGATATGCCCAAACTCAACTTAGCCAATTACGTACAGCTCTTGCTTTTCTGTTTCGTGACAGGTAACAATGACATGCACTTGAAAAACCTCTCTCTTTTCCGTCCTCACAAAAGCTACCAGCTTTCTCCTGCCTATGACCTTGTCAATACTGCCATTGCAAATCCCGATGACCAAGAGGAGCTGGCGCTTCCGCTTTCCGGACGAAAATCGAAACTTCAGTTACACGATTTCATACAAGCGGCAGCAACAATGGGGGTAAAAGAGAATATTGTAAGGCGCCTTATAGCAAATATGAATAAGACCCTCCCGAAGTGGAAACTGTTAATAAACGAATCGTTTCTTGATAAAGAAATGAAAGAAAAGTACGTACAAATCATCGTATCGAGGTTAGCCCGATTACAAAGATAGGACTTGATTTGTCAAGTCCTATCTTATACATATTTGCAAAGCGAGAGGCCTTAACATCTCTCACTCTGCAAATTCACATTCTGCTACTTAATGCTCGGCGCCGAAGCGATGCGCTGCTTCATGTAGGCACGCACGTCGTTCCAGTGGTAATAGGGAGCCTTGTCGGTAGCGATGGGCAGCCTTGCCTCGTCTTCATTGAGCAGAACCTTTACTAAAATATCGGCCTTTTGCATCTGCTGGCGCGTGGTCAGGCGCTTGTTTTTATAGAAGATAAACTGTACGTTGCAGGCCATTGGGAAGATTTCGTAGTCGTTCCAGCCCTTGTCGTCCAGCTCCTCAAGGTTGTCGACGGCATTGCCGAAGCCGTTAAGGTTCAGCAGGCAAACCAGTGGAAGCACGTCGCTTTCATGGGCAAAGCGCATGGTTGCGCCCGGATGAGGCAGCAGAACACAGGTATCGGCCGTCGCAATGATGTTCTTCAGCAGGTTCAACTGCGTATACATGCCGGCGCCCTGACACAGTTTGTTAGGACCGCCATAAACGTACCAGCCGGCATTATCCATCTGCCAGAAGTTGTAAATCTCATCGTCAGAGAAAATGTTCCACAGCGAAAGCTTGTCTCTAAGGTCCGTGCTCTGGATATTCTTTGCCAGTTTGAAAAGCTGCGACGTGAGCTTTTTGGCATTGATTGACTTCACGTAGGCAGCATCGTTGAAAAGCACAGACATCACGTGATCACAATTATTGTGACGGCTGTTGAACGCCTTGAGGCTGTCCTGTGACAGTTTGTCACGGCGGAGCTTGTCATAAGGGCTGTGCGGATCGTTCATATAGTACATGTCATGATAGCTGGCATCATGGCGGATATCAAGCTTCGGATTCTCCATCAACAGCTGGTGAAGCTCGTTTTCCATTGACAGAATGCAGCGGATAACGACGGTCGATTTGGCATCAATGTGCGCATTGCCGCTGAAAACCTGTGGGAAACGCTCGTACATGCGGCGCGCAATGTCGCGGTGTTGCTGCGCACCGAGGAGGGTTAATTCGCCATCTCGGCTGCGTCCCTGGTCACGAAGCTGCCCGACAATAGCCAGAACTTCCCTGCCCCGAAGTGTGAGTTTGCCCAGCGAGTCGGCCTTAAGCAGCGCCGTGTAAGGCAGATCGTAAGCGTCTTTGCCTATGACATAGCGCGATCCGTGGCGGCCATAATGGCTGATATAAAACGGTTCGTAACCAGCCGGAGCGGCTGTAAGCTGTTTCTGTGGCCCCGGATAGGCCAGATAATTACTGCCTGCAAGGCTGATGTTTGCCTTGATGTCACGACGTGCTTTCTGCGCACTTACAGAGAGTGTAAACGCTAAGAAACACGCAAATAGGATTGCAGATTTTCTCATAAACGGTTGATTATTTTATAAATTAGGTGAATGTAAAAAACTTTTTGAGCGCATACTGCCAGACAGACAGCACAAGAACCTGTCGGAATAACAGGCCGGAAGCCTCATTGTTGCGCAAAGATACGCAAATAAATTATACTATATACGCTTTGCCCCTGCTTTTTAAAGTGAAAAGGATGCCAGGCGCAGATGCAGGCTCTGCCGATATAAGGATTTAACTAAAATTATTCAACATTTGCGCGGACAGCTCACCGAGGTTTAGTAACTTTGCCCTTAGAAAGAACCAAATATTAAAAAACACAGAACAAACAACATGAGAAAGCTTATCACCTTAACACTATTGACCTGTACCGTTACCCTGTCGGCCTGGGCTGACCGCACTGTAAAAGCCACTGATTCTGCCATCAGTTATACGGGCCGTGTGCTGAAAACCAACGACGGAAACGTACGCTACGACTGGGTTGGAACCTATTTTCAGACCGACTTTACAGGCGGCAGGATTGCCATCAATGTATCGGAAAGCGGTGAAAGCTACCATAACGTGTTCATCGATGGCAAGCTGAAAGCAAAGATTCACATCAAGGGGAAAGAACCCCATGAGATGGTTCTGGCTGACAAACTGCCAAAAGGTACCCACCGTCTCTGTCTGCGGAAGTGCACCGAAGGCGAATATGGCTGCACCACCATTCACTCGGTTACCGTAGCTTCAAACGGAACGCTGAAGGCTGTACCCGCACGCGGAAGGCTGATTGAGTTTATAGGCGACTCCTATTCATGCGGATATGGTGTGGACGGAGCCGATGAAAACGAGCACTTCAAGCTGAGCACTGAAGACGTGAACAAGGCATACGACTGTACGATAGCACGTTACTTCAATGCCGATTACGTAATAGTGGCCCACTCGGGCATGGGTATGTGTCGCAACTATGGCGGTAAAACCATGAACACCATGACGAAACGTTATCCCCACATCTTCGATGAGGCTGACAGCATAGCCTACGATTTCAAGGCCTATACCCCAAATCTGGTGATGATTAACCTTGGAACCAACGACTTTTCCACACAGGCAGCCCCGGCCGGATACGTTGAAGCATATATAAATATGGTAAAGACCATACGCTCACATTATCCTGATACACCCATCCTTTGTGTCTATCCCCACTCTGCCAACATCTTTCTTCGTGCCGCCATTACGGAAGTGGGGCAAAAGCTTACGGGTATGAAGAACGTGCATATGGCCCAGCCGATGGGCGACATTATTCAGCGCGGATACGATCTTGGTTCCGACTGGCATCCGAATGTAAGCGGCCAGCAGAAGGTGGCCATGACGCTGATACCCCAGATTTCAGCCATCACAGGATGGCAAATGCATAATGATCTGTAAGCGGTCATGCCGTAAAATGTACGGAAAATAGAAGAGCTGTAGTTCTCTTATGTCTTCACAGAAACGCGAAAAGCTTCTTTCTGCCGCCGCAATCATATGCCTTATAGCAGTGGTTGCGGTGGTTTGGGCTTGGAAAATTAATCCGGAGCCTATTGACCCGACGTCGCCTATTATCCACACTTTGGTCTTAGACACATTGAAAACAGGGCAAAAAAATCAGACAAAGAAGACCGCGATGCACAAGCTGCCTCCCATAACGACTGACACCATACACGGCGAACTGAAAGACGATGAGGGCAAACCGATGGGAGGCGTTGTCGTAAGCGACGGATTTTCGTGCGTGAAAACCGATAGCACAGGGCGCTACACCCTCATACATAACAAGGCGGCACGCTTTGTTTACTACACTATTCCCAGCTACTGCGAGGTGCCGACTCACTCGGGAACTGACCATACTGCCCTCTTCTATCAACCTGTAGTAAGCACCCGAAAGACGTACAACTTTACGCTTCACCGCCTGCCACACGGCAAAGAAAAGAGTTACCGGCTCATTGTTTTTGGCGACCCGCAGGTAACAAACGCCATAAGTCCTTACTATACCGGACCTAACGACAACCCTGTAAAGAAGAGCGACCTGGAGCGCTTCACCGAGGAGACAATGGCCGATGTCAAGGAAACCATCGGCAATCTCCCGGCCGGAACGCCAGTATATGCTCTAAGCATGGGCGACGATGTACAGTATTACGGTGGGTATAACGCGTCGTTGGAGGGAGATATCCGCAAAGCGCTGGGGTCGTCAAAGGCACGTGTATTCTCGGTTATCGGCAATCATGACCAGGACAATAAGCCGCTGTACAAGCGAAAATGGGAAGACAGCTTCGGCCCTACTGACTACAGCTTCGACCGTGGCGACGTACATTACGTTTGTTTTAACGATGTTCACTTCTTCCGTGGCATGAGCTATTACCAGCCCGGCGAGCTAATCGCGACACAATTAAAGTGGCTGCAGCAGGACCTTGCACTGGCTGACAAGGAGAAGAAACTAGTAGTTTGCTATCATATACCTCTCACTTTCGGCAACCGACCGTCAAAAAAAGCATCGCCTTTGAACATAGCGACCGAAGAAGGACACTACTCTTCGGCCATTCTAAGCACCATCTTAAAATCGGCCGAAGCCTTTAAAGGTGGGTATGAACTGTTCTGTGGACACACTCATTTCGCCATAAACCATGAGATAAACTTTCGTGGACAACACGTGCTTGAGCACTGCCATGCAGCAGCATGCGGAAATATCTGGCAATCAAATATCAATCTTTGCGGCACACCTAACGGCTACTATGTGTACAGTATTGACTCAACACGCATAGTAAACGCCTATTATAAAGGCACCTTCTGGCCGGTTGAGCGGCAAATGTCACTCTTTTATGCAGATACAAATTTTAATGGAGAGTCGTACGCTGCCGACTGGAGTCTGCCACATGACCGTAGGGCGATTGTGGCCAATGTGTTCAATGCCGACTCAAGATGGAATGTAACCGCCATCGAAAATGGCAAGGAATACGCAATGACACGCCTGAACGGCAAGGGCCAGGACGCCTTTGCAACAGGCTATCACATCAAGTATAGCCAGTCGGTTTCACCCTATTTTGTGAGTAAGCGCAACAGCTACCTCATCATGAATCACCTATATTATTATATCCCCAAGTCGGTAACGTCACTCGTCATCATCAGGGCTACCGACGCCTACGGCAATGTTTATACAGGTTCAACGAATAACATTGTTACTGAACCTTTCTTCAACTACGCACATTATTATTAAGGTGCATCACCTGTTGATAAACAAATGCCGCTACAAAACAAGCAAAACAGAGCATATGGACAAAGAAGAACAAATACTAATCAGCATTACGGGGCAAGACCGTCCGGGCCTCACAGCATCTGTTATGACCATTCTTGCCCAATATGACACTAATATTCTTGACATCGGACAGGCAGATATCCACTCCACTCTTTCGCTGGGAATTTTGATTCGCATTAATGAAGTCAGCTCCGGACAGATGATGAAAGAACTTCTTTTCAAGGCAACAGAGTTAGGAGTAAATCTTGCTTTCACGCCCATTAGCGATGATAATTACGAACACTGGGTTGACCAGCAGGGCAAAAACCGATACATTCTGACGCTCATCGGACGTTCGTTATCGGCCCGTGAGATAGCATGTACCACGAAAGTTATTGCGTCACAAGGGCTAAATATCGACTCCATTCTGCGCCTCACAGGACGTATGAGTATCAAACATCCTGAACGAAACCGTCGGGCTTGCATCGAATTCTCACTCCGTGGAACACCTACCGACCGTCACACTATGCAAGGCGAGCTGGTAAAACTCTCCAACGAGCAGGGGTTTGACTTCTCTCTCCAAAAGGATGATATGTACCGGAGAATGCGACGTCTCATCTGTTTAGATATGGATTCTACACTCATTCAGACTGAATGCATTGATGAATTAGCGAAATGTGCAGGCGTAGGTGACAAGGTAAAAACCATTACAGAGCGTGCTATGCGAGGAGAAATCGACTTCAAGGAAAGCTTTACCGAGCGTGTTGCCCTATTAAAAGGACTTGACGCCAGCATTATGGAAGACATCGCCAGAAAGCTGCCGATCACGGAAGGAGTGCCCAGACTGATGAAGGTTCTGAAAACATGTGGTTACAAAATAGCCATCTTGAGCGGAGGATTCACTTTCTTTGGCGAATACATGCAGCGGAAATTTGGTTTCGATTATGTATATGCCAATGAGCTTGAAATAGGTGAAGATGGCAAACTCACCGGGCGATGTGTGGGTGAAATCGTTGATGGACGACGAAAAGCAGAGCTTCTGAAACTTATTGCGCAGGTTGAACACGTGAACCTTGCACAAACTATTGCTGTGGGTGATGGGGCCAACGACCTGCCCATGCTTACCGAAGCAGGTCTGGGAATAGCTTTTCACGCCAAGCCTCGTGTGGCAGCCAATGCCCGACAAAACATTAAAAACATGGGACTTGACGGCGTTCTGTACTTCTTAGGATTCAAAGACAGTTATCTGGGTAGTCAGGGACGTCTTTAACTTTATCTTGGGAAGACTCTGGAGAATGAGGCCCTCTCTGGGACGAATCTTCTGATTTGCTGCATACATTTCCACGTAATAGGGATAATGCGAGGGCTTTCATTTGTCGTTTCATAGAAATAGCTTTAGTAAACAATATGCATATTGACAAATATAAAAAGATTTATAGCAAATCAAAGCAAATAAACGGTATTTAATATATAAAAGCAGAAAAAAGAACAGTTTGTGGCGTGAGATTTGGGGTGTATACAAAAAAGTTAGTACTTTTGCGATAGATCTGACTTAAAACTAAAACCTACGGAGATGAGACAACTTAAGATTGCAAGATCAATAACAAGCCGAAATAGTGAGGCTCTTGATCGTTATCTCACAGAGATAGCACGGGAACCTATGCTCAATCCGGAAGAGGAAGCAGAATTGGCAGCCAAGATCCACAAAGGCGGAAAGGAAGGTGAGCAAGCACGTGACCGCCTCGTTAGCGCAAACTTACGGTTCGTCGTCTCTGTGGCTAAACAATATCAAAATCAGGGTATATTCCTTACGGATCTTATCAATGAAGGTAATATGGGACTTGTAAAAGCCGCCGAAAAATTCGATGAGACGCGCGGTTTCAAATTTATATCCTACGCCGTATGGTGGATTCGCCAAAGTATTATTGAAGCGTTAGCCGTAAAGAGCCGGATTGTACGTGTTCCCTTAAACCAAGTAGGCATTGCAGGGAAAGTAAATCGTGCAAGTGACCAATTCATACAGCAGAATGGGCGGATACCCTCTACCCATGAACTGGCCCAACTTACGGGTATTGATGAAAATACAATAGAATCGGCACGCGATGCCAATAGCCATACAACAAGCATCGATGCACCCTTAGGGAATGACGAAGGAGACAATTCAATGGCTGAAATGCTGACATCTGACGACAGCTCATCAAATTCAGATTCACAACTTGATAGGGAATCTATGAATCAGTTTATCAACGATCTCTTAAAAGAAGTACTGAATGAGCGTGAACAGAGTATTATACGAGAAAGTTTCGGAATAGGCGTTATGGAGAAGAGTCTGGAAGAGATTGCCGACGAAATGGGGATGACGCGCGAACGTATACGGCAGGTTAAAGAAAAAGCTATACGGAAGATCAAGTACAGTCCTGCTGCCAAGATACTCAAAGAATACTTAGGGTAAATGCTATTTTAACAAGGTAATCAAATGGAAATACAGAATTGCAAAGTACGTGATTTCGACTTAGACTTCTTTTCATGGAGCAAAGACGGAAAGATTCCTACCCATAAAATATACCTTTGCTGTAGAGTTGAATCTGGGAATAAAGACTGCATAAAGAGTACAATACTTTCTTATAGACCTAATTGGATAAACAATGGAGTCCTATGGTTTAACACTATCTAAAAGCCCGCTAGATAAGGAATAACAAAACAAAAAGCAACAAATCCCCAGGAACTTCAAAAAGAAAAATAATGGACATCAACATTGAAATAAAGAATTTTCTCTATAATCACAACATAATTCTAAGTATTTAATTAAAAAAGCCTAAAAAGTCTATCGAACATTCTTTCCCCAAAAGACGGAAAGAGACAAATGAATCTATTGAAAACACAAAAGAGCCCTGAAGACATCTCTGTCTCCAGGGCTTCAGTTTATACAAGAAGGCGGCTGCCTACTCTCCCGCATTGCTGTGCAGTACCATCGG
>JABCNV010000049.1 GCA_013333935.1 Prevotella sp. | reverse complement strand
GCTATCTTTTGACGCTGCCAATACGGGCTTTTGGTTTTCTTTCGTACCTTTGTTCCGGCTGCCGTTAAACCGGCAATGCGAGGTACACCTATTATAATATAGGGACCGTAAAACTGAAAACCCAAGAAAAAAACATTGTATGAAACACATTTTACTGGCCTTTTTCCTGACTTTCGGCCTCACGACCCAGGCTCGTCGCTATCAGGTTGTCGTCGTGGGCGGGGGCACAAGTGGTGTATGTGCTGCCGTGCAGAGCGCGCGTTTAGGTGCACAAACGCTCCTCATCGACCCCACACCGTGGCTCGGCGGCATGCTTACGGCAGCCGGTGTAAGCGCTACCGACGGCTGCTATCGCCTGCCAAGCGGTATGTGGGGCGACTTTCAGACCGCTCTTGCACACCACTACGGCTCCATGGAATCTCTGCAAACGGGATGGGTGAGCATGATACAGTTTGAACCATCGGTGGGTAACGGCATCTTCCAGAGGTGGGTATCGGCCGAACCTAACATCACCTACCTCCCGCAAACCACGTGGAAAAACCTGCACCGCACGGCGCGCGGATGGCGGCTTACGCTCGTACACGAAACGAAAGAAGAGCAGATAAGCGCCGACTATGTGATTGATGCCACTGAAATGGGCGACGTGGCCCATGCCGCCCGCCTGCCTTACCGCGTGGGCCTTGACGCGCGAAGCGACACCGGCGAGCCCTGGGCGCCCGCCGAAGCACAGCCCATTGTGCAGGACATAACGTATGTAATGACCCTCGCCTACCACGACAAGCCACGGCTCATACCCCGTCCTGAAGGCTATGATGCACGCGAATTTCGCAACTGTTGCCTCAACAGCCTCAACGATAGCAACCTAAAAACCAAGCCGTGGTCGGCCGAAATGATGATGAACTACGGCCGCCTGCCCAACGGAAAATACATGATTAACTGGCCTATGTGGGGCAACGACTATTATCTGAACGACGTCGACTATACGCCTTTACAGCGCAACAGTGCCGAACGTAAGGCTAAGGAGAAGTCGCTCCGCTTTCTTTATTTCATGCAAAACGAGCTGGGAATGCGTCGCCTCGGCCTCGCCGACGAATATCCTACAGCCGACGGCCTGCCCTTCTTTCCCTACTATCGTGAGGGCCGCCGCTTCACAGGGCGCGTGCGCTTTACGCTGAACGACATTATCACGCCGTACCATCGGCCCGTGCCCCTTTACCGCACAGCCGTGGCCGTAGGCGACTATCCCGTTGACCAGCACCACAACGAGCGGCCCGTGCCCGACCTTACCCTCCCCTCAATACCCTCATGGGGCCTGCCCATAGGGGTGTTCTTTCCACGCAACGACGACCGGTTGATACTGGCCGAAAAGGCCATTTCGGTAACCAATCTGGTGAACGGAACCTCACGTTTGCAGCCTGTCGTCATGCAAATAGGTCAGGTAGCCGGAACACTTGCGGCCATGGCCGTGCGCCGGAAGCACGTGCCCTGCCGCCTCAGCGTGCGCGATGTGCAGCGCCAGCTACTGAAAACGGGCAACTATCTGCTGCCATTCCTCGACGTTGCACGCGACGATGCCCTCTTCCCCGTGCTGCAACGCATAGGTGTTACCGGCATTCTGCAGGGTTGTGGACGCCATCACGACTGGGCCAACGAGACGTGGCTCGACATTGACAGCACCATACAGGCCGACGATGTAGCCCGTCTTCTCGCCTTCTATAGCCGCCCCGTTCCCAAGCTTTGGCCTGCTACGCCCAACGCCGAAATGATGCATTGGCTTTTCGACGACATCATGAAAGCCCGCCGCATGCCCGCACGCAACCGCCTCTCCGCCCTTATGCATACGAGTCTTGAGCCTTACGGCGTGCCCTATCCTGCCGGTGCAGTAAGCCGCAAGGTGTTTGCAATATGGGTAGATGCCATCCTCAACCCTTTTTGTCGTGAGGTTGATCTCAACGGAAATTTTGTGGAATAGCGAACCTTGTCCAGTGGTATTCACAGCTGAATAAATCCTGAAAACAGCTCCTTTACTAAATCATCACTCCACTCCGTGCAGGGCGACTCCTCCAGAGTCGGAGCTAACCGGTAAACCTCCCTACCCCAGGTCAACTTTCAGTATGACCTGGGGTTATTGTAAGGTGAAGCCTCCGGCTTCATCATACATACCTTGCAGTACGACGATGCTTACCCGATAACTTCATCATACATACCTTGCGGCACGACGATGCTTGCCTGATAGTACAATTTACTCCACCTTTCGGCACGTTGATACTCGCCTAAGAATATAGGGAAAGCCCTGCCGACGTATGATGAAGCCGGAGGCTTCACCTTTCCATAAACCCGTATCAGCTTGCGGAGCAAGTGATGCGGGGAAAGTATATGCGCAGTGAGGTGTCGCCCCCGGCGGGGGCACCAACGTTAAACAGACAAATAAAGTTGATGACAAAGCATCGCAAGGATAGACGTCCGGCGGGCGTCACACATGCGTATGGCGGCCGACATAAAAGTCATGCCACGGCCGCCACACACGCGCACGACGGCCGCCGCATGGGGAGAAAAACGAGAGAGAAGAGAACATGGGAGAGAAGAAAAACGGAAGGAAAAGGGCATAAAAGAGAGAAGGAAGGAAAAGAAAGCAGGGAGGAAAAGGATATAAAAGAAAGAATAGAAGAGAAAAAGGACGGGAGAAAAAAGGAATAAAAGAGAAAATGAAAGAAAGGAAAAATGAATATAAAAGAAAAGAGAAGAGAGAGCGAAAAGGAAAAACGGCTGTGTCTTTCTCCCGTCAGGCTGTACGCAAAAAAGAGCAGGGGGGCAGCCCTTTACAGACTGACTGCACGAAACAGGGCAAAGAGGCTGCACACATAAAAAGGCAGGACTTCTACCCTGCCGCCCGTCTTCACCACGAAAACAGGCGGCAGGATGAAGCTTTGCCATCGTTTTAGATATTATTCTGCGCCGCAAGGCGCGGACGAAAAGCCATTAACGGCGCTTGCCTACTACCAGCACGGGCAGGCCCGCAGGAAGCAGGTCTCTGTCGATCTGGCTGTTACGGTACACTCCGGCAATAATCAGGTTTACGCCCAATGTACGTTTTTCGGCATTGTAGGCGCCGAACGAGCTGAAATAGTTGCCTGCAAAGACGATGCGAATATCGGTAACCGAACCGTCGGCATTGTTGACATTGAACTGTACCGGCTCCGGATTGATAAGGAAAGCAGGGGGATTCTGCTTGTAGAATCCTATTTTGGCATTGACGCTTACCATAGGGTATTGCGTAACGATGGCCTGCGAAAGGGTGGCATCTTTCATCAGTGTGACGAGGGCCTTTGAGGGCAGTTCGAACTGCATTACCGAGTCGTTCTTGGTCTTCATCGTCGCAGCCAGCGTGTCAAGCTTGTTGGTAGAGCCGGGGCCCGTGGCGTCATACTTGCTGTAATAAACAATCTTGGTGTCGTAATTGCCGTTTATCTGCAGAAAGGCCTGATGCTTCTCTTCGGGCGTGAGGCCCTTGTCGTTGTCGTCGTTCAGACATGATGTGAAAGCGACGGCTGCGAGGCAGCAGAAAAGAATGGAAAAAATTTTAAAACGTTTCATATTGTCTTGTGTTTTAATTGAAATATACAAAGATGCGATTTTGTAACTTAACGAATATTTATTCCTTGCAATACATGATTACGCCGCAAAGATAAGGCTTTTGCTTTAAGAACCTATATACAAAGGCTTAAAAAATAAAAAAAATATACTTTGGCCGGAAAGCTGCTGACCTGACGAAGGCGCGTATTCATGTTTGCCGCACGGGCGTCGGGAGATGTCAGGGCTTACGGTTGTCTGCTGCACGGGTATCGTCGGCAACAAAGGATATGGAGAGAGGAAGATTCGCCCGCATCGTGCCGCCGATGCCGGCCTTGAGCATATTCCTAAACAATTTAATCATTTTTTAGTGTGCGGGAAAAAGAGAAGTGATTATCTTTGCATAAACAGAACCTAACATCATTAAAAGCCTTATGAACTTATACAACATGTTTAAGAAACCGAGACAGAGAACGCGTCAGGCCGTCGTGCTGGCGGTGCTTCTATCCTTGTTTCCCACACCCTCCACGGCCGACGACTGGGACACTTACCCCGACACGTGGGTGGCTGTTGACGGTTTAGGCCGCGAGGTTTACTGCTCGGACACGCACGGAATAAAGGCCGACAAGCCCAATGCACAGGGGCATGTGGTGGGCCTTTTTTACTATTTGTGGCACGGCAGCCACCTTGTGGCAAACACCGGCAAGGTATATGACGTGACCGAAATCCTGAAACAGAGCATTGAAAACCCGCAGTGGGGCCCGTTTCATGAGATGCATTGGTGGGGCCGTCCGGTGTTAGACTATTACAAGGCCGGCGATCCCTACGTGCTTGAAAAGCATATGCAGATGATTTGTGACGCGGGAGTAGACTTCCTTTTCTTCGACGTGACCAATGCCTTTACCTATCCCGACGAGGTAAAACAGGTGATGAAGGAGATTGACCGCCGCGAAAGTCTCGGCATGAAAGCACCGAAACTGTGCTTCATGGTGCACTCTTCCACGCAGAATACCGTGCAAAACCTGTATGATAACTTCTTTTCTCATCCCGAATTTGATAAATACTGGTATAACTTTAAGGGCAAGCCTCTGATGCTCGGCAATAAGGCAGAGATAACCAACGCTACGCTTTTAAACCGCTTTACCTGGCGCAACTCGTGGGCTTGGATGAACGGAAGCAAGCCCGATGAATGGTCATGGCTGGAATTTTACCCGCAAATGCCCGGATGGAGCGGCAACAGGCAGAACAGGGAACAGATATCAGTGAGCACCGCCCAGCACGCACACTCGAAGATTGGCAAGAGTTATCACGACGGCAAAGAGCCTGAACTGCTCGCCAACGGCACCACGGCCTACACGGGACAGGGACTGTATTACAACGAGCAATGGAAGCGGGCGCACACCATGAACACGCAGCACGTCATGATTACACAGTTTAACGAGTGGCAGGCCATGCGCTTTATTGCCGACGGCCGCGATGGCATGATTGTTGATTATGTGCGTCCGTGCGGCAAGAAAATTCCGTCGGAGTCGGTTTTCATCGACGCATACAACGCCGAATTCAACCGCGATATCGAGCCCTCGCGCGACCCAATCCTGCGCGACAACTACCTCATGCAGACGGTAAACCACGTAAGACGCTACAAGGGTGTGCGGCAAATACCTACGCCCTCGGCTGCAAAAACCATCACCTTAGACGGTAACATGGAGCAATGGACGACGGTAACGCCCGAATATCGCGACGACAAAGGCGACATCCTGCACCGCGATTATACCAACTATACAGGCTATACGCCTCTCAAGAACACCACCGGCCGCAACGATTTTGAGCTGGCAAAGGTCACGAAAGACGCTGAAAACATCTATTTCTACGTCCAGACCTGCGGCAATATCAGCCCGCTTGACGAGCACGCCGCGCAGTGGATGATGCTCTATCTCAATACCGACACATGCTATAAAACGGGTTGGGAGGGTTACGATTTTATGGTTTCGCCCGCCAATAACACCCATAAATATTCGCTTTTCCGTCATGCAGGCAACGCTTACACATGGGAAAACATCGGCGAAATCATACCTTTTGTCAGCGGGAATAAGATGTATTTTGCCATCAGTCGCAGCCTTCTGGACATGGAAAACGGCAAGGATTGCGACATCGATTTCAAGTGGGCGGACAACACTCCTTACGCTCCCGACGTGCTCGACTTCTATACTGACGGCGACGTTGCGCCGAACGGCCGTTTTAATTATCGTTACAAGGGGTCGCTTGTACACACTGAACCCACGGCGATTAAGGCCGCACGCGCCGGTGACGCTTCTGTAATGGCATGCCAAAACCGTGGTGGAAAGCTGCAGCTTAGCATACAATCAGCCGATGCCGGTGCCGCATCGGTCGACGTTTTCAGCCATAGTGGCGAGCTCATCAGCCGCAAAAGCGTGCATCTTCACGTTGGCGGAAACACCGTCTTTCTTGGCTGCACGCACGCTCCGGCCATCGTCCGCGTGACGCAAAACGGCAAGAGCCGCACGTGCAAAGTTCTCTAAACCCCTTTTCTCCAGCACCTTTTATGAAACGAATTCCGGCCTTTGTCATCTCTCTTTTCCTTGTTTTCACGGGCCTTCATGCGCAGAATGGCGACAGCTATCAGCAGATGAGGCGTACCTTTTCCGCCCCCGACAATGTCACAACCTCATGTTATTGGTACTGGATTTCGGGCAATATCAGCCGCGAAGGCGTCGTCAACGACCTCCGTGCCATGAAGAAAGCGGGCATCAACCGCGCCTTTATCGGCAACCAGGGTGTAGGAAAGGACGAGGCTCCACGGGGTCCCGTCAGAATCCAATCGCCCGAATGGTACGACATTATGCACACGGCCATGAAGACCGCATCGCATGAAGGCATCGAGATTGGCCTGTTCAACGCCCCGGGTTGGAGCCAGGCGGGCGGGCCCTGGAACAAGAAAGAGCAGTCGATGCGCTTCTTAGCGTCGCAGCATGCCGTTGTCAGGGGCGGGGAAATGCAGGCTGTCGCCTTTCCCCATCCGGCCGACTGGCTGCAGAATGTCAGGCTTCTGGCCTTCAAGCATAAACGTGACGACGCACACATTACGGCAGGAATCGACAACGTTTCAGCCACAGGCGTCGACAATGTAGCTGCTCTTTTCGACGGTTCGCCGGCTACAACGTCGGGCTTTTCGACGACGTCGCCCGTCGTTTACATCACGACGGCAAAGAAAAACTTTCATCTTCGCTCGCTCCGCATTGAGATAGCGTCGCCCGTCAAGGGCTATGTCACCATCAGCACCGAGCGCAACGGCACGTACGAAACAATAAAAACGCTGCCCTTAGACCGCACAAACATGATGATAGAAATAGGTTATTACGTGCAGGCACCGATAGCAGCGTCACTGCCCGAGACCGTAGCCGACCGGTTCCGACTGGATTTTCATCTGAACAAAGCGTGCAAGTTGCGCGAGATTACGCTCGCCGAAACACCCATCGTAGACCAGTTTCCCGACAAGATTCTGGGCAAAATGGTGCAGGTTCCGCTGCCCATGTGGAGCGATTATAAATGGGAAACTCCCGTCAATTACACGGGAAGCGACGTCGTTGCCGCCGCCGACGTGCTTGATTTGTCGACCTATCTCCACGGCGATACGCTCACTTACACCTTCCCTGACGGCACATGGGAGGTGGTTCGCACCTATATGGCCCCCACGATGATTATGAACGCGCCCACCCTTGAGGACGACGGGCGCGGGCCTGAAGTGGACAGATGGAACCATGATGCGCTGAAACACCACTACGAAAGCTTCGTGGGCGACCTGCTTAAACGCATTCCTCCCGCCGACCGCACGACGTGGAAGGTGATGGTTTGCGACAGCTACGAGAAGGCCACACAGAACTATGGCGACGATTTCATGCAGTATTTCAAGACCCATTTCGGCTACGACCCCACCCCTTACCTGCTGGCTTACGACGGCATTGTGGTGGAAAGCTCCGAGAAAACCGACCGTTTTTTATGGGACCTCAGGCGCATGATTGCCGACCGTTTGGCTTACGACCACATCGGCGCACTGCGTGATCTGGGCCACCGCGACGGCTTATCGCTCTGGCTTGAGTGCTACGGCCACTGGGGATTCCCCGGCGAATTCCTGCAGTATGGCGGACAATCGGACGAGGTTGCGGGCGAATTCTGGAGCGAAGGCTCACTGGGAGACATCGAAAACCGCGCGGCATCGTCGGCCGCTCACATCTACGGCAAGCCGAAAGTATCGGCTGAATCGTTCACCTGCGGTCCGCCGGAGTTCTCGCGAAGCCCCAGAAACATGAAGCAACGGGGTGATAAATTCTTCACCGAAGGCATTAACAACACGCTGCTGCATGTCGTCATTTCGCAGCCCGAAGAGAAGAAGCTGCCGGGCCTGAACTGCCCATGGGGACAGGAATTCAACCGAAAGAACACGTGGTACAGTCATCTCGACCTCTTCACCACATACCTGAAGCGCTGCAATTACCTGCTGCAGCAGGGACGGTATGTGGCTGACGTGGCTTATTTCATTGGCGAAGACGCGCCCGTGATGACTGGCATCACCGCGCCTGAACTGCCCCAAGGTTACCAGTTTGACTTTATAAACGCCGAGGTTATCGAGGGCAAGCTCACGGCTTCAGCTGACCATCTGCTGCACCTGCCGTACGGAAACCGTTATAAACTGCTCGTTCTGCCGCCGCTTAAAACCATGCGTCCCGCCATGATTCGCCGCATCAGACAGCTGCTTTACGACGGCGCCGTGGTGCTCGGGCCCAAGCCTCTCCGCTCGCCGAGCCTTAAGGACTGGGGCGAAGGCGACGCCGAGGTGCGCCGGATAGCCGACGAACTGTGGGGCGCGGGGCAGCCATCGTGCGGTATGCGCCACGTAGGCAAGGGACTTTTATTTACGGGTTACTCCCTCAACGACGTGTTCAGGCTCACCGGCAACACTCCCGACGCCACGTTTGCAGGTGCCGAAGACGTGAAGTTTGCCCACCTGACGCGTAACGATTGCGACATATTCTTTGTGTCTAACCAGACCGAAAAGCCGGCCGATTTCGTCGCACAGCTGCGCATCACGGGCCGTCGGCCCGAGCTGTGGACACCGACAGACGGCAGCGTCCGTGCGCTGCGCTCGTTCAGTCAGGACGCTAACCTCACGTCCATCCCGATGCGTCTGGCACCGAACGAGAGCGCCTTTATTGTGTTTAAAGACCCCGTAGATGTGTGCACGGCGTCGTTAGACATGGGCGCCAACTATCCCGTGGCCGATACCCTGCTTACAATCGACCGTCCGTGGAGCCTGTCGCTGCAGACCATGCTGGGCGAAAAGAAGCAGCTCATGCTGAAGAATCTCGTCAGTCTGACGACGAGCACCGACCGCTTCGTCAGGTATTTCTCGGGCACGGCAACCTACAAAACTACGTTCACCATGCCGCAACTGCAGAAGGGATGCACGTATAAGCTCGACCTCGGACAGGTTTACGAAATGGCGAAAGTGAAGCTGAACGGCCGCTATATTGGTGGTGTGTGGACGCCTCCCTACACGATAGACGCAACGCCATACCTGAAAACGGGGCGCAACGAGGTTGAAATAAGCGTGGTAAACAACTGGAAGAACCGAATCGTCGGCGACTTACAGTTGCCCAAGAACGAGCGCCGGACGTCGTTTACCCACCTCTCATACGGCGCCGATACACCGTTGCAGCCTGCCGGTTTAATCGGGGCGGTGAGGGTTTTAAAAGTAAAAAATTAAACGATTAAAGAATTAAAGCTGTAGAACTAAAGGATTAGAAAATTAAAAAAATAAAGGCGGAGCCGGAAGATTTAAGGGATAAGGGGCCGCTTTTATGATGAATATTTTACGGCGTTAAGGGATGAGGCGCAGGTGATTATGCCGTGGAAGCATTTTCCTTATATCGGAACGGTAACCCTTTTTGCCGTAACGGCAGAGGTGCGGCGGCCGACGCACAACCTGTATCACGGCCGACGTAAAACATGTACGGCGGCCGCCGAACGGTGATATGACGGCCGCCGAACGATGAGACCAACAGTATATTGACTGAAAGAAAAACTGTAAAATATGAAGACAAAGAAACATAATCGGCTGATAATTATGGCGTTATACACCCTCGTCGGCTCCGCATTCTGCCTGCCCGCAGGGGCCCAGACGGGCGAAACTGTAGCCCCGTCGAACAACGGCGGCGTAACCGACCATTATGTTACACCGAAGCGAGTGCTGTGGATTTCAGACTCGACGGGACGTTTCGTGCGCCATGCCGAACGATTGACACGGCCGTTTTCGGGGCAGGTTTCGGTGGCCGACACGGCTTATACTGTCATGCAGAGCACCGCGGCACATAAGGCGGCCGTGCTCATTGACTTTGGACGCGAACTGCACGGCGCCCTCGAGGTGGCGTCGGCCATACGTCCGGAGCATGCGCCCGTGAGGCTAAGGGTGCGCCTTGGCGAGTCGGTAACTGAAGCTTTATCGCCCGATGGCGGGAAGCGCGGGGCGACAAACGACCACGCCATGCGCGATTTCATACTGCCTGTGCCATGGCTCGGCACCACGCAGACGGGCAACACGGGCTTCCGCTTTGCCTATATCGAGGTAGAAGACACGGCTGTTCGCTACAACCTGCGGGCGGTAAGGGCCGTCGCGCGCTATCAGGACGCGCCGTGGCTGGGCACGTTTGTGTGCGACAATGCGTTGCTCGTCGACATCTGGAACACCGGCGCCTATACCGTTCAACAGTGTATGCAGCAGTATATTTGGGACGGAATCAAGCGCGACCGCCTCGTATGGATGGGCGATTTGCACCCTGAACTGATAACCATACTGTCGGTTTTCGGACATAACGACGCCGTGAAGCGGTCGCTCGACTTTGCGCAGGCCGATGCACCGCTGCCGTCGTGGATGAACGGCATAAGCGCCTACTCGCTGTGGTGGCTGCTCTGTCAGCGCGACCTTTACCTGTACAGGGGCGACCGCGACTATCTCAAGACGCGACAACCGTATATGAAGGGGCTGCTGCAGCTGGTGTGCAGCAGCATCGACAAGAAAGGAAACGAACACCTTGACGGCTTTCGTTTCCTCGACTGGCCGACGTTTGAAATGCCCGATGTGATAGCATC
The DNA here is from genome assembly GCA_013333935.1 of Prevotella sp. Classification (GTDB taxonomy): domain Bacteria; phylum Bacteroidota; class Bacteroidia; order Bacteroidales; family Bacteroidaceae; genus Prevotella. The sequence continues at coordinate 48,549 of JABCNV010000049.1, read as the reverse complement.
AGGCCTGCACTCGCTGTGCTACATGGCTGTCAATGCCGGTGCCGAAATGGGCCGTGCACTGGGCGATGACAATATGGTGACGATGTGCAGGCAGGCCGCCGAAAGGCTTCGCAGACGCCCATTGCCCAACTATGGCAACAAGGAGGCAACGGCATTACGTATTATTTCAGGCCTCAGCCGCGACACGAAAGACCGTGACGTGCTGCTGAAAGGCGGGCCGAGGGGCTTCTCTACTTTCTACGGCTATTATATGTTGGAGGCTCTGGCCCGCGAAGGTAGGTTTGAAGAGGCTGTCGATATCATCAAAAAATATTGGGGAGGCATGCTGAATCTGGGAGCGACAACATTCTGGGAGGAATTCGATTACGACGACCTCGCACGCGCTTCGCGCATCGACAGCATTGTGCCCGCGGGGCAGTTCGACATTCATGCCGACGGCGGCGCCAACTGTTACAAGGGGCTTCGGAAGAGCCTTTGCCACGGATGGGCATCGGGTGTAACCGCGTGGCTGTCGCGTTATGTGCTAGGCGTAATGCCCACCGAGGCGGGATGCCGCGCCGTTATCATCGAGCCGCATCTGGCCGGATGCCGTGAGGTGCTCGGCTCGTTTCCCACACCGTTCGGCATCATCACCGTAAACCACAGGCGTGCAGCCGACGGAACCATACACAGCAGGGTGCAGGCGCCCCGCGAGATAAAGGTAACGCTGAAGGGAGCCGTGGCTGAAGGCAGCATGGAGACTGGCTGACAGACAGAGAAATACGATTGAACAGAAAGACATAAAGGACATATCTTTTATTCCGAAAGAGCCGAATGCCGACATGAACCGGAAAGAAAGACGGGACGGCGACAAAAAAATGAAAACTTTAATGCACTGAAAGTGTCTGATAAAAATTATATATTTATCTTTGCATATCATTTGAAACCATAGTTTTTTTTATCCAAAGATTAATGTAACTATGTCACCAGAACTACAATCGTATGTTAACATTGCGCTGAAATTAATTACCGGAATGCTCGGCATTCTGGTGTTCCTGCGCATAACGGGCAAGGCACAGATGGCCCAGTTAACGCCCCTCGACACCGTGAGTGCATTTGTTATCGGTGCTCTCGTCGGTGGTGTGCTCTATAATCCAGATATGTCTATGTGGCACATTCTGTTTGCACTGGCCATATGGACCGCCTTTAACATGCTTGTCCGCTTTGCTATGCGGTCGGCGAAACTGCGCCATTTAATCAAAGGAGAAAGCAGTATGCTCGTGAAAGACGGCGCAATTAACTTTAAGGCTTTTAAACGAAACAGTTTGGAAATGGAACAATTCCGCTTGCTGTTACGTCAGAAAGGTATCTTCTCGATGTTTGATGTTGACGACGTTGTTTTCGAAACCAACGGTGCTGTAACAGTTCTTCCTACAGGGAAAAAGGCAGATTCGTTTCTGCTTGTCAACAATGGCGAAATAGTAGAAAGCAGTCTTGCTAAGTGCAATTGCTCGAAAGAGTGGGTACTTCTCAACATCAAACGCAATGGTTTTAAAGGTCCACAGGAGTTGTTCTGTATGGAATGGACACCTCGTATCGGCTTTTATTTCGTTACTTATAAGGGAAACGTAAAGCGAGATACGGAAGAAATTCTGGCCGAAGAAATCAAAAACGAGGTGCAGACATAAGCTAAAGCTCCGTACCGAACAGGCAGAAAGAAAGACGATTCCTTTCCGTCAGAAAGATGAAAAGAACCGATTCTTCTGACGATTCTGGACGGAGCAGAAGATGATTGCAGTTTGACAGAAAGGCAGAAAGAACAGATTCTTCGGCCGATTTCAGATTAACGGTGGGACTCATCATCTCCTGATATAGGGAATTGAGGGGCTGAATTGGTATGCTCAAGCCCCCTAAGTTAGAGAGCCGGGAGTGTAAGGGCGTCGGCTTCATGACGCGTCGCAGGAGGAATGGAAAGGCTCGGACAATGAGATAGTGCCGAAAAACTAACCGAATAAAAGGTAAAGATGGTGACCCTGACCCTATAATCCTTTAACTTATAGGACACATAGGCCCTCCTAAGTGGACATAAGAGCCACCCCAGGAGGGCGTAAGGAAGCCTCGAAGGAGGTAAGAAAGACAAAAGATTTACTTTACAGTGAAGGTTGTTACCTTCATGCCGTTTTTGGTATTCTCCGTGTTAGGGTCGCCGATAACGATGCCATACTCGCCCGGTTCAAGGTCGTTCAGAACGAGATAATATGAGTTTTTACCGTAGCGCTTGGCGTTATAGTCGACACTTGACAGGTTATTCGATTCGGTTTTTGACAGTGTTCCCGACTCGGCCAGCTGATAACGGCGTTCCTTTCCCTTTACTTCGAACTTAAAAATGCTGATGAACGACTGCGGGTCGGTAGCATTATCCTTAGCCTTGACTATAAGGCGTGTGGTGCGTCCACCCTGTACCGTGCTCTTCGATGTGGTGCCGGCAACGGTCAAACGCGACTTAACCTTACCAATTCCAGTAAGGTAAAGGCTTGCCCCTGCCTTGGTTTTTACGGTTCCGTTCTCTCTGGTGAGTAGGGTTCCCTTGCTGTCTGACGTCAGAAGAAGGGTTTGTTCTGCAAACTCGGGCTCTGCAACCGATACCTGTGCCTTTACACCTGACACGAAGAACAGACCCATAAGAAATACCAAAATTGACTTTTTCATAAAATGTAAAAAGAGTTTTTAGATAATATTATATAAATAATAAAAAATTGGTTACTGAATGCAAAGATAAGTTCTTTTACTATATATTACAACGTTTTGACGCATTTTTTTTGTATATTTTTTATAAAGGCCCGCATCCCAAGGTAAAGAATGCGGGCCTTTACAGGGCTTCAGCGGGCTTTCAGATAAAGGTTTACATACTGATAAAAGGCCTTGGCTCGGCGCACTTGCTGCTCATCGGGCTGGCTTACAGGCTCCTCACGATGGCCGTCGGCATCGGGCAGCACGCGGAACTGCGTCACGCGGCGGACGGGTGAAAGCACAGTAAGCCGCCCGTTTTCAAGATAGCCCAAATCCTGATACGTCGCCATGAAAGCACGCTGCCTGTAGTCAGGCGACAGAATATCGCTGCCCGCAAAGCCCGCCTTCGTCCTTTCGCACAGCAGGGCAAGCACGGTAGGCATGACGTCTATCTGCGAACACACCTTATTAATATATGCAGGGCGCAGAAGTTTAGGTGCATACATAATGCACGGAATGTGGTAACGGTCGACCGGCAACGACGTACGTCCGGCGCTCGAAGCACAGTGGTCGGCAATCACTACGAACACCGTGTTTGCAAACCACGGCTTACGGGCGGCCTCATTAATGAACCGTCCGATGGCATAATCGGTATATCTCACGGCCGCCTCGCGTGTATTGGCATCGCCCTTGACGCGTATCCGCCCCGCCGGATAGGTGAAGGGGCGGTGGTTGCTCGTCGTCATAATCTGGGCAAAGAAAGGTTTTCCGCTGCGCGCATCGGCGTCGAACACCTCCAAGCTCTTCGTAAAGATATCCTCATCGCATACGCCCCAGATGTTCGAAAAAGTTATCTTATGACTGTCAATGTGCTTACGGTCGATGACTTCGTAACCGTTATGCGAGAAGAAATCGCCCATATTGTCGAAATAACTGTCGCCACCGTATAGGAACTGACAGCGATATCCCATGCCGCCCAGCACGTGGCCTACCGACAATTTTCCCATGTGGTTCTTCCGACGCTTGATGATACTCTCTCCGGCGCTGGGCGGAATACAGAGCGACAGCGCCTCCAAGCCGCGCACCGTACGGTTTCCGGCAGCGTAAAGACTGTCGAAAACCAGACTGTGTTTCATCAGCCGGTCAAGACAAGGAGTAAGGCTTTCGCGATTCCCGTAGCGCGTAAGAAAGTCGGCACTAAGGCTTTCGACCGTGATCAATACGATGTTGGGCCTGCCGTTTACCATGCTGTTGCCGAGTACTTTCTGCCCCCGTGCATCAAGCCCAGCCTCGTGACGGTAAAGCGATATGGCCTCTTTCTGCGGCAGAAGCGGATAGAAACGGTCGTATTCGAGCTTGTTTTCATTGAACGCTACGCAGAAATTGCATGCCCCGTTCTGCTCAAGCTGCGCCACATACTGGTTGTCAGAGGGCAGAGCCAACACGCCCCAGAGCACAAGCCATGAACACAAACCGGCCACCAATGCGCCACCCACGTGCAATGCCAGCCGGCGCGGGGTATAGATATTACAGAGCTGAAGCCGATACCTTGTGGCACGCCACCACACAATTGCCACCGTAAGGGCAACGGCTGAAGCAACGATAGGTACCACCGAATACGACTCCATGATGTTGCCAATCACCTCATTGGTGTACACCAGATAGTCGACAGCGATGAAGTTATAGCGCACACCGAACTCCTGCCAGAAGAAGAATTCGCCGACCGAAACAAAGAGAAAGAAGAACACATACAGCGCCCACACCATGTAAAGAGACACACGGCGCCACGCGGCGCGCACAGCAGGGAACAGAAAACGCAGCGTAAAACTTACGAATTTCCAGCCTATTACATACGCGGCTATTTTGGCTGCTCCACCGCCGTATTCGCTGAATATGGAATGGAAACACGATACATATACCAGCGCGGCGAGCAGCAGTCCGTCAATAACAAGGCCAGCAGGGCGGCGATACTTCCACTCATTCAGCCCCAGATACATGAAAAGCAGGGGCGACAGCAGCAGAATGCCCATGCCCGTATCGGCAAAGAGCCCTACGAAAAGCAAGCGAAGCACACTGCCTGCGCCAAAAGAAGCATCTTCGGGAGCCGCAAACATCAGCACGATACGCAGTAGGAAGCCTATAAAAACATACAGTGAAAGCAGTTCACAAGCCATAAAACCGATGGGATTGCGCCTCATCGTTCTTCCAGAATCTCTCATTATTTAACTATTAGTACAGTGGCAAAATTACCGAAAATATACGCCAAAGCGCTATGACAACGACACATTTATATAGTCTGGAAACAAAAAGGCCGTTCGTTCCATGTTGCCAGAACTATACGTCTGGCACGGAACAAACGGTCCATAACATTAGCAGCCCTTGCCGTCAAGACCACAGGCAGGGCCCTCGGGCATCGGTTCCAGGCCTACATCAGCCGACGAAAGTGTCACCGTTCCGTCCTCCTTGACGTAGCATGGTACGCCAACGTCACCCGTTCGGCGGGCTTCTTCGAAGGCCGGATTGTTGTCGCGAAGCTTCAAAAATTCCGCCAGCTTATGCACATGCGTACTGATATCGATCACCTGAAAGCGGTTGTCACCCGCGACCTGCTTCTCAACGTATTCGCAATAAGGGCAGGTTTTCATGACAAACATTTTAATCATAATTGCTGATTTTTGTTGATTGGAAAATAATTATCGGCTATTCAAGCCCGTCAATCAGGCTTTTCCGTATGCGGGCCCAATTGATTTCGTCAAAGTTACAGCTTTTAATTTATATAGATTATAAGAGGAACGAGTTTTTTAAAACAATGGTATAAAAAGATGGAATCAAAAGAGTGAAAAAAGAAGAATATAAGCAAATTAGTGTTTTTTAACTCTAATCGACTGCCTTTTTCAATTGAAAAACCTAAATTTGCTAATAAACTACAATACACTAAAGCCTTTTTACTAACAAGCCTTTGAAGATGAAGAAATTATTATTGCTTGCATGTCTCCTCCTCTTTTATATGGGCACCTCTGCCCAACCCCTTGACGTGGTTGCGCCTGAAGCCGTAGGGCTTGATGCCTCGCGGCTTGCAAATGCCGACCGTGCCATTGAGCAGGCTATTACTGACAAGACTATTCCCGGGGCCGTGCTGTGCGTAGAACGTCACGGAAAGATAGGCTACCTGAAAGCCTACGGTAACAAACGCATATATCCCAACACGGAAAAGATGACCACGGGCACCGTGTTCGATATGGCTTCGTGCAGCAAGGCCATGTCAACGGCTACGTGCGCTATGATTCTTGTTGACCGCGGGCAGCTGCGATTGCTTGACCGCGTAGACCAGTATGTGCCTGGATTCGAGAACTGGAAGGACTCGGTAACGGGTGAAACAGAGGCTATTCGCGTCATCGACCTGATGACACACACCTCCGGTTTGCCCCCATACGCACCCGTTCAGGAACTGAAAAAGAAGTACGGTTCGCCCAATCCGCAGGCCGTTGTAGGCTGGATTAGCCACTGCCGGCGTCTTTATGCTCCCGAGACAGGGTGGACATACAGTTGCTGTAACTACATTATGTTGCAGCAAGTTATAGAGAAAATAACCGGTCAGACGATACAGCAGTTTGCTCACGATAACATTTTCGCACCACTTGGCATGCGCCATACCGACTACCGTCCGACGAAAGAGTTGGCCGCTCTTTGCGCGCCCACCGAGAAACAAGCCGATGGGAAGTGTCTCCAAGGCGTGGTACACGATCCGCTGGCCTGCGTAATGATGGGTGGATTATCGGGCAATGCCGGACTGTTTTCGTCGGCCGAAGACGTAGCAACCTATTGCGCCGCCATACTAAACGGAGGCGAACTGAACGGAAAACGCATCTTAAGTCCGCTCGCCGTAAAGTGTATGGAGACCGTTCCACGGGCTTTGACACAGTTCGGGCACACGCCGGGATGGGATGTTTTCACCCCTTACTCGTCCAATATAGGCGACCTTCTCAGTCCCCAGGCATTTGGACATACCGGCTATACAGGAACGAGCATCGTCATTGACCCCGCTAACGATGTGGCTGTTATTCTGCTGACCAACTGCGTCCACCCCGTAGATAAGGGCAACGTAGTGCGTCTTCGCTCATACGTTGCGAATGCCGTGGCCGGATCAATATTGAAGTAAGGCATGCCCCGTATGGCGCAGGATAGCAGTCTGCAGGAAGTAATCATCTGTACGAAACGCTGTAACGCCCGACAGAAAAGCCCAAGAACACCCCATCTTTACCTCAGTTTTACCTTATACCTATTATATAAACAGGCACAGCCTGCTTCTAACTGAAAATCTTTTTATATCATAAACCCAAGAACTATGAATGAAAACCTCTCTGAAAAAAGCATGACCGCCAAACTCTATGCGGCTGCCGTGCTGGCCACTCTACTGCTGAGTGGCGGGACGCCTGTTCAGGCAGCTCCTACCCATGCAAGCACTTACTCTGCACAACAGCAGACGAAGAAGGTTACAGGTAAGATTACCGATACCAATGGCGACCCCGTCATCGGCGCTACCGTAACGGTAAAAGGCACGAAAATTGTTACCGTAACCGATGCCAACGGCAATTACACCATCAATGCTCCAGCCGGTTCACAGCTTGAAGTAACGTACGTGGGATTCGCTCCGCGCACCATCAACGTGGGCAAAGGAGGCTCATACGACATTACCATTCGCGAGAACGAGCACACCACCGGCGAAGTAGTTGTCACGGCTATGGGTATAAAAAAGGAGAAGAAAGCTCTCGGTTACGCAGTGACAGAATTAAATTCTGCCGAGATTCTTAAGAACAAAAACACCAACGTTATCAATTCTCTGGCAGGTAAAGTACCTGGTTTGAACATCACGCAAAGCTCAGGAGCAGCCGGCGCCGGCGCCACCATAGTCATGCGTGGAGCCAATTCTACCGCCGAGGGACGCAGCAATCAGCCTCTCTTTGTCGTCGACGGCGTGATATATGATAACTCTACACAGGTAACGGGTAACTCGGGAACCGACGGTATGACGCGTAACAACACCACGTTTTCGAACCGTGCAATGGACATCAACCCTGAAGACATTGCCGACATTTCAGTACTGAAAGGTGCAGCTGCAGCCGCTCTTTACGGTTCGCGTGCGGCTGACGGTGCTATCATTATCACCACAAAGAAGGGTGAAGCAGGTTCTACCCGCATCGACTATACGGGCAAAGTAAGTACCTCTTTCCACACAAGTCTGCCTGAAGCACAAAAGGTTTTCGGACGCGGTTACTACGCTACGAACGGCGTTTTCAGCGATCAAACCTACAACTCGTGGGGTAAAGCCTATGACGGAACGGAGACATTATACGACAACATCGGCAATTTCTTCCGGAGCGGACGTATATTTGACAACAACGTTTCGGTGTCAGGAGGTTCAAAAAACAATAGCTTCTATCTTTCGTTATCGAACTTCGACCAAGAAGGTATCGTCAAAAAAACGGGGTATGATAAGACTACAGTGCGCTTCAATGGCGAACAAAGATACAATAAATTAACCATAGGAGCTAACATTACCTATTCAATTGCCAAGACCAATAAAACACTAACTTCAAGCGGATTATGGGGAAGTGGCGGCACCGGTACAATGAATGCGCTCTACTCCTGGCCGCTTACCGAAGACATGAGCCACTATCAAAACGAGAACGGTACGAAGTATCGTCTCTTCGATGGCGTATGGGAGCTGGCCGATGACAAGGAGAATCCCTACTGGATTCTGAACCGCGACAAGATGAAGGACAAAACAGAGCGCTTCACCGGAGGCATGAGCCTGCACTACGATATTACGTCATGGTGGGACGTTACCGGCCGTCTGGGCTATGATAACTATACTACTGACGCCTACACTTACATTGCGCCGGGCTCCGTGGTAAGCGAAATGTATCAGAACGGACGTCTGGCCAAGAGCGACTTCCGTTATGAATACTGGTCAACCAACTTCATGACCAACTTCCATAAACGTTTTGGCGACTTCGACATGCACCTCATGGCAGGTACCACTGCCGAAAGCACAAAGCGCATGAACCAGACGCATTGGGGCTACAACTTCATTACATTGGGCACCGTCAGCTTCAACAACATCGCCAAAACCAACCAGTTCTTCAAAGACGGTACGAGCCGCAAGCGTCTCGTAGGCTTCTACGGCGAGTATGGTGTAAGCTACAAGAATATGGCTTATCTTACCGTAACAGGGCGCAACGACTGGTCATCAACGCTACCTGTCAATGAGCGTTCTTACTTCTATCCATCTGTAAGTGGCTCCTTCCTCTTCTCAGAGCTGTTGCCAAAAGACTGTCCAGTCTCTTACGGAAAGGTGCGCGCTTCGTGGGCAAAGGTAGGAAAGGATGCCGACCCATACGCTACGCTCACCTACGTTACAGCGCCAATGATATACGGTAACTTCGTCGGAGTGGGTAATCAATATACAGCAGGCAATGCTTATTTGAAGCCGGAGATTCAGACAGCATGGGAGATTGGCCTTGAAATGAGGTTCCTGAACAACCGCATCGGCTTCGACTGGACCTACTATCACAGCTCTACAAAGAACCAGATTGCGCAGCCCCGTCTGAGCAATGCCAACGGATACATCCTGTCATCCATCAATTCTGGCTCGGTTATTAATAAAGGTATGGAAATTGCCATCACCGGCAAGCCTGTCATTACAAAGGATTTCCGCTGGGAAACATCACTGAACTTCTCTTACAACCGCGGCACACTGGGCACGTTCCTTGACGGTGTAGGCATGTTCTATCCTACTGATGCACAGTTCGGAAGCGTCAAGTCGGCATCGGTTCCCAACGGTGGAAACTTCATGGCTCTTGTAGGAACGCGCTTCGAATACGAGCACGACGCCAACGGAAAAGAGATTATTGGCGGCCGCTATCTTGTTGATCCGAACACGGGTCTTTACAAAGTCCACAACTCTGGAAACGATGTTGTAGGTAACCGTGAGCCGAAACTCATCGGCGGTTTCGCCAATACGCTGACCTATAAAGACCTGTCTCTGTCGTTCTTGCTTGACTTCCGCCTCGGCGGCGACGTCTTCAACGGCACGTCTCAGTATATGGTCAACAACGGACTTAGCCCGCTCACGCTCGAGAACAATCGCCAGAAGGCAACGGTTACAGGCGTTGTTCAGACCTTCGACAAAGACGGAAAGCCCACCTCTTCAACCGAATACAACAAGACGTATGAAGCTACACAGAGCTACACCTTTGGCAGCACGACCTACGATGGCAAGGCTATGATTCAGCGTTATTGGGACAACTACGCTAACCAGTCGTACAATTTCATACAGAAAGTAAACTGGTTGAAACTGCGTTCCATCTCATTAACCTACGACCTTACGCGTCTCATCAGTCGCCAGAATATCGTCAAGCGCCTCTCTGTAAACCTTACAGGCCAGAACCTCTTTACCATAACCAATTACAAGGGCATGGATCCCGAGGTGAGCACAGCCGGTGGAACCGGTGGCTCCGGCGCTACAGGCATCGACTATTGCAGCGTGCCCTCGGTGCGAAGCATCACTTTTGGCGTAAACGTTTCTTTCTAAAACCTACGAAAAAACTATTGCATTATGAAAAGAATTATATCAAAGATAGCTTTGGGATGCATGATAGCAGCAGGTCTTTCTTCCTGTTCCGATTGGCTTGACGTCAATACCGATCCCGACAATCCTAACAATAAGAGTCTGCTTGTCAACAGCCGCCTGCCGTGGATACAGCGCATGTACATGTACTCTGCAGGTATTACCAACTTCCGCACAGCAGCAATAGCCGGATGGGTGTATAGCAATAGCGGATCGGCAAACTCGGCTTCTACTACGTGGAACTTAGCTAACGCTCTTACAACCTCCCCTTATCAAACATGGTTTGTTGAATCAGCATCGAATCTAAACGACCTTTACGAAAAAGCAAAAGCCGAAGGAGCCTACCACTATATGGCTGCAGCCGACGTTTACTACGCCTTAGGCTTCATGGAAATGCTCGACCTTTACGGCGAGATACCATTCACCGATGCTCTCGGTTCTTCGCCAGTGCCCAAGTATGATGACGGTAAAACCATCTACAATGGCATTATGGCCAAGCTTGACGAGGCCATCGAACTGTTCGGAAGAACGCAAGGAGCCACTGCCACATCTTTGGCAAGCGGTGACATGATGAACGGAGGCAACGTCAGCAAATGGCTGAAATTGTGCTACGGTCTGAAAGCACGCTACATGCTTAAGCTCTCAAAGAAAACCGATCTCTTCAACCCTGACGATATTCTACAGTGCTTAACCAACGGCCCACAGAGCAACAGCGATAACAGCGTATTGCCTTGTTACAACGCCACAGGCGACGTAGAAGATTATCTTTACGGCGACCCCGTACAGACAAATGGCAACTGGAACTATGCGGGATATGGCTCAAACCAGCGCGTTTCTCAATATCTCTACAACCTTCTTACCAATATGCGAGGTGCCGGAGTGGAAGATCCACGCTTCACGAAAATCGTACCGGCCATCATGTCTAATATAAAATTGAACGACGGAAAGGTTTCTAACTTTACTTGGAAGCGTTCAAAACCCGTCGACTCTCATTACACAGCGGAGCGCCTGCAGGCCGGAGGGGCAACGTCAATTACCGCTCCTACCTATGCCGTTAGCGACGTAACAAAGGAATATACCATCACCGACGCCACCAAACGTGCACAGTTTGTTGCCGACATGACACCGCTGCACGCCGTAACCGTAAGCGGCGACAAAGTTAGTGTAACCTATAAAGCCGGATCTGTTTACGTGAACAGCGCCAACTATATTCTCGCCGGCGACACCGCTTATGTGAATATGCGTTCAGGCTCTACCATCACCGGACAAACCGGTCAGAAGGACGACACCAAGAACCTATATTGGTATGCATCTCAGGACGCATACAAAGCAGGAGCCATTTTCTCAACAGGTTCGTTCCAAATCCGCCCAGTTTCCGACTTCGAAATATTTACTTATCACGAGGCTTGTTTCATCAAGGCCGAAGTATTATTCCGTAAGGGCGACAAAGCGGGCGCATTAGCTGCGTATAAAGCCGGCATAAAGGCAAACCTCGACTATATGCAACAGAAGCTCACTGCTTGGCAAGGCGAAGGATATACCAATCCAGATATGATGCCGATGAATACAACAGATATCACCAATTACCTTGCCAGCGCAGCCGTTTGTCAGACTGCAGGCAACCTCACAATGAAAGATATCATGTTGCAAAAGTACGTTGCCATGGGCATAAGCCTTGAGAACTGGAACGACATGCGCCGCTTTAACTACAGCGCCGGCAACGTAGGCAGCTTCGGAGTAGTATATCCCGACTTCGATCGTAGCGTAATGTTTACCGGTCAAGATAAGCTTACCGGAACGTCAAAAACCGATGTTCGCTACTGGCCGCGCCGCTTCAGACTTCCCGGAACGCTCGAACTCTCGTACAACGAAACCAATGCAAAGGCTGTGAATCGCCACTGCGAAGACCCCGATATCTGGAGTATGCCCGTGTGGTGGGATTGTGAAACCGATGCCGAATACGAAGGATACCTGAAGTAAAACCCTCGTGCGTGCCGCCCATTAGCTGCCGGGCATATGGATATAACGGCGGGGCGGCGCGCACACCTTTTATATATTGAAGCCCCTGCTGCCAGCCAAAGTGAAAGGCTGACAGCAGGGGCTTCGCCGTTTCCCGGTTGCAGGATTGATGAGAACCGAAATTTTCAGCCCGACCGGCGCATGATAATCAGGATAACGGCCGCAAGAATGAGCACGATTCCCGCGGCCAGACGCAGCGTGAAGGCTTCGCCAAAGCACAGGCAGCTGATAACGACGGCCGTAACAGGCTCAAAGGCTCCCAGTATGGCCGTGGGCGTACTGCCAATGCTTTTAATGGCCACGTTGATGAAAAACAGCGACAACACCGTAGGTAACAGCGCCAGCTGCACCGCCCATAACCATTGCGTGCCGGTGTGAAGAAGCTGCAGGGGCTCATGCGCCACCACCATATAGCCCATGATGGCCAGCCATCCGAACGTCACTACCCAAAAGGTAAACTTCATCGGTCCCATGGCGGCACGGAACTGTTTCACGTAAACAATATACAGGGCATAGAGCAACGACGACATCAGCACGAGCATCATACCCGCCGTGCTCACCCTCCCGCCGTCGTCGCCACCACCATGATACAGCATGCCGATGCCCGTAACGGCCAGCAGAATCGACGCCACCGTGCTGAGCGTGAGCCGTTCGTGAAAAAACATCACCATCAGCAGGGCCGTCATAATGGGGTAAGAGAAGAGAATAGTAGAGGCTATTCCAGCGCTCATATGCCTGAAACTGACGTACAGCGTAATCGACGACAGCGCAAACAAACTGCCCAGAACGGCAAACTTAATGGCGTAGCCCCACCCTATTTTCAGCGACCGCCCGCGTGCCAGAAGCCACAGGGCAAAACACGCCGCGGCCAGACCGTAACGATAAAACAGCACATTGCCGGGCGTTATGCCGTCAGCATACAGCGGCAGCGAGCCCAAAGGGTTCGTGCCATAGAACACAGCCGCCAGCACACCGGCGGCAAATCCCTTCACCTTTACGTTCATCACGAAAGCTGATTATTGAAAAAACATGCGGAAACAGCGTTCTTCATGCTCCTTTGCAGGCATGGCAAAACGCTCCCGTTATTGCTCAGGGAACACGATATTCCCCAACCGTTTGCAAAGTTAAGCTATTTTATGCTCACACGCTGCCGAAGCCATTGCAAATTCTTTTTTTTGTCGACTTTATGTTTTTGTGCACACTTTTTGCTGCTTCCCTGTCAGAAAAAACAACTTGTTATGGTTACAAAAGACAGCATTCAGGAGGCATACGCCTTCTTTCACCAGAAGTGGCGCATCTATTCGCAATCAACAAACAGCCGTCAGAAAGACGATATTGAATATGCCATCAGCGATTACGCCCGCAGCATGAGCCCTGAATTATACCACGAACTCGCCCGTGGACGCGAGGGTTTCCTGTTTACACATACTACCTTTGCCGACGACATTTCTTCGGCCGTTGACGATTTGGAGCAGAGATTATAGAAGTAAAGGCCTGCAAAACATTCCCTGTCACAACAGCATGGTGCAGGTATTGTCAGCCTTGCTCGGTTAAAAATGTGTATGGAATAAAAACCTACGAGGACCTGTTTCAACAGAGACATGCCTGCAAGCCATGCCATTGATGTAACCTCCGCAGACTTTTCAAACGGGAAAAAGCACCATCCCGCCATTCCTCTACACTGACAGGCCGCGCACCTGACAAGCCGCTTTCATGTATAACAATATGTAAACAAAATTGGGAATAACCCTATTGCAAGGTTATTCCCATTTATTTTATTTACCTGGTACAAAATAGTTGCGCACCCATTAAAAGCTAACCTGAAGATTAGGGAAATGTTCACCCAGCTTCTTCAGGAAATAACGGCCGGCTGCTCCTGCAACAATCTTTTTCTCTAACGGGTATACCGTGTATATTTCTCCCGTAGGATAGAATTCGGTACACAGCTCAAACTCCTTGACTCCGTTCTGACTTGGGAATGAAAGCATAAAGAAACGGGCATTGTCTCCCAGTTGCTGAATACCTTCCTTATCCTCATAAGACGAAATTTTTGCTTCGGCCAGACGTTCGTTTTCCAGAATATAATGGTTCTTAACATCCATGTCTGTATCCAGCTCAAGCACGTGCAACCCGTCTTCTGCCAGAATTAACGGAGTAGGAACATACACTGTATTAAACCTCACAGTTCCTAAAGTGAGCATGCGTTTCAGGAAATTCTTGGCACCGTCCTTCAGGAATTCCTTCGTATCGGGCAAATGAAATATACAGCTTGCTGCAATCATCTTCTTGCCGTTCAGCTGTTTCATATACTCGTTCATGTCAGCATCATAGAAGCTGTTAATCTCTTGTTCGGTTACATGACCGATACGATTATTCCATTCTTCCTTAGTAAAGTTTTTGGTGTTGTTTTTTTTGTAAAAATACGCATTGATAGAAAGCGCTGCAATCATAATAATTACGATTCCAACAATAAGAAATACTTGCATGATAATTTGTGTTATATGTTAGGTTTATAATTTCGTAGGTTCTTTTATTTCCTTCTTTTTTCCCATCAGCGAACCGGCGCCAACGAGCACAATGAGCAGAACAAACACGGCCTTTCCACCCCATCGGGTATACCAGCCAATGTTCAAAGCCTCTTCATCATTAATGCCTTTCTTCTTTAAATAATCCTTTATAAACTGTTTCTGCTGAGCTGTTTCGGGTGCATAAATCATTTCATTCTCCGGGTCATACAACACAAGTTCGGGTTCCTGTTCGATATAGAGAGGAAAAACATAGGCTATATTATACTCCTTATGGTAGCACGCAATATCAACCTTATTATCATCTATGAAAATACTGTCTTTCACAGGCGTAGTATAAACAACATTTACTACATCTCTGCTGCCAAAAGGAATCCTTAGTCGTGCCTCGCTTTTTGTTGCCATCAAAAGGAATAAACCAACAAAGAATAAAAAATAACCCTTACTTTTCAGAAACTTTTTCATTTGTGTTTTATTGGATATAAAATTAAAAAATATATTTTACTTCGCAAAGATAATAAAAGAACACGAACGGCCCGTAAATTTACTTGTTTTTTTATTTTTTAAATTTTCTGCATCCCTGTCATACGTAAACGGAATGGGTCTGCACATATCTTTACAGAGGTTTTATGGCTTCCCCGTTCTGCTTTCCAGCCGTTTGTCCTGCCTTTTACAGGGTAAGGCCCGTACGTCGGAGGCATTTTCCATAACCCCTTACATCATTTTGTTCATCGTTCGACGGCCGTCAGCAGCGCGTACGGCGGCCGTCGTACGATGGGTGTGACGGCCGTCAGCAACGCTGCCGACGGCCGTCATACACGTCGTGCTGCGGCCGCGATACACGCGTGCGACGGCCGCCACACGGAAAAAACAGAGCAGAAAGATAATATAAACGAAGAAGAATGCAGGGAGCATACCGGAAATTATGCAGCAGGAGAACAAAGAAATAGCAGAATGACGGCAGAACAGTCATCGCTTAATAATTCAAGATAAAATTGACAAGAAGTTCATGACGGCAGAATGGCTGCGGAGCTGTCACCTTTCAATAACCCCTGGTCATGCCGGAGGCTGACCCGGGGATTACAGGCCCCTATGTGATAACCGGCTCGGGAGGAGCCGCCCTTTTCTGCATAGTGTATACCGTTGTGTTGTTGGACGGCTCCTCCAGAGCCGGTTAAATATAATCTGCCTTCTACCCCCAGTCAACCTTCGGTATGACTGGGGGTTATTGAAAGGTAGCTCCTCCTGAGCTATTATACACACCTGAAATTTAATCTTTCTTACCTTATTATCCCTTCGTACACAATTTTTTACCACAGGTAATCATTCTCCTTACTCCTCCCTACACACACCCTTTTCAAACTATACCTAACTTTTCAAGCCCTCTCTCCTCACATCCTACACCTATCACATACCAATAATAGTTCAAAAATATTATAAAAAATATTCAGAATCCCGTCACTTCTATGCCCCGCCTGCTATACCAATAGTTTCAGAACCTCGTTTTTATCAACTCACAAGCCAATTGACTTAAACACGTAAAAACACCCTACCAGAAAGTTAATGCCCGTTTTTTTGGACTGTCGCCTTTTTTGATTATCTTTGTATTACAAAGTTTCAAGAAAGGCAGTAAAAAGCCTTTGGCACGGTAATGTCATCGAATTTAACCGACAGCACACGCTTCGACCGTTTCTTTCTGCAATATTATCCCAAGGTAGCGGCGTTTATCAACGGCATCATTCACGACAGGGATGAGGCTGAAAGCCTTGCCCAGGACATTTTTTTGAAGATTCTCGAAGGCAGAATATCTGTGGATAACATGCGCAATGCAGACGGCTATCTGTATACCGTGTCACGCAACAGTGCGCTGGCCTGGCTGCGAAGCAAAGAGAATGTGCACCCCCTTGAAGGCTTCGGCGACACCGCTGACGACAATCCTGCACCCGATGATGAGCTTTTGGGGCGTGAGTTGCTGGCCTACATCAGCCGCATCATCGACCGCATGCCCGAACAACAGCGGCGGGTTTTCCTTATGAGCCGCGCCGAAGGACTCAGCAACGACGAAATAGCCACAAGGCTGAACCTGTCGAAACGGACGGTGGAAAGCCACCTTTATGCTGCCGTAACCGAGCTGCGGCACGGACTGTTTCTGCTGACCCTTTTAGTATTATTTAACTAAGTAGAAAATCTTTCTGCTTACTCTTTTTCATATAGAGGGCATTAAACACCAGCCTTTTACTAACCGGAATATGAAAAAGAAAGATATTTTCCAAATTGTTCGTTGCTATTTTGACCGTCTGTTACCCGAAAAACAGGAGCACATGGCCCGCCACTGGCTTGTCGCCGACGGCCAGAAGCAAGAAAAAGACGAGGCTCTGCGCCAGGTCTGGAACATGTTGTCAGCCGACGCTGACGACAGTACCCGCGAAGCCCTGAGCCGTGTAAGGAAGCAGGCTGCAAAGCCATCCCGTCAGCACAAGTCACTTATGGCCAGACTGTTAAAGTATGCCGCCGTAGCAATTATTGCCATTGTGGCAGGTGCGGGCGGCTGGATAATGATGAGCCGCAGCCAGCAAGCTGAGGCCGAAATGGCTGTATGCCACGTTCCGAACGGCAAAAACATACACCTTATATTATATGACGGCACCGCGGTAACCCTTAATGCGGGGTCGGAATTGCGCTATCCGCGCCACCGCATAGGCCACACACGCACCGTCTATCTGCAGGGCGAGGCCGTGTTTCAGGTCAGGCACAATGCAGCAGAACCCTTTGTGGTGCAGGCGGGCAGCGTGTGCGTAGAGGACGTTGGCACCTGTTTCAACGTAAAAACCCTAAGCCACGGCAAGGTGATAACTACGGTTACCGAAGGTCTGGTAAGGGTTCACGCTCCGCAGCAAACACGTCCTGTGAGCCTGAAGGCAGGCCAGCAGGCCGTCTGTTCAGACCATACGAGCCACGTCAGCGTCAATAAAGTGCAGGCCTCACAGGCCACAGCATGGACCAAAGGCTCGCTGGTATTCAACCAAAGCAGGCTGGAAGACATCATCCCCGACCTTGAACACAAGTTCGATGTCAGCATCGTAGCCGACCCGCGCCTGTCTATGGACAACACTTACACCATGCAGTTCAACGACAACGAGACGCTGGAAGAGGTGCTCAACCTGCTTGCTGCCATGGGCGATATGAGCTATCGTGTCAAGGGGCACACCGTATGGCTCGCTCCCGAATGATGCCGGAACATCAATTCTATCAGCCAGAAACCTACCTAAACTCTAATAATAAATAACCAAAATGAAAGAAAACCTATTCTATCGAAACCGAAAGCCCGACGGGATGCCGTCATGGCGGCGCAGGCTTGTGCTCGCGCTGTTCGTGGCTCTGCCCCTGTGCTTGCAGGCGCAAACTATTACCTTCAGCCGGAGCAAGGTAAGCATCAAGACGGCTATTGAAAACATTCGAAAGCAGACTAACTACTCAGTCGACTTCCCCGGCAACCTGATTGACCTCTCCCGCAATATTAATGTGAAGAAAGAAGGGAACGCATTGCACGATATTCTCGACAAAATTGCCGGACAAGAACTTACTTACGTCTTTAACGGCAGGCACATCGTGGTGTCTAAAAAGAAAGTCGATGGCCAGTCGGCACCGGCCCGTCATCAGCAGAAAAAGGGCGGACCATCCCATCATCTCAAAGGAGTCGTCACCGATGCAGTCACAGGGGAGCTGCTCATTGGCGCCACCGTGCGTGTGGACGACGACGGGAAGGGCGCCACAACCGACCAGAACGGCGAGTTCGAAATATCGGATATCACGCCTGACGACGAGCTGCAGGTATCATACATTGGCTATAAAACCCGCAAGGTTCAGGCAGGTGATGTGGCCGTGATAAACATCAAGCTGTCGGCCGCAGACGACCAGATAGGCGAGGTTGTGGTGGTAGGCGCGGGTACCCAGCGCAAAGTGTCGGTGACAGGAGCCATTACAACCATCAAGGGCAGCAACTTATATGCACCCAGTTCAAGCCTGACGAACAACCTCGAAGGCAAGATGGCCGGTATCATCTCGAAAGTAACGAGCGGAGAGCCCGGCGCAAAGAGCCAGTTCTACATCCGTGGAATATCAACCTTTGGCGGACGAACCGAGCCCCTTATCCTGCTCGACGGCATCGAAATATCGTCTAACGACCTGAACCGTCTGCCACCCGAAACCATCGAAAGCTTCACCATCCTCAAGGATGCATCGGCAACAGCCATCTACGGTGCGCGCGGAGCAAACGGTGTTATGCTTGTAACCACCAAGAGCGGAGAAAAGAATTCGAAAACCGTTATCAATGTAACAGCCGAAGCTTCCTACAACCATCCCGTCCATCGTGTCAAGTTTGTTGACGGCGCTACCTACATGAGGCTCTACAATGAAGCCCTTTTAACCAGGCACCCTACGGCGACACCGAAATACTCGGACGAAACAATCGAGTATACCAAAAGCGGTATAAACCCGTACGTTTACCCCAATGTTGACTGGTATGGCCTGCTTTTCAAAAAGGGAACAAGCAACCAGCGCGCAAACCTTAACGTGAGCGGGGGCGGAAGTCGCGTAACTTATTATATGAGTATTCAGGCCAATCACGACACCGGACTGATGGACACGCACGACAATCCTTACTTCAACAACAATTACAACCACTGGGAATACATCTTCCAGAACAATATAACGTACGACCTTACCAACACAACCAAGCTGGGGTTACGCATGAATGCCCAGATCGGTAACGAGAAAGGACCCGACGCTTCTTCCTCATCATTGTTGTGGGATACATGGCAAAACGACCCTGTTACATTCCCTGCAACTTATCCTGCCGAAGAAAACGACACGCATGTACGATTTGGAAACGCCATCATGACAGACAGCAGGCTGTACACAAACCCTTATGCAAGGATGCTTACATCGTACAGAGAGACGAACTTTTCAACCATCAACACATCGCTAAACCTTGACCAGAACCTCGACTTTATTACGAAAGGGCTGAGCTTTACCGCCCTTGTGAACTGGAAACAATGGTCTGCTTCCTACTATACGCGGTCGATAACACCTTATTATTATACGCTTACGCCAGGCAGCTGGTCGGCTACTAACCCCGAGATTTTCAGCACAGAGCTGCTCCGTACCGGCACCGACTACATCTCTCAATCGGATATTACCCGGCTGAATGACAACACATTCTACCTCGACGGACGTATAAACTATCAGCGGCGCTTTGGTAAACATACCTTCGGCGGACTGTTAATGTACATGATGCGCGAGTTCAGAAACGATGTTCTACCCCACAGAAACCAAGGCTTCTCGGGCCGATTCACCTACGACTACGACAATACCTACCTGGCTGAATTCAATTTTGGCTACAACGGTACGGAGCGATTAGCCAGAGGCGAGCGCTTCGAGTTCTTCCCTGCCATGTCTATAGGCTGGGTGATCAGCAATGAAAAGTTCTGGAAACCCATCGCCAAGTATGTGGATTTCTTCAAGATTCGTGGCAGCTATGGTCTTGTAGGCAACGACGAAACAGGCGAGGAAGCCGGTGCCCAACACTTCTTATACATCAACAAAGTGAACATCGGGGGCAGCGCTTCATATACAACCGGCCCGTATTTTCAGTCACCAAACAGCGTAACCAAGAATGGAGCGGGCTTCAACGGCTATGCTGTAGCCAATGCTCATTGGGAAAGAGCTCGCGAGTTTGACATCGGTTTCGATGCACGAATATTGAATCAGTTAGACATCACCTTTGACTATTTCAACAATAAGCGCGACCGAATTCTGATGAAAAGAGCCTCCTGGCCTTCCATCTTAGGCTACCATAATGCCACACCCTGGAGCAATGTGGGTAAGGTTGACAACAAGGGATTCGAGGCTTCGCTGACGTGGGCACGTCGCTGGAACAAGAATTTGAGCATGGAACTGCGAGGCAACGTAACCTACAATCTGAACAAATATACTTACGTTGACGAGCCAGACTACCCCTATGTATGGCAGCGTCAGACAGGAATGCCGCTCAGTTACATCCGCGGTTATCTTGCCGAGGGTCTGTTTTCATCACAGGAAGAGATTGACCATCACGCTGACCAAAGCGGCCTTGGCAGCACGCCGATGGTGGGAGATATCAAGTATCGCGACATCAATGGCGACGGAAAAATTACCTCGCTCGACGAGGTGATGATATCCGACTATGGTCCAATGCCCCGCCTACAATATGGATTCGGAGCAAGTTTCAATTGGAAGCACATCGATTTCAGCGTATTTTTCAATGGCTCTGCCAAAACACGTATGGCCATTCAGGGCATGCAGCCCTTCCATTCAAACGAGAACGGCAACCGCACGGTTATGCAATGGATTGCCGATAACTACTGGTCGGAAAGCAATCCCAATCCAAATGCCACCTATCCACGCCTGGGACTGTCTGCTGCCGACGATGCAAACAACGTGCCTACCAGTTCATACTGGGTGCGCAATTTCAGTTATTTGCGCTGGAAAACATTAGAGGCTGGCTACAGCTTCAGGCACTGCCGCGTGTTCTTCAGCGGCGATAACCTGGCCGTTTTCAGTCCGTTCAAGCTCTGGGATCCTGAAATATGGTGGAACAGTTACCCCCTGCAGCGCACATTTAACATAGGTGTTCAAGTTAAAATTTAAACGATATGCTTCATCTTAAAAACAAGAATAGAAAACGCATGGCTGGCAAATGGCTGGCCGTTATGGGGCTGGTTGCGATAACCTCGTGTAACTATCTCGACGTCGTTCCGCCGGCAACGCCCGACTTTAAAGATACAATGAAAGACCGTGACGCCACATTAGGCTTCCTTCACTCGTGCTACGCGGGCATACCTGTCATATACGGCAACTGGACATGCCGCTATTTCGGCGGCAACGATGAGGTGGTTGAACCACAAATCTACGCCCACGACGAACAGTACGTACAATATAATCAGGTTACCACGACGACGCACCACGATATCGGTCCCTGGACAAACGCCTACAATAACATAGGTCAGATAGATATCTTCCTGAAATATATTGACGTGCTGCACCCTACGAACGTCAGCCCGGAAGACAAGACACGCTGGAAAGCCGAGTGCAAGTTCCTGCATGCTTTCTACCATCAGGAGCTGCTCCGTGCCTACGGTCCCATCCCGTTGGTGACGGAATATATACCGAACAACACTCCTAAGTCCGACTTCCCGGGGCGCAGTCCCTACGATGTTTGCGTCGACTCGATTGCCAAATGGTATGACGAGGCCGCCCGATTACTGCCTGCCACCGTGCCCACAGACGAGTTAGGACGTGCCACTTCCACCGCCTGCAAGGCCCTCAAGGCCCGTCTGCTGCTATACGCGGCATCGCCCTTGTGGAACGGTTCTTTCCCTTATCCCGAATGGAAAAACGATAAATTCACCGTTCCGGGGTGGGACAAGAAACTCGTCAGCAACACATATGATGCCACAAAATGGCAGCGAGCCCTCGACGCCTGCACTGAAGCCATAGACTTTGCTGAAAGTAAGGGACAGCGAAAACTGTTTGACGTTGCCACCTCCGAGACTTTACGCAAGAACGATGGCCTTGACCTGCCCTCCTATCCAGGTCTTGACAGCGTGGCCCGCAAGCACATCATGCAGATGCGTTACCTCATGTGCTCGACCGAAGAAGAGGGTAACCGCGAAACAATTTTCGGCATCATCACTGACGATAAGAACCCTATCTACGTGAGCATACCCCACGGCGTCACCCTCAATGGCAGCGGAGCGCCCATCGGCGGTTGGGAAGGGCTGTCGCCTACATGGTATACGATGACCCACTTCTATACACAGAACGGCAAGCTTCCTGCTCTGGACGCAGGCTATTTCCCCAAGGCCGACTGGTTACAGTCGGCCGGACAGCCCAACCGTAATGTAGTCAAGCTCATGGCTTTCCGCGAGCCCCGCTTCTACGCATGGCTGTCGTTTGACGGCGATGTGTACGGACAGGTTCTTTCTGACGGGCAGCCGCTGACAGTCAACATGCGTAGTTCTGACAAGCTCGGGCAGGGATACAACCCCACCCGCTACCAGCGCGACAACAGTGTTACGGGCTTCCTGTCACGCAAATACGTGCAGCCCAACATCAAGTATCGTCATGACGGCGGAAACAACGCACGCATAGTGCCGTTCCCCGTCATACGTCTGGCCGAGCTTTATCTGGACAGAGCCGAATGCTATGCCAACTTAGGGCAGACCGTCAATGCGCTTGAAGACCTGAATGTTGTTCGTGAACGCGCAGGCATACCGGCGTTGACCGAGGCCGATATCACCACAGAGAACACCCTTATTGATATGATCAGGAACGAACGTTTCATTGAACTGTGGAACGAATGTCAGCGTGGTTTCGACCTCCGCAGGTGGATGACGGCCCCTGATCATTTGGATTCGAAGTCGTTCTACGGCTTGAATGCCACGGAGAAAACAGACCCGACATTCGAAGAGTTCAACCAATTGAAGCGCATCGACCAGCCTTTCCAGTGGGCCACACGCATGTATTTGCTGCCCATCCACGACAAAGAGGTTTACAGCGACCCCAAGTTAGTACAGTCGCCCGGCTATTAATCGTTAAAAAACTACACAATGAAAAAGACACTATATTTTCTGTTTCTGCTCCTCGGCAGCCTGTCACTGACGGGCTGTAAGGACAGTTTCGCGTGGCAAGACCGTGTGCCTGACGGATACCAGTCGATTACATATATCAAAAACCACGGCATGCATGCGCTTGTTATGAACACTACAGAGGCCACCCATACTGACTCATTGCGCATCATCAAGGCCGGAAGCGACCCCTCGCGCACGCCTTCCTTCAGGCTAAGAGCGCTTACGCAGGCCGAGGTTGACAGCCTGTACAGCTTACGACAAGGCATAAGCTACAGAGCAATTCCAGACAGTACGTTCACCCTTGCCGACGACGGCAAACTGACGTTCAGCACCAGCCAGGAGGGAATTGACCTGCCCGTTACCTTCAAGCCCGCAAGCATCTTCCCGCTTGTCAAGGCCCATCCCGAAACGAAATGGGTGCTGGCGCTGCGCATGAACAGCGTAAACGCGCAGGACAGCGCCAATGCCACCATGAGCGACGTGCTGTATGTCATCGACGTCAAGAGCCCAATCATCAGCTTTGCGCACGACAACATCAGCCAAACCATGTATTACAAGAAGCTCGATGTGGCTGTACCACTCACCATCAAGAACTGCAACGAGAACAAATGGGACATTACATGCACGCTCAACCAGACGCAAAGCGCGCAGGCCGTAGCCGATTACAACTCGGCCCACGGCACCCATTACACGCTGCTACCCGCAGGCTCCTACACCTTTGACGGTCTCCGGCTGCCCACCGGCAAGCTTACGGCCGACGCCACGCTTGCCATTAACCGCGCCACGCTCACTAACGACGTCACCTATCTGCTGCCCCTAAAGATAGGCTCCTCGTCGATGGGCTCGCAGATGCAGACCGACAGCACCTACACTTACGTGGTGGTTGACGTGCCGAAATACGGCATACGCGAGGTCGACCGCACCGGATGGAACGTCCTATTCTGCAATAACGACAACGCCATGGGAGGCTCAGAAGACAACGCCGGCATAGGCGCCATCCTCGACAACAACCCCAATACCTACTGGCATACAGGCTGGCAGCTTTCAGGCAGCAACGATTTCAGCTACAAAGGCGTGGGAGGAGACGACTACGATTACGCACACACGAAGCCATGGCACGCCTTCAAGGGCCATCGCGACGCCGACCAAACAGTGTTCGTCCTTGACCTGGGAGCGGCCCACCACATCGTATCTGTGGGCGTCAAACAGCGTCCAGGCTCATTCCAGGACTTCAGAAGCGGCGACATATACGTCTCCAACGACGCGTCGTTCCTCTTCAAACCCGTAGCCGGTGGCGGCTCGCTAGCCGACTATCATCAGGTAGCGCTCAACAACTGGGCCTTTCTGCTAACCATCGATGTGCCGCACGACAGCGGTCAGCACTGGTTCCAGCTTCCTGCCGCAGGACTGAACAGCGGCGGCGTTAAAGGCCACATGGTAAAGGTGGCCGTCAGACAGTCGTACCGCGACCAGAATCTGAGTATGGCCGAATTCTGGATAAAGGAACTCGTCAGCATCAACGGCGAGGCCGTACAATAGTGCCGTGCACGTGCGCGTAAGGCGCACATCCCGAACAAGAAGCCATATCTGCCCCACCTCATGGGATGCAGATATGGCTTCTTTCATCTCTAAACGGCTGCCCGCAACGTCATTATCAGCCCGTATTGCAGCCCTGACCTACTCGTTTTGCTGCTTTAACCTATCCGTTTTGCTGTTTTATCCGGCTCGTATTTCTGCCTCGGACAGCCTGCATTATAATTATGGGCAGACTGTCATTTTCCCCCTGCCTCCCCCGCCTTTCAAACATACCGCCATCTTTCGGCGGCCGCCGTACACGCGTATGACGGCCAACAAAACAGGTGTACCACGACCGCCGTATGCACACACGACGGCCGCCACACGTCAAAGATACATCAGGGATAAGAGGAACATCAGGACGGAAAGCAGGCAGCAGATGAACAAAAAGAAGACGATCCTGCTCGCCTGTCAATATGGGGCGGCTCCACCAGAGCCGGTAAAATACAATCTGCCTTATTCCCCCAGTCACTTGCTTCATGAAATGACATGGGAGTTACAGAAAGATGAAGCCTCCTGCTTCATGATACACCACGCTATGAATAGTCTAACAATGAAAAAGAAGTAGCAGTAGGGAGATATTAAAATGATATGTAAACAGTCAGCTATATGACGGGCCGTACAAGAAGACGGACAACCGGGAAACTCTGGAATAATATGTACACTGCCGCCTATATGACTGGCTGTACAGGAAGACGGACGGCAGGATAACGGAGGGGTGGCGGAATGACTGCGGAGCAGTCACCTTTCAATAACCCCAGGTCATGCCGGAGGCTGACCTGGAGATTGCAGTCCCCTATGTGATAACCGGCTCCGGAGAAGCCACCCAACAATACAACTATACGGGCTTGGCAAACGGGCTCAGACGGTAGAAAACAAGGCGGAGATACCCTCCGACGGGCACCTCCGCATAAGTTTATACATTATTTAGAGCTTTGCGGGCGACGGAATTATTTCCCTCTGCCCGCAGAATTGTTACCTCACGGCAACAGAATTTCTGCTCCCTGACAGTAGATTTACTACCTCCAGCCTGCATTCTGCTTAAGTTTTCCATTAAGCAGAATGGCTGAAGCGGGGATAGGATATAGGTATTGTCGGTCGTCGGCATACCATACGCGGCGGAGCTGTGGCTGGTCGTCCTGCCACGTCAGCGTGCCATGGTTGCCCGCGGTAAGGGCTGAACCCTTGCCCGCGCCAACCTCGATGGTGGCACATCCTGCCGGAACAGTGGGCTTCGTACCATGGTAGAACACGACGTCGGGGGTGCCGTCGCCGTCCAAATCCATCTGCTGATTGAGGGCCGGTACGTACATTCCGTCCCATCTCATGGTCATCAGCTTACCCTCTTTCCACCGCTTTATGTCGTTGAAACGGAAGCCTTCGAGGGCCAGTTCGCAGCTGCGCTCGCGCCGAACCTCAAGTATAACGGGTGAGGTTACGTCGGGGAAGTAGGTTTGTTGCAGGTAATTGTCTACGGTTACAGGCAGCGATGTAAGGCCTCCCGTGATGCCGGCACGTGCTCGCAGAGCGCCAATGGTGCGGCTCCAGTCGGCTGCAGTGAGTGTCCCCAGCTCGGCTTTTGCCTCGGCATAGTTCAGCAACACTTCTGCATAACGGAAGATAGGAATGTTCTGCGTGCTGTTGTGGCCGTTGTCGGCCGACGTGCGGTCAACGCAATACTTAATAGGCTGGTAGCCGGTGTAGGTGTATCCGGCAAAGTTCGGCGCCGTGGGCTTGCCGTCTCGCTTGTATCCTGGCGTGCGGATAAGCTGCGAAAGGCGCAGGTCGCGGCCCTGAAACTCCTGGCTGAAAAGCTGTGTCTGATAGCCCGCGGTGTTGGTATAGGGCGTTCCATCAAGCTTCAGGAAGGTGTTGATAAAGGTGCGGGTAAGACTGTAACGGTCGCCAAAGGTACTCGATGTCCACCACCAGTTGGCACAACCCATCTTATTTAATGCCTCGCTTGAGACGGCAGCGAGCATTACTTCCTGCGTGATGGGCTTGTCAGCAATAAACAAAGCTCGCTGCGAGAGGGCGATACCGTCGGCCGTGTAGAGCGAGTAGGGACCGTGATCCATCACGTAAGCCGCGGCGTCGGCAGCCTGCTGGAGCAGCTGCGGAGCTGTAGCAGAGAGGCCAAGCTCGGCGTGATACTTGCGGTATGTGCCCTCGAAGAGACACAGGCGCGACTTGAAGAGGTAGGGAATCCATCGGGTAACCATCGTGCCGCTGGCGTCGGCGTTACGCGTGATGTGCGTACAGGCGAAGTCAAGGTCGGCTATCATCTTCTCCACTACGACACTTCGGCTGTCGCGTGGTTGGTAAAGCATCGAGTCGGTCTCGGCTAAAGGCTTGTCTATCCAGGGCACATCGCCGAAACGTGTGAGCATGCCGTAGTAGAAATAAGCACGGAAGAAGCGGGCCAGACCGATATAGTTGTTCTTCACTTCGTCAGAAAGCAGGGGGCTTGTACAGTTGGCAATGAAGTAGTTGATGTTGCGCAGGGTGGCCCAGTCGTCCTTACTCCATCCGGAAGAAGATTCTGCCGTGTAGGCACCGTCGCGCAAAAAGAGCTCGGGTGTCGACACAGCGCCGTAGTCTGTCATATTATCAAGCTTGAAGCCGTTGTCGCGACGGGGTAGCGTGTTGTAAAAGGAGAGGGTATAAGTCTCCAGTCCGCTGGCATTGTTGAAGATGGCATTCTTGTCAGCTTGTGCCTGCGGCGACTCGTCCAGTGAGCACGAAGCCAGGCACAGTGCGGCACACCAGATGGCCAAATTAAAGATATTTCGTTTCATAATCAATAGTATCTATAAGCTGAATCAATAATTATTGTAGCAGGATTCAACAGTCCATACAATTGAAATCAGCAATTTTTTTTATCTGTAAAAAAAGTAAAAGTTGTTAGAACGTGACAGAAAGCCCGAGGCTGATGCTCTTCATCTGCGGGTAATTCAGTCCGTCTCCGTAGTTGATGGTGGTGAGATCGGAGTCGGAACCCGAAATATTGGTCACGTCAATATCGTGTGTACGCTTGTAGAGCGGCGAGTAACACCAGATATTTTCTGCCGAAATGTATACGCTTGCCTTCTGCATATGGGCTTTGGCTATTAAGTTTTTGGGTAGATTGTAGCCTATCTGAAGATTCTTCAGACGTATGTAAGCCACGTTCTGCAGGTAACGGGTTTGTGCCACTTGCAGTTCAGAGTTGCGGCTTAAAGCCGAGTAACCCACGTTCCTTGGGAGGTAAGCATCGGGGTTATTCTCCGTCCACTCGTTGCCTACGTGCCATTTCGGGTACTGGTTATAAGGGCGGTTGTACTGCCCCCAGAAAATACTCTCGCTGCTTGGATACCAGTTTTGTTTGCCCACGCCCTGGAAAAAGGCCGAGCAATACAGGTTGTTCCAGTCGGCACTGAGGTTTAAACTGAACGTGTAACGGGGCAAAGCGTTGCCAATTACTTTCCTGTCGCCGCTGTCTCCGACGCGGTTATTGCCGTAGGTTATTTTGTTGTCGCCGTTCAAATCTTTGAATTTGATGTCGCCCGGCTGCCATATATTGTTCTGCCCCGAGCGCAATTGCAGCTGCGAAGGCGAGCTGTTGATGTCGGCCTGGTCCTTGAAAAGTCCCTCGGTTACGTAGCCCCATATTTCGCCTAAGCGTTCACCGACGTAGTAATCGCTAAGGTTTTTCTCGGCGTTATTGTACTTGTCGATAACCGAATAGCTGTCGGCCAGCGTGCCATGCAAGCGGTAATTGAACGGTTTGCCGCCCAAATTGAACCTGTCGGCCCATGTTATCGACAGCTCCCAGCCTCGTGTTGTCATGTCGGCATAATTGCCTTTTGGCGAGTCTGCGCCAAAAACCTGCGGCAGAGTCTTGCCTACGGTGTACATGTCCTTGGTTTTACGCCAGTAGTAATCGGCCGAAAACATCAGGCGGTCATTGAACATGTTGAAGTCGAGACCGATGTCGGTAGTCGTAGCCCGTTCCCATGTCAGTCCGGCCGGACGCACTGCAGGTGCACTGGTATAGGTGTTAACGGCTCCGTTTATCACCCTGTCCTGTGCCTGAAGCTTGAATATTTCGAGATAGGCATAAGGGTCGACGTTACCGTTTCCAAGCGAACCGTACGATGCACGCAGCTTTAAATTAGACATTAAAGCTTTATCAACCGTCCACCATGGCTCTTCGGTTACGCGCCAACCGGCCGATAATGACGGGAAGAAACCCCACTGTTGATTCGACGGAAACTTCGAAGAGCCGTCATAACGACCGTTAAATTCCAGCAGATAACGGTCGGAAAAGCCGTAGTTTATGCGGAAAAATCCACCGCAAAGCTTCCACTTATAGTAGCCGCCTGACGTAATAACGCCGTCGCCCAAAGCCATGTTTATGTTCTTCGCATCAGGGTAAAGCAGGCCGTTTCGTTGTGTGGTTATCGACTTATACGTCTGTTCTTCGTAGTTCCATCCTGCCATACCCTTGAAGTAATGTTTCCCCCAGACGTGCTCATAATCGCCATAAAGATTGGTGGCCATGTAGTTGTTGCGATCGGTTTTCACCGTATAGTCGTTGAATTGCGTGCCTAACCACATGGTTTTTCCTTCGTAAATTTCGTAAGGAACAGGCACTCGTCGCCGATCGGTTTCGTCGTCACGACTCCGAAATGTAAAGTCACCCCTCACGTGTAAAGCCTTATTTAGGAAGGTGGCTACGAAGCTGGTTGTGTTACGAATTTGCCTGTTGTCGAGGTCGCGACCGTTTTTTCCATAAATCATATCGCCCAAACTGTAGGCCGCCGAGTAAGTAAGCGAGCCATTGGGATTGAATATTGGCGCCGCGGGATGACCCTCATCTTCAATGTTTCGCCATATACCGCCACCCTCTCCAACGTTTTCAGGGTTATGATAACTGAACTTACCGTACTCAAAATTGTTCTCAATCCTTAGCCAGGGAAAGAGTAAAAGTGAGTTCTTTGCGCGCAAATTGTAGTTCCGGAACTTGTCAGTGTTGTGTTTAAACAGTCCGTCATACTGATAGAACCGGCCAGAAAGCAGATACGTTATCTTATCATTTCCGCCCTGAATATTTACATTATGCGTTTGCGCAACGGTCGATTTCTTGTACAATTCGCCTATCCAGTCAGTACTTGCAAAGTATTGATAGCTTCCGTTTGGTAGCACAACGGTATCAGGATAGGGCTGTCCCGAATCGTGAAGCTGCCTGAATTTATCGAGCCAGTCGGTGGTAAACCATTGCGTTTTATTGATACTTGCAGGCACGCTACCGCGCGAACCATAATAAGCCTTGTAGAAATGTTCGGCCCAAATGTACCCGTCGGTCACGAAATCGGGCAGTGTTGCCGGCGACTGTACAGCCAGATTACCCGAATATGTAATGCTTGCGTGTTGCTTTTCAGGCTGTTTTGTGGTGATAAGAACAACGCCAAACGAGCCTCTTGCGCCGTAAATGGCTGCCGAAGCAGCGTCTTTCAGCACCGAGACGCTTTCGATATCGCTGGGGTTCAGCATCGAAGGGTCGCCCTCAACACCGTCAATAAGCACCAGCGCACTGCCGCCCTGACCTATCGATGACTTGCCTCTGACCTGATAAGTAGCGCCACGCGTGGGCTTTCCGTCGACAATATCGAGTTGCAGATTGGGAATAGCGCCCTGCAACATCTGTGTGGCATTAGCCGCCGGACGGTCCTTAAACACGTCGCTTGTAACCTGTTCAACGGCACCCGTAAGGTTTACTTTCTTTTGCGTTCCGTAACCAACCACCACCACTTCGTTCAGTTCCTTGTTATCTTCCTGTAGTACGATGCTCATGTTTGCATCGGCTTTTACCACCTTTGGCGTATAGCCAACATAGGTAATTTCGAGCATCTCGCCCGCAGCCGCCTCAATAGTAAAGCGCCCGTCCATATCAGTAATGGCTCCCGTTGCGCCCTTACCCTTCACCTTTACCGTGGCACCGATGATAGGTTCGCCATGCGAGTCACGGATAACACCACTTAAACGCCTGAAAGCCTGCTGAATAACGTCGGTTTCCTGCTCATGCGGGAGCGACGCAAATACCTTGCTTCCAAGTCCACACGACAACAGCATTGTCGTGGCTAACAAAACTTTTCTTTTTGTGTTCATAGTTTTTTGGATTAGATAGACTTAGTTTATCATAGGTTGAATAAACTGCAGATTACATCAGGTTTCGTCACCGGCGCTCGTCAAAAGGCGGCATTACATCAGCCGTAACCGGTCAAAAGGTTTTTTAGGATTAATTGTAACAAAAATAAATAAAATCTTTTAAACCGAACGAATAGCGCTTTCGTTTTAACGAATATTACGTTTCTTTAACCATATTACTTCCCTTATCCCTTCACGCCCCTATCTTACCGCCTCACCCATACCGCCAGCAAAATGCGTAAATTACTGAATATAAACTACATATTCATTCTCAAACCTACCATTCCCGCCATCTGAAAGCTATTGATAAAAGCACAGCAGGAACACACAAAAAGTAAAGCCGCTGACTGCGTCTACCCTGCCTCTTCTGCCCCATCAGAGCGTTCTCTCACAGGTTGGCAGATGTACCGGTCAGCCTTATCCCACGTCACTTGCTGCACAAGATGACGTGGGGTTATAGAAAGGTGAAGCCTCCGGCTTCATCATACATACCCTTACAGCTCACGAATCCTTCTCTATCCGCTTACGATATGAAATGAAACGAAAGCTAAAAAGCAAGAAAAACACCGCCATCTCCTACGAAACGACCGATACTGAAGCCGACGGCTACACCTCTCTACAACCCCCATGTCAGCCCACAAAGCGAGTGACTGGGGGTAAAAGGCTGCACTATGAAGGCTCGGCTCTGGAAGAGCCGCCCCACTACAACACGGCAAACGTAAATAGGAACTAATTTTACTCCTGCGTGTTTCCGCATTTATTATATCTCTTCGGCAGCTGATGCATGCCCGTACCACAGCTGACACACGCACGTACTACGGCCGTCATACAAACCGTGCGACGGCCGCCACACGAGTGTATGACGGCCGTCGGCAAACCGGCAGGAGCGGCTGAAAGGGCGGAATTCGGGCCGAGAGGCAGGAGGTTCTACCGCTTGCGCTCCCGACGGCCAGGGATGACGGTGCGGCCGTCGGCACCCTTGATGACCATGTTACCGTCGCTGTCGACGACATACTGACCGCGTTTCCCAGTGAAGACGAGGTTGCCGTCGGCATCGGTTACCACCGTCTGGTTGTCGCCACACTGGAGGACGAAGTTGCCGTCGTTGGAGTCGACCATCGTCGTTGCCGACCCGTCGTTACGCTGCAGGCAGGCGTCAAGGTCGTGCAGGTCGGCGAGGAGCTGCGACGAAAGCTTCGGAAAGTTCATGCTGCGCAGGCGTTCGGCCACATCGTTAAGCAGCGAGTCGACCTGCTGTTTCGTCTTTTTACTTCCGAATTTCTTATCAAACGGGACGATTCGGATGCCGCCGCTGCCTTGTCCGAAGAGCTTTTTGGGGAGCATAAAACCGGCTCGGGGAGAACCGCTGTAAGCGTCGGCGGGACGTTTTCCGTACACCTGCATGAAACGTCCGGCATGTCGGCCGCCCTTCACGTCGTTCCATTCGAGGGCGTATGCGTAGCGACAGGTGGTGTCCTGCGGGTCGGTAAAGCACTCGATGATGAAGTTGCTGTAACGGGTTCCCACCGTGTGGCTATCCAGAGAATAGCGCTTTCCCTGTCCGGCCGCGCCCTTGAACACGCGATATGCCTTGGGTTCGTCGAGTGCGAATTTGGCCAGAAGGTCGTGCATGACGCCTTTCTTGACGTGGAATTCGTACACCGTGGTGCCTTGTTTCATCTGCAGCGTCTGCGGATTCTTGAGCGTCGTTTCCGACACTTTCGTGCCCTTCTG
This sequence comes from Prevotella sp., assembly GCA_013333935.1. Lineage (GTDB taxonomy): Bacteria > Bacteroidota > Bacteroidia > Bacteroidales > Bacteroidaceae > Prevotella. Next base: position 15,499 of record JABCNV010000049.1, on the reverse strand, counting down.
CTCTAAAAGACAGGCGGGAAGGCGGTTGATGTTGTCCTGCGCCCGAGATATCCACGGCAGCAGGGACAGGAGAATGAGTGTAAAAAGGTTGATTTTTTTCATAGTTGTATGATGTTATCAGTTGGTACGGGGTCATTTGCTACGGCGCTGCAGCTGTCAGACGGCATCGGCGCCCAGGCATCGTGCCCGCGCAGAAGTTCTATCAGATGGCGCATGTGGCAGAGCTCGGCGCGCAGACTGAGCAGTTCGGCACGGGCTTCGAGCAGCGCCATGACGTCGGTTCGCGCTCCGCCGTAAGGTGGCAGGGGCACGGCGTAAGGGATGGCAGAGGGCGCGATGCTGTCGGCCGGAGCCGGTTCGGTGGGCGTCATGGCCACGACTTCATGGGCAGGAACTGACGCGATGGCGGCAGGCGGCAGACTGTCTTCAGGCGTAACGGCAGGGCGGACGGCGGATAACCTCGGGCGCTTATGAGGCTGACCGATGGCACCCGACGACGCCACAATCTGCACCCTGCGTTCAGGAGCCCGTGCGGCGATGGGCTTCACGGGGGCCGTCGGCGCAACAGGCGCGGGGCCGATAGCGGTCTGACGGACAGTCTGCGGGCGCAGCAACCACACACCAATGCCCACAAGACCGGCCACACAAGCCGCTACGGCCACACGCCGAAGCACGCGCAGGCGGCGCAACCGCGGCGTTGCAGCCGGCGGCATACCGCGGTCGAACCAGGCAAACATGTCGTGATAGGGACGCAAGTCTTCCGGCACGGGATGGTCTCTGAAGTATTCGGCCAGAAGGCGCTCGTCGTCAAGGCTGGTTTCTCCGTCCATAAAGCGGCGGAGCAAAGCGCGTATGGTGTTCTCGTTCGTAGGGTTCATGTCATGTTCCTCCTTCGTTTTATATCTTCAAGCAGCCGGTGGCGGGCGCGCGAAAGCAGTGTGCTTACCGAGCGTTCGTCCAGTGCGAGGCAGCAGGCTATCTGCTGCGTGGTAAGCCCTTCCACCTGCCGCTTGTGCAGAATGGCATATTCGGTTGACGGCAATCGGCGCAAGCGGTCGCGGAGCCACGCCTCGTTCTCGGCCTCTTCAAGCCGTCGGTCGGGCGCCGGAACGTCAGCGGGGCAGTCGGATGGCAGCGTGCCGGTCGTGTGGAAACGTGCTGCCCGGCGATATCCGTCGATGGTAAGGTTGCGGGCTATGCACGTCGTGAGAGAATTTAAACGGCGGCGGCCGTCGATGGTGTCGAGCATTTGCCAGAGACGTATCATCGTCTCCTGGGCCACATCCTGCGCCTCAACCTCCGTGGCTCCGTAGCGGCGGCTCACCGATACGGCGCTTTGCCTGAGTTCATGTGCGGCAGAGATAAATGCTTCTTCGTCCATCTGTCTGTTATGTTATTACACCTATGATAACGAAAAACTATGCCGTTTGTCAACGAAAAAACCAAGAAAAATTGCCGAAAAGGTAAAAATCAGTTCGCTTTCCTGCCTTGTAAAGCCTACTCCAAGCCTGTCCTCTTCATAAAAGAAAAGCGCAACCACCCGTCTGTTATCAGGTAGTTGCGCTATGGAATAAGCCGTTTTATGCCGTGTTTACTTCTTCACCGAGAACTTAAACACACAGTGGCTGCGATAGGTTTCGCCCGGAGAGAGGTATGCCGATGGCCACTGGGGCTTGTTAGGACTGTCTGGATAGTGCTGCGTTTCGAGGCAGATGCTGGCATGTTTCGGGTAACGGTCGCCGTGCTTGCACGCATTTGAGCCGTCGAGAAAGTTACCGGTGTAGCACTGTATGCCCGGTTCGTCGGTGTAAATATCCATCAGAATGCCGGTCACGGGGCTGTAAAGCGCTGCCGCTAACTTCCTGTCGTTGCCCTTTCCATTCTTATATGTGTTCAGACACCAGTTGAAATCGAACCCACGTGCCGCGCGAACGGGCTCGTAATTCTGATTGTTGATGTCCTGGCTAAGGGCGTGCATCCTGCGGAAATCCATAGGCGTTCCCTTGACAGAAGCCATGGTTCCGTCGGTCATATACGTGGTATCGACGGGCGTAAACATATCTGCATTGATGTACAATTCGTGGTTTTCAGCGTCCGTTGTAGGCGTACCGTTGAGGTTCCAGTAGGCATGATTGGTCATGTTTATGACGGTTTTCTTGTCCGTTGTCGCCGTATAGTGAACGTCGATAGCGTTGTCATCGGTCAGCGTATAGGTTACAACGGCCGTCACGTTGCCCGGGAAGTTGTTGTCTCCATCGGGCGAATGCAGCGTAAACTCGAGCGTATTCGGCGCCGTCTGGCGGCAATCGTAAACCTGATACTGCCATCCGGTGAAGCCGCCGTGCAGGCAATGGCCGTAGTTGTTGCGCGGAAGCTGGATGGTTTTACCGTCAACGGTGATGCGCCCCTGGTTGATACGGTTGGCATATCGGCCAATAGTGGCGCCGAAATCGCTGCCGAAATGCTCGTAGTCGGCATACTCGGCGATGTTGTCGTAGCCCAGACAAACGTCGTGGAACTTGCCCTGACGGTCGGGCACCATCATGGAAACGATACGTCCGCCAAAGTTAGTCATGCACAGTTCCACGCCATTTTTATTCGTCAGCGTGTAGAGATGGGTCTGCTTTCCGCCAATATTCGCCTCGAAATCAGAAGGGTTGAGTCCGCTCTTTGTCATCTTCCAATTGGACTTTATCGTCGGAGCGGCAGCTACGACAGAGGGTACACAGCCCTGAATATAAGGCCAGGAGTCGACCCAGTCAATGCGATCCATCCATACCAGACGCCCTGCATCGGGATCGTCTACCTTGAAACCGTGATATATTAAGAAGTCATTTCCCGCGTCATCAGTGACGATTTCGGCGTTGTGTCCTGGGCCGGCGACGCGGTCGTTGCGCTGAAGAACAACCTCATAATGGTTGTCAAGCAAGGACTGTCCTTTCCTGTCAACGTACGGTCCGAACAGGTTTTTCGAGCGTCCTACGGTTACATGGTATGTACTTTTGGCGCCTTCGCAGCACGTTCCGGCCGAGCCGAAGAGATAATAATAGCCGCCACGACGCTGAATATAAGCGGCTTCCATGAAGCTTCCAGCCACTTTCTGCGGCTTTGCACCGGGCTTGAGGGCCAGTCCGTCGGCCGTAAGCTCAATGCCATAAATGCCATGGAACGAGCCCCAGAAGAGGTAATGGTGGCCGCCGTCTTCAATATAGAAGGGGTCAATACTGTTCTGAATGCCAATCTTGCGGCTATTGATGATGCATCCGTGGTCAGTAAAGGGACCCTTCGGACTGTCTGCAACGGCAACGCCTACACCGGCATCCCACTCGCCTCCCCACTCCGACTTGGCGTAATAAAGCACATATTTGTCGCCGATTCTGTTGATATCGGGCGCCCATACATTGCCTTTGGGGTTCCACTGGGGGCGTGTGGCATCGGTGAATGCGGTGCCCTGATACTGCCAGTTCACCAAATCGGTGGAATGATAAACGGGTACATTGCGTGTGTCTTCGGTGGCATAGAGGTAGAAAGAGCCGTCAGAGGCGCGCAGAACAGTGGGGTCAGGGCAACTCTTGCCGATGACCGGATTGCGGTAAACAGCCGTCTGGGCTGACACGCTCGCGGCCAAGGCGAACGCCGAAACGATTGTCATGAAGTGTTTCATCGTGATTTTGGGATATTGTTTTTAGTGATTTGTCGATTTTGTACAAGCGGATTCCCTTTAGGAGACAGGAATTAAGGAGTTGAAGGAGTGAAGCCATTACCCACACATCAGAAGCCTTTCCGTCGGGAATCAAGGAGGAATCCTTTAGGAGTTAAGGAGTTAAAGGGAGTTAAAGGAGTTAAGAGAGCACTTTAATTATGCCCTTTTTTCATTCGCATTTCACCACCTTCCGGCTCACCTTACGTCCACCCTGCACGACGCTGATGACGTAAACGCCGTTCGAAAGGTCATTAATCCACAGGTCCTTGACGTGTGAAGCGGTTCCCTGCTCGACGGTACGACCGCTCAAGTCGGTCACCATCCACGTAAACTCCCGCCCTTCGGGGGCGCTGATCTGGAAATAATTCCGTCCCCCCAGGGTAATAGTCGGCTCGTCGTCAGCGCCTGCATTGACGTTCCCTATGCCGGCAGCCTCATACGTTGTAAACACAGGGGCCTCGGCTGTAGCCGATGGTTGGCCACCTTCTATATATGGCCAGCCGTTGGCGTCCCACTTAACCTGGTCGAGGAAGAGCACGCGGCCCGCGTCAACATCGTTCGCCTGAAAGCCGTGATACAGCATCCAATACCTCCCGTTATCGTCCTTGACAATCTCCGAATTGTGCCCCGGGCCGTACACCTTATCGCTCTTGCTCAGAATGGTTTCGAACGCACTGTACATAATCTGACGCCCCGCCTTGTTCAGATAAGGCCCCCTGAGCGTGCGGCTCCGGGCCACAACAACGTGGTATGTGCTCCTTGCGCCTTCGCAACACGAGCCTGCCGAGCCCATGAGATAATAGTAACCGTCGTGGTAAAACATCATCGTAGCCTCGATGGTATTGCGCGGAGCAACCTGGAATTTCTCGGCACCGTCCTTGATTCGCAGGCCGTCGGCCGAGAGTTCTATGCCATAAATGCCGCGGAAAGAGCCCCAGAAGAGATACTGCCTGCCGTCAACGTCGGTGAAATGACAGGGGTCAATGCTGTTCTGCACGCCTATTTCGCTTGATATAAACAGCTTTCCGCGGTCGGTAAAGGCATCATTGGGCGTCGGACTTGTGGCCACACCTATTCCACATGTCCACTCACCGCCCCACGTAGAAAGCGAGTAATACATCACATACTGGCCGCCCACGTAAGCTATTTCGGGCGCCCACGTGTCACCTCCGGCTACGAATTTGGGGCGCGACGCCTCGGTAAAGCCCACGCCTGCGGGGCGCCACTTCGTCAGATTACGCGACTTGTAGATGGGCGTTCTCTGGCCGCCGCCGTCCGTAGAATACGCATAAAAGTAGCGGTCTTTCCCGTAAATAACGCTCGGGTCAGGGAAATCGCGCTTCAAAACAGGGTTGGTGTACGTTCCTGCAGGGGCAGGCGACTGCGCCTGCACGGCAGCAGGCAGAAACGACAGCATCGCAAGGGCGACGACTGTCAGCAGATTACGTTTTTTCATGATGCAAAAATAACAGGTCCTTTGTTACTTCCCGAGACACACCGCAGCCCTTGCCATCGGGCACCTTGCGCACGGCAGCCGGAGCAGTTTCCGCCGCCAGCCTGCATGCCGCAACCGCAGCGTTCCAGGAACTATTCAGGTTTTGGAAGTACAAATATATCCTTTTTGAACTATTGTAACAAACTTTCGCCCTGTTTTTTCGCCATAACCCCCTTTTTTATCTTCAAAACCCCTTCTCCAGTGCCGGAAATCCGCCCTCCTCCCTCTTCCCTGCCCCTGCGTGTACGGCGCCCGCCATACGCACGTACCACGCCCGCCGCACACATCACACGGCGCCCGCCATACAACCTGCATGACGGCCGCCGAACGAGGAATGTCACGTACCGGTTACGGACGCTTTTCTGTTTTTTGTAGGCATCTGTTGAAAATAGACTGAAACGATTATAAAACATCTAATTCATAAAGCCGCCGCCTCTCACGCCATAAAAAAGAAAAAGGAGAAACAGGGAGAGCTGCGATTCTCGGAACGCTGCTTATTTGACAAGTCCGTCAAATTGTAGAACACGATACACATTTTGGCTTTAGAAACTTTAACACATCAGCGTGTATTTTATTGAAAAACATTAAATAACTTTGTATCGCAAGAATTATAGTTACAAAAGACAACTAAGTTTTTTCAACTCCGGATATTACAATCAAGTTATTCCCATACCGCAAAAAGGTATTCCCTGAGTAACATATTGCAGACTGCGTGCCCGTTCAGGTAACGTGCACGGCCTCGTGCGCAGCAGTAACGGCATGCAGAAATGAAAGAGAATTTTTCAGAACAAGTAAAGCTTAAATAAAATAGGATAGCAATCATGTACAAGAAACCGAGAGTTTTGTTTTTCTTCTTACAGGCAGTTTTACAATCTATCATGCCTGCACAAGTGGCTGCACAAGGTCAGGACAGCAACTATAAATGGATTGGGAATGATATTTCTACCGTTATTGGAAATAGTGACAATGACATGAATACGGTTTATCTGTACAATGTCGGGACAGGGAAATATCTCAATACTGGCTCTAACTGGGGTACCAGTATTTCAGCCTACAATGTAGGAATGTCCGTCAAGCTGTCACGAAATGCTGACGGAACCTATCAAATGAAAGGTATTCTGGCCACGTCGGACGGGCAATATCTGGGCTTCCCCAAACCTCCATCAATTCCGACAGAGCAGAACAGACCCAACTGGGACCGCGTATATAGTGACCGGCAACCCTCCAATTCCAATGTCAACTGGACGATTACCGAAACCGGCACCGGCAGCAAGACTTATACACTGCATTGTTATAACGGTGCAGGGACGACAGTTGTCAGCGGCAATCGTTATCTTGTCGTGTCAAATAATGCTGCAGCGTCAAACCGCCTTGACTTTGTTTATCCAACATCTCCGGCCGGATACGGAGCAAATGCACAATGGAAATTTGTCACGAGAAAAGACTTGAAGAACGCTTTCAAGGCACAGTTTGCCTCTAACGAATCGCCTGCAGATGCTACGTTCCTTGCCTTTGACCAGGACTTCAGCAGAAGCAATAAAAACGTAACCAAGTGGCAGGTGACGGGATTCAGCTCACAGATGAACAGCTCCTACTCCTTTGATCAGGGCAGTGCCAATACCTATTACGTAGGAATGGGACAGGATAAAGATATCAACGACGGCTATCAGAGAGAATATGGACGCTATTGGATGGCTTCAATCAGGAATCTTGGAAATAACGGTCAGGCCAATGGTACGGTTTCACAAGCCGTAACTGTGCTCAAAAAAGGCTGGTACAAGGTTTCGTGTGACGGCTTTTATAGTCGGGGCAATGGCAGCAATATGAAGTCGAGCCTTTTTGCCAATGTCAGTGGTTCTTCAGACGGTCGCTCCAACATTTCGACAGAATTGAACTTGTTTAACCACGATTTTGCCTATACACCAGCAGAGCTGACAAAGATAAACAGGGCGGCAGATATTGCCACAGAGAGCCCTTATATTAAGGCTGCAAAACTATTTGAGGAAGACAAATACAACAACTCTATTCTTGTTTATGTGCCAGCCGATAATGATATTCTTAATATAGGCATCAAGGTCGAAGGCTCTACGGCAGCGTCAGATTGGACAGCATTTGACAATTTCCAGTTGAAATATTGCGGCGATAACGATATGGTGTTGGACGAAAACCAAACATCACTGCAGTACCTCAGCAAACAGGAGCTCTCTCCAAATTACGCATACACGCTGATATTAAAGCGATCAATAACGCCAGGACTGTGGAGCTCCATTACGCTTCCTATAGCACTTACCGCAGCACAGTTCAAGACGGCCTTTGGCGATTATGCTAAATTAGCACGTCTTAAAGGGCAGGACGAGAATATCCCGACACGTATTGACTTTGAATCTGTAGACCTTTCACAAGATGAAGCTGTCGTAATACAGCCGGGTAAACTTTATATCATGCAATCAACACGCAGTGCAAACGTTACAACCGGCACCTATACTAAAGAGCTTAATGATCATTCACAATTGACGATTACAGCTCCTTACTTTACAATAAATAACGTTGTTCCTACCAGTCACCCTGACGAAACATTCAAAGAAGGGATAAAATCTACTACCACGGAGTCTTACGACATTCAGTTCTGTGGTACACAAGTCAAGCAGACTTCTGCTGTTGTTCCGGCCCATTCTTACGTGTTAGGGGCTAACGATGGCAAATGGTACCACACAACTTCTGCATATCCTATAAAAGGATTCAGGTGTTGGATTGCAACAAATGTCAACCATGCCTCTCCGGCGAAAACATTGACTTTTGCAATCGACAATATAATGGCAGGAGACATTCCTTCTGGTATTCAAGGTGTAGAGATGGATTCTGAACAAATTTGCACCAATGCAGCAGTCTATAACTTGCAGGGACAGAAAGTAGCAACTAATGCAGCAGAAATTAATAATTTACCTACGGGTATTTATATTGTTAATAGAAAAAAGATATTAATTAAATAAGAAAACATTATGAAGACGCTATATATAAGCCCTATAACAGAAATTACTCCTATAGCAATGGAGAAATCATTGATGCTTCGCTTCTCACAAGTTGATAATGACGGTGACGGAGTAACAGATCAACAACCTATCATAGAAGGAGATCCTGACGAAATCGGCGCTAAGCAAGGTTGGTTCTCTGCGAATCCTGACGATGGCATCTCTCATTATAATCCATGGGAAGACTAATTGGGAAATATGGGCACGGAATGTGTTCCAATAAGAAAAATGAGGTCTACTGCACAAAATCAGCAGGCCTCATTACATTATAAAAATTCTTGTTCCTCAGCAAATATCGTATATTATCACTGTAAAAAAACGGTATAAACAGATTTTGCAGGGTGCATGAAATATTTATCAGAATCAAGAACAGAACGCTTTTCGGGCAGCACGAGCTGCAGGTTACATATCAGTTCAGCGCCGGGGCGGATGAACGAGCGATGCAAGTCGCAGTCGATGAGATAGGAGCGCTCCCTAATTTAGTGGGCACAAGCTCATCTGTCAAGGAGCGAGGGAGAGCCGAAAGGATGGTTTTTCAGTTCACCGTAAGGCGTAAGGTCTGGAGGTCCTTGTCGCGCGATGAGCTGCCTACCATCATCGTGAACGTGCCCGGCTCAACACCATACTTCATCCCAGCATCGTAGCAGGCGAGCGATTCGGGCGTGACGAGGAAGGAAACAGTTCTGGTTTCGCCTGCCCGAAGGAAGATTCTTTCGAAGCCCTTGAGTTCTTTCACGGGGCGTGTAGCCGAGCTGTAATCGTCGCGTATGTAAAGCTGGGGCACCTCTTCTGCGTCAACGGTTCCAGTATTAGTAACGTCTACGCTCACCCTTACGCTGTCGGTGGCCGATATTTCTGACGCTGAAAGGCGGGGATTGGAATATTTGAACGTGGTATAGCTTAGCCCGAAGCCGAATTCGTACAACGGAGACGTCTTGCCGGTAGCATACGGGAAGCGGTAGGCGCAATACTTATGATTATAGTAACAGCCTGTCTGGCCCACGCTCCGAGGTATGGTAACGGGCAGCTTTGCCGACGGCGACACCTTGCCATACAGTATCTCTCCCACTGCCTGTCCGCCGCACAGGCCGGGCTCCCACGCCTCGATGACGGCGGGAATATGGTCGGATATCCACTCGACAGAAAGCGGACGGCCGTTGACCAGCACCACGATGGTTGGCACTCCGGTGGCTGCAACGGCTTCGACAAGCTGTTGCTGACGACCCGGCAACGACAGTTCGTAGCGGTCGCTGTTCTCGCCGCAGGTTTTCTCTTTCCAATGATAGCGCATTGAATTTTCGCCAACGATGAGTATTGCCAGCTCTGACTGGCGCGCCCGCGCGACGGCTTCGGCTATCTGCGTTTTCGTAAGCCCCTGCACATTGCGGCCTACGTCCTGATAATCAACGTGGGCATCAGGGTCGGCTGCCTTTATACCCTCAAGGATGGTAGACACGTTTTCCTCGGGCTGTTCGAAGCTCCAGTCGCCCAATGTCGACTGGTTATCGGCATTATGACCCGTTACGAATATCTTCTTGTAACGACCTTTCTGCAGCGGTAACATGTTGTTTTCGTTCTTTAACAGCACTATGCTGCGACGGGCCATGTCGAGAGCGGTTTGCCTGTGTTCAGGTGTGAACACCTTTCCGGGGATGGCCTTGAGGTCGACAAAGGGGTTCTCGAAAAGACCTAACCTGAACTTCATCTCCAAGATTTTGGCTACTCGCTCGTCAATGGTTTTGATATCGACTTTCCCTTCCCTGATACCCTTCAGTACGCTCTCGGCAAATCCCGGGCCGTGCATGTGCACGCCGATACCTGCTTCGAGGCCCATGAGATAGGCCTCTTCCTTAGTAGGTGCCACCTTATGATAGGAGTGCAGGCGCTCAACGTCAAGCCAGTCGCTGACGATAATGCCTCTGAAGCCGAGTTCCTTGCGCAGCAGGTCGTCAAGCAACCACTTATTGCCATGACAAGGAATGCCACTAAGGTCGTTGTGCGAGGGCATAAGCGTCGCACATCCGGCATCTATGCATTTACGGAAAGGCGGCAGAAATACCTCGCGCAACATGCGTTCAGACATATCTGCCGGCGAACCGTTGATACCGTTGCTGGTGAGGCTGCCGCCGACAAAATGCTTCACACAGGCCAAAACCTTGTCGTTACCTTCAAGTTTTGCCGTCTGAAGGCCGCGGACTGCAGCGCTGCCCATAAGTCCTGACAGGTAAGGGTCTTCGCCAAAAGTCTCTCCGATGCGGCCCCAGCGCAGGTCACGAACCACCTCTACGTTTGGCGCGAAAGCCCAATGCATGCCGCAGGCACGCATCTCGACAGCGGTCTGGCGCGACATTTTCTCAACCAGAGCGGGAGAAAACGTGGCTGCCTGCCCGATAGGCGTAGGGTAAACAGTGGCCCCTTTGCAAAGACCGTTGCCGTGTAAAGCGTCAATAGCTATGAACAAAGGTATTTTAAGCCGGCTCTGCTGTGCCAGTGTCTGCAGGTAATTAGCCTCTTCGGCCGTTACCACATGGAGGAAAGAGCCGATAAGCCCTTTGCGTGTCATCTCGCGAATATTCTCAACCGTAACGCCGGGATAGAAGCCCGAGGCATCGCTTTTGGCCAGTTCCTGCATGGAAAGCGCCTGCTGCGCACCCATCATGTGGCTTATACCCACATACTGGCACATCTGAGCCACCTTCTCTTCAGTGGTCATACGGGCCATCAAGTCGCTTACACGACGTTCAACCGGCAGCTTAGGGTTGGTATAATCGGGACGTTTTCCTGCCACACCATGGGGGGCAAATGCAAAGAATATAACAATTAAGAAAAGTCTGTTCATAAAGCATGCGTTATTTATCGGGCAACATATTTCCTGCCTCCCTGAATGTATACCTCCCCGGCAACCTGCCTGTTGCGAACCCTTACGCCACCGAGCGTATAGACATTGCTGTTGTTCTTCCTTCGGGTTGAGGTGTAGTTATCCGCTGTTTTGTCAATCGACAGGGCTGTATTGTCGGGCGTTCCCAGAACCTGCATTTCCCACAGACTGGAGCCCCACTTAGACGAGGCGCTCCTTATCTGCTTGATTTTGATGTAGCGTGCCTTAACGGGGGTATCGAAAACATGCGGATCGGAGAAATAGTTACCTGCTGCGACATCGGTAGAAATATAGGTACGGAGATACTCCCCTATCTTCTTATCCTGCGAAATAGCAGGTGCCGGATCCCACTGCGGGATGCCATCGGCACCCTTTGCCGTTGCAAAATATACCTCATACTGCCGTGCATAATTCTCCCAAAGCGGACAAAGCATGCTGACCGCGTATGTAGCGCCCAGGTCAATCCACCAGTCGCACGCGCCCGTATTTTTGTCGGCTCCCCACCGTGTGCTGTAAATGCCGTCGACAGCCTTGTCGGCTCCATACTGCCCACTGGCGTTCTCGTCGGCAAAAGCCTTCACAGCCGCATTGTTTTTCAGTGATGCAATGTTGAGTCTTTCCCAGTCAATCTGAGCGTTTAAAATATAGGGGTCTTCAACCTTTGACAAGCCTGGGGCCACGAATCCGAAGCCACCCTGGAAGTTCCACAGGCAATGGCCAATGCCATATTCCCGACAAACCTGTGCGACGTCTTCTATCCACCTCAGCCTACTTTGCCGCGGGGTGCGGTTATAACAGCCGAATTCGCCGCACCATACCTGCAGACCCAGAGCCTTTGCGCGGTCGAAAGCCTTGCCAACAAGCGCTTTCAGCGTTGCCTTGTCGAACGTGCGCCCTTCGCTATTAATGGCATCCTGTGAGGCCTGGCTTAACGACTGGAAGTCGGCATCGCTTATGGTCAGCCCGGGATATTGCACAGGAGCCGTGATATTGGCCAGCAGACTCTGCCACGATGCCTGATAATGGGTGATAAGATGCGGGTTATAGAAATGGAAAGTAAGGATAATATTCTTGTCGTTGGCGGGCACTTCGAGGAACGGGAACTGGGTAACATTGTTCCAAAGATTGCTGCCAATCACAACCTTACGGTCGGGTTCCTGCACACGAATAGCTGCAAGGGCCTTTGCTGCCAGACGGTTCCAGTCGGCAGCCGTGGGCGCAGTAGGCTCGTTCAACAGCTCATAGGCAAGCAGATTGTTGGGATATTGCTTCAGTTCGCCCTGCATCTGCTTCCATATTTCAACAAAATGCTGCTGTGCTTCATTATTGTTCCATAGGTTCTGACTGATGGAAGTGCGATATCCGCTGTGGCTTGTGCTGAAAGCAATATCGTCAATCCACAGTTCGGCAGGCTCGTTATCGGGACGTATCGTGATGCGGCTGATTTTCTTTCCCTCCAGTTTATGGTAAGGCGATACGTCGCCCTCAACCCACTGGTTGGGCGTTTTTACGTCATAACCCTGATAGGCTACAGTTCCATCTTCGGCCTCAAACTTGAACGTAATATAGCCCGTTTTGTTCTTCCGAACCCTGAAACGCAGATACTTGAACGTCTTTACACCCGGCGTTATCTGCACGTCCTTACGCTCTGCACCCTTCCAGTTGCTGGCCTCTGTCTGACTAATGTAGAGTACCTTTTGGCTTTTGTTGATACCCGTAGCATCGGGATTGTCAACCACTTCAACCTTTATTCCGCTGCTGCTGTTCGGTTTCCATTTGCCAGCAAGGCCATCTTCGAAATCGTCAACAAAGCTTTTGGTGCCTCCGCTGAAGTCGTGGGCCTTTATAATATGGAGGTCAACAATGGCCCTCATATTGTATTTTCTGGCCCATGCGATAGCCGTATGAAGCTTTGTAAAATTATCCGTGTTCTTGCTGCCATCAGCATTGAACAGTATGCTTTCGTCAACAGGAATGCGAATATGGTCGAACTTCAGACTGGCCAGCATTTCGACGTCTTTCTCTTTGAAAGAAATGTTTGCCTTCTGTGACAGCCAGTCGCCAATATTCACACCTTGTTTAAGACTGAAATCTTCAGTGTTCTGGGCCCTTCCACCCAGTGAATAGCAGGACAGCAAGACCGTGCACAGCAGAACCGCCATACATTTTGACCAATGGAACGGCATATATAACTTGTTCATAATCGTTGAAATTAAAGGAAAAAAGTTAAGAAGTAGGCGCTACAACAACAATATAAGCCTCGCGGGTAGTCTCATGCTTGGGAGTCTTCACAACCAGCTTCACATGGAACCGCCCCTGAGCTGTTGGCACATAAGTATAGCCAACGCCCTTGTGCACTTCTATACCGTCGATATACCACGTGCCTTCGCAAAACTGAGAAGGCGTGTACTGAACCTTTATTTCGAGAGGCTTGTCGAGCGGTGTGCTGAATTCGCCAAGGCTTCCATCGGCTTTCTTTTCAGGCCACTGTCCGAAAATCCGCGGATATGTATCCTCCGTGAGCTCGGGAGTATTGATGTCATTGCCGCTACAACTGGTGAACATGCTGCCCAGTATCACCAGACAGAACAATATTGAAAACAAATATTTCATCATCGCTTTATGATTATTGATTATACATTTTAAAATATAAAAGGTTGGAGCGTGGGCTTTTTACTTGTCCCACCACACGGGTTTATTCCAATCATCAGTGCCGCCGAGTCTGCCAATGGCCTCATCATAGCTTGCCTTGTTATATGAACTTTCGAATATCGGGTAGCAAAGGCGCAAGGGAGTTGTCTGTGAATCAATACATTTTGCACCATAATCAGGAGAAGGTTTCAACACAGGATAGTCGCTTCGACGCCAGTTGGCATAGCCCTCCCATGGGTTATTGAAGTGTAAAATCCACAGCTGGGTGTTTATTTTCTTCAACTGATCGTCAAGACTACCGGTTACATTGTTGGCAGCAATGTACGTATTGATTTTGCTGTCGCTGAATACAGGCGCGCCGTAATTCTCCAGAAAGTGGAACGCTGCCGTCACACCCTCCTTATAAAACTTCTCAACGGGGTCGCTGCTTATTTCGGTTCCCCAGCGTGCTACAGCCTCAGCCTCGAGGAGTTCTGTTTCAGCATAGGTCATGATAACGCCAGGAGAGGTGAGCTTCAGGAAAATATTGTTGATTTGAGGACGACATTCACGTGCCAGATATTTTTTGCAAAGGTTGCTCCAATAGCCGCTTGGCCACTTGTCGTAATAGAAATATCCCGGATCGACAGGCTGGAATTTGGCCTTCGGTGTGGCAAGCATCTCATCGGTAATATCGCGGCGTCCGAACGGATTGTTGGGCGAACTCTCGTCATAATTGCGGCAATAGACGAATTGACGAGGGTCCTTGGTATCCTTCAAACAATTGAAAAAGGTTGAACAAATATACATCGACGGCGTGGCTTTTCGTCCTATCATCAACTGCGAAAGGCCGTTACGGCGATACTCATCATTAGTCCAGTCAAAACTATCATAAACATATTTGACGAGCGCTTCGTCCTGGGCCGACGACATTACGCCGCCATTGTTCTGCAATGCCTTCTTTGCTTCCTCCTTTGCAAGTTCGGGAGCGGCTTTCACCATGCGCATAGCATAGCGCAGATGCAACGAATTGGCCAGCTTCTTCCATTTGGCAATATCACCATTATAAATAATATCACCTGTTACTTTCCCTGGCCGAGAGGCATCCAAAGAATCGTTGGCAATCTGCAACTCTTTCATAAAGTCCTTATAAATCTCCTCCTGACGGTCGAATTTTGGCAATACATTGCCGTCAATATAACCGCGCCCTGCTTCAAAGTAAGGCACATCGCCGTAGAGGTCAGTAAGTATTCCCGAGACATATACCTTGAAAACTCGCGCCATGTAATGCAGGTTGCGTTGTTTCTTGTCGTTTGTACGGTCAATGATATCAACCAGATTCTTTACCGTCATGGGGTACATCTGCTCATAAACATAGCCCATATACTGGTTGTCCTTGAGATAATGGCCTCCGTAATTGGTCACTCCCCAGTCGCCCGTCAGGTATTGACAGAAAGGCATTGCATATTTAAGTGCCGTCTCCTGCCATATCCAGTAACCCCATATCTGGGCTTCGCATTGCGAAAACTGGTAGTTAGGATCAATATCCGACGACTTCGAGGGGTTCGTATTTAACGATTCAAACGCACTGTCGCTGCACGCATTAAGCGTCAGTGCAAGCGTGCATAAGATATAAACAGGAAGTTTAAATAGTGATTTCATAACTTTTAGAATTTAAGATTCACGTTTAATCCGAAGCTTCTTCTTGAAGGAAGCGAGCCGAACTCCAATCCCATTCCCGTACCATTATTATAGTTAGAATC
>JABCNV010000011.1 GCA_013333935.1 Prevotella sp. | reverse complement strand
TCGGCTACCATTCCTTGCAGAAAAACTTTGAAACAACAAACAAGGAAGAATCAAGGAAACCACATCTAACAGTACAAGAGCCGACAGAAAGGAAAGAACACCCTGATACAGGTTATCAACTCGTACCTCCAAGCCGTTCCTCTATCTCACGAGGCAATGACATTCCACAAATGCAGAATCCCATTAGTGCAGTGGCAGACACCATTGTTAGTGCAGCCGATGAAGTTGTGGAAGGGTTAGGCGATTTGATTACACCAACCACACAGGGCGATGACTATGCCGAAACAGCATGGCAACGCAAGCTCAGGAATCAAGCCAACAGAAAGAAGAAGCGAGGAAGAGGAATGTAAATAACATCTCAATAGTAGGCTCTAAGACAATATTTTTAATTTCAAATTCTTTGAATTGAGGAAAATATAGTTATCTTTGCAACAGAATATAAAATATGGCGGCTGTAGATAGAATAAGAATACACGCAGAACGCTACATTTGGGCTATCCAAAGAGCAGGTCTTACTATGGATGACTACATTGAGAGGCATCCTAAGGTTACATTGAAAAGTTGGTTGGATGGTACTAAAGAACCGACAATTAGACAACTAGAAGATTTTGCAAAAAGTGTAAACGTTCCATTTGGTTTTCTATTTTTGGAAACCGTTCCTGAAGAAACTATTCCTTTTCCTGTTTTTCGTGGAGAGGCAGGGCAATACAACCATTTTGATTTAAATGTTTATGACACTGTAAACATAGTGCAACAAAGGCAATATTGGCTTGAAGATTACCTAATAAATAATGATTTTGATATTTGCGGTTTGGTGGGTTCTGTAACATTAGATACCCCTGTCTTTGAGACTGTAAACAGACTGCGAGAAACTTTAAATTTAGAATGTAGATGGGTGTTCCATCTTGCAACAACGGAGGCAGCAGTTAACAAGGTTACAGAAATGCTTGAAAATGCAGGAATTTTCGTTGCTTATAATGGAGTTGTGGGTAATAATACGCATCGACCACTAAAAGTTAGTGAATGTAGAGGTTTTGCTCTCGTTAACCCAATCGCACCTTATATTTTCGTTAATAGTGGAGATGCTCCAACTGCTCAATTGTTTACTTTGATACACGAAACTGTTCATTTGATGTTAGGAGTTAGTGCAGGACATGCAACTATTGATGATACATTGAACCATGATGTGTATGAGAACTATTGTGACAGGGTTGCTGCAGAATTTCTTGTTCCCAGACAAGAATTAAATAATATATGGAATGGAGATATTAAATATGTAGCTAGAAAATTTCGAGTAAGTGAACTTGTTGTGGCGCGTAGAGCCCATGATTTGGGTGTGTTAAGTGATAGAGATTATAGAAAGTTTTGGATTGAATATTCTCATCGTCCTATCTATCAAAAAAAGAAAGGAAATGGTGGAAGTTTCTATCGAACCAGTGTAAAACGAGTTGGTAGACTTTTTGCCATTCATGTAAAAAATGCTGTAGGCAACAGACAACTTTCTTATACAGAGGCCTATCGTTTAACTGGCCTGTACGGAAAAACATACACAAAGTTCATGAATGATAATATTTAAATGGAGGGGAAATGGATTATTTGTTTGATACTAATATATTTATTGCATCTAAGAACCAATTACCCCCTGATGTGTGGCCAACTTTTTGGCACTGCATAGCAACACTTATCAAGGATGGAAAAATATTTTCTAGTACAAAAGTAAAGGAGGAAATTGAACGAGGAGATGATGAGTTAACCACTTGGATGAGAGATAATTCGAGTGACAGTTTTTATATTCCACTTGATAAAGATATTCTTGTTCGATACCAGGAAACCCAAAATTGGGCGAATAATAACACTATTTTCAAACCTGTGGCACGACAGACTTATGCCGATGTAGCAGATGCGTATCTTGTTGCAACAGCAGCAGCAAAAAACATGGTATTGGTTACTTTTGAGAAATCAAATCCCTTGTGCAAAAATCGAGTTTTAATCCCAGACGCATGTCAGGCTATAGGAGTAAGATGTTGTGACTTGAATATTGCAATGCGAGAATTAGGTGTGAAAATATAATACCCACTTAGTACATAGATACAAACTCTTATTTTTCATTTTCTATGCAATACTAAATTTAAATAAGAATATTGCGTTAGAAAATCTTGTTTTTCTGTAACAAAGTATTATCTTTGCAAACAGAATAACAAGCGTTCTTTGTTAGGTAGAAAACCGCAAAGCCAAGTAGCTCGCTCGTTTCTAAATCGTTACCAGTTTAGTTGCATTAATAAGGTAACCTCTTTATTTTCAATTAGATACATTTTAAGAATTATCTTACGTCGTAAATACAAAAATCCATGATTCGGACGGCATGCTGCCCGAATCATGGATTGCCAACAGTAGGTCCTCAAAAAGAGACTCCCGATTATATCATTTTATAGACAATATCCATCAATGCCTTGCCAAGGGCGTCGGCTTCGTCCATGGTAGATGCTTCGCTATAGACGCGGATGATAGGCTCGGTGTTGCTCTTGCGCAGATGAACCCACTTGGTCGGGAAGTCGAGTTTTACGCCGTCAATATCGGTTACCTGTACATCGGGCTGGCTTCCGTACTTCTCTTTCACCTGCTTGAGAATGGCATCAATGTCGGTCGTAGGCTTAAGATCAATACGATTCTTCGCAATCGAGTAAGAGGGGAAACTTGCACGCAGCTGGCTTGCCGTGCATCCCTTCTGTGCCATTGTGCTTAGGAAAAGCGCAATTCCTACGAGCGCATCGCGGCCGTAGTGGCTTTCAGGATAAATTACACCGCCATTTCCTTCACCTCCAATGACGGCACCAACCTCTTTCATCTTCGTAGTTACGTTCACTTCCCCCACTGCCGATGCGTAATATTTGCAGCCGTGCTTCTCGGTTACGTCGCGCAAGGCACGCGTAGAACTTAGGTTACTGACCGTGGGGCTCTTGACATGGTCAAGAATATAGTCGGCAACAGTAACCAGTGTATACTCTTCGCCATACATTTTCCCGTCCTCCTGGATAAAGGCTAAGCGGTCTACATCCGGGTCAACTACGATGCCAAGGTCGTATCCGCCTTTCGCAACTTCGGCCATGATACCGTCCAAATTCTTCTCCAGCGGCTCGGGATTGTGAGCAAAATCGCCCGTAGGTTCTCCGTTCAACAGCTTATATTCAACACCCAAAGCCTTTAAAAGCTCGGGCAAAATAATGCCGCCGACACTGTTCACGGCATCTACACACACCTTGAAATGGCGCTTTTTAATGGCTTCGAGGTCAACAAGGTCAAGACCCAATACGGCGTCAATGTGGCGCCGATTGAACGTATCGTCGTCGCGATAATGCCCTAAATGATCGACATCGGCATAGTTGAAGTCTTCTTTTTCAGCAATAGACAGCACCTCATTACCGTTGTCTTTCGTCAGGAATTCGCCCTCCTGGTTCAGCAGTTTCAGCGCATTCCAGTGGCGTGGATTGTGGCTCGCCGTGATGATAATGCCACCGGCTGCCTGCGTCATGCGCACAGCCAGCTCGGTTGTAGGCGTGGTAGCCAGGCCGATGTTGATTACATCATAGCCCATTCCCATCAGTGTGCCACATACAATATTCTTTACCATTTCGCCCGAAATACGGGCATCGCGACCTACAACAATCGTATTGCTCGCTGACATAGCACTGCGACGGATGAAAGTGGCGTAGGCAGAAGTAAACTTTACAATATCAAGGGGATTAAGTGTGTCGCCCGCAGCTCCCCCGATAGTGCCGCGGATTCCGGAAATAGATTTGATTAGTGTCATTGGTTTTTATAGAATTAAGAAAGACTTAGACACGTGCTTCATCCGTGAAGCCTGGCGCCTAAGTCTTATTTCATGAAAAAATTATCATTTTCGCTGATAGGTAATATCGTACAGGCACGGATAAACGGCCGATACTGCACGGCTTTGTCCGATGTCGTGCGGCACGATAATGCGCACCTTTGCAATCTCGGAGTCGGGCTTATCCCATCGTCCGATATTCAGATAACGCAAAGGAGCCATCCAACCCGTGGGCACAGTTGTCGTGCCATAAAAGGTATACATCAGGCTGCTTGTCTTGTCAAAACTGCCCGTCATCGTGCCCGACTTGTTGCTAATATCCATAGTTTCAACATAGCGTGCGTAAAGGGGATATATGACATTCGACAGTTGGAGCGAATCGGTCAGCAGATTTCGTTCGGTAAAGCGGCAAAGCAGACGCAAGTGTTCGCCCTCCTTGATAGGCTGCCCGCTGCCTTTACGCACAATCTGCAAATAAAGACCGTTCGACTGAAAAAGCACAAATTGGTTCTTGCTAACGTCTGTTGTATAGTTCTGTGCAGCGAATTGCTCTTCACTAATCACGTTAACGGCCGAGTCGGTAAGATATTTATTGATGGCCGCGCGCTCACGATTCTTCTGGTCGGCGTACGTTTGTTGGTCATGACATGCGCTGAAAAGCGATACACCTACAATAAACAGGAAAAGGTATGTCAGTTTCTTCATAACTTGTTGATTAACTATGCAAAGATAAGAAAAAAGATTATAGAAAACTATATACGAAAAAGAGATTTAAAGATTATTGACCATCACTTCTTCAACTCTTCTGCGTAAAACTTGAAAGCCTCGCGTGTAATGGCCACGGCTTCGTCGAGCGAGCAGTCCAATCGG
>JABCNV010000045.1 GCA_013333935.1 Prevotella sp. | reverse complement strand
CGAACCATTATGAAAAACCTCAATAAATTCATCGGATGCTGTGCTCTTGCCCTGCCCTTGCTGACGGCATGTACCGGCAATTTCGACAGCATGAATACCAATCCGGCCGCTGCCAACAAGGTCAGTCCGGCCTACACGCTGCCTACTGTCATCGAGCTGGTTACCAATGTAAGCTGTGATCCCTACCAGCGTGGGGAGAATTTGTACACACAATTCTACGCACAGTATTTTGCCAATACCCATGCAAGCTGGAACTCTGACCGCTACGGATACAACGATGGC
Source organism: Prevotella sp. (assembly GCA_013333935.1). GTDB lineage: Bacteria > Bacteroidota > Bacteroidia > Bacteroidales > Bacteroidaceae > Prevotella. Next base: position 30,486 of record JABCNV010000045.1, on the reverse strand, counting down.
TGGGCCGTGGCCGGTTTCTGGAACCCTTATTACAATGCGCTTAAGCACCTGAAAGTGCTCAAGAACGAGGTAACGGAGAATCCGTCATACAATAATATCTACCAGATGATGCGCATTATCGTGGCCGAACGCACCGCCGCTATGACCGATATCTATGGTGATATGCCCTACTCCAAGGCGGCATTGGGCAATGACGGCCCCGAATACGATGCGCAAAAAGATATTTATTACGACATTTTTAAGGAATTAACCGAAGCCTCTGACGTGCTGGGGCAGAACCTTGCCAATCAGGAAACCTGCACCCAGGAGCAGGATTTGATCTACGCCGGCGACACACAGAAGTGGAGAAAATTTGCCAATTCGCTGCGTCTGCGCTACGCATTGCGCCTCGTTAACGTCGATCCCGCAAAGGCTAAAGCCGAGGGAGAGGCTGCTCTTGCCGCCGGTGTGATGAGCAAAGAAGACGAGAGTGCCATGGAAAAAGTGTTTGCAACGGCCGGCTGGGGGCACCCATTGTATATGATTTGCGCATGGAACAGCTTTACGATGAGCAAGACCATGGAGAACATTTTCAAGCACGAGAGCACGGTTTTTGACCCTCGAATGCCGATGTGGTTCGGCCAAACGCGCGGCTATCACGAAGCACAGGTGAACGGAACACTGGCTACATTCAAGGGCAAGCAGTTCCAGGGTGTTCCCAATGGCCTCACTGACCCCGTGCGCTTGTCAAAGGATGCCGACGGCTATGTTCAGTACAGTGTCGACAACAACTCTGCTCCCTGGGGACTCCAGGCCTTTCCGGAGTGGAATTCGGCGGGCACAGATATTACCAATACCGTGCTAACGCTGCCGCTTAAAGTCATGGGTTATTCAGAGGTTTGCTTCCTGAAGGCCGAGGCTGCCGTGCGCGGCTGGGCCGGAGCAGGCAGTGCACAGGCCAATTATGAGGCAGGAATACGCGCCTCCTTCGCCGAAGCGCGTGCCGGAGTAGCCGAAAGTCTGTACTCCACTGCGAACGATAATACCTATATTACTACCGGTAACGTGGCGTGGAACAGCGCTGCAAGCACCGACGCCAAGCTGAAAAAGATTATCACCCAGAAGTGGATTGCCCTGTATCCGGACGGTAATGAGGCATGGGCAGAGTTCAAACGCACGGGCTATCCCGAGCTGATGCCGGTATATAAGAGCGATAATCCTGACATCAATCCGGCCGCAGGCCAGTTCGTCAAGAAGCTGCGCTATCCCGATGCAGAGCGTAGAGACAACCCTCATGCGACGGAAAGCACGCTCAATGGCGGCAAGGGCGACGGCATGAATGTACGAGTATGGTGGGACGTAAGAGGCCTTTAATCCTCCTTTTTGCACTGATGCTTTGCGCAAGCCTGCGGGCAGGCGCAAGGCATCTGCTGGTGAAAGGCTGCGTGATTTCAGAAGGGAAAGGCATCGCGGGCGTCGTTGTCAGCGATGGCTTTCGCTGTGTGAGTACCGACGTTCAGGGACGTTTCGAGATTGAGGCCGACGATGACGCGCGCTATGTATTCCTGTCCGTGCCGTCGGGTTTTGAAGTATCGCGCCGCGAGGGCACCATTCCCGAGTTCTATCAGTTGCTGAACCGCAAGCTCGATGTGCAGCAGTGCGACTTCCGTTTGCGTGCGCTTCCGCACGGAGGCAGTCATTTCCGCTTCCTCGCGCAGGCTGATGTGCAGGTGGCCGAGCCTACAGACCTGAGCCGTGGCTATGCTTCTGACGTGGCCGACATGTCGAAACTGGCAGCGCCCTGGCGCAAAACGATGGATGTTTTCTCCATTGATCTGGGCGACATTGTGGGCAACGTGCAGGCGCTCTACCCCGACTACATCCGCACCGTAGCCCCGCTCGACATGCCCGTTTACCGCGCAATAGGCAACCACGACATGGAAATGCCGCCGAGCCGCACCTTTGAAGGCTCGATGAAGACGTTTGAAAGCTATTTCGGCCCCGTCACTTATTCGTTTAATCGAGGCAAGGCTCACTTCATCATTCTTGACGATTGCTTCTGCACCGGCCGTGATTACCAGTACATCGGATATATTGATGAGCGCACGTTCAGGTGGATGGAGCAGGACCTCAGCTATGTGCCGAAAGGCTCATTGGTGTTTGTTGCCATGCATATTCCGTCGAACCCGACGAAAAAGATAGCCTTTAACACGGCCGATATGGAGTATATCAGCAACGCCGCTGCGCTGTACAAGGTGCTGAAGCCTTACCGCACGCACCTGCTTTCAGGCCATACCCACTGGAACCAGAACATTGTTTTCAACGACCGTCTCTTCGAACACAACACGGCTGCCGTGTGTGGAATATGGTGGAAGGCTGACGTTTGCATGGACGGTACGCCCCGCGGATGCGGGGTTTATGATGTGGATGGCGACCGCATTACGTGGTATTATCACAGCTTCGGGCACGATGCCAGCTACCAGTTGCGCACTTATCCCGCAGGCTCGTCGAAAGAATTTCCCAACGATGTTATTGCCAACGTATGGAATTATGACGAGGCATGGCGCGTGGAATGGCTGGAAGACGGGAAGCTGATGGGGCAGATGAAGCAGTTTACAGGCTTCGACCCGATGGCTTCTGCGATATGCGCGAACAAGAAGCAGGTGGTTTACGACTGGATAAGCCCCGTAAAAACCGACCACCTTTTCCGCTGCACGCCCACCCGCAAGGGTGCCCGCGTCACGGTTCGCGCCACTGACCGCTTCGGCCGCGTGTATCAGGCGACTGTAAACCCCTAAACATTTTTATAAACTTTCTGCAGGAAACCGGCCGCGCTCGTGCCGGTTTCCTGCTTCCGTTCTGCCGTTTTCTCGGGTACATTTCGGCAGTTTCCTGACCCCGTTTCATCGTTTTTTGCCCGTCCGGCGGCTGCAGCACACGCGTGCGGCGGTCGCCATACGCCCGTCTGACGGCCGTCATACCCATGTCATAGCGTCCGCCGCACGCCGCCGTTCCACCCAAAGAATGGGAAAATTGCGGCGTTCCTGTTTTTTTATTATCTTTGTCACGTCAAAACGTTAAACCCTCATGATGAAACACCTCTTCCTTGTCCTCGCGCTGTCTGCGGGCCTGTCGGCCTCGGCCCAGACGCGTCAGATAACCCGTTCCGTGCCCGAAGCCTGCGGCATCCCGTCAGAAGCCGTCGCCCGTTTTTTCGATTCGCTGATGGTTATCCCCCGCACGAGCATCCACAGCGTGATGATTCTGCGGCACGACAAGGTTGTGGCTGAAATGTATCCGCGGCCTTTCCGCGACGCTTATCCGCATACGCTGTACAGCTGTTCCAAGACGTTTGTCAGCGCCGCCGTGGGCATTCTCGTGGGCGAAGGCCGCCTGAAGCTCACCGACCGCGTGACTTCTTTCTTCCCCGAAAGCCTGCCCGACACGCTCTCTGACGGGCTGAAGGCCATGACCGTACGCGATTTATTAACCATGACGTCGGGCATCGAACCCAACTGGAACATGCGTTCGGTGTCGACCTGCTGGGTGCGCGACTATCTCTCGAAGCCGGCGGGCCCGCCCGGGCGCATCTTTAAGTACGACTCTCTCTGCACCTATCTCCTCTCGGCCATCGTGCAGAAGGTCAGCGGCGAGACGCTTCTCAGCTTCCTCCGCCAGCGTGTTTTCGCGCCCCTTGGCATTAGGGAGGTGCAGTGGCAGGTAAGCCCCGAAGGCTATAATACGGGTGGATGGGGGCTTTATCTTCAAAGCGAGTCGATGGCTAAGTTCGGTTTGCTGCTGCTCCACCGCGGTATGTGGAAGGACCGCAGGCTTATTCCGGCCGAGTGGGTGGACGAAATGATGAAGAAACAAACCCCTGAAGGCCAGACGTCATACGGCTATCAGATGTGGCCCTGCCCGCGTAAAGGCTCGGCCCGGGCCGACGGAGCCTACGGCCAATACATCTTTGTCATACCCGATAAGGACATGGTGGTGGTGGTTACACAGAGTTCTACCTTCGACGGTAGCCGCGAACACCATCTGCTTTGGAACCTTCTCGTGCCCGAAGTGCGTGACAGCGTGCTGCCCGTTCACCGCGCAGCTTATCGCCGTTTAGTCAGCAGTTCGCAGCGGCAGCTGCCTTTTGCCGAGGGCTCCGGCGGCATAAATGCAGGGCTTCTGAACCATACGTGGACGCTCTTGCCCAATCGCCTGCACTGGAAATCATTGTCGCTCGTCGGCCACGACGGCCGTTACACCCTCCGTATAACCGATGAAGAGGGCCTCGTTACACGCATTGCGCTGGGGCATCGGCGCTGGACGACCACCGCCACAGCGGCTTTCCCCGCCTACCCGATATGGCCGAAAGGCGTTTTTACGGGCATCAAGCGGCGGTTTTTAGTGAGCGCATCTTACGGCAGCACGGCCGACAGGCTGAACGTCAGCCTGCATTACGTCAACTGGATAACGCCTGTTGAGCTTGCCTTTAAGCCCTTGGCCGGTAGCGTCAGCATCACGGCGCGTATGAATCATGAGGCCAGTCCCTTCGCCCTTGCGCTGTCGCCGCAGGGCAATTAACGTACAGGAGTGAGGCCTTCGCATAATCATCTTTCTTCGTATAGCATGCGGGGGTATTGCCTCCGCGCTGTCCTCCTTTCTCTTTTATTATATGAGAGCAGTGTCTCCGCGCCGTCCTCTTTCTTTTTTCAGCACGTGTGGGCGTTGCCTTCACGCAGTTTTTCTTCTTCCCCTACCTTTCCGGCGGCCGCTGAAAAGCCGCTGAAAGTGCCGTTTGCACCCTCTTTTACGCCGCAGACAGCGCCTTTTTGGCCTGATAAATATATAGTTTTTGTCAAAACCTGTGCACGAATCAGATATTATGTTTAACTTTGAAGTCGGATCTATAACTTTTATTTCAAATAATGAAAACTAAAAACGTGTTCAAGGGTTTGCTGCTTGCCCTTCCTTTAATAGCAGCGCCTCTGCATGCCCAGAGCCTGAAACTTAGCGCAAACAACATCGATGCCGTTGTCAAAGCCATGACTTTAGACGAGAAGGCAAGCCTGCTGGTGGGAGGCCCGCAGAGCCGTGTTCCAGGTGCTGCAGGCGCTACACGCGCTATTCCCCGCCTTGGAATTCCGCAGGTTATCCTCAGCGACGGCCCCGCCGGACTGCGTATCGACTGGACGCGCAACGGCACATCGGCCACCTTCCACACCACGGCCTTCCCCGTTGGCTCATGTCTTGCTGCAACATGGAACACGGCAATCGTGCGCAGTGCCTGTGCATTGATGGGCGAAGAAACACGTGAAATGGGTGTCGACGTACTGTTGGCGCCCGGCGTTAACATCCACCGCAACCCGCTTTGCGGCCGAAATTTTGAGTATCTTTCAGAAGATCCGGTGCTCGCCGGCAACATAGGCGCCGCTTACATACAGGGTGTTCAAAGTGCCGGTGTGGGCACAAGCCTGAAGCATTTCGCCGCCAACAGTCAGGAAATCAATCGTTTTGAGGTAGACGCTGTGGTGTCAAAGCGGGCCATGCGCGAGCTATATCTCAAGAACTTTGAGATAGCAGTGAAGAAGTCGGCCCCGTGGACGCTGATGTCTTCTTACAATCGTCTCAACGGTCCCTATACGCAAGCCAGTCGCGAATTGCTCACAGACGTGCTGCGAAAAGAGTGGAATTTCAAGGGCATTGTGATGACCGACTGGACCGGTCACCGCAATACCACCGAGCAGATATATGCCGGAAGCGACTTGTTAGAGCCGGGCGGAGACCAACAAATAAAGGATATCGTCGACGGAGTGAAGAGTGGGAAGCTGGACATTAAGGACGTAGACGTCGACGTAAAGCGCGTGCTCGAGTTTATTGTAAAGACTCCTTCCTTCCGCAATTATAAGTACAGTGGCCGCATCGACCTCGCAAAAGGTGCCAGGGTTGCACGCGAGGGCGGCAACGAAGGCCTTGTTTTGTTGAAAAACGACAATGCAACTCTGCCTCTTCGTAATGTAAAAACGGCAGCCTTCTTTGGCGCAGGTTCATACCGTTCGCTCGGCTTGGGATGGGGTTCTGGCACAGTTAATCCCGACCATTGCGTGAATATTGTAGACGGTTTCAAGGCAGCCGGAATTGCCTGCACGCCTGAACTCGCCGCCCTTTACCAGAAAATGGCCGACTTTGCCGACCTGCGTCGCCGCTCTGAAGGCGTAAGCGACTACGACTGGTACGCAGGACGCATTCAGTATCCCGAGTTTACGCTCAACGACCGTGCGGTTGAAGAGCAGGCCAAAAAGACCGATGTTGCCATCTTTACCATCACACGCCAGGCCGGAGAAGGTTGGGATCGCAGTGTGGGCGGCGACAAAGGCTTCAATCTTACCGCCGAAGAACAGGAGATGCTTGCACGTGTAAGCGACAAATTCCATAAAGAAGGCAAGAAGGTTATCGTCGTAATCAATTCGGGAAGTGTTATTAATACATCGTCTTGGAAAGGCCTTGCCGACGGCATTTTATTGGCTTGGCAGCCCGGCGAAGAGGTAGGAAACTGCGTTGCCGACATCCTTACCGGCAAGGTCTGCCCCTCCGGAAAGCTCCCGATGACGTGGCCGGTTGACGTCATGGACCACCCATCGAGCAAGCATTTCCCCATTACAGCCGAAGGAAATGACAAAGTTTGCCTTTATAAGGAGGGCATCAACGTGGGCTATCGCTACTTTGAAACCGCAGGAAAACCGGTGTCGTATCCTTTCGGTTACGGCCTCAGCTATACCACATTCAGCTATCGCGGCCTGAAGGTTAAACAGTCAGGCAAGGGCTTTACCGCACAGGTAACCGTCATCAATACGGGCCACGTGGCAGGCAAGGAAGTCGTAGAGCTGTATGTTACTGCGCCCAAGGGGCAGATTGAAAAACCGGCATTGGAGCTGAAAGATTTCGGCAAGACTCGCCTGTTGCAGCCCGGAGAGAAGCAGACGCTTACCTTCACGGTGACCGACTACGACCTGGCCTCGTTCCACGAAGCCGGTAACCAGTGGGTGGCTGACGCCGGAACGTACATAGTCAAGGCCGGTGCGGCAGTCGACGACATCCGTGCAACCGCAACGTATAAGCTGAAGAAAGCCTTCACGCAGAAGGTTCTTGACGTGCTCAAGCCCAATCACGAGCTCTGAAAATAGCACATATTCAAAACCGTTAAGTCTGCCTTTACAACGTAATCACAAAACCTTTACGTCGTAAAGACGGACTTATTGTTTGTAACCCATTGCCATACAGCGTTTTATAACCAACGTAAAACCCCTGTGTTTACGCCGTAAAGGTTTTGTCTTTACGGCGTAATCGCACGCCCTTTACACGTTAATCGTCACGCCTTTACATCGTAATCGTTTCGCGTTTACGCCGTAAAGGTTATTTCTTATGGTCGAAGAGGTCGGGCACGCGGGTAATGAGGCGGAGCTTGTCCTTGAGGAATTCGCCTATCTCGGCGCCGTAGTTGCGGCCTACCGGTATCTCTTCGTCACGGCCTACAAGCTTGATGCTCTGGCGGGTATAGTGCTCTATCTTGGCCACCGACACGAGGTAGCTGCGGTGAACGCGGATAAATTCCTTCTCGGGAAGCATCTCTTCTATCTTCTTCAGGCTGATTTGGGAGATGAGCGTAGAGCCGTCTAAGAGGTGGAGCTTGACGTAATTGTCCATCGATTCGATATACATAATCGAGTCTATGGAGACGGCAACGTTCTTGTATTCCACCTTTAACGTGATGACGCGCTCGGGGCGACGGGCGAGCTGTACGGTCTTCCGCATCTTGATCCACTGCGTGGCCTTGTCTACGGCCTTGACGAAACGGGGGTAGAAGAAAGGCTTGTGGAGGAAGTCGACGGCGTTAACCTCGTAACTGTCAAGGGCGTATTCGGCGTAGGCGGTGGTGAAAATGAGGCATACGGTGGGCGGCAGCTCGCGGGCAATATCCATGCCTGTCATGCCGTTCATTTCGATATCGAGGAACGCGATGTCGGGTTTCTCTTCTATAATTTTCTGCAATCCTATGCGCGGATTGGTGTAGGTCTCGAGGGTTATGCCCCCGAGGCGGTCGCAGTAGTTCCTGATAATGCTCAGGGCTACCGGCTCGTCGTCTATGGCTATGGAGTGGAACATGATTTAAAAGTAAAAAAGTAAAAGAGTAAAAAAGTAAAAGGGCTGCGCGGTTTATTTAGGAGTTAAGGAGTTATTATTCTGGAGTTAGGGAGTTATGGAGTTGAAGGAGTTAAGGCATTACTTTGTTTTTGTGATATGAGAACGAAATTAAACATTATATATTTAAGCAGTACTTACGCTTGGTAAAATCGTGAACGAATGGGTATTACAAGCATTTGGCTTACCTCCTGTTACCTCCTTACCTCCTGTCTCCTTGGTAATGTCTTAACTCCTTCAACTCCATAACTCCTTAACTCCTTGGTAAGCGTCTTCAGACGCTTACCTTAATACTCACCTTCACCGTAAACCCGTCCTTGTCCTGCCGGCGGCGGAGGGTGTAGTTGTCGGGGTAGAGCAGGTCGAGGCGGTGGCGCAGGTTGGCGAGGCCGCTGCCTGACGACACCTTCACGGCGTTGTTGATGTGCGAGTTGTACACCGTGAAGTGGAGCACGCGGCGGCGCGCCGTGAGGTCGATGTCGATACAGCTGTCGTCGGTCGACGATATACCATACTTGAAAGCGTTCTCTACAAGCGTTATGAGAAGCATGGGAGCGATGCTCATGTGCGGGTCGTCGACGTGGAAATTGGTCCTCACACGCGTGGCACCGCCGAGGCGGAGCAGCTGCAAGTCAACGTATTGCTGCAGGTAATCCATCTCTTCCTGCAGACTGATATAGTCGCGGTTGGCGTTGCTGTAGGTGTATTTCATCATGTTGATGAACTTTTCGAACGCCTCCTCGCGCTTGTCCGAGTCGGTTAATATCAGCCCGTAGAGTGTGTTTAATGTATTAAAAAGGAAGTGGGGATTGATTTGGGCCTTGTACATGGCCAGCTCGGCCTTGTCGCGCTGCGCCTCCATTTCCTCGCGCTGACGGGCCAGACGGCCGGCCTCCTGCAGCATATTGTTGAAGAAACTGTAGCCCAGAATGACGAGGAAAAGGAACCAGACGGTGGAATAAATGTGCGTTGTACGCGGCGCTTCACCCGGGAATTCGTAGAGGTTCAGCCAGTCGGCCAGTCGCGAGAACGCCGCCGTTACGCCCAGAGCCAGCGCCGAAAGCACCGTGCCGCGCACGTAATGATGGCGGATGAAGAGGCCCGGGATGTTGTAACGCGTCAGTACGATGTAGCACAGGATGAGGTAACCCATGATCGAGAACAGCAGCACGGGACGCGTTTCAGCCCATTTCACCGTGGGAACGAGCAGCGTAAGCACGGGAATAAACACCAGGAAGAAGAACAGGCTGGTATAGAGATTCAGCTTCTTTTCAGTCATTTTGCGAGAGTTTTACTTGATTTGTCGGCGCAGCTTCCGCCCGGAGGTCGTGTCCTTGAGATAGGTAACGGCAATCTTGCGCGTTGTGGGGTTCACGCAAACATCGTCTATACCGTCGAAGGCTATGGCGTCGTCGGCCGGCTTCTGTGCATTGCGGCCGCGCGGAATATCGAACAAGGCAAAGCCCACTCTGTCGCTCGTGTAATCGTTCGTGGGTGCAAAACCGGCATCAACCGGATGTTTCTTGATGTCGGCCAGGCTTGTGCGGTTGGCGTCGTGGCGGATAAAGAGGCTGTGACAGTTGAGGCGAGGTGCGAGCGAATCGATGTTCTCGCGCCCGCTCAACGCCGCAACGGCCCGTCATGCAGAGGCGTTGTAGGGTTATCTCCATGCCCTGCCCCACGCCGCGTATGATGATATCGGCCGCACTGCACGGCGTCATGTTGTAGTGTTGGCCCGCAAAGGGCGCCTTGATTGAGTCGGGACAGATTTCACGGTTTTGCCCTTTTATCTTCTTACTCTTTCGGGGTTTGATTTAATTTTTAATCTTTTAATTCTTTAATTTTCAGAATTTGATTCTTCAACCCTAAGGCTCCGACTTTTACTTTTTTACCTTTTTATTCTTTTACTTTTTCACAATGCTCACGGCATAGCCGCCTCCGCTGGCTGCGCGCAGGTTGAGGACGGTGCGCGACGTCACCTCCTTGCGGGTGATGGTATAGGCCTGTGGATTGGTGCGGTAGTCGGCATCGGGGGCGTCGGCGTAAATAGTTGCGATGTATTTGCTGCCTTTGTCGAGGAAGTTGAGCCTTAGATGCGACGTGTGTCCCTGCTCACCGGCGGTGCAACCTATGAACCAGCTGCCGGTGCCCTTGGCCTTGCGGGCGGCCGTTATGTACTGGCCGGGCTCGGCTTCGAGGTAGCGGCTGTCGTCCCAGTCGACGGCGACGTCGCGGATAAACTGGAAGGCGTCCATGTGCTTGCGGTAGTTTTCAACCATGTCGGCAGCCATTTGCAGCGGACTGTACATCGTGACGTACAGGGCAAGCTGGCGGGCGAGGGTCGACTTTACACGGGCATGATTGTCAGGATTGTTCCTGCTCATGTCCATTTCAAATATGCCAGGCGTGTAGTCCATGGGGCCACCCTGCAGACGTGTGAAGGGAAGGATGGTGGTATGGTTGACGTTATTGCCCGAACCGGATTCGTATTCGGTGCCGCGTGCCGATTCGTTGCCGATGAGGTTGGGCCATGTGCGGCAGAGACCTGTGGGGCGGACGGCCTCGTGTGCGTCAACCATCACGTGGTGGCGTGCGGCCTGCTTGACGGCATAAAGGTAATGGTTTACCATCCACTGCCCGTAATGGTGCTCACCGCGGGGCAGTATGTTGCCCACGTAGCCGCTCTTCACGGCGTCGTATCCATACTTATTCATGAGCTGATAGGCGGCTTCCATGTGGCGCTCGTAGTTGCGGACGGACGATGATGTTTCGTGATGCATGATGAGTTTCACGCCCTTTGAGTGAGCGTATTCGTTGAGCGCGCGGATATCAAAGTCAGGATAGGGCGTGAGAAAATCGAATACATAGTCCTTCTCGTGGCCGAACCAGTCTTCCCATCCCGTGTTCCAGCCTTCTACAAGCACCTCTCCGATGCCATTCTCGGCGGCGAAATCGATGTACCGGCGCACGTTTTCGTTCGTGGCTCCATGGTGGCCGTGGGGCTTCACCTTGGTGTAATCGATGTTGTCGAGCTGCACGGAGGGAAGGTCAGAGGTGTATGACCACTGACTCTTGCCGTTGATCATCTCCCACCAAACGCCTACGAACTTCGTGGGATGAATCCACGAGGTGTCCTCTATTTTGCAGGGTTCGTTGAGGTTCAGGATAAGATTCGATGCGAGAATCTGTCGGGCGGCGTCGCTCACCATGATGGTGCGCCAGGGGCTTTTGCACGGAGCCTGCAGATAACCCTTGTCGCCGCGGGCGTCGGGTGTGAGCAAACTCTCAAACGTGAGCGTCGCAGGGTCGAGGTTCAGATGCATGCAACTGTAGTCGACAAGCGCGGCTTCGTGCAGGTTAATGTACAGTCCGTCAGGGCTTTTCATCTGTAAAGAGGTCTGCACACACGTGGGACCGGCGAGCGCCTGCGACGCATTTTTGTCGTAAGCATGTGGCTGCAGGGCGGGTATTTCCGACAGTTTCGACTCGGTATAGTTATACTCCTGCGTGTCGAAATCGCCCGGAATCCACCACGCTTTGTTGTCGGCGGCCATGGCAAACTGCGAGTGTTCCTCCTTGATGGTGAAGTAGTTGAGGTTCTTCGACAGCGGGAACTCGTAGCGGAACCCCAGTCCGTCGTTATAAAGACGGAAGCGGAGGTTGAGCCCGCGCTGCTGCAGGGGCTGGCGAAGACTGACGAAAAGCTCGTTGTAGTGGTTGCGGATGTTGCGCGTCTCGCCCCATACGGGCTGCCAGGTTTCGTCAAAGGTCGAGGCCTCCATGCCGGCAATACGGAATCCGCTCATCAGATTGGCCATGCTTTCAGAGCCTTTTTCGCGCGTGAACGAGCTGGTAACCGATGTCGAGAACGACCCCTGACCGTCGGTTTTCAGCTCCAGACCGAGGTAAGAGGGCCTGACAACGCTGCGGCCCTTGTACGTAAGGTCGTAGGAGGGACGGCCTGCGGCATCGAGCGTAAAGTTCATAACAAGACGACCGTCGGGCGAAACCAGCCGGTAACTGGTGGCTAAGGTGTCGCCCACACTGGCCTTTTCCTGATTGCGTGCAGCCACGGGAACAGCCCTTGAAAGGAATATTCCCAATACGAAAATCACCGTCAGCACGCCGTTCATAAGCGTATTGCGATGTCGGAATAATAATTTTCTTTCCATCTTTATTGATTGAATATTATGAAAAATTTATGTCATTCAAGAGTCTGGAGGATTGTTTTTAGGGGTCAGAAGTTAAGGAGCAATTAAAAAGTAAAAGGGTAAAAGGGTGAAAAAGCTAAATAAATATCGCCGCCTTATATGAGTTATGGAGTTAAAGAGCTAAATAGTTAAGAACGCCTTCCCCTGCCCCCTCCAAAGAAGAGGATAGGAAAAGGCATATATTTTATAAACCAATAACATGATTAATATATTAAAATACCCGTCTTTCATGCCGTCTTCGTGCTTCCGACATCCCCTCCTCCGGAGGGGCCTGGGAAGGCTTTCTTTACTTTTTTGCCTCTTTACTTTTTTACTTTTCAACAACTTCCATCACCGCTGCGCTCACGGGCCCCATAGCAATGCGGTTACCCTTGAGCCTGACCTTGCCGGTAAGGGCGGCCGTGCGCGATGCCGTTGCCGTAAGCGGAAGCCTGCACGACACGGCCTTGCCTGAAGGATTCAGTGCCACGATGTACACAGAGCCTCCGGCCGAACGGCTGTACACCATGGGGTATGCCTGCGCGGTGTCGCTCAATAATTCCCATGCGCCCGTGTTATTCAGCGCCGGAGTGGCATGACGCAGGGCGGCGAGCCGGCGCACATAGTTCAGCAGCGAACCGTGGTTCCTGTCCTGGGCCTCAACCGTCAAGCGCCCGCCGTCGGTATCTATGGGGAAATAGAGCTTGCCGGGAGCGCATGTCGAGAAGCCCGCCGTGGCGCCACCCGTCCACTGCATCGGCGTACGCGCACCGGCACGATTGTTGCTTCCCTCACGACTTGCGAGGCCGGGCAGATACTTCATGCCTATTTCGTCACCATAATATATAAAGGGAACGCCGGGCATGGTGAGGAAAAAGGTCATCGCTACCTTCAGCTGGTCGGCGGTGTTACGCGTGCCGATGTTCGGCCGCTGGTAGTCGTGGTTAGCCGACGGCAGGGCAATGTAGCCCAGATTGCGCGTTTTCTCGTAGGCGTGCGTGTAGTTTTCTATAAACTGTGAGAGCGTTCCGCGCCCCTGAAGGTCGAAGTAGCAGTCGCCGAATTCGTTGCGCTTGCCCCACGGCGTGCCCTTGGCGAAGAAGAGAGAAGGATAGCCTTTTACGCCAAACTGTATCATAAAATCGATGTTGAAGCCTGCAGGAATGGCCACTGCAGGGTCGCTCCACTCGGAGATAAGCACCTTTTCGGGATACCGTTCGTCTTTCCACGCACGCATCTCGCGCCACAGGCGGCACGTCTCAACCTTGCCCTCGTCGTTCTTGATGAGCGACGACGCCATGTCAACACGGAATCCGTCCACACCCTTGTCGAACCAGAAAGCCATGATATTGCGCAGTTCGCGGCGCACTGCCTGCGGCCCGGGCGCGTCGATTGCCTGCTCCCAAGGGTGCGACGGGTCAGGATGGGCGAAGCCGTAGTTCAGTGCAGGTTGGCACTCGAAGAAGTTCTTCTCGTAGTATTTTGCCCGCGGCGCATCGGCTTCCACATAGCGTCCGATGGTGCTTGAGGCAGGATTCCCGGCCTTGTGGCGGCGCACGATGTCGGCCTGGTCCTTTGCCGATATGGTGTCGGTCCAGATATAATAGTCGCTGTAGCGGCCGTTCGGGTCCTTTTCACGCGACTGCCGGAACCACTCGCACCTGTCACTCGAGTGTCCCGCCACAAGGTCGAGGCACACTTTCATGCCGCGTTTGTGCGCCTCGCTGACAAGATTCACAAGGTCGGTGTTCGTACCGAAGCGCGGGTCAATCTTATAAAAGTCGATGACATCGTAGCCGCCGTCGAACCATCCCGATTCGAACACCGGATTCAGCCACAATGCATTGACGCCGAGCGACTTGATATAGTCGAGCCGCGACGTAATACCTGGCAAATCGCCAATGCCGTTTCCGTCGGTATCCATGTACGACGAGGGATAGATTTGATAAAACAAGGCGTCCTTAAGCCATTGTGGGCCCGTCTGTCCCTGCACACTTCCGGCCAACGAAACCACGGCCGCAAGACATAGTGAACGCAACGAATACTTCATACCGGTTCTTTTTTCAAGTTATAATATGAGGATATGATAACGATACAAAGATAAGAAAAATCTAAAGAAGATTTTAAAAGTAAAAGAGTAAAAAGGTAAAAAAGTAAGAAAAGAGCAGGAAAGGGGGAGGAGTAAAAGAATAAAAAAACAGAAAGATTCTGGCCGAAAATGGTACCCGAACAGTCATTCTGTCAAAGCAAAATACCCTGTAAGCGAGACAAACCAAATTGAATATTATCCCTGTTTCGTATGGATTGTAAGCTGTTCTCTCTCCACAATGTGGAATCATGAGACCAGAGACCTCACCCCTCCGCGCTGTCCTTTTTACTTCTTTACCTGTTTACTTTTTTACCTTTAAAATGTATCTCCTCACCATGCTGTGTTCAGGGAGCCTGCGGTTCCGCACATCCCACACCGCCTGCGCGAGCCTCGCGGGGCACGTCATGCCCACCGCCCGGAACACCCTGTCGGCCAGAGCCTTGCGCGTTACGGGGCGACCGCGCCCGTCCAATATCGAACGCTGCGCCCAAACGCTGTCTATGAGGTCTATCAAATCGTTCTGGCTCCCCTCCCATGTCGCCGACCCCGCGGGCTGTTCCATCAGCCATCGCACGTCGTCTACCATGCACTGCATGGCCCTTTCGCGGCGGCGGAACCGCTCCTGACAGGCTAAAAACTCATCCATTGCGGCCTCCTCTCTCGAACACGCCGCGGTAACTCGTCAGCCGCGGCAGCCTCAACGGCTCCACTACATCAATGAATGCCGACAGACTGACACCGCCCAGAACCCGCAGCCGCGTGTAATACGTCACCACGTCAGGCCGCCCCGAGCGCTCGCTCTGCCGCGCCACGGCATAGATATTGTGCGGACGGCGCCGGTGAAGATTCAGGCAGAGCCGCGTCGCAATGTCGCTCATCGGCATCGGGCGCCCCGTCGCCCCGTTTCTCAGCCGGCGCGACCGTGCCAGCCATCGCGCCACCTCCATGAGCTGGTCCACGCTGTCGTTCCACCGCGGAAACCGTCCTTCGTGCGGCATCTGCCTCACAATCCCACCGAAAAAGCGAACCATCCGCTCCTCCGTCTCAAACAAATCGTCCCGCGTAATCTCCCTTTCGTGGAAAGGGTCAACTGTAAAAGTTTTTTTCATGCTACTGTTAGTTAAATGGTTAAGTGGTTAATCGTTAAGTTTCACTTCTGCACGCTCCGTGCACCTCTTATATATTGATTCTTTCAAAGCTTCATCCGTTCCGTTCCCTCACGCCCCTCACAGCTCGCCGTGCCACCCTCCGGTTGTCATTCTTTTGTCGCAGAAGTCAGCCTTCCATGCCATTCCGTCAAGAAGTTTCCGTCATCCGGAGCGCTCCACAACCCTTGAAAGCGCTGCCTTAACTCCTTTAACTCCTTAACTCCCGACTTCGAAAAAAACGTCCCTCACGTCTTTCTGTCAAGAAGTCTCCGTCATCCGGAGCGCTCCACAACCCTTGAAAGCGCTGGCTTAACTCCTTTAACTCCTGAACTCCTGACTCCTGAAAATACGTCTTTCCCGCCCTCATGTCTCACCCGCAAAAATATACTCCCGCGTTGAATCCGTCAAGATATGCCCGTTGTTTTTACATTTGTTTAACCCTTTGAGAAGCCACACTTCCCATTTCTACGCAATTTATATACCCCGATTCCATCATACCGTCGCCGTCCGCCGACTGCCACACGCACATACCACGGCCGCCACACAGCCCTCACCACACCCGCCGAACAATACGTACCGCGGCCGCCGAACGGCAAGAAAACAGCAGAAAAGGCCTACCGTCATCCGGAAACGAAACAGCCCCAAGAACAGATTCCGACCACATTGCGCGAAAAAAAGAGGGCCTACACGGCCGCCCTTTCGTCTTTTTTCCCTACCTTTGCACCCGCAAATGCGCCTGTGGCGGAACTGGTAGACGCGCCAGACTTAGGATCTGGTTTCTCGCGAAGTGCAGGTTCGAGTCCTGTCAGGCGCACACGCAAAAGCTACGAAATGCGGGCCATCGGACAAACAGAACGTCCCCTGACCCGCACGACGTATAATGACTGCGGAGCAGTCACCTTTTTATAACCCCGTATCATCCCGCACAGCGGGTGATGCGGGGATAATGGTATCGCTTCACTAATTCGACCCCAGCGGGGTCGCCCAACGACAAGCAGACGAATTAAATTGATGGGAAAGCAGTGTAACAGAGGTTGTTCAGACCCCTGTGGCCTCCTAACTTAGGGGGCCCGAACGGTCGTTCAAACCCTCTTCTCTTTAACTTCAAGGTTACAGGTTCATCCCAATTCTCCCATATGGTGCGTCGGACATCCCCTCCTTCGGAGGGGCTTGGGGAGGCTTGGCCTGTTGTTCAGACCCCTGTGGCCCCCTAACTTAGGGGGATCGCCGACGAGCAGCTTGTCTCCTATATCCAAAAAAATTATGATAGGGATTCTGCAGGATATGCAAAATTAATGGAAGTTATTGAAGCCGGAATAAAGTCTAAATAAAGAAACGGCAGGGAGTTAAGACGCCGACTTGGAGAAAGAAAAGGGCGACTTTAGAGACAAAAGCCAGGAATATGGCTTGAAAAACGGGGAAGGCCCCGAGCGTTCACGGAGAACGCTCGGGGCCTTCGGATAAGATACGGCCGGAGATTAAGCCGTCGGCAATAAGCTGAAAGGCAGCCAACGGCCGGAAACAGAGCCGGCAGCGGTGCACCGGAAGACCGCCCTATGCCGACAGTCAGGCTGCCGGCATAGGGCGGTTCAATAACCGGTGAGGGGCCTCCAAATAGTAGGAGACGAGCCGTTCACCAGTCGGCTACGGGCGGTTTACAGGTCGTCGACGTATGTAAACTTCATAGCTTTGACGTTGAAAGCGGCATTATCGAACACCACCTTTACCTTATGGCGGCCTGCGGTAAGGCGAAGGTCGCGGGTAGATACGGTGTTATACCGGTAGTCTCCCCAGCCGCCGGTGCCTATTACGTTAATGGTTCCGGTGGCATTTGCACCGTCAACCTCGTAGTGCATGGTTCCGCCGTTGCCCGATACGCACAGTTCGAGACTGTATACACCGCCATCCTGCACGTCAATGGTGTAGACAAGCCACTCGCCGTTGGCCGTATAGCCGATGTTCGAAGAGCCTTCGATGTCTACCCCGCCGCTGTTGTCGTCGCCGTTGTCAGCACGATAGTTGCTGCCTCCCTGATTCTCGGGCGTGGCGTCGTGCCAGGCAACCTCGGGGCCTCCAAAGTCGAAGTCGAGGAACGAAAGCTCAAGCGGTGTGGCCTTCTTGAGGACGTGGGGGCCCTTGAAGGGGCTTGTCTTCGATACATATACGTTGACACTCTTGGTGATGGTGCCGCGGCGGTAGTGCACTGTGGTCGAACCCTCGGCCACTGCACTGATGGTTCCGTCGTCATATACGTGGGCCACGGCGTCGTTATCCGACCACCAGGCGTAGTCGCCGCGCGATACATTGTTGGCGTTGCCGGGGACGGTTGACACCAATACCTTTTGCGTGGCGCCCGGGATAAGGCTTACGGCATAGCTGCCGAGCAGCTTGGGGGCGGACAAAACAACGTCGGTGAGAGGAATGTTGTTCACTACGGTAACCCCGACGGTGAACTTTGCGCCGCTCTTCGTGACAACAATGCTGGTGCTTCCGGCGGCTACGGCCTTGACAACGCCGTCGGCATCAACGGTAGCTATGTCTTCAGCCTCGCTGTGCCACTGGGCCTGTCCGGCTGCCGGACTGACGACGAGGGTGTCACTCTGGCCCACGGTGAGGGTTATTTCATGCTTGTTGACGTATATCTCTCGGGTTACTTCCTCACGCTCGTAGCTGTCGCAGGCTGCAAGCACAGCCAGCGAACCCAGGGCGAGGACGAAAAGGTTTCTTACTGATTTCATCATGCAAATGGTTTGGAATTTACTGTTTGTCATCAACTATCTTCATGCGGAGCTCTTCCTTGATTTCGTACCAGTCAGAGCCCGACTTGTATTTGTAATGCAGAAGAAAGTTGGCATACTTCGTGTCGTAGGTGCTTTTCTCGACAAAATACTTGTTGGGATAGTCGGCATCGCCGGACAGCTGCACCACTTCGATGTCGCGATAGGGCCGGATTTGTACCGTTCCGTCCTCGTTGATATCGAGGTAGAGGGCGAACTTGTCGAGGGCTGCGCGCTTCTTGTCGAACGTTTCGTTGCCGGCCATCATACGCACGGTTCTGGCACCGATGGGGTAAAGCACTTTCGTTCCGGGCACGTTGAGACCGGTTGTGCTGCCGTTTGCGTAGCGCATTTCAGACATGTTGTAGCTCGATCCGCCTGCTGCGGCCCAGTTGTTCTTGATGCGGACGTGGTAGAACACATAGTTACGCGAGGGGTTTGCTTCAAACGCGTCATACGACTGTATGCGCAGAGGCAGATAGTAGGTGCTGTCGGGCGACAGGCCTTCGGGCCTGACGGTTACGGGAATGACGCCTGCGGTCTGTCCCGCCTTGACGACGAACTTCATTGACGACATCGTATAGTGGCTCTCCGGCAGCAATCGGGCATACTTATCGACGGCGTTGTCATACTGCGTTACGTTATAAGCTTCGAGCAGCTCGGGGGCTTTTACAATGTTGACGGTGACGTCCTGGCCGGTACTTGTAGAACCTCCCATCGACAAGGCTACGTAGCCAATGCGGGCCGTATCTGACAGATTGAACACTTTTTCGCTTACATGGTCGGCATTGCTTACAAAGGAGAAGACGTGCTTATACTGCTCCTTCGTGAACACTTCGTTCTCATTGCAGGAAGCCAGAAGCAGGAAAGCTGCCGGACATAAAAGATATTTTGCTTTCATATATTGGAAAAATCGTTGTTTAAAATTTATTTTTTTAGGAGACAGGAGTTATTCTTTTAGGAGACAGGAGTTATGGAGTTAAGGAGTTAAGACATTGCTCTGGCAGTTGCCTTACAACTATTTGTTCCAACCTCTATTATTTTGTATTTTCCCCTTATTTACTACGTCAAACCTTTTCTCCTATGGAGTGGAGAGGAGTTGCAAGGGTTTTGCAGACATTTGTCTTAACTCCTCCTAACTCCGTAACTCCTTGACTCCTTTAAGAAACTGTCTTTGCTCGCAAGAGAAAAGGCTGTTTCTCACTCTTTTTAATTCCATCCCGGGTTCTGCGACATGGCGGGAAGCTTGCGTATTTCCGAGTTGGGGATAGGCATAAACATCATTTTTCGGTTGACGACGCGGCTGCCCACACGGTTCGAGTTAGGCACGGTGCGCTGATAATATGTGGCTTTTGTGCCGTCCATATTCATGCCCGTCATCGTCACCGACTCCGAAGCCTCATACTTGCCCCATCGGCGAACGTCGTAGTAGCGCTCGTTTTCGAAGAGCAATTCCACCATACGCTCCTGCTCGATAAGCTTCTGCACCTCGTCGACATCGGCGGCCTCGGTCACCGACATGCCCGGCAGACCGGCGCGATGGCGCACCTGGTTGAATGCCTTGCGCATCTCGTCAACGTCGCGTGAAAGGGTGTAGGTTTCGCCATCCAGCTGTACGGTGTGCGTGGTTGTAAGGTGGTTCAGTGCCTCGGCATACATCAAGAGGATGTCGGCATAGCGAATCACCGGATAGGCCTTGGTCAGACGCTTGGCATTTGTGCCCGCCCAGGCGTCGGTAGGATTGATGAATTTCTTGATGACATAGCCCGTAAGGGGATAGTCTATCACGTTGCTCTGCTTGCCGTCAGGCGAGTCGAAGTAATAGGTGACGGTCTGGTTATAGTTGCCCGTCGTCGATGTCGACGTCATAGGCCAGAAGCATTCGCTGAAGCCTATTGAAGCATAGAAGCGCATTTCGCGGTTGTTGTACATGTTATACACACCGCTGTTGAGCCGATAACCGGAGAATTTCTTCGGCGATGTGGTAAATCCGGTTTCCGAATAAGGATACTGGGCCGTCGACTCGCCGATGTTACGACCGTCGGCCATGCGGTAAGCGTCAATCACCTTCTGTGTTACGCAGCAGTGGTTGAAACCGCTGAGATGGGCAGGAAACGACTGCTGCGTGTGGGCTGTAAGGTCGTTGCTGTAACGCGCCCAGACCCATTCGGGATTGCTGGGTATCACATCCTCGCCGTTAAACATATCGGCATACGAGTGGAAAGGGTCGATACCGGCGGCACCTACAGGCCACGGCTGCGTGTAATCAGGGTCAGTAGTGACATTCGTCGGCAGGGCAGGCGTCTCGGATGAGCTCTCAACGGTATGCAGACGATACATGGGATTGCCGCTCTTTTTCATGTCCATGACGCGCTTGCAGGCTGCGGCGGCCACGGCCCAGCGGTTTTCATCGTAGGTCTGGCTGACGTAGAAGGCGCCGTCCGACTTGCGTTTCCAGTTGCCGAAACAGCGTCGGGCCTCTTCGCCTCCGTTGAAAGCGGGACTGGCCTGGTACACACGCAGGCGGGCAATCAGACCATAGGCCGCGCCCTTTGTGGGACGGCCGAAGTTGGCCACCGACTGTATGAGAGGCAGGCTCTTGGCTGCTTCCTCAAACTCGTTGCAGATATAGTCGACACATTCGTCGTAAGTGCCGCGCTCACGGTTATAGTTTTTCAGCTCCTCGTTGTTTGGAATAACGTTGTCGCCCAGCAGAAGCGTCGGGCCCCAGTCAACCAAAAGACGATAGTAAGCGTAGGCACGCATGAAGTGTGTGTAGCCTAACATGTCGCGACGGTCGGCTGTAGAGAGGCCGGGCACGCTGCCAATGTTCTTCAATACCGTGTTGCAGCGGCGTATTGCCTTATAGTTATTGGCGTAGCGTGTCTCGAAAGGTCCGAGGTTCTTCGAGTCAATCTCGCCGGTAACATACTTCATTGTGATGTCGGCATCGGCGTTGGAGAAAGCCTCATCGGTAGCCAGGGGGCCGAGTGTGCTGGGAGACCTCTCTATCAAATCGCCCTCATCGGGGAACATTCTCGATATATCCCACATGTAAGCCACCGCATTTCGCGTGTTGGCAAAGGTGGAATCGCTGTTTATTTCGTCAGAGAAATAGTTATCGGCCACGTCAAGGAAGTTGCACGAGGGCAACAGCAGGGCAGAACCCACAAGGGGCAACAGTCCGGCGATAATTTTCTTATAAGTATTATGTCTCATAATCATTCGTTGTTCTTTCAGGAAATATTGATACTTCTGTCTGTAAGTTTAGAAGTGAAGATACAGCTGCAGCGTGTAGGTTGCAGGGATGGGATAAGCCAGTCCGCGGTAAGAGGCCTGTTCCGGGTCAAACTCTTTGATGCTGTCCCAAACCAGGAGATTCGAGCCGATAAGCTGGAAGTCGATGCCCGAAATGCCGATGCGGCGCAGATATTTCGTGCGCATGGTATAGTTGAGCGTTACCTCCTGAAGGCGCAGGAACCATGCATTGCGGTTCCAGAAATCGGACGGACGCGTGTTGTTTTCGCTCTTGCCGTAGGTAAGACGCGGGAATGTGGCGTTCGGATTCTCGGCCAGGCTCATGTCGATGCCGTGGGTAGCGGCATACTCTTTTGATATCCAGCGGTTATGCGGATTGGCTACGGTCTTCAGCACATTGCCGTACTGCCCCTCGAAGAACGGCACATAGCCGTAGCCTGCAAGGTTGACCGTGGTGCGGCCG
Organism: Prevotella sp.; assembly: GCA_013333935.1. GTDB lineage: Bacteria > Bacteroidota > Bacteroidia > Bacteroidales > Bacteroidaceae > Prevotella. Next base: position 8,389 of record JABCNV010000045.1, on the reverse strand, counting down.
CGCCCCTTGAAGAGGATGCCTACCGTAAAGTTCTTGTAACGATATTCGCCTCCGAAGCCGTACATCAGCAGGGGAGTGCCGCTGTTATACGCCAGTGGCACGTAGTCGTCAGAGTTGATCAGGCCGTCGCCGTTGACGTCACGATATTTCACATCGCCCGGGGCGTAGGTGCCGAAAGTCTGTCGGGGGCTGGTCTCGATGTCCTTCTGGTCCTTGAACAGGCCGAGCGCCTGCAGACCTCGCTGTATGCCATAGGGATAGCCTGAAACGTTCTGATAAGGGTATGCGGGAACATTCTCCTCCCAATTCTTCACGTCGTTGCGCGAATAAGTGAAGTTTCCGCGCAGCGTGAAGTCCATATTGTTGTTGATGCGCTGCTTGAACGTAAAGTTTCCGTCGGCACCGTAGCTGACCATGCGGCCCACGTTGCTGAAGGGGTTTGAGGTCAATCCCACATAATAGGGGATGAGCGAGCGCTGCTGAAAGATGTTACTGCGCTCGTCGTGGAAGAAGTCAAGCACGAGGCTCAGGCGCTCGTTGAAGAGGCGGCTCTCAATACCGAAGTCGAATTTCTTGGCTACTTCCCACTTCAGGTTGTCGGCGCCGATGTAGCTTTCCTGCAGCGTCTCGACCTGCGATGAGCCGAAAGGAATGTTGTTCAGGCGCTCGACGATGGTAAGATAGGGGAAGCGCTTCTTCGTAATCTTGTCATTTCCCACGGTTCCGTAAGAGGCGCGCAGCTTCAGGAAGTTCAGGAAAGGCAGGGCTTTCTTTACAAACTCGTAGTTGGTTGGTATCCAACCCACGGCCACTGACGGGAAGAAGCCGAAACGATGGCCTTTGGCAAAGTTCTCCGAACCGGTGTAGCCGAAGTTCAGGTCAACCATATAGGTGTCCTTGTAACCATAGGTAAGTCGGCTCGAGATGCCCTGATAGCGGAACGGTATGGAGCTCATGTTCGAGTTTGCATCGCGCGAATCCTTTGCATCGCTCATATAATAATAGAGGAGTCCCGACACACGGTGGTCATGATTAAACACGCGGTCGTAGTTCAGTGTGCTCTCAAAGTGATACTTTCTGTACTGGCTGGTGCTCTTTGAGAACGATGCAGCCTGGTCGGCCACGCGCAGAACGGTGTTCAGCGAGCCGTCAGCGTTGCGGCCTACAGCCTGATAGAGTGCGGGCTGTATGAGGCGGCTCTCATGATAATACGTGTGAATGTCGTAGGCTCCTTGCATGCGAAGCCTCAGGCCTGGGGTGATAAACTTCAGGTCCTGGTCAATAGCGAGCGTTACCTTGCCCTCAAAAGCCTGGTCGGTGCGGCGCCCGCGACGGTTAATCGACACGTAAGGCGACGTCAGTGCATTGGCTCCGGCCGCAGGATACTGGCCGTTCGAATAGACCGTAGGCAGCAGCAGCGGGTTGAGATAAGCCTGTGCGGCCCAGATGTAGTCGGTGTTCGAAATGCCGGGATTGTTGTTGATGGTCAGGGCGCCGTCGGTACCGAAGTAGACCTTTGTCAGCGGCGTGAGCTTCAGGTCAAGATTGGTACGGTAGGTATAGCGGTTGTAGCCTACGTTCGATGCATACGGGCTGCCCTTGTCGGTTCTGTAGGCAGCGTCTTCAAGGTTAGCGCCGAGGCTGATAAAATATTGTGCAACGTTGGCACCTCCACGTGCGCTGACGTAGAAGTTCTTGTTCCAGGAGGTCTTGCGAACCGTCTCTTTCTGCCAATCAACATCGGGATAAAGGTCGGGGTCGAGGCGGTTTTTGATAATGCGCAGAGCCATATCGCTGTAGAGCGGCGTCTCTCCACGCTCGGCGCGCGCTTCGTTGGCGAGCTGTGCATAGTCGTAAGCGCCGAGGTAATTGGGCAGCCGGCGCATCTGGTTGAGCGTTACCGAACCGCGCGCCGTAATCTGGATTTTGTCGGCCATACCGTGTTTTGTGGTAATCAGCACGACGCCGTTTGCACCCCTTACGCCATATACGGCCGTTGCCGATGCGTCCTTCAGCACCGAGAAGCTTTCAATATCGGCGGGGTCAAGGTCATTGATGTTGCCTTCGAGACCGTCGATAAGTACCAGCGCTGACGCATTGGCTCCGAAGGTTCCGATGCCGCGAATCCAGAAGTCGGATATGTTTTTGCCGGGCTCTCCGCTGCGCAACGACGTGATGACACCGGCCACGCGGCCTCCCATCAGGTTCGCCACCGAGGTGGTAGGACGCTGGAGGTCCTGCGGGTCTACGGTGGTAACGGCCGACAGTGTCGATATCTTGCGCTGCGAACCCAAGGCTGTAACCACAACCTCGTCGAGCTTGTTGTCGGCAACGAGCTTCATTTTCAGGTCGGCCTGATTGCCCATCACCACATACTCCCGCTTCTTGAAGCCGGTGTACGAGAACACGAGCTTGTCGCCCCGTTCGGCTTTGATGGTAAACTTTCCGTCCATATCGGTGACGGTTCCCATGCCGGGTTTGTCAAGAATACTGATGGCAACGCCAATCAGCGGCCCGTCGTTATCGCTCACGGTTCCCGAAACCGTGAATTCATTGCCCTTTGCTGCCTGTGCCGTCTGCGCGGCCCTACCGGTCGAACGCGTCTGCGCCGGCGCCTGTCCTGCGGAGAGAAGCAACAGCGACACCAGTAAAAAATGATATTTCATGAATAATATTGTTTTTGTTTTTGGGTATATTTTTTTAGGAGTTATGGAGTTAAGGAGTTAGAAGGAGTGAAGACATTTGTCTGAACTACGATACTATTCCTTAAGAAGACTTGTGTATTCTTTTGAGGAGACAGGAGTGTTTTTTAAAGGAGTCAGGAGTGAAGGAGGTAGAAGTAGTTAAGACAAGTGCTGGTTTAGCGACTTGATAAGGATGATTTGATATTGAAGTAACGCCTTAACTCCATTTATCTCCTTAACTTCTGCCTCCTGATTTCTGACATTTTTCTTAACTCCTTCTACCTCCTTAACTCCATAACTCCTCCAAAACTATCTTAGTTAATCGTCAGCTTCCGCACGCGGTAGTTGCCCCAGTCGGCCACGTAAACCGAGCCGTCCTTGCCAACACCAATGCCGGTAGGCTTGTTGAAGAGGGCCTCTTTCTTCGAACCGTCCTTGTAACCGGCCGTTCCGGGCACGCCGAGCACAGTCTCGACCATGCCCTCGGGCGATATGCGGCGGATGCAATGGTTATCCATATCGGCCACGTACATGTAGCCCTGGGCGTCGCAATAAATCTGGCAGGGGTTATGGAACTGTGCTTTCGACAGCTCGCCGTCGCGGTGACCGCCCGACGTGTTGCTGCTCGACAGGCGGTGATACGTGCTGTCGGGCCTGGTTACGTCGATGGAAGCAATGCTGTTGGCCATCGCACCGCCGTTGTCACGGAACGACATATACAGGATGTTCGGGTGCAGGGGGTTGAACGTCAGGCCGAAGCTGTCGCCGCGGGGCGTCTTATAAATAGGTGTAGCCTCGTAGGTACGGGGGTTTATCTTGATAATATCGCCGTAATAATAACGCGTATAGATGTATCCGTCGCTGGGGTTTACCACCATCGAGTGCTTGTATCCCTTCTCGGGAACAGCATATCCCTCCGGCCAGATAATCTCGCGCTGGCGGGGGCTCCACATCTCGGCAGGGTCGAGCGACATATACGAACCTATCGTCGTCTCGGTAGGAATGGTAATGACGTTCGTAGCAGGGTCGGCACAAGGCACATTGCCGTTCTCGTCACTTACTATCTCAACCTGCCCTGCCACCTGGTCAATGCGCATCACCTTCTCATCTTCGGCACCGTCGTTGACGTCACGACTGACAAGGAAAACATTATCATCGCCGTCCACACACAGATAGCGCGGGTGCATGGCTGCCGTATTCACGTCGCCCGCCGTGGGCTTTGTGCACTGGCCCGTACCGGCTATCGTCGTCACCGAAATAGACTCATGATAGATGAACGGCTTCTCAAACACCACCGAATCGCCGTCTACCACCACGGCCAGACGGCAGGTGTCTCCGGGCAGGCGCGGCGCCGTCACGTACAGCATTGAGCCTGTAGAGCCGATGACGGGGGCCTTGACATTGTTGAAATAAACTTTAATCTTCGACACGTCCTGACCGAAATTCGAACCCTCAAGGATTACCGGCTCCTTGTACATGCCCGAATCGGGATAGAACGTAGTCAGTTTTACCGGCTCCGACGGGTTGTGCGTCGACGGCACTGATTCCTCACTTCCGCAACTTGCCAGCTGCAGCATGGCCACGGCCGAAAGGAAAAGTAAAGATAACTTTTCAATAGTTTTCTTCATATTCAACTTTTAGGTTTATTATTTATACGATTAAACTCTCTGTAGGTTTTCCATGGCAGGCGACTCTCTGCAACGCCAACTGCGCCCTGACGGCGCTTGTTGCCCTATTAAGTTTCCCATGGCGGACGGCCCTCTGCTATACCTTTTATTAAAGGTGCCGGGGCCCTGCCCCACCATCTGCCGCGCAACGTCTCCCGACGACCGCAAGGCAGTACTAAAGCGCAAAGTTATGAAATATTTCGATTCGTTGATACTTTTTCTTACGATTTTTCATTTTTTAGGGCAAAAAACTTTCTTTTTCGCTCACGACAAAGGGACAGAGAGGTGCAGCCCCCACCCCCTTCTGGTCTTCTGTCAGGAAAATCGGGCGAAGCCGTCTGATGTCGGGAAAAGGGGTGGAGATTGTCTTTGTGGGCTAAAGACGGAAGGGTTACGGCGTAAAGACAAAACAAGAATTGTAACATGCTTATACAAAGCCTGTTACAACATGATGAAAACCCGTGCGATTAGCTATGTAGAGACGCGGAGATTACGGCGTAATCGCGAGACGTTTACGACGTAATCGTCTTGTCTTTACATCGTAATCGTCAGGCCTTTACGATGTAAAGGGAAAACGGGTGCTTTTTTGAGGCGAAATATTTGCTTCGGAGATGGTAAAAGACGCCGAAAGGAGACGTAAAATATAAAATTGTTTAAAAAAACACATTGAATGTATTAAAAGGGGGAGAAACGGCGTCTTGTTAAATAGGTATCAATTTTATTATCACAATATAACTGAAAAAAATGAAGAGAAAACTACTTTTTCTGGGCCTGATGTTCGCTGCAACCGGCGTGTTCGGCCAGAATCTTTCGTCGGGCATTGACCTGAAGAACCTCGACCGCAGTGTGCGTCCGGGCGATGACTTCTACCATTTTGCCGCAGGCGGCTGGCTTAAAAGTCACCCTCTTGACGCAGAACATTCGGACAATGGAGCCTTTACTGATTTGTATGAACAGAACCAAAAGCGCATACAGGACATCATTATGCAGTATGCAGGCAGCAGGCAAAAGCAGGGCTCGCTGGAGCAAAAGATAGGCTCGCTCTACAATTTGATGATGGACAGTGCGCGTTTAAACCGCGAGGGATGGACGCCAATCAAACCCACTTTGAAGCGTATTGCCGATATTAAAGACCGTAAGGAATACCAGCTTGTGACGGCCGAGCTGGACCGCAACGGCGAAGGTACGATGATGTTTGGTATAGGAATAGACGGCGATATGCGCAATGCCGACTGGAATATCGTTGGTATCGGACAGGGAGGACTGGGTTTAGGCACCCGCGATTACTACTTATCCGACGACGAACAGAACAAGCGCGTGCTCGAAGCCTATAAGAATTATCTGAAGACGATGTTTGTAATGACAGGCAACGATGAGGCAACGGCTGAGAAAAAAATGCAGGCCGTGCTCGCCATTGAAACGCGCATTGCAAAAGCCAGCTACGATCAGGTGAAGCTTCGTGACATCAATGCCAACTACCATAAGCTGTCGTACACACAGCTGGTAGCCGATTTCCCTGGTATCGACTGGGGCAATGTGTTCCTGTTGAGCGGTCTGCCTGCCGTAAAAGAGGTTGTTGTATATCAGCCCGAACCCTTGCATGAGGTTGAAAAGGTGCTGGCAGAAACCTCGCTCGACGACCTGAAGAGCTATGCCGAAGCCCGTATAATAACCGGCGCAAGCAGCCAGTTGAGCGATGATTTCCGTGCCGAAGCATTTAAATTCGGCTCAGTTCTGAGCGGTACAAAGCAGGACAGGCCACGCTGGAAGCGCGCAGTGAGCCTGGTTAGCGGCACACTTGGTGAAGCCATTGGCAAGCTGTATGTAGCCAAATATTTCCCCGAAAGCTCTAAAAAACGTATGCTCGAGCTGGTTCATAACCTGCAAACGGCTCTCGGCCAGCGCATAGACGAGGCTACATGGATGGGTGCAGCTACAAAGGCACAGGCCAAAGACAAGCTCGCCAACTTCATTATCAAGATAGGATACCCCGACAAATGGAAGGATTACAGCGGCCTGCAGGTTGATGACAGCCTTTCGCTGTATGAGAATTTACAGCATATTGCACGCTGGGCTACCGACGACATGATAGCACGTCGCGCCAACAAGCAGGTGGATAAAGCCGAGTGGGGCATGACGCCGCAGACCATCAATGCCTACTATAACCCCACGACCAACGAGATTTGCTTTCCTGCAGCCATTCTGCAGCCGCCGTTCTTTGACCCCACGGCTGACGATGCGGCCAATTATGGAGGCATAGGAGGCGTCATCGGTCACGAGATGAGCCATGGCTTTGACGACCAGGGCGCACAGTTTGACAAGACAGGAAATCAGCGTAACTGGTGGACAGCGGCCGACAAAAAGAACTTTGATGCCCGTACGAAAGTGCTGGCCGACAACTTCTCTGCCTTTGAAGTGTTGCCGGGTTTAAAGGTTAACGGCAAGCAGACGCTGGGCGAGAACATCGGCGACAACGGTGGTTTGAACATTGCTTTCCGCGCTCTTCAAAACTCGATGAAAGCCAGTCCGCTCGGCGTAAAGGACGGTTTTACGCCCGAACAACGCTTCTTCCTGGCCTGGGGACGCGTGTGGGCCTCGAACATGACGCCCGAATATGTGAAGTATTTGCTTACGGTTGATGTTCACTCTCCGAACATAGCGCGCGTGAACTGCGCCCTGCCGCAGATTGACGCATGGTATACAGCTTTCGGCATAAAGAAAGGCGACAAGCTGTTCCTGCCCAAAAACAAGCGCGCACACATCTGGTAAGACAAGGGCCGGTTGACGAAACCGGCACGCGTGTACCGCAAAAACGCTACACCTTATTATAATAGCATACGGCGGAAACTTTCGTTGCCGGACGGTCCTGAGGCCGACGGGAGCGGAGGGTTTCGCCGTGTGCTTCTTATGGGTTGTCAGTCAGGGCCTTGCCGTCAGGCAAGGCCCTTTGCATCTTTCTGAAACTCGCCTCCATGTCTTTAATAAGGCAAGGTGAATCTTACAGATGGTTTTTATAGATTTTTACTGCTGAAAAGGGAGTTGTCTTTTTAAGTATAAAAATATTAAAAAATATATATTTCCTATTGATAAAAATACTACTTTTGTACGGTTTTAACAAACAAGCTCTCATTATGGAAAAGAAAGGGTTAATCTGGTTTACTGACCTACCCCGACACAGCAGGCGAATACTGCTGTCGTTATTGTCAGTTTTGTTCAGCCTTACTGTTTCTGCACAACAACAGATTACAGCAAAGGGCAGTGTTTTATCCTCCGACAATGAACCTGTTGTCGGGGCAACGGTCCTGCAAGCGGGCACCGGTAACGGCACAGTTACCGACGTTAATGGCGAGTTTACCATTACGGTGCCTGCCGGTTCAATGCTGAAGATATCGTATATCGGCTTTCAGACGCAGGACGTCAAGGCGTCGTCGCAGCCCCTGCACATTGTTCTGAAGGAAGAAGACAAGTCGTTGAACGAGGTGGTTGTGATGGGCTATGGCGTTCAAAAGAAAAAACTGGTGACGGGTGCAACCGTGCAAGTGAACGGCAACGACCTTGAAAAGCTGAACACCGTAAGCCCGCTGGGCGCACTGCAAAGCAAAACTCCCGGTGTGAATATTACACAATCGTCGGGAATGCCCGGTGAAGGATATAAGGTAAATATACGTGGTTTGGGTACGACTGGCGACTCAACACCTCTTTATATCATCGACGGCGTTGCGGGAGGCAATATCAACAGTCTGAACCCTGCCGACATAGAGAGCGTGGATGTATTGAAGGATGCCGCATCCGCCGCTATCTACGGGTCGCGTGCTGCCAACGGTGTTATCCTTGTTACTACCAGGCAAGGCAAGGCCGGAAAGGCGCAAATCAGCTACGACGGCTACGTGGGCGTGCAGAATGTATATCGTATGCCCGACCTGCTTAACGCGAAAGAGTATGCCATGATCATGAATGAGGAAAGAATGCAAGACGGTTTAACGCCTTACAATTTTGCCTCATTGGTGCCCAACTGGAGCGATATCGAAAGCGGAAAGT
>JABCNV010000065.1 GCA_013333935.1 Prevotella sp. | reverse complement strand
TTTGTTACCAAAGTTGCTGACAAAATAAACCGTCGCCCAAGAGAAAAATTAAATTTTCGTACCCCTTTTGAGTGTTTTTACGAAAATATTCTTTAACTTGCGGGCGGTGCATTTGCATGTTGAAACCGCCCCTATGAAAACGAAAGACATAATCGTTAAAAAAAATAATTAATTTGTTTCTCGTATATATAAATTTTGATATTATATTCTTTTTATATATATTGGGGCCATTAATTTAATACCCATTTGACTTATACCAAGTAAGTAGAGCCAATGAAACACTTTCTAATATCCATCATTTTATCAATGCTGTCTATGAGTGTTTTAGCTCAGATTCCAGAGGGCCCTGAATGTAAACTATTTGGAGCAGTGTATGATAGTTTTACCCGCACACCGATAGTTGCCAAGATAATACTGATGAGAAAAGACTCCGTGATATTAGACTCTACATATACGAAATTAGAAGGTCGGCAGAATCGTTATTATTTTACGATCGAAAATAAACAGGCTGAGTATATGGTTCAAGCGACTTGTACAGGATATAAAAGCCGTATTCTCAACTATAAATTTAGTCCACGTGGTAAGAGTCAATACCACGAAATACCAACAATCCTGTTACAGAAAAAGAATAAGGATTATATGGTGGATTTAGATGAAGTTGAAGTAAAAGCTACACGCATTCAGTTAATCTATCGTGGTGATACGCTTGTCTACGATGCCTCTGCCTTTGTATTGCCAGAGGGTTCTATGCTTGACGCGCTTATCCGACAGATGCCCGGAGCAGAACTTAGAGAAAACGGAGATGTATATATTAATGGTAAGAAATTGGATTATCTTACTCTTAATGGGAAGAATTTTTTCAAAGGGAAAAATAAAGTTATGTTAGAGAATTTGCCTTATTATTCTGTCAAAAATATCAAGGTATACTATAAAGGAAGCCATGAAAACATGGCAACTAATCGTAACAAAAAGGATTACGTAATGGATGTTAATCTTAAACGAGAGTATCTTCATTCATTCCTTGGAAATATAGAAGCTGGCGCAGGAACAGATAATCGTTGGTTATTACGTATGTTTGGACTTCTTTCCGGCGAACATAATAATATAGGCGTTTTCACGAACTTGAATAATGTGAATGAGGATCGGAAGCCAAAGGCGGATGGTATTTGGACACCCGCAAATATGAATAAGGGTCTAAAGACAACGAAACAGATAGGGCTGAACGTGGAGTCCGGAACGAAAAACAAGCTATGGGAGAATTCTTTTGACGCCATAACAGAGTGGACGGATTATTATTTTGAGAGTCGAACTACAGGAGAAGTATTCTCTTCTGATGATAATATTATCAAGCAAAGTTTTAACTTCTCAAAAGAAAAGAATATAGAATTAGGATTGCATAACCGATTATCTCTGGTAACTGATAATCCGGCATATATTGCTATAAATTTAGATTACCATCGGGGTGAAAACAGGAGTACACATGAAGATTCTACATATCATCAAAGATGGCTCAATCAAAATATTTATTCGGATTTATCAAAGTATAAACAAATAAATGCAGACCTGGCCATTACCAAGTTTTTTATGTTAGAAAATGACAATGATATAGGTATCAGCGCAAAAGTCGGATATAGTACAAAAAAGCCAGATGATCTATTTTCACTTAATAAAATTACTTATACAGAACTGGAAGAAACCGATTTACGGAAATATTATAAGGATAGTCATACACATTCATATAACTATTCGCTATCACTGCAATATGATTATACCATCGGTTCTAAATGGATAATTACTCCTAAACTTACTTATGGGCAGAGATATAAGAAAGCCCTGAATTACAATTATAAGTTAGATCTGCTAAATAATCTTTATTTGGATGAATTAGGAGTGCTACCTACAACGTCCCAATTGGCACAAGTGATCGATGTTGATAACAGTTATAAATTCCGTAATCAGGGAAGGAAATATACAATAAGTATGGAATTTACCAGAAGGTTGAAGAATGGACAGATAGAACTTTACTTGCCATTGGCATTCAACCGTGAACGAATACATTATAATAATGGAGTTGGATTAGATACCTTAGCTTCTCGGAAATACTTCCAGTTTGAACCTTATTTTTTATTCCAGACGTTTGGAAAGAAGCATATAGAATTGTCGTATGAGTCAACGAAGACCTTACCGGAATTTATTAATCTGATGCCTTTCAGCAATAATATCAATCCTTTGTCCATTATTTCTAATAATCCCTCACTGAAAAGACGACGTGAGCATAAATTTAGAGCTTACTACGATTGGAAAGCAGACTCTACAGATCTTGATAGATGGATAGATATCAATAGTAAGATAGTGCAACACGCTTGGGGCAATCGAATAAGCTATAACTCTCAGACTGGCGGTTTTACCTCGATGATGGACAATGTAAATGGCAACTGGGATATAAGAGGCAGTGTCGGATTCACACGTTCTATTGATAGAAAGAATCGATTTCGTTTGATGGCGAAACTTTCAGGAAGCTATGTTCACAGTGTTGATTACGATGTTGCATTTGATTCACATAAGTCCGTATTGAGCAATGTAAACACATGGAATACAGGACTTTCAACATCGCTTAAATACATATTGCCAAATCTTACCTTTGTAATTCAAGGAGGTTTCAGTGGTCGGTTCAGTAAAAGTAATCGTTTGAACTTTGATAGGATAAATACTTATGATTATCAGTATGGTGCCAATATGCAGTATAATATTCCTACCATGAAACTTTCTATTGTTACAGATATAACGATGTTCTCACGAAGGGGCTATGAATCCTCTATGATGAATACAAATGACTTGATTTGGAATGCACGGATATCTTACTCGCTGTTTAAAGGCAATATGGTGGCAAAGTTGTTTGTCGCAGATTTACTCCATCAGCTATCAAATAAAATGTACACCATCAACGCGCAAGGATGGACAGAAACATGTTACAATAGTATTCCTCCATACCTGATGTTCTCATTAGTTTTTAAACGAAGGTCACAAAAAAACAATTAAAATGGAAAATATGAAAACAAATGGAAATACAACAATTTACTTAACCTGTATGGTTTTATTATATATAATATTTAATTCTTGTATTCATAAAACATCTTCTTTTGAAGATTATGTTACAAGATGGGTAGGTAAGCAGATTGTCTTGTCTCAAATGGAAGAATATAATATTATTAATAATATTAGCACGAATTTAAATAATACATATAAATATACAATTATTAATTATGTTAGTAATAAAGGTTGTCTTGACTGTAAATTGCAGTTAGCTAAATGGAAATCTTATATTTATTCGGAAGAATTAAATAAACGAAAAATTCGAGTCCTATTTATATTTCCAGAAGATAAAAGAAAAAGGATAAAAGGCCTTTTGCATAAAGAAAATTTTACAGAATCTGTATTTTTTGACAGTAATTCTTTATTTAAAAAAAATAATGGAATAGAAGATGAAATGAAGACGCAAACCTTTTTATTAAATGAGAGTATGATAGTTTTAGCTGTAGGTAATCCTATTCTAAATCCACAAATCCGTACTCTATTTAATAAAATAGTTGATAAAAGGGAAAAAGAAAAAAAGACGAGTTATACAAACATTTATCAAAGTACTGATAAAATCAATTTCGGAACGATTCCACTTGGCAAAAAAGTATCAAAGACAATTATTTTAAAAAATATGAGTAAGGATACTATTTCTATAAAAAGATATGGGGTTTCTTACTCTTGCATAGAATTCAAATGTAAAAATATAATTCTACCAGGAGAAGAGATAATGGCAACCATTTCATATATCCCAAAACATGTTACATCTTTTTTTGAAACGGTTTACATAGAAAGTAATGCTTTACCTGAAATAAAACCAATAGAGTTAACTGGCGAAATTTCGCCTTATTATAAACCATAAAAATTTAAAAAATGAAAAAGAAAGTTTTTTCCCAATTATTATTGGGTGTGTAGCAATTTGTTCAGGAATTTTACTCAACATCTCAAAGGAAAGTAAGCAAAATTTTTCTGATTTGACGTTGGAGAATGTAGAGGCACTAACACAGACAGAATCTCAAGGTGATAGAAAAGATTGTGTTTTATCTCTTAAGTACATTTGTACAAGTGGACATAAAGATCATATTGGTTATAGAACTGCTAATTAATAAATAACTAGGGCAACGTGTAGAATCAATAATTATAATATATGGTTTTATACGTTGCCCTTTTTAAAGTAAAAAAATGTACAAAAACGGTTTCTTTATATTAATTGTGCTTTTAGTTTTTATATGTTCGTGTGCGAATAAAAAGGATCGAGAAATTACTTTGAAACATATAAAACAAATTAGAATTGAGTCAGAATACGTTTCAAGTTTTATCGTTGATAATAATAGGACATTCGTTTCTGACTTTTTTGGAGAAGATTATCTGGTTTCTTGTATCGATTTAAATACAAAAAAACGAAACAATTCTTTTCAAGGAATATTCTACCTTTTGCTTTTCGACAAGTAGATAATCTTGAAATTCATAATAATAAACTCTATGGCTTTGACTCAAGTGATGGTTTTGTTGGTGTTTATGATTTAAACACTCGGCGAAAAGAAGACATAGACACATTTAGAATTCCGACAAAAAATACGTATTTTATAAATAAAGTCTTTAATCGTTATTTTATCGCTCATTAGTTCACTGCCAATTCTTTGAGTTCAATGAAACGTGCAAGGGTATTCCTGTCAACCTTGCAAATCTTTGCAATCTTGCGACACGAAGTGCCGTTCTTCAACAACTCAGATATGAGCACTTCCTTGCCAGATAGTTTGTATTTATCAGGTGAACTTTTACGACCTTTCGGACGGCCAAGTACAACACCTTCGGCTTTCTTTCTCGCCAATGCTTCTTTTGTGCGTTGGCTTATAAGGTTGCGCTCAATCTCTGCTGAAAGTCCAAAGGCAAAAGCAAGGACCTTGCTCTGGATGTCATCACCAAGGCGGTAATTGTCCTTGATAGTCCAGACGCGACATTCTTTTGTCATACAGATATTCAGTATCTCCATAATCATAAATAGGTTACGTCCAAGACGGGACAATTCACTGCAAATGATAATATCGTCCTTTCCTACCTTTTTGAGTAATCTGCCAAGTTCCCGCTTGCTATAGTTCTTCGTGCCACTGATAGTTTCCTCTATCCAGTCGTCAATCGAAAGATTTTGATGTTTACAAAAGTTGCTAATTTCGAAGCGTTGATTTTCCACTGTTTGCTTATCGCTGCTTACTCTAATATATCCGTAAATCATAATTGTATGTGTGATGATTATTACTTTCACAAAAACAAACGGATATTGTAATAAAGGAAATGCTATAAACTTTCTAAGATAACTAAATTTCTGGGTGTAATAAAGGGTGTAAATTACGTAACTCGTTGATTTACACCCTTGTTTGCGGAGAGAGAGGGATTCGAACCCCCGGTACCTCTCGGTACGACGGTTTTCAAGACCGTTGTAATCGACCACTCTACCATCTCTCCA
>JABCNV010000063.1 GCA_013333935.1 Prevotella sp. | reverse complement strand
TTACGGCGTAATCGTCACGCCTTTACATCGTAATCGTTTCGCCTTTACGGCGTAATCATCCGGCCTTTACAGCGTAAAGGTAAAAAAGGGATATTGACTGAGCCTCCCCAAGCCCCTCCGAAGGAGGAGATGTCCGACGCACCATATGGGAGAATTTGGGTGGGGTTGTGTCCCCAAAGTCAGGGGGCGAAGGCCCTTCAATAACCCACACGACGTGCTATGACTGCAGAGCAGTCAACTTCCCATGACCCGCACGACGCACTATGAGGCTGGAAGCCTCACCTTTCCATAACCCCGTATCAGCCCGCGGAGCGGGTGATGCGGGGATAACAAGCTCGCGTGAAATTATCGACCCCAGCGGGGTCGCCCAACGGCAAGCAAGGTAACTAAACTCGGTCACAGATATGTGCAGACGGAGTTGTTCCGACCGCTATAGTTCTCTGAATCGGAAAGGCACGGGCTTTCTGGAGCAGGAAGCTACGAATGACAGAATAATTGTACTTATACACGCCTGCTCCCAAATTTGCTTTCCCTATCCGATGACGGACGACCCCGGCGGGGTCGATAGCAGTGTATGTGCCTATTATCCCCGCATCACTTGCTTTGCAAGCTGATACGGGGTTATGGAAAGGTGAGGCTTCCAGCCTCATAGTGCGTCGTGCGAGTTATGGAAAGTTGAAGCCTCCGATTTCATGATACGCAATTTGAATTATCAAGATGCGGCGCTTTCTGCCTCGCTCTAAGCCATCTAAACTATAGCAAGGTGATGCTTCCGGCCTCATCCTGCACCCCATTGCGCGTGAAGGCAGGCTCCCGCCAATGAGCAGATGTAAAAAAAGCTATCAGTTTCACTACCCTTGCCCGAAAGATTATCGTCCTACAACCTGAAGCCTGAAAACGAAAACCGAAATAACCGCATAAATAAAAAGGGAATTTTATATTTTTTTCTATAAATCTATCTTAACTTATGGTATCAAAACGACTATTTACTACGGCTCTGGCGGCCGTGTGCTTCTGTTCGCTGACGGAGGCGCAGAGGCTGTCGCTGAATCTTCCTTCGGTGACCGTCCGCCAGGCTATTGAGCAGTTACAGGGAGAGGGTTACTCCTTTGTCTACCAGGTTGGTGAGCTCGACACCTCACAACGTGTGCATGTGAATGCCAGCACGCTGCAGCAGGCTGTTGAACAAATTCTCAAGGGGCAGGATGTTACCTATGCTGTTTCGGGCAGGAAAATTATTATCGAGCCCCGTAAGCACGGCGCGAGTGCGCAGCAGCCGCGTCAGGCTGACACGCAGACTTTCAGCGGCCGACTGACCGATGCCAAGGGCGAGCCCATCGTCGGAGCGGTGGTAAAGGTTGCGGGAACGGGCCGCGGGGCCGTCACCAATGCCGACGGCGCGTGGAGCATACAGGCAAGGCGCGGTGACGTGCTTGAATTCAGCAGCATCGGTTTCACGCCTGCCACGGTGAAGCTTGGTGTAAGGACCAGCGGCGTGAGCGTGCAGATGAGCGACGACAGCAAGCTTCTCAACGAGGTTGTAGTGGTGGGTTACGGCACGCAGAAGAAGGTAAACCTCACGGGGGCCGTCAGTTCGGTAGACTTTACCAAGGAAACTTCGCGCCCCGTCACCACGGCTACGCAGGCGCTGGCAGGCATGGCCGCCGGCGTTCAGGTGCTGCAAGGTTCGGGCCGTCCGAACTCTGAGGGCTTTGGTATCAACATCCGCGGTGTGGGAACGCTGAACAACTCGTCACCGCTGGTGCTGGTAGACGGTATGGAGATGAGCCTTTCTGCGGTGAATGCCAACGATATCGAGAGCATCTCTATCCTGAAAGATGCCGCATCGTGCGCCATCTACGGTAACCGCGGAGCCAACGGCGTTATTCTTGTGACGACAAAAACGGGACAGGCCGGTAAGGTGACCGTAAGCTATTCCGGTAGGCTGGCCCTCAACACGCCGTCACGTTTGGTGCGCTTTGTCAGCAATTATGGCGACTACATGGAGTTTGTAAATGAGGCAGGAACCAATGTAGGGTCGGGTATCACATACAGTCCTGACATCATCAAGCAGTGGCGCGATGCCGAGGCTAACCCCAACGGAATAGCTGAAAGCGGATATCCAAACTACGTGGCTTACCCGAATACCGACTGGTATGACGTCATATACAAGACGAAGGTTATGCAGGAACACTCCATGTCTCTGCTGGGAAGCGAGAAGCGTACCCGCTACAGCCTGGGCCTTACCTATCTGGACAACCCGGGAATGATTGTGCGTTCGGGTGTGAAGAAGTATTTTATCAACACTAATATCGTATCAGATATCACCAGCTTCCTGCAGGTAGGTGCCCACCTCTGGGGCTATCATACCGACCAGCAGCGCAACGATGTGGGCAACCTCAGCGAGTGGTCGTTCCTCAAGACGGTGCCGGGCGTTTATCCTTACTATGACGGTCACTACGGCGGTGTGGAGACATCGGCTGAAGACGGCGCCGTAGGCAACCCGCTGCTAAACCTGAACGGCAACGGCGACTCATACTACAAGCACAACCAGCTTTACACAACCGTCTTCGGGCAATTGAAGTTCCTGAACGATTTCACGTTCAAGACCGTCTTCGGATACGACTATTACCAGCGCCGCGACAAGTATAGCGGTGGCGTCGACGAGCTATACAGCTTCAGCCGCAAGCAGGTGGTTTCACCGGCTCCGTCGCTTGACCAGGTTCATGTTTACATGTATTATAACCAGCACTACAACTGGAAGTGGACCAATACACTTGCCTGGGGCCACACCTTTGGCAAGGTACACGACGTAAGTGCACTGCTGGGCTTCGAGGAAGGCAAGTTTTACAGCACGTTCCTTGATACGAGCAAATATGGCGTTATCGACCCTACCATCACCGATATGTCCACTGTAACCAACATGAATTATATTTATGGTACAGACAGTCAGAACCGTTTCCGCTCATTGTTCGGGCGCGTGAACTACGCCTTTGCGTCGAAATATCTTTTAGAATTAGACTTCCGCCGCGACGGTTCCTCAAAGTTTGCACCGAAAGACAGGTGGGGATTCTTCCCTTCTGCTTCTGCCGGATGGCGCGTTTCAGAGGAGCAATTTGCCAAAAACTCGTTCCTTCATGTATTCGATAACCTTAAGCTCCGTGCCTCTTACGGTAAGCTCGGCAACTCTTCTGTTGACGATTACGCCTACCAGTCGTGGTATGAGACGGGCTATACCATTATGGGAGGCAAGAAGGTTCCGCGCTTCTATCTGAAGAATCTGCCCAATATCGACATCACCTGGGAGACGACAAAGACCCTTAATATTGGCCTCGACTTCAGCGTTTTGAACAATCGCCTGAGCGGTGTGCTCGATTTTTACAACAAGCGTACGACGGGAATCCTCTACAGTCCTTCCATAGCCCTGACGTATGGAGACAAGGTTTCGCCGCTTCAGAATCTGGCAGAGGTGAGCAACAAGGGCTTTGAGATGACGCTTCGCTGGGAAGACCACGTGGGCGAAGTGAAGTATGGCGTGGCCGTTAACGGCACGTGGAACAAGAACCGTGTTGAGAAATACAAGGGCTCATGGGTGCACGGATGGGGCGCTAACCCCAAGGATGCTGACCCGAACAAGTATTATTCGAACCTCGGTGAGGTGTCTTCGGGAGGCTCGCAGCGCATAGTTGAAGGCCATCAAATGAACGAATTCTACCTCATGACACCCTATCACGGAAGCGGAAACTACTTTAATGCCGACGGAACCGTGAACAAAACGGGAGGTCCGCGCGATGGAATGATTCGTACCGAAGAGGATATGAAGTGGCTCAAGGCAATGGTAGATGCCGGTTATAAGTTCTTTCCCAAGCAGAAAGTTGCGAAGAACGGCATCTGGTATGGCGACTACATCTTTGATGATACCAATGGCGACGGCATCTATGGCGGCAATTACGACGAAAGCTTTACGGGCCGTTCGAACGTGCCTAAGTTCAATTTCGGTATACAGGCACATGCAGAATGGAAGGGCATTGACTTCTCAATGAACTGGGGCGGTGCAACAGGCTTCAGTACATACTGGCGCGAAATAGGCCAGAATTCGTCAGACGTGGTATACGGTCTTGCGCTTCCGAAGAAGGTTGCATACGACCATTACTTCTACGATCCGGCCAATCCTACCGACGCCCGCACCAATATCACCTCAAAAAATCCACGCCTTGTGCTTACCAATCCGGGCCAGAGCGACCAGCTTGCCAGCACATTGAGGCTCTATAGCTGCGATTTTCTGAAGCTTCGTAACCTTACATTGGGTTACACTTTCCCGAAGTTCATCTCAAGTACACTGTATGCACAGAGTATCCGTGTTTACTTCTCGGGCGAGAATCTGCTCACCATTACGTCGTTCCCGGGGCTTGATCCCGAGATGCGTTCGGGAGAAGGCTATACTACTATGCGCCAGTTCGCATTCGGTGTAAACGTTACTTTCTAAAACCTTAGTTCAGAAAACTTATGAAATTACATATTAAAAATACCCTGTCCGTGCTTACGTTGGCCGTAGCCGGGATAATGATGACAGACTGTTCTGCCGATTTTCTTGACACCAAACCGTCGAACCGTGTAAGCACAGGCAACGTATGGACTACGCGGAACATGGCGAACAGCACGGTAAACGGTGCCTACGAACGATTCTTTTACGAGTATAACAACCAGTGGGGACGCCATACCCTTGACGTCTATACCGAACAATGCGACCTCGATGTAAACTGGGTGGCAGGCGATGCACCCCTTGTTGGCGGTGCGGCAACGTCGTCGTCGGGTGCCTTTTCTTACTGGTGGAAACTGTTCTATGAGGAGATTTACCGCACGAGTAACGTCATCGTGAATATCCATCAGGTGCCTGATATGTCGGCCGAAGAGAAGGCACGCGACATTGCCGAGTGCAAAGTCCTGCGCTCCTGGGCATATTATCGTGCCAACTGTCTGTGGCGCGGAGTGCCCATTTACACCGAGCCCGTCGAGTATGGCAAGGCTACAAAAGGCCGCTCTACCGAAGATGAGGTGTGGGAACAGATTATCAAAGACTGCTCCGAAGCCATTGACGAGCCCAACCTTCCTGACAAATACGCCACCAGTGACGCCAACTACGGCCGCGTAACCAAGGCTGCAGCCCGCTACCTGCGCGGCCAGGTGTATCTCTGGAAGAAGGATTGGGCAAAGGCTGAAGCCGATTTTAAGGCTATCACCACGATGGGATTCAGCCTTTTCCACGATTACAAGGCCATGTTCAAGAAGGCCAACGAGCGCAACGATGAGTATATTTTCCAGTATCAGTATACCGATGACGAGGGCCTGGGCAATGATTTCAGCCAGTTCTTCGGGAACCGGAATACCGTTGATTTCGCATGGAACAACTTCATTCCCAACCCCAAGTTCGTCGACTCTTACGAGTGGGCCAACGGAAAACCTTTCAATATCGACGACGTTATACCAGGTTATTCCGGCATGACGCCCAAGAAGCGCTCGGTTTATTACCTGCGCGACGGTCTTGCCCTCAACGCGACGGGTGCCCTTGCCACGGAGAAAAAGAAGGGCTTTATACAGATGAAGACCTATGGAGCAGACATGACAAAGTATCTGCGTACGGGCAACGAGTCGCGCATCCGTGGCGTCTATGAAGGCCGCGACCCGCGTATGCAGATGAACTTCATCACGCCTTACTCGACCTATGTGGGCGGATGCACGGCCAATAACTTTACTTATACCCTGCGCTGGCCGTACTTCGGTGCCGACGGTGCCGAGCCTTTCGACCTGCGAACCGACACCAACGACCGCTACTATTACCTGTGGCGCAAGTTCGTTATCGAGGGACGCGAGAGCCGTACCATGTGGGACTGCGATATTGATATTCCCATTTTCCGCTATGCCGATGCCCTTCTGTGTCTGGCCGAAGCGCTGAACGAGCAGGGAAAAACCAACGAAGCCGTTACCTATGTCAACATGGTGCGCGGACGAATACCTGGCTTGGCCCTGCTCAATTCGAACACATACACCACCGTTACCGGTCAGGACAATATGCGAGAGCGTATCCGTAACGAGTACGGATGGGAGTTATGCGGTGAGAACGTCATGTTTTATAAGGAACTTCGCTGGGGTACATGGGCCGAGAAAAAGTTCGGAACCAACCGCAACAGCGCCGACCCGAGCCAGTTCGACGGGGCTAACGGCATGACTGAGATTTGGGGAACCAAGCGCTATACGCTCACTTTCCTGGGCGATTATACGCAGAAGTGGCCCATCCCGCAAGAGGAAATAGAGCGCAATCCCAATCTCGTGCAGAACGACGGATGGAAGTAACGCGGCGGGGTTAGACAAACCAGCAGAGGAGTTAAGCGGCCAATTCAGAACCGGCGACAGCCGAGACTCGAGAAGAGGTTTGGGCATTGATCTTCCTGTTCCTTGCTTTCGTCTCTCTGAGCAGCAAGCAATTGCATTGGCCTGCTTATCTCCTCCAACTTCTGTTTAATGACAACAGGAATAGGAGAAAGTAGCACATCTCCTTTAATTCTTTAATCTTTTAATTTTTTATACTTTAAAAGCCCCCTTTACTTTTTTAATTTTTTACCTTTTTACTTTTAAATAACATCCATTCCGTAAAATGAAAAACAACATCTTTTATCTCATTATTTCGCTTGCCGTAGCGCTGTCATCGTGCGGCTCCAGCAGCGGCAGTACCCCCGTTCCGCCCGACCCGGGCCACGGAGGAGGCACAAATCCCAATCCGCCGAAGAAGCAAACCTACAACAATCCTGTCATACGCTTCAGCGTTCCTGACCCTACGGTCATCAAGGCTGCCGACGGATTCTTCTATCTCTACGGCACCGAGGATATCCGCAACGTGCCTGTTTTCCGCAGCAAGGACCTTGTAAAGTGGACCCAGACGGGCACAGCCTTCACCGATGCCACACGTCCGAAGAACCTGCCGGCGAGGGGAATGATGTGGGCGCCCGACATTAACTTCATTAACGGTCAATATGTTCTCTACACTACCATTGGCGTATGGGGCAGCGACTGGGACAACCAGATTCGCTGTGCCACGGCTGACAAGCCCACAGGCCCGTTTGTAGACAAGGGCATTGTCATCGACCGCACGCAGGGTGTAGCCAATAGCATCGACCAGTTCTTTATCCAGGACGGCGGCCACAACTACATGTTCTGGGGCTCGTTCCACGGCATTTACGGCATCGAACTGTCGGCCGACGGTCTCTCCATCAAGCCCGGGGCCGATAAAATACAGATTGCAGGCACGCAAATGGAGGGTACATACATCCACAAGCACGGCAAATATTATTATCTCTTCGGCTCTGCAGGCACATGCTGCGAGGGCGCACGAAGCACCTACAAGGTCATTTATGGTCGGTCTGAAAGCCTCTTCGGCCCGTATCTTACAAAAGACGGGCGCCGCATGCTCGACGGGGCCTATGATACCATGCTCAGCAGCAGCAACATCTTTGCAGGGCCCGGGCACAATGCCGAGTTTGTAACTGACGACGCAGGCCAGGACTGGATTCTCTATCATGCATATCAGAAGAGCGACCCTGATAACGGCCGGCAGGTGATGTTAGACCCCATACAGTGGACCGACGACTGGCCTTCCGTTCAGGGTGGAAAGCCTTCTTACCTGCACGAAGCGCCTGTGTTCAAGAATCAGTAAGG
>JABCNV010000039.1 GCA_013333935.1 Prevotella sp. | reverse complement strand
TGAAGTAATCGCTCGTCGTCACCACCGCCAGGAGGAAGAAATAAAACCCGCTACTCTTATAATAAAAGTAGTAGGAGAAGAGCGTTACAAACAGAATGCGCAGGTTGCTGCGCCGTTGAAGCAACATGTAAACGAACGAAACGCCGAAGAACAGGTACAGGAACAGTCCGCTGCTGAATATCAGGGGGCTCTTCGGATTATATGTAAGGATGCTGATTAAACGCTCTATCATTCTGATTCTAATTTAATGCGACGCAGGTAATTTTTCAGTCCGGCCTTGAACGACGGGTAAATTTTACCGGCTACATACTTCCCGCCGCCGTAGCTTAAATGGGTATAATCCTTGTTGGCCATGTCGCGGTCGACGAGCTTTCGCGTCGCGCCCTCGCCGCCCATAGCCTGGAAGAAGTTGCAGAAAGCCACCTTCGTGTCGGCCGCCAGCTGCTGTTGGAAGGCCACAAGCTCGCGCACTTCCTTGAGCGTCGTGATGCCGTCGCCGCCCCGCTGTTCATGATCGGGCACGCTGAACACCAGTATGCTGGCTTCGGGAAAGGCCTGACGCAGGTGCATCACAACCTTTTCCATGCTCTTTGCATAGTGTTGGATGGTGCTCCTGGGGTTGCCCTTTACGGCCACATTAAGGCCATAGTGCACGATAATAAGGTCGTAGGGGCGCAGCCGTGCGAAGTCGGCGAGCGTCGATTGCGGAATATCCTGCAGCGTCATACCGCTTGACCCGCGCACGCTCATGCAGTCTAATATCACGCCCCGCTGGCTTTCGAGCGCCATTCCGAAGCCTGTAAAGCCTCCGTCGGTGTCGTCGAACCTATAGTTTACCTTGCTTCCCTTGCCTTTCAGCTCAAACATTTGCACCTGATTTGAGGCGCCGAAGGTGCGCGTCTGCGGCGCAGCTCTGCCCACGGTAGCCGTAATGGTGGCACCGTCGGCGGCACGGAAGAAGAGGCGTGCCACGTCAAACTGCCTCGAATGGGGCTGATATTTATTAAACGTTGTGGCCAGATTAGTGGTTACGCTCGCCCCTGCCGACACGCTGTAATAGCGTTCGCCGATGCCCTGACGGCTGCGGTCGAAGGGCTTTTTCACCACGCTGAACTCGCGTGTGCCGCTGGTTTGCTGCGTAACCGTGCGGCGGCTGTTGCGGTTTATGGGGTTAGCCAGGTCGACCCACCCCACTCCATGGCCGCCGAAATCGCTCTGGAAAAGCTCCCTTAAGTCGGCCGACATGATGTCGTTCTCAACGAACGAGTCGCCGAAATAGGCAATGCGCACAGGCCGTCCCAGCGTTTTCACATGGCTCAGGGCCTCATAAAAGTGGTCCATGCCGCCGGCCTCGCCGCCCGAATAGTCGACAATAGGCTCCACACCCTTGGGCCACTGCTCCTTGAAATCGATTTTCTTGCCCGACTTTGTTTTCGCCTCGATGGCTTTCGGAGCCTTGGGGGCCGGAATAACATCAGCCTGTCCGCCGCCCCGTTCGGGCAGCAGATCGCTCAGCATATTGACGCCACGCAGCGTAACGCCATCGACAGTGAGGCGCGGAAGCGCGTGCATGGCCAGCAGAAAAAAGAGGACAAGACCCGTAAGAACGAAGGTCTGCTCAGAATCTTTCATGATAGTTTTTGTGCATATATGTATTTATTGTCCGCAAAGGCCGTAACAAGCTATTTATCAAAGCATTGCACCGGCCGACCTGCGACGTGAGGAGGGCTCCGGCCCGGCATCGTTCCGGTCATCGGGCGACGATGGCGGACAAAGTGATGCAAAGTTACTTTAAAATTGGCAAACTACCGTATAAATAAAACAGTCTTTTTGCCCCGTCAGCCATTAATTGCCCCACCTCACCCCCCTGCCGCGCCGCCGTCGCCCCTCAAACAGGACCGCTATCGGGCCCACTATATATAAAGGTGGCGCCATGCGGCAAGGCTTCTTCGGCTGCGTGCCGGCATTTCTGCCCTCATTCTATCGCGGGGCTTATCGTGCGGCAGCCGCCATACGACCATACCGCGACCGCCGCACGCATGTAACGGCGGCCGTCAAAAGTCCGTGCCACGGCCGCCATACGGCAGGCAGAACGGCAGAACGGCGGAAATTTCACCGTAAAACCAAACGCCGTGCGGCCTTTAAACAGCCTTCCATACCGGAACCGGCGGAAAACAAACGCCCGCCACAGCCCGACAGCCTGCGCCACACTCCGTTCCCGATACGGGCGTCAGCGTCCCGACATTTTTATATGTTTTTTTTCCTGTCAAAACCTTGCAGATTCCGGAAAATATACATATCTTTGTCAGACACGGCCCCGTTCAGGCTATCATAAACCTCATTAAACACTGACGAAACAGTTATCTAACAAAACCAATTCATCTATAAAAGCTTATGAAACAATTATTACGCTATTCGTTCCTGAGCATCGTCATGATGCTCTTTGTCGGCAATGTCGCAGCAAAACCGTTCGTAACCCTCTCATTCCCCGACGAAAACGCGGCAGAAAACAAGGAGAAAGGCAACGGCTATGCCAATAACTGGACGGCCAAAATAGGCAATTATGAGTGGCTTCTGACCAATTTCAACAACTACAAATGGCAGAACAACTGGACTTACATAAGGTGCGGAAGCAAGAAGGCTGACAGCGAAGCACGCATCGCTACCGCCAAGAAACTGCAGGAAGCTGTGGCTACAGTGGTCGTGGATGTGGACAAAATGGATAAGTCATTACTCAATAAAGTGTTCCTCGCTGTGTCGGCAGACGGCACAACTGCTGAAAGCATCGTCGAGATGCCAGCCGAGAAATGGGTTACCGGTCCGATGGTTTTCACCATCCCTTCTCCCAAAGCCGACCGGTATTATGCCGTATATTTCTATAACAAAAAGGGCAAAAGCAACGGCGCCGTGCAGATTTCGCGCGTGAAATACTATACCGCAGGCGAATACACCGGCCCGGCAAGCATCAAGAATACGCCCGCAACAGCCTACACCATAGCCAAGGCTCAGGAGCTCGCTGCAGGCGGAGAGGGCCTCGCCGACTCGGTTTACGTCAAGGGATTTGTGACAAGCGTCGAAAAGTTTGAGATTAAACCGAAAGCCTGGAACAACGGAACCTACTGGATTAGTGACGATAAAGCCGGAACCAACAAGCTCTACATCTATGCCGGAAGATATGGAAACGGCACGGCTTTCACCAACGAAAACCAGCTGAAAGTGGGCGACGAGGTGGTGGTTTACGGCACTCTGGCCAAGAATACAGACCACACGCTCATGGACCGTGGCAACTATTTATACAGCGTCAACGGCACGGTCGTGACCGGAATACGCGCAACGGAAATAACGAAAAAAGCTGACAAGAACGCCCCCCGCTACAATATGGCAGGACAACGCGTAAGCAAAGCCTACAAGGGTGTGGTGATACAGAATGGGAAAAAGTTTGTAAATAAATAACATCCATTCAATTATTTAACTTTCTACTTTATACATTATCGCATCAACTACATGTTGATTAAACAGAAAGGGCTGCGTCGTGATGACACAGCCCTTTCCTTTTCTGTCGCTGAAAACACCCTTCCAGTCTTGCCTTTACATCGTTTTGCAGCGGTCTTAATGATTTAATCCTTTACGGTTTACTTTAATTTTTTAATCCTTTAGTTCTTTAATCCTAAGAATTTAATTCTTTAATCTTTTAATTTCCTAATCTTAAAACTTTACTTTTTTACTCTTTTACCTTTTTACTTTTAACCCTAATAATCCTCTGATTCCTGCTTCCTCGGAAGGCGAGCGTGACGTCGCGCTCCGCCTCTATGTACGGACCGTCAACCACAACATCCAGCAAAGGCAGAATCTCGGCCATGCGGCCGCCCTCTATCTGCTCCATCGTATAGCCCGTATACAGCCATATATCCTTTGCCGGAAAGGCAGAACGAACCTCACGCGTCAGCGCAAGCACATCGTCAAACGTATCCAAAGGGTCGCCGCCCGAGAGCGTAAGCCCCTGGATATACGGCTTCGCAAGCTCGCCAAACAGATATTTTTTGTCAGCCTCGGTGAAAGGACGGCCGCCGCAAAAGCTCCATGTCTGCTCGTTCTGACACCCTTTGCAGTGATGCGAACAGCCCGCAACCCACAGCGTTACGCGGAAACCCTCGCCGTTATTTACGTCACACGACGTGATGTTATGAAAGCGAAGCATCTGTAAAATAAAAGTAAATTAATTGTAAAATGAAAGTAAAGCAGTCGCAAGATTAAAGTAAACAACCTGCAAAATCAAAGTCAGCCGACAGGAAGATTAAAGTAAACGGCTTGCGAAATCAAAGTCAGACGGCAGGAAAATTAAAGTGAACCGCCCGTAAAAACGGGGCGATTCACCTGTAAAAACATCGCAAAGACCGTCAATCGCAACAACAACGATACTCCTTAATGTGCTTAACGCGGTCGCCAACCTCACACTGTTTGCCGTGGTTAAAGTTGTGATAATCAGTCGTTAAGTACCCCGTTACGCGGCGCAGACGTCGTATATTCTCGCTCCCGCAGACAGGACAGGCGTCGTTTATCTCGTCAGTGTAGCCGCAATCCAGACACGTATCGTTGGGCACATTGATGGCAAAATAAGGAATATCGTGCGCCATCGCGTAGTCGATTATCTGTTCAAGCGCGGCGACATTGTTCTTAGTAGTCGACGGAAGCTCCACATAGGTGATGCAACCAGCCGTGGAATAGCCCGTGAGCTGGCTCTCAATGTCGATCTTTTCAAACGGCGTCATCTTCTCCCAAACGGGTACATGGATGGAGTTGGTGAAATAATCGCGGTCGGAAACATTCGGAATCACACCGTAACGCGCCTTGAATTTCTTCATCGCCGTGAAGCAAAGGTTCTCGGCCGGCGTGTAATAAACGCCGAAGTTCAGTTTATATTCCTGCTTGAATTCGTTGCAACGCTTGCTGAAAAGTTCCTCAATGCGCTTGGCCAAAGCCATGCCTTCGGGGTGAGTATGATTCATACCGATGAGAATCTGCAGCGTTTCGGCCATGCCCAACTGTCCGATTGCCAGCGTTCCGTGCTTCATAGCCGACCGTATTCCTTCCTCCGGAACGTAGCCTGCCATGGTGTTATTGTCCCACATAAAAGGCGCCGAGCGCGGGTCCTGCGAGCAAATCCAGTTGAAACGCTCTATCAAAGTATCCTTAGCTTCGTGTATTTTCCGGTCAAGAAGCGTCATAAACTCCTCCACATCACCCCCTGCTTCCATCGCGAGTGTGGGCATAATGATGGTCGTCGGGCAGATATTGCCGCGCCCGTCCTTCAATTGTCCGAAGCCGTTGATATCGAAACCGTTCGCCGTGCGGCAGCCCATCGTCGAGAAATATGTACGTGGATCGTTCCGGTCGTAACCGGCATTGCCGCTCCAGTCAACGTTAGCGTAGTTGGGATAAAGGCGCTGCGACGTCGACCTCATGGCCAGTTGCTTCAAGTCGTAGTTCGGAGTGCCCTTGCGATCGTTCACTCCTTTCATATACTGGAAGATGCCACAGGGGAAGATTGGCGTGTTATGGTGGAAGCCGATACCCTCAAGACTGCCGAGAATAAGGGCGCGCGTTACCAGCCGTCCCTCTTCGAAGGTACACGTTCCGTAGTTGATTGACGTGAACGGCAGCTGGTCACCCGACCGGCTTTGCAGCGTGTTGAGGTTATGATACATGGCTTCAACGGCCTGGCGCAGCTCCTGAAGAGTGTCGCAAAGCGCGCTGTTGTAGAGCCGATTATCGAGTTTTTTCTTGTTGTCCAGCCTGAAATCGTCTTTCTTAAGGCCCGTGGCGGCAAAGAAACTATCCTTGTTTTTGTCGCACCACTCGTCGAAAACCGAACGCACAACGCCCACAGAGTCGGTATATGTATCGGCATAAATGCTGATAAAATCGGTGTCGGCGAAGCTCTTCTGCTCCTTGGCCCACGCGGCAATATAGTGTTTCATGAACGACTTTCTGAAGTAAGGCACCATCGTCCAGTCTAAGTGAGTGGCCGAAACACCGCCAAACTGGTTCAGGCTTTGCAGCTGAAAGATGACCGCCACCAGCTGCATGGCCGTGTTCAGAGAGCCTGCAGGCCGAACGTCCCCCTGCCGTGTGTGGAAACCTTTTGACAGCAAATCGTCGAAAGGAATGCTCAGACAGTTGTGGAAACCAATGGCATACTTGTTCAAATCGTGTATGTAAACCTCGTTGTTATCGTGGTTTGTGCGGGCCAGTTTCGACATGCAGTGCTCCAGCGCATACTGTTTTTCATACACGTTGGCAGCCTCGCCGCTTCGTCCGCCGCCCGAATACTCGTCAATGTTAGCATTCTGGTTCACCACGTTCTTGGCCATCAGCTTTTCCTCGTACGTCTGCTTGATGCGCTGGTCACGCTCAAGCTTGTGCTGGTAACGGTACTCACAGTAAGCAATTACAGCCCTCACCTCGCCCTCGCTGGCCAGTACCTGCACCACGGTGTCCTGTATATTCTCGATGTCGAACACCTCACCTTCGCCGAGAAACTTCTCACGACAAAGTCCGTCAACACGGTTAGCATAATGCGTTGCAATGTCATCAATGTTTCCCGCATGGTTGATAGCCTTCAAATCCTTGAGTATAGCATTTTTAATTTTCGACAGGTCGAATGGTACAAGACTCCCATCCCGCTTTCTTACTTGAATCATAGTTCAGTTACCTTTTATTTATTATACTTTTGATATCTTCTGAGAAACATTGCCTATTGTGAAGCCTGAACGAGTTTTGGAAAACTTTTTGGTCAATACTTAAAGAAAAGTTTCCCAAAAAGTAAAACTTCAATCGTCTGCAATGACCAGGAAATTTTCTTTTTCGTTCACCTTACGCCTGCAAAAGTAAACAATTAAAGAGAAACCACAAAGCATTATCAGCTTAAAATTTCAAAACTTTTAAAATAAAATTCCGGCATACAAAAACAGACATGAAACCATTCTCCGGCCCCACTCTCTTTCGCTCAAAATCACCCCGTTTCCCACGGAATCGGCATCTCACGGCGGCCGCCGTACGCTCATCCTGCGGCCGCCATACAACCCATACCACGGTCGCCACACGCTCGTGCCACGGCCGCCGCACCCCACCATGACACGCCACAGGCGCAGACACATTATAATAAAAGGAGAAGCCGGGAGGAATAAATGCCCAACCGCCACATTTTTCTCCTCTCCAGGGGTTTGAACGGCAGCCCTTAACTTAGGGCTCGAGCACACCAAAAACAAGGGGAGGCAGCACAGGCTGCCTCCCCTTGGATAAGCGATATATATCGGAAAGTTTAGTTCTTCACGGCCTTGACAGCCTTGAATCCGTTCACCTTAACCAGATAAACACCGGCCGGAGCATTCACCGTCAGCTGTGAACCGTGACCCTCGGCCACGCGTGTGCCGTCGGATGCAAACACTACAACGGTCTTCACTGCCTCGGGAGCCTCAACCGTTAACAGGTCACCGGCAAAGGCTGCACTTACTGCGGTTACCGTCTCAACATTGTCAACACCGGTAGCATTGGCCGTCTTCACCACGGTAAGAGCCTTGCGGGCAGGCGTGGTGGTAGCGTTATTGGCGGTAGGTATCGAGTAAACGCCGAGCTTCGCACCCGAACAAACGAGGTTTCCGGCATAGTCGAAGTTCATCTCAAAGAGATTACCGCTCTTGTTGGCTACATCGCAAACGAAGCTGCCTACAGGTGTGAGCGTAGGCGTATTACCGTCCCATGTAACGTTGAACAGCTTGACAACGCCCTTGAGTTCGCCAATGGCGAGCAGGCTTTGGTCGGCTGAAACCGCGAATCCGGCGCCGCCGGTACCGGTAAGATACATCGGGAAGTCGCCCTCACCACTGTTGAAAGTGACGTTGCCGTCACGCGTAACATACAGAAGCGACGGAACATTCTTCGTGTTGTTGCCCTGTCCGCGGCGCTGCGAACACCAGGCACCGCCATCCTTTCCGGGAGCAACGGCAATGTCTGTATTGAGCAGATACTTGCCCACAGGGAGAGAATAGGTAGGAGCATTGCCCCATTCGTAAACGAGGCTGCCGTCAGACTGCCCAATCTCGTAAACAGCAACGTCGTTACCCATGTCCTCATTGGCAACGTAAACCTTGGTATCGGCACCCGTTCCGCCTACGGCAACACCCGGCGTAGACGAGCCTACTTTCACGCCATCATTGGTGAAGAGGCCGTCGCCATCACGCGTACCGATGAAGAATTGCGTAAAAGGTTTCGTGAGATCAGCGGGGTCAGCAATGTAGACACCAGAATTGGCATCGGACCATTCTGTTATCCATACCTTACCCATAGGCCCTACAGCAATGCGGTAATTGGTTTCAGGATTGGTATATCCGCGGTAAGGAGCGCTGTTAAGACGTGTGTACGACTGGTCGTATGCATACAGTCCGTTGCCGGGATTAGAGGATTTAATGAAGTTGTTTACATAAACCTGACCGAAGAATGGCGATTCAGGCGACTTGTCAACAGAGCTGAATAACGCGCCCGTATAAGTGTCGGGCTCGTTGATTCGTGCCACACGGGCTACGTTTTCACCCTTCAAGCTGACTGCCCAATTAAGGGTAGTTCCAGCATTGCCCGGAATATAGTCCTGAGCAAACGTAAAGCTGTTGTCGCCAGCCTTGACGTCAACTCCTATCGTTCCTACCTCTGTGCCGTCGGCAGCATTGGTAAAGACAAGCTGGGCAGCGGTGGCATCGGCATTCGATTTAAATGTAAAGGTGTACGAACCATCGCCTTCTTTCGTGCTGTTGAGCGCATAGGCGTAGATGTTCTTCACCACAGCCTGCTCTACATCCTTGGTGCTGAAAGCCGTCAGCTTGGTGCCATGGAGCAGGTAAAGCGTAATATCGGCATCGTTGACCTTGGCACCTGCAGCAATGTTTGTTGCAGCTTCAGCAGCCGTAAGCGCCGTGGTTTCGGTCTTCACGAGACGTGCCTTGTCAAGGCCGTCGGTGATATCGTACAGACGAACACCGCCAACGCCGGCAGCAGAAACAAACGGAGTAACCATGAACTGGCGCTTAGCGTACTTGAAGCACTGATAACCCACAGCGGCATTACCAATTTCTTCGTCAGTCATCTGACCGATAACGGGACTGTCTTGGTTCGATGTGCCAGTGGGATGGAACTCAAGGGGCAGGGCTGCTTCGCCGTCAACGATATAGTTTTCGTCAGTGCGAGGTGATACTGCCAACTGTGGAGTTTTACCCTGACGGCCCTCACCATAGTTGTTTCCTGAAATAGTTTTCTCACTAAATACAGTAGAGGTAATCTGATTATCAGTAACATTCAGAATCAAGAAGCGCCCGCCGCGTGACGAACCGGAGGTTACACCCGAGGTGATAATCTGGCAGTCGGCAGCCGCTCCGTTCACAGCAAGGCCGCGTCCCATATCTGCACGGAAGAAGTTTGCAGAATTTTGAGTGGTTACCCATTCTACAGGGTCGGCATCAAGTGTGGCCCATTTGTAGAACCTTAGCGTACCGCGCTTGTATCCTTCGTCAACCTGATCGTCGTTAAACTGGTTGCGAACGCTGTTCACACCTACCAGCTGGCCGTCGGCTGTAAACGCAATGTCGTTCAGACGAGAGTAGAATCCCTGATTGTCTGTTTCGGCAGCAGCAATGCCTGTGGTAGAAAGTTGCTTGATAATCTTAAATTCTTTGTTGTTGATCAGGTAGAGTTTGGGCTCTCCTGCGTCGTCAGAGAGAACCACCGTAGAGTCTCCGCGCGTGAGCATACGCTTTACTGTACCTGCGATTGCAAGGTCCTCGGTAGCCTTTTCCGCCATCTTGAGCTGCGACGGAGCACCTACATAGGTGGTCTGTACGGGCTCGGGATAATTATAATAGTTAATCTTTGGAGGCACATAATCGGTTGCTTCGGCCAGCAGTTTTACGTAAGATGTTTCGTTTGCCTTCACGGTAAGCGGCTTTGTATTGTCTCCTTCGAGAGCCTTGTAGCCGTCTTTCTCAAGCTGGAACGTATAATCGCCAGGCTCAAGATTCTTGAAAACAAAGATGCCGTTGTACAAAGTGTCGACCTGATAGGTATCAACCACGGCACCATTCTTCAGCAAATGAATCTTGGCTCCATTTAAAGGTACCCACTGGTCGCTCGTACCGGGGGCATAATGATAGAGCACATGCTTCATCTTGGCGTGCATATCCTTGATGGTTCCCATAATATAGCCCGTCTTTTCAGGCTTAAGCCCGAAATAGTTGCAGATACCGCGTGCCAGACGTACGCCCTGCTGATAACAGTAATCCTTATTCAAGGCACGGTGGCGTGCAGGCTGGTAAGTGTGGAAATAGCCTTCAAGAAGGAAGCCTGGGGTGCCATGGCGGAGCACGCCAAGGTAGCCTTTGTACACCTTTCCGTTGCTGCGGGTAGAAGAATACTCGTGTCCGTAGAAGTTCACATCGCCGCGCAGGTTCATGTTCTCAAGGCTATAGGCATTCAACTGGTCAATGAAATTCTCCCAGTGCATAGGCCAGCAGGTTTCTGCCATCGCCCTGCTTCCCTTGGCATAGTCGCCATCAGCACCGTCTTTTCCGCGATAAAGGAACAGCGGGTAATTCGTCATCGACCCGTCTCCGGCCGCATTCGAGTGGATGGAAACGAACATATCGTAGTTACCTGTTTCCACTTCCTCGCATATTTCAGACAGCGGACGGTTGCAGACACCATCGTCATCTTCTTTAACCCACGGCCAGTGAGGACCGTTGGAAGTACGTGAATAGGTAATATTTTCCGGCTTCACACCCATACGGATAAGCGCATGGTGCAGCTCTGCCACCTTCCAAAGGTTGGTGTTCGTTTCGTAAAAGCCGCACGAATCAGGGCGCCCGTCAGCCAGAGCAGGGTAAGGAATGGTTGCCGCAGGGCGGTCATTGGGTCCCCATCCGCCATGACCAGGGTTGAGATAAAAGCGTAATTGGTCGGCCGGTTTCGGCGTAGTCTGGGCCACTGTTGTACCTGTAGCGAATATCGCTACTAAACCAAGTAAGAATAACTTTTTCATAGCGATAATTATTGAAGGTTTATAATGTAGGCCTCGCCCGCCGGTGTTTCGAAGGCAATCTTCCTGGAAGACGGACTTACCTGCGGGTATTGAGCGATAATTTCGTCGCTGGTGAGCTTCTGCTCAGCGCCAGAAAGGGTCTTCGCAATAATGGAAGATGAAGTAACATACTCGCCATTGTCCTGGTCGTTCATACCTACAATGGTTGTGTTGTCATACCATTTTGCAGCCCTCAACTGCCCCATGGGCTTGACGTTATTGCCATTGAGGTCGCAAACAAAGCAACCTACGCCGCTGACATAGTAAAGAACCTTCGTTCCATCAGGAGATAACGATGGCCAGATGTAGCGCACATTCTTGCCATTGGGCGCCAGCAAAGTAGTCTTCCCGTTGCGTGTAAGCTGCATCTGATGGTTCTGCGTGAGCGACAACGTGGGCGGAGTAGCGACAATCTTTGCACCATTCAACGAGCGCACCCGCATCTTACCTTTGCTGATTACCGCCGCAGCATTGCCGTCCAGACGATAGCCTTGCAACATGCGCTGGGCGGGAGCGAGTTCCCGCTTGGCTCCGGTTACAGTCGAAATACTCTTGAGAGCCGTCATCTTCAGGTGCTGGGGCGTAAACGATGTTTCGCGATAGACGATGGTTTTACCGTCAGCAGTCACCGTCGCGCCGTAGCCCGCACCTTCAGCTTCTGTAAGTGTTGTAGTTTCTCCCGTAGCTAAATCAAACTTCTTTAACCCTCGGTGCGTTGATGTTGTGAGAAGGATGTAGTCGCCCCCAGGGCTGATAGCTGCCACCGCATTGTCAGCATCGACAGGGATTGGCACCTTCTCGACAGATTTAACACTTAGCACTTGTGCCGACACCGCGATAGGCAGACACAATGCCATGGTTAGTAATAAATGTTTCATACGTGATTGTTATTAGGTGAAAGGAATATCATAGGCAAAAGTAAAAAGGTAAAAAGGTAAAAAAGTAAAAGATTAAGCCGAGCCATATAGGACGTAATCATCGTCCTTTATAAACAGCATAAGGTTCAGAACCCTACGAAAATCCGTAGTAAAGGGCCTGCTATTCTCCATCCAATCTTTTACTTTTTTACCTTTTTACTTTTTTACTTTTTCTCAACTATCGCCGAAATCTCGCTCTCGGCATTGTCGTTTTTCTTCACGGCTGTGACAAAAAACTTGCCCTTTGCCGGAAGATCATAGGTATTTGTCTGTACAATAGCCACAAGCGTTGCTACCTTTTTGTCGCCGTTGTGCTGGTAAACGGCATAATAGCAATCTGCTACAGCATCCCACGTCAGCTTGTTTTCGGTCACCTTTACATTCTTTGGCGTAGCGGGCTTAACCTCCGGGAGCAGGCTCAGATAAGGCAGAAGGGCAGGCTTTGTAAACTGTTTGGCGATGACTTCATTAATTTTTTCAGGATTGTCAAGCAGGTTCTGGGCACGATAAAGCGAGCTTCCCGCCACCTTTTTATTATTATAGGCCATGGTGAACTGACGCTGCAGGTCGGCATTGCTCTGGTAATTGACATCATTATCCCATTGTGAATTTTGTCTTCTGTCGAAGCGATAGATACCATACCCCACCATGAACTTGTTCTTTCCGGCACACTGTGTGGCAAACTGTGTGAGGCGTGGGCCAAACCATTTCGTCGTCGACCAGTAGAGTTGCGGTATGATTACATCAACCCATCCTTTGCGGGCCCACAGCGGAACGTCCGCATACATCTGGTTTAAATCGTTATCAAGGTTGCCCTGTGGGGAAATAGAGAACACCGCCGACGGGCGAACCTCACGGATGGTGCGCTGTACTTTCGTCACCATTGAGTCGACCATTGCGCGTCGGAACACCTTTATGTCCGTGAAATCAGAGCCATATTTCCGAAACTCTGCATCGTCATTCATCGGCTCGCTGCCCGAAAGTGACGGATAAAAATAATCATCAAAGTGAATACCGTCAACGTCATACTTCTGCAACAATTCCTTGACGATGTTGGCAATACGCTCACGAGTCTCGGGAAGTGCTGGGTTATAAATGATACAATTATTGTATCTCTTCACCAATTTTGCAGGTATCATCGATGACACCGTTGCGCTGCCGCTCTTCGAGATGCGGTAAGGGTTAATCCATGCGTGGAACGCAATGCCACGGCTATGGCACTGATCTATCATCCAGCGCAGCACATCGTACGACGGTTTCTTGCCCTCGGTACCGGTGATATAGCGGCTCCAGGGTTCGTATTGCGACTCCCAGAAAGCGTCTGCAATAGGTCGAACCTGAAAAAACATGGCGTTCATGTGCAGCTCTTGCAACTTATTGACATATTGTGTAAACAATGCTTTCTGCGAAGCTTCGTCGTATTTACCCTGCGGCCAGTCAAGATTCAGCACCGTTGCCACCCATGCGGCACGGAAATCCTTGGCCGGAAGAACGGCTGTTTCCGCTGGTTTGGGCTTGGGTTTATCGCCTCCTCCCGGTTTAGGACTGGGAGGAATACCGGGGCCGTCGTTCCTTTCGCTGCCGCACCCAGCCATCAATAACACACAAATGATGGCGAATACTATTCCTTTCAACACTCTTGCTGATTGTAAGATCTTCATTTTTGGTCGACTGATTTTTTAATTTTTCTGGTTAGAAATAAAAATAAGTTAGGTCTTAGTTTTTAATTATCCGGTCTCAAATATACTTAATTTATTAAATATTTATGCTTTTATGCCCTTTTCTGCCCGCTTATTTAACATAAAATAACAGGCTGAATATAAGAACCCAGACGACGTTCCTGCATCAAAGTCCCACCTGTTTGCCGATGCCAGGAACCCGATACAACACCTCATTTAAGCATATAATGTGTTCTCGAGGCGATGATACCGTCCATATTTTCGCTTGCCCAGGTCAGCAGATTATTAATAAGAGGTATGAGGCTCCGGCCCTTGTCCGACAGCGAATATTCCACACGCGGTGGCACTTCAGCATAGGCTTCACGCTTTACCAGCCCATCGGCTTCGAGCGTTTTAAGTGTTGCCGTGAGCATTTTCTGCGATATATCGGGAATATTGCGCTGCAGCTGTTTGAACCTCTGGCAGCTATTGTCTTCCAAAGTAAAGAGTACGAGCATTGACCATTTGTCACCAATACGCGACAATACATTCCTGATGGGACAACGTGGAAACAATGCATCCCTTACTTCTGTTCTGTTCATGCTAATAGGATATTAAAGAAACATTACACTACAAAAGTAACCACACGTTACGATTATGACATAATCTTTATGGTTAAACAGTGTTAAACCTGAATCTTCTAACCGCCTTATTCTCAACATCAGTTACGAAACGGTAACTGTCTTACATTTCAGTGCCTACTTGTCTAGTTGTCTGAATACCAGTAATTTTGCATCGTCAATAAGACAAAACAATTTAAAATTTCAACAAACAAACAACAAAACAATGAAGACAATTGAACTAACAAAGAGCGGAAAGAACTTTACGGCCGTAAACATAGGCAAATTAAGTGACATCAATCAGTATGTTCTCCCGATGGGCGACATCGAAATTCCGGGCAAGGTATTCGCCGGAGGGGCATTGAAGACGACAGGAAGCGAACTGTCTTTTCAGGCACTTGCCCCAGGACAAGACAGTGGTTTCCTTCACACTCACAAGCATCACGAAGAGCTTTACTTCATTCTCAAGGGCGAAGGACTGTATCAGGTTGACGGCGAAACGTTCAAAGTGTCTGAAGGAAGCATTGTTCGAGTATCGCCTGAAGGCAAGCGTGCACTGAAGAATACGGGCAACACCGAAATGCAGATGCTCTGCATTCAGTATAAAGCTGGCAGTTTTGGCGATGCCGATACACCGGCAGCCGACGGCGTTATCCTCGCTGACGAATTAAAATGGTAACTGATTCGCAATTCCTCCACTGCCCCATCCGCAACGTTCTCGCGCGGATTTGTCAGCCCGATGCGTTGTGGATGGTGCTTCTTCTGGGTGACAAGGGAGAGGCTACCGAGGCTCAACTCCGTGCCCAGATGGCGGAACTTACCATCGAAGAGGCCGAAAACACCATACGCCTACTGGCTGCCGACCACATCATTACGCAACACGATGGCCGCTGGCACCTCACCGAGACGGGCCTTTCGCTGCTTCCACGTGCAAGAAATATGGTTCGCTGGTGCGAACAAAACTTCCTTTGAATCATGCTCTCACGGCGAAACCGCACAAGCATGATTCTTGTTTTTCGCTACTTTAACTCTTAATTCGTATGCAAAGGGCTATCTTTTGACGCTGCCAATACGGGCTTTTGGTTTTCTTTCGTACCTTTGTTCCGGCTGCCGTTAAACCGGCAATGCGAGGTACACCTATTATAATA
>JABCNV010000047.1 GCA_013333935.1 Prevotella sp. | reverse complement strand
TCTCCATTGTAAAATATTCTTTGTTAATGCCTGGCACCGAACGCCTGTCCGTCATTGAAGTTTCCTGGTAACGAAATAGTTCCGGCTTCCCCGATGTTTTGAAAAAACAAGGGAAAGCCTCGGACGGTTCGTTTCTTTTTACCCAGCCTTCATACATCTGTCACCACGCTTTTGCAAGCAGGACATGCACAAAGGCCGCTTCTTGTACTACTTCTCTGTTTATGAAATCCTATCAAAGAACGCTGTCTTTTACTATTCCGCTCATTTTGCGAAAAGCGAGTGCAAAGGTATATAGTTTCCTAATTACTTCCAAATGTTTCAGCGATAATTTTGTTCCTTTCTTTATATTTTTCCTATTTTGTGACAAAAAACGCCATACAAATGTGACTTATCGTATCACGGAACAATTTCTCTCCTTATTATAATTGGGAGCTTTGACAATATTTCGCCCTCACCTAATTACCAATTACAAAGAGCATATTGTACTTATCTGCTATATACCAAGCTTCCTTTTACGATAATATTCTCTTATCTCCAAAACTTTTTACTCTTACCATTTAAGTTCCTCTGAGAAACCATAAGATCGTACATTGTTGCCTATACTGACAGAATTCGAAGAAAAAGCCAGACTGAAAGCATGCGTATTATTGTTTTTAACACCTGTAGCAGACCAATAATACCCCAAACGCCCAACATGCTGTAGCTTACCATCGTGATAGAAACCTTTGGCAGGCAGGTAAAAATAGTCAGATATTCTTGATTTAGTTGGCCGACTACCGATAATATTATTATTGGTATTGAAATATTCATTAAAATGCTGGGTAGCATTACGATAATCGGAACCATCATAAGCTGCAGCATACATATTCTGAGCCGTCGTCCCATTCTCTGACGCTATGACACTCTGTTTCTTTAACCACATTCCCCCTTTGTATAAATGACCAAGCAAGCTCCAAAGTTCATCTGCATCCCAGTGCGGATCGCCTTTTTGCGCATACCAAAGCATTTGATTCACATTAGCACATTGAGTTGCACTGTTTGCCGCCCAATTAACTCCAGCCCCCGGTGCATAGTACCAACGAGCAGGATCTGCTACCTGACTCTTCGGATAATTGCTGTTAGAAATATTACCAACAGTGGGTTGACTGCTTTCATAACCATACCAATAATCTTTCTTGGCATCCCACATATAATATTCCCGAGAATTATCCTGTGGAGTTAAATTAGCTGTAATATCATAGATTTTCCCTGCTTTACAGGTAAGATCTACATACTTGGTAACAGTTCCCTCTATAACTCCCTCCGGATTATCCGTAGTATTCTTAAGCCAATAGCGTACTGCCAAATGATGTATACCCGGAGCAATGACAATATAAGCCCCATTGACAGAAATGTCCGTTGACGTATTGGTAATGGGGAATCCATTGCCAGTGGTGAGCGTGATGGTTTTGAAGCTATTTGATATAGGATTATCGGAAAGTGTCCCTGTGGAGAAATCATAAACTCCTGCAATGGCATCCTCAGAGATTACCTCTATCTTAGTAAGAATACTATGATTGACATATTTATTTGATGAACGGGGCAGAAAACAGAGATAGCTTGCCTTATGATCAAGCTTGAACTTGAATGTCTGTCCATCTCCTGAAGCAAGCGCACTTCCGCAGTCTCCAGATACTCCGGCATGACTGAAATCATTAGGCTGTGCCTGTGTCTGGTGTTCTGAGATTGTCACCTTGTTACCTGCAGTACCGTTCGTTCCCGTATAATTAACAGTACATCCATCAGCAAAGGTTCCCGACAGTGCGAAGACTCCACGTGTCCTGGCCGAATTAAAAGCACCAGCTCCACTCTGTTGGAAGTTGCCATCAGTGCCCTTAACCCAAATCTTATCACCTGCCGACCAATAAGGCGTAGCCCCATTGTTGAGCTGATGACTGATAGTAGTACGAGTCATTTGTTTAGCGTGTGCCAACGGTTCTTCTGTGGCAAAAGTAACTTTAGCGGCGGCAACGGTATCTTTGCCCTGCATATCCTCTGTCTGTATCATTCCATCATTGGAACATCCGGACAGTATTGCAAATGTAAATAGCAATATTATATGAAATAAATATCTGCGTTTCATTTTTCCTGTTTGGTTTAATTTATTCACTTTCCTTCTACTTAATCTTCCCAGATATTCTTATTTACGGAAACTTCCTGCTCATTATTTTCCTCATAAAAGTCGCATCGTTTGGCATCTCCAGCAGTTCCTCCCAGTCCGATACCAGAATGATTTCCACTCGCCTCTGTCATCAGGTATTCAACTTTTATGCCGATTATCTCGATTTTCGGGCAAAAATACTTCTGTCTTTTTGATTTCATATTCAATATTCTATTCGCAAATGAACTATTATTATCTTAGCCTTTTGTACCAGCGAAAGGCTATAAAATGTTATTAAAGAATCACATGGTCACCCTTTGCCTAATATGATTCTCCGTTGTTATCCCTTTATTTATAAACCGTTTCTATAACGAAATTGGGTGCAAAGGTACACAAAACTTATGAATGTCGGGAAGCATAAAAGGAAAATTAACGAAAATCTGCCGAATTAGACAGATGAATTATACTGCACGCCATACAAGAATCCCACGCCTTCCCCTCTGCCGTTACGCATTCAGCGCGGCATGCTGTTCGGGCGTCAGCGACGGTGCCTTCTGCTTTGCACCACGCACCTTGAACTTATCAAAGCCCTGACCGTAAACCCCTGTCACGTTAGTTTGCGTGACAAAAGCCTTCGGGTCAATCTCATTGATGATGGAAAATATTACACTGCTTTCCCTTCTCTTGGCCATGATAAACAGCATTTTCACGTCGTGACCGGTGTAAAAGCCGTGCGCTTCAATCACCGTCGCACCACGATGGGGAAATACAGCTATGCGACTGGCTATCTCTTTGTACTTGTCTGAGATAATAAAGAACTGCACGCTGCGATGCATCGACTGCGTTACCTGGTCGATACAGAAGCTCGACACCCACAGCACCACGTAGCCGTAAAGCACCTTTTCCCAATCGTGAAAGACGAGATAGGAGGAGGTGATAATCACAATGTCGCACAACATCACCACTTTTCCCAGCGAAATATCGCGGTATTTATTGACAATGGCTGCAATAATGTCGGTACCTCCCGTTGAGCCATGGAACGAAAAACCGAGGCCAATGCCCGACCCTGTAAAGATAGCGCCGATGATAGAAGCCATAAAAGGCTGATCGTGCAGCAGGGGCGTGCCGCCGCCATACTTCTGAAACGCCGCGGTCAGTGTGGTCAGAAGGAAGACGGCATAGATGGTTTTGATACAGAATTTAAAGCCCAGTATCTTTAAAGCAAACAGCAAGAGAACGGCATTGATGACGAAGTAAGACACCTGTACCGGCACATGCAGCCCCCAGAATATGACAGAAGCCACACCCGGAACGCCGCCGGTGGCAATGCTATTCGGCAGCAGGAAGATATTCCACCCTATGCCATAGCTTATCATGGCTATGCCAATCATGATGTAATCTCTTATTTCGGTGATCAATAAACTTTTCTTCTGGCTCATGTTTTTAGTGCGTTAAGCTTGTTTCCCCTGACGAAAACCGGCGCAAAGATAATGATTAATCCTGAAACGCATTTACTTCAAACGCCATTTCTTTTGCGCCGTCGCCTACAGCCCGCACAGTTGGGCCAGCGCGCGGCTTATGCCGTCATTGTCAACGCTCGTCGTCACATAGTCGGCTACAGCCTTGACGTTGTCTTTCGCGTTGCCCATAGCTACACCCGTTCCTGCCCGACGGAGGATGGAAATATCGTTGCCACCGTCACCAAAGGCGATGGTTTCGCTCACGTCCAGGCCCTCATGGGCGCAGAGCGTAAGCAGCCCACGGCCCTTGTCGGCGCCGGTATGGGTTATATCTGTAAAGAAATTCGACCACCGTGCACTGATGCATTCCCGTAGCTGTGGCACGACCTGTGCCTCCTCTTCCGGCGTGAAGAACGGACTTACCTGCAACAGAGGCTCGCGCAGCACGGCCTCCAGACCGGCAAACGGGAAGTTTTTCAGCCCCAGATTCGCGCCGAACTGCTCATCCACTTCGGGCGAACGCTGGAACACCGCAATGTGTTCAGTGCCCACTACCACGCATGCACGGCCAAACTTCCTGCAGCCTTCGAGCACCCTTTCGGCGTCGTCCTTCCGCAGATTATGACAGCCGAACTTCTCGTTGCCGACGATACACAGTGCGCCGTTCGTCGTGATGTAGCCGTCAACCAGGTGGCTTATCTGTCCCAGATTGACGATAAACGGAACGGGGCGCCCCGTCGAAATGTATATTTTCAGGCCTGCCGTCCGGGCTCGCTGCAGGGCTTCGACGGCCGATTCAGGGATGCGGTGGGTTTTGAACGACACTAAAGTGCCGTCGATATCAAAGAATAGTGCCTTTGCTTTCGTCATATATTGAAGATTTTTATGTTGCGAACTGCAGGCGACTGCGTCACCTCGTTATCGCCAACTTTTTTGTTCAGTCCCTCCCCCGTGCGCACAAAGTTACTCATTTTCCACGGATTGTGCACGCGGTTTCCACGGATTGTACATACCGTTGCGTCATTTTGTGCGTCGTACGGCGGCCGTGGTACGTGCGTACGGCGACCGTCATCAGATGCGTGTGGCGGCCGTCGCACACGTGTACCACGGCCGCCGCAACACAACCCCTGCGCCACAAAAGCCGAAACCCCAAGGGATAAATAGCATAACCGAAAAGGGTAAATTTCCCGCCCCCAGGGAACAAAAGCCGGAACCCCAAAGAATAAAAGCTGCAACCGCAAGGAGTAAAAGCAACAGCCCCAGGGAAAAAAAGCCGACTTCCCTGCCAGCAAGCTATCCGTCACCACAAAGGAAACGGGCCCCGAAAGCCTTGGAACAGCCCTCGAAGCCCGTCGTCATCTATAAATCAACCGGTACTAACTTATTTCTTTTCCGGTGCCTTGTCAATCAGGTCCATAAACTGATCGAGCTTCGGCGTAATGATAATCTGCGTACGGCGGTTACGCTGCTTACCCAGCTCGGTGTTGTTGCTTACCAGCGGATTAAACTCGCCGCGGCCGCCTGCAGTCAGTCGTTTCGGAGCCACGCCGAAGTTACTGATCAGATACTGCACCACCGAGGAAGCACGCAAACATGAGAGGTCCCAGTTGTTGCGGATGTTCTTCATTGATGCTGCGGTCGTATTTACGGGCACATCATCGGTATTTCCCTCTACGAGGACATCGTAATCCTTGTAGTCGGTAATGATTTTCGCAATCTTTCCAAGCGTTTCTTCTGCACGGTCGTTTACCTCATAGCTACCGCTCTTGTACAGCATGTTGTCGGCCAGAGAGATATAAACCACACCCTTGAGCACCTGCACGTCAACCTCTTTCATCTCTTCCTTGCTCAGGCTGCGGGTAAGGTTGTTCGTCAATACCATGTTCAGCGAATCGCTCTTGCTCTTTACCTCAACGAGATGGCGTATGTATTTGTTCGACTCGTTGATTTGATCGACAAGCTTTGATATATTGATATTGTTCGAGTTTGCGTTGGTAAGACTCTTGTCCAA
The DNA here is from genome assembly GCA_013333935.1 of Prevotella sp. Lineage (GTDB taxonomy): Bacteria > Bacteroidota > Bacteroidia > Bacteroidales > Bacteroidaceae > Prevotella. The sequence goes on along the minus strand of JABCNV010000047.1, from coordinate 5,943 downwards.
GCTGCTTTGCAGCGCTGCATAATCACGTTTTTGCTGCGCCAGCTGGTCCTCCAGCGACGACACCTTGGCCTGTGAGGCAGCGAGCTGCTCCTTTGTATTCTGGTAGTTTGCGGTCAGCTCACGGTTCTCATTCTGGCAATTCTGCAAATCCTTCTTGCTGGCGCAACTCGAAATCAGGAGCACACCGGCAGCCAATGTCAGCATTAAAATACTCTTTTTCATATTATGAATCGTTTTAGTTAATATTATTTTACAGGTCTCTGCAACGATAGCCTCCTGCTGCAAATTTAGTATTATGACGACAAAGTGCCCCAAAAGTAGCCGCCGTTTAGGTAATTTTAACTCTAAACGCCTGTATTTAAGACAATTAAAACCGCCAATATATACCTTTCGCCGTTATGCAGGCAGGTTGCGATTGTGGCGTAAAGGGCACGTGAGGCTGTCTGACACGCACGAAAAAAGTTGCCGCACGGCTTCCTCTTTCCATCGTTTTGTGCTATCTTTGCAACATCGTTTATACAAAGCATACACCATTAAACAGAACGACTTATGATTCTTTTCTTTAAGACTCCCAGGGAGAACATCATCGCTACCGAAGTGAATCACCGGCCCGGTGAGCAGGAAATTCAGAAACTTTGCTGGCTCTACGGCGACGCCACCCTCTTAAAAGAGGAAAAGCTCGAAGGCTTCTTTATAGGCCCGCGCCGCGAAATGATAACCCCATGGAGTACGAATGCCGTTGAGATTACCCAAAACATGAGTCTCAATGGCATTTTGCGTATAGAGGAATACTTCCCCGTAAAGAACCGGAATGCTGAACACGACCGCATGCTTCAGCGCATGTACGACGGTCTTGACCAGAATATCTTCACCATCAATCATGAGCCGGAGCCCATCAAGCACATTGAAAGTATCGAGAAATACAACGAGGAAGAGGGGCTGGCGCTTAGCCCCGAGGAAATAGAATACCTGCATAAGATAGAGAAAGAAAACGGCCGTCCGCTGACCGATTCGGAGATTTTCGGCTTCGCTCAAATCAATTCGGAACACTGCCGGCATAAGATTTTCGGTGGCACCTTTATTATAGACGGAGAGGAACGCGAGTCGAGCCTCTTTGCTCTCATCAAGAAAACCACGAAGGAACACCCGGGGAAAATTCTCTCTGCCTATAAGGACAACGTGGCCTTTGCACAGGGGCCGACGGTGGAACAGTTTGCACCCGACGACCAGAGCACCAGCGACTGGTTCCGTGTAAAGCCCATTGAGAGCGTCATTTCGCTGAAAGCCGAAACACATAACTTCCCTACCACTGTCGAACCCTTCAACGGAGCCGCAACGGGTACGGGCGGTGAGATTCGCGACCGCATGGGCGGAGGAACGGGCTCATGGCCTATTGCCGGAACGGCTGTGTATATGACGAGCTATCCCCGCCTCGATACTACGTCAACCCTTTCGACTGAAACGAAGGGCGAGTCTGAAAGCAAGGGACGCCCATGGGAACAGAAAATCGACGCCCGTAAATGGTTATACCAAAGCCCTGAAGACATATTGATAAAGGCTTCAAACGGTGCTTCCGACTTCGGTAACAAGTTCGGGCAGCCCCTTATCACCGGTTCGCTGCTCACCTTTGAATATAAAACCACGGCGGGCGATACGGCAACGCTACCCGACGGCACCCCTGTTGACGACGAACCAGCAGGCGAAGTATACGGCTATGACAAGGTAATTATGCTGGCCGGCGGCGTAGGCTACAGCAAAAAACGCGATTGCCTGAAGAAGGAACCGCAAAAGGGCAACGAGATTGTCGTCGTAGGCGGCGACAATTACCGTATAGGTCTGGGTGGCGGCAGCGTGTCGTCGGTTGACACTGGCCGCTATAGCAATGGCATAGAACACAATGCCGTGCAGCGCGCTAACCCTGAAATGCAGAAGCGTGCCTACAATCTTGTCAGGGCTTTGGTAGAGGAAGATACCAACCCCGTGGTGTCCATCCACGACCATGGCTCGGCAGGCCACTTGAATTGCTTGTCGGAACTGGTTGAGGATTGCGGAGGAACAATTGACATGACAAGGCTTCCTATAGGCGATAAAACCTTAAGCGCCAAGGAAATTATTGCAAACGAGAGTCAGGAACGCATGGGTCTTCTCATTGATGAACAGCATCTTGACCACGTAAAAAGGATTGCCGAGCGCGAACGTGCGCCCATGTACGTTGTGGGACAAACCACTGGAGACGCTCACTTCAGCTTTGTTCAGGGCGACGGTGTAAAGCCTTTTGATCTGGATGTAGCGCAGATGTTCGGGCACTCGCCAAAGACGGTGATGACCGATGTCACCGTAGAGCACCATTACGAAGGCGTTACTTATACCATCGATAAGCTTGACAGCTACCTTGACGAGGTGCTGCAACTTGAAGCCGTAGCCTGCAAAGACTGGCTGACAAACAAGGTAGACCGGTCGGTTACAGGCAAGGTGGCACGCCAACAAACACAGGGAGAGATACAGTTGCCGCTGTCCGACTGTGGCATTGTAGCCCTCGACTACCGCGGTAAAAAGGGTATTGCCACCGCCCTTGGTCATGCTCCGCAGGCCGGTATGGCCGATGCTGCAGCGGGAAGTGTGCTTTCTGTGGCCGAAAGTCTGACTAATATTGTCTGGGCGCCTATCGCAACCGATCAGGCTCACCCCTGTGCAATAGAGAACATTAACCTCAGTGCGAACTGGATGTGGCCTTGCCGAAGCCAGAAAGGAGAGGATGCAAGGCTCTATAATGCGGTGCAGGCGTTGAGCGATTTCTGTTGCGACCTCGGGCTCAACGTGCCTACGGGCAAGGACTCGCTGTCGCTAAGCCAGCAATATCCTGACGGCAAGAAGGTTATTGCACCAGGCACTGTAATCGTCACATCGGGTGCAGAGGTGAGCGATATTAGAAAGGTGGTAAGCCCTGTAATGGTAAACGACAAGAACTCAAGCCTGTATTATATCGACTTCAGCTTTGGCAAACAACGCCTCGGAGGCTCTGCTTTTGCACAGATGCTGGGCAAAATCGGCAGCGATGTGCCCACGGTGAAGAACCCGGAATACTTTACTGATTGCTTCAATGCCATACAAGAACTTATACAAAAAGGCTGGATTATGGCCGGACATGACATATCAGCCGGCGGTCTTATCACGGCATTGCTCGAAATGACTTTCGCCAACACCACGGGAGGCATGCACGTAAACCTGCACGATATTATGCAGGAGGATGACGATATTGTCAAAATGCTGTTTGCTGAAAACCCCGGTGTAGTTATCCAGGTGTCGGACAGACGGAAGAAAGACGTAAAGAAATTCTTCGAAGATAATGGTATCGGCTATACCAAGATAGCATACCCCACACCTGACAAGCGCCTCATCACGGTGGTTAAAGACGATTTTAAACACGACTTTGACATTGACACACTACGCGATATCTGGTATAAGACCTCGTTCTTTCTTGACCGTCGTCAGAGCATGAACGGCATGGCGCAGAAGCGTTACACCAATTATAAGAAGCAACCACTGGATATTCACTTCAACCCGTCGTTCAAAGGCACGCTCGAAAGCTACGGACTGGATGCCGACCGGTGGAAGAAAGAGGACTGCACTAATACGAAACGCCCGTGCGCTGCCATCATTCGCGAGAAAGGAACCAACGGTGACCGTGAGATGGCTTACACGCTGTGGCTGGCCGGTTTTAATGTAAAGGATGTGACAATGACCGATTTAATCAGTGGACGTGAAACACTGGAGGAAGTCAATATGATTATATTCTGCGGCGGATTCTCCAATTCTGACGTACTCGGTTCGGCCAAAGGATGGGCTGGTGCTTTTCTTTACAACCCGAAAGCCAAGGAGGCTCTCGACAAGTTCTATGCGCGAAAAGACACACTTAGCCTCGGTATTTGCAACGGATGCCAGCTGATGGTTGAACTGAACCTGATTAACCCGGAACACGAACACCGTGCACATCTGTTGCATAATGCCAGCAAGAAGTTTGAGAGTCAGTTCTTAGGGCTTACCATTCCTGCCAACAAGAGCATTATGTTAGGCAGTCTGGCCGGTAGCAAACTGGGCATCTGGGTGGCTCATGGCGAAGGCCGTTTCTCACTGCCAGAGAGTGAAGACCGCTATAATATTGTTGCAAAATACAACTATTCAGAATATCCTGGTAACCCGAATGGCAGCGATTACAACACGGCAGCTATCTGTTCGGCCGACGGTCGCCACCTGGCCATGATGCCTCACCCCGAGAGAGCTGTCTTCCCCTGGCAGAACGCGTGGTATCCTGCCGACCGCAACAACGACGAAATAACACCCTGGATAGAGGCCTTTGTGAACGCAAGAGAATGGATTGACGAAAAGATCAACGGATAATTCCAATAGAAGCGGACATAAGGGAAAGGCAAAAACGAAGAGTTTTCCTATGACAAAGGAAACGAATATACTCGTTACTTTATTTAAAGTATTCTTTAAAATTGGCGCATTCACCCTCGGAGGTGGATACGCCATGATTCCAATCATTGAGGCAGAAGTAGTTAAAAAACACTCGTGGCTTACGAAAGTAGAGTTTCTTGACCTCATAGCCATTGCCCAAAGCTGCCCGGGAGCCTTTGCCATTAACATTGCAACCTCAATAGGCTACAAGATAAAGGGACAGAAAGGGGCCTTATATGCCACGTTGGGCAGCGCGCTACCGTCGTTCATTATCATCCTGCTTATCGCCATGATATTTCGCCATTTCATGGACATTGCGTGGGTAGCATCTATGTTCCGCGGCATAAGGCCTGCAGTTGTTGCGCTTATTGCCGTACCCACTTTTAACCTAGCGCGAGCCGCCCACATCACATGGGGCAATGCCTGGGTGCCTGTTGTATGCGCACTGCTGATATGGGCGCTTCACGTTAACCCTATCTGGATTATCATTGCAGCGGGTACAGGTGGATTCATTTACGGCAAATTGGCTGCATCCGACAGGTAAACAGTCGGAAAAAATCATCAGAAATAGAACATTTCTGGCAAATGATTTATCTCTCCCTCTTCTATACTTTCTTCAAGATTGGGCTCTTCGGCTTCGGCGGAGGCTACGGAATGTTGTCGCTTATACAGATGGAAACCGTGCTCAAACACACATGGATGACATCAGCCGAGTTCACAAACATTGTGGCAATCAGCCAGATGACACCCGGACCTATAGGCATCAACGTTGCGACTTACTGTGGTTACACCACTGCACACAATGCCGGATATAGCAACTTGATGGCGATTTTAGCTTCTGCAACAAGCACACTGGCACTGGTTTTACCTTCATTTATTCTGATGATCATGATTAGCAAGATGTTCATGAAGTATGTCAAGACACCTGTTGTACAACATGTCTTCATGGGCCTTCATCCGGCAGTAGTAGGACTTCTGGGCGGAGCCACTCTGCTTTTGTGCAATGCCGACAACTTCTCTTCACCCAATGTTAATCCCTGGCACTTCTATATCAGCCTGGCTTTATTCGCTTCAACCTTTTATGCTACGATGTGGCTGAAGATTAATCCCATCCGCATGATTTGCTATGCAGCCTTTGCAGGACTTTTGTTACTATACTAATTGAAAATGGTTTCTTCGCTTTTCAGTTTGTGAAAAGCGAAGAAAATCTATTAAAATTCGAGAATAAGTGCTTCGCGTGGCGACAATTTAACATTGCGTGAAAGGTCTATTTTACGCCCCGTTAGTATGTCGGTGGCCTGGTTCGCCGCACCAATAACCTCGGCATAACGCTCTACTGGCATAACCGTAGCTGAACGCAGGCCGTTAAGCACTGTAAGCACCGTGCGACCTCGCAAGTTCAACATAGAACTGCAATCCCAAGTGCTGGTTTAGCTTAATAATCTATACCAGAAAACACCGAGGGGTTTGGGGGCGAGCAGCTCC
>JABCNV010000052.1 GCA_013333935.1 Prevotella sp. | reverse complement strand
GAAAGGTGACTGCTCCGCAGTCATCATACATCGTGTGGAGTATAGGAGGATAAGGCTTGCGATCTCATGATACATCTTGCAGGATTATGGAATAAGAAAGAGGAAGAGAGGCTTATATCCCACGCGCTTACGCGGCCCGTCTTAAAACATTATAGAATATAAGACGAGTCGCGCAGCACAGTTTTACCTTTTTATTCTTTCACCTTTTGAATTATCCTGCGGCTTTTTGCTTTTTTAATCTTTTAATTTTTTACCTTTAAAAGTATCTCGTTGCACAGCATGAACGATTTGGTCATCATGCGCGGCACGTGGAAGGGGCCCTTGTAGAGGTTGCCCTTGGCCATCTGCGCGGGCGTGCCGTCGCGGTGGAGATAGCCGAACCATTCGCTGCCCTCAGGGTCGGGGAAATGGCTGTAGGTCCAGTCGCTGATAAGCTTGTGGCGCTCGAGGTACATATCGTCGCCGGTAGCGAGGTAGGCGTAGAGCGAGGCGATGATGGTTTCGCTCTGCGGCCACCAGAACTTCATGTCCTGCGAATAGTCCTGCGGCGGCAGATTGCGGCAGTCGCGGAAGTTGATTATGCCGCCGTATTGCTTGTCCCAGCCCCACTCGAACGACCAGTTGAATATCTTCAAACCCAAATCTGTGAGATGCTTGTCCCAGCCGCGGTGGCGGGCTTCCTCCAGTATAAACCACGAGGTTTCGATGCAATGGCCCGGGTTTATGGTGCGCCCAAGGTTGGTATCTATAAATTCACCATTCGGCCCTACGGTCTCGAGCAGGCACTTGAACTCGGGATGGATGAAGTATTTCTCCAGGCGAGCTATGCTCTCGTCAATCTGGCGCGTGAGCCTCGGCTCGTCAATGGCCCGGCGAAGACACGAGCAAACGTTGATGAGAATCATGACGATGCTGTGGCCCTGCAGCTTTACCTCGGGCTCAAACTTCGGTGCGAGATAGCCTGGGGTGTTGAGGAAGCGCAGCGTGTCGTCAAAAATCTGCAGTGCACGGCGGGCAAAATGCTTGTCGCCCGTGGCCAGGGCATACTCGCTCATGGCAATGGCTGCGAAGGTTTCAGAGAAGACGTAGCGGCGCTTTCGCAGGGGGCGTCCGTCGGAGGTAACCGAGAAGTACATGTGTCCGTCACTGTCGAAGCAGTATTTTTCGATGAAGTCGATAGCGCTTCGTGCCGCGTCAAGATACTCCTGCCGCTTTTCCACGTTGTTGTAGGCGAAAGCGCAGACGAACGCAAAGCGGCCCTGGAACCACACGCTCTTGGTAGAATCCATGAGCGATCCGTCGCGGTTCAGACAGGTGTAGACGCCGCCGTGCTCGCGGTCCCAGCCATGTTCGAGCCAGAAGGGCATGATATTTGTCGTCAGGTCGTCCCTATAGCGCTCGGCCCAATGCTGAAGATAGTCTCTCTTTTCCATAGTCGTTTTATTTCTTCAATGTTTTTAGATAGTTGTCTATTCCCTGCTTGAGGGCGTCCCAGTAGTTATACTGCCGCACGTGCACCATGTCGAAGACGAAGTATCCGTCGGCAGAGCCGATGCATGCATCCACGCTTTGTGTAACGGCTGCGGCCTGATTGCCGTTTTCGAAGCCCGTGGGGTTGCCCACGTCGGGGCCTCCGGCAAAGGGCACGTCGCCCTTGAGCTTCTCACGTGCCTGGCGGCAGAAGCCCTGCATAGTCCACTCGGTGTTGCCGTAAACGTTGGCCGCGGGGGCATAGCAGCCAAGAAGCATGAAGTCGAGCAGGGCGGCATAGCCATAGTTATGATAGTCGGCGTTGGCCCACTCGGGGTAATCCTGACTGGGATTGTACTTAGGGCTGGCCCAGTTTACGCCCACTTCGTAGTATGTGCTGTACCATGCGCCCACGTAAACGCCCACTTTTGTCTTGCTGTTGACGGCGTGAACCTTGTTGACAACGCGCGCAAGGAAGTCGTAGATAGTCTTGCAGCGGAAGGCGAGCCAATCCTTGAAATATCGGGGCTGCCCGCTTATCGTTGTCTGCCCGGGGAGGGCAACGTCGGCGGGGAAGCTGAAAGCGTTGACCCCTTTGTTCTTCATGTAGGTGGCAAACTTGGCGCGCGAGGCTTCGGAAAAGTCGGCAAGCAGGTTGTCGAAGCGGCAGCGGTCGAGCACAATACCGTCAACGTTATACTTCGCGAGGTCGGCAACGATGCCCAACAGGTACGTCTGCACATCGTCGTTGCAGGGGTCGAGGAAGCGCGTTGCGTAATAGTTGTCGGCCGTCTGCGGCAGGTCCATACCGTTAACGAGGCCTTCAGTGCGGTTGTAGACGGTGGCCCAGCCCTTCTTTGACGGGTCGCGGAAGAGCAGTCCTTGACCGCCGAGCCCGTAGTTGTTCATGCAGCCGCCCACGAATGTGTTCATACCGGCCAGCACCTTCAGGCCCAGCTTGTGGCCCTCGTCGATGAAAGCCTGCAGATAATCCCACGTGGCCGTGCGCTGAAAATACTTATACTGTGAGCCCTCCCAGTAGTCGAGCTGCGTTGCCGGCTCGGCAACGGTGCTCTTGAACAGCACGTCGCCCGTGTAGGGACGCACGTCAACGACGACGTGTGTAATGCCGCAGTCGCGGGCTTTCTTGAGGTCTTCGCTGATGTTCTCGCGACTGTTGGCGAAGCGTGAGAAGTTAGCCGGTGCGTCAATCCACATGTAGCGGGGCTTGCCGGTGGCGGCGTCGGCAGAGTCTTTCTTCTCCTTGTCCCACTTCCAGTTGTCTATCGTGTTCTCGTGGCTCTCGGCGCATGCCGTAAACGAAGCCGTTACGAAACATGCGACAAGAGCTAATATAGAGAGATGAATGTTGAATGGTTTCATCGTTTCTGTAAGTTTTGTGAAAACCTGTGCGGCGGTTTATTTCCTGATACAGTCAATCTGATAGCCTCCGAACGACAGATGGGTGTTCGAAGCATAGAAGATATACATGTAGTATCCGTCCTCGGAGGGCGTCATCAGCACGTCACCCGTGCGGCCTCCGGCGGCAAAGCCTACGGTCCCGTAGAGGTCAGTCATCTTGAATTTATATTTCAGGGCACTGCTCTTATCCACTGTTCCGCTGATGGTTGCAGGGTTACTGGCATCGTATAAGTAAACCGCTCCGGGCAAACCCCAATGGGGCCAGTAGCCCATTTCGAAGAGGGCGAGATAGCGTGCGCCGTTAAAGTCGCGGGCATCAATGGCTCCGGTGTTGTAGCCCCAGCCGTTACCGGCACTGTTTGCCGTCAGGATGCCCTGCGGCGAAGCCCATGCGGGAGCGTAATAGGTGGGGCAATTACCCGAGTCGTAATAGCTGAAGAAGCAACCGTCGGCCGTATTTGCCGAGCGGGCTACGACCTTTGCCGCAGCGTCCTGGTCGCCCCAGGCGTTCACTCCGTTGAACAGAATGTTCTCAGGCGCGCCCACGGTGCCGTTATGTACCGTCCATCGGATGGCGTTCTGGCAGCCGTAAGGCGTGGCGGTGATGATGGCGTCGGTGTTGAGGTTGCCCTGAACGTGCAGACGATCGCCTATGGCAACGCCAAGCGCGTTGTTGTAGCTGAGCAGCAGTTGTGGCGCCTGCGTGACGTCGCTGGTGCGGTAAATGTTCATCGTCTGACCGTTGTCGGCGTGGTTGGCAATAATCATGTTGCCGGCAACGTCGCTTGTAATGGCTCCCGAAGCGTTGGCAGCGCCCAGGTTAATGGTGCCCACGCGGGTGCCCGTACTCCTTTTAAAGTATTGCGGTGCGGTGCCGTCGCCGAGGTTCAGCACAACAAAGCTGCCGACAGAAGCCAGCGTAGGATGAACGGCATCGGCGCTGGTTACGCCCAGCGTGGTCATGTCGTTTTCGAAAAGCTGCTTTTCAGAGCCGGTGCGATAGCCGTTTTCAATCTTCTGCGGCACGCGTTTCACGACGGTATAGTCGGCTTTCGACGTACCGTTGTCGGCGGTGACGGTGAAGTGGAACGGCGTATTGAAGTCGTGTGCCTGCGACGGGTCGGGACTGATTGTGGCGTGCGGCGAGAGCGTTACCTCGGCCGTGACGGCACTCAAATTATCAAACGTGCCGAGCGATATGGTTTTGTTGTCCTCGTCTATAATGCCCGTGAGGTCGCCCGGAGAGACTGTAAAGGCGTGGATAGCGCACTTGTCCGACCGCGTCATCTGGCCCGAAATGGTTATCTGCTGCCGTTCTCCGTAGGGGTTGGTGTAAGTAAACTGGTTCTTCTTCGTCAGGTCGAGCACCGTTAAAGGCGGGTCAATGCTGCAGTTGTTGGCGAGCGTGGCCACCACTTTCATCTTCGGCATATACTGTTCAGTGGTGTTATTGCTCTCCTCGGGATAATAATAGGGAACCGGAATCACATAATCGGTGGTGGCATCGTTGCCGCTTACCTTCCAGTCGACGGCCAACTTGCCATTGTTCGGGCCCGACGTGAAGTAGGCTGCAAGGCTGGTAATGCCCGAGCGCTGAGCGGTAGGCTCTACGAATTCCTCGGAACAGCTGCCGAGGAACAACGCTGCGGCCATACAGGCGCCGGTGTATAGGATTTGCTTTTTCATGATTTTTCGTTGTTTTATCTGAAAGAATCGGAAAAGGGCAAGGGGCCTTTTATTTTACCTTTTTACCCTTTTACCTTTTTACTTTTCGCATTTACTTCCACTCTGCAAACTGTGACAGCTCCTTGTTGTTGTTCAGTTCGGCAGTAGGAATGGGCAGGCGGTACATCTTTTCAGGGAAGTTGAGGTTTTCGTTATCGACGTTCACATAGGTATATTTAAACGTTCCGTTGGCCTGTTTCTCCACTTTGAGGCCGTGCCTGCGCACGCCGGTGAACTGGGTTGCAGCCATGTTCCATCGGCGCATGTCCCAGTAATACAGCCCCTCGAAAGCCAGCTCAACCTTGCGTTCGTGGCGCAGGGCGTCGAAAAGTCCGTCTCCTGACAGGCCGCTGACTTTGGGCAGGCCCACACGTGTGCGCACCTTGTTGATATAGTTCATGGCTTTTGCGTTGTCGCCCAGACGGAAACAGGCCTCGGCATAGTTCAGATAAACCTCGGCCAGACGGAATGCAATGTAAGGCTGCGTGCTGGCCTGAAGCGTAGGATAGTCGTGTTTCTCGTCAACAAGCTTGCGCAGATAGTAGCCGGTTGTGGTGCGGCCGTCGGCCTTTGGCTCCACCTGCCACTGGCTCCAACCGTCTGCTCCGCCCACGAAAGGCTCGATGGTGCGGTTACGCCACGCTGCACCGTTATACAGAATGGTGGCTTTGAAGCGCGGCTCCAGCTGGTCGTAGGGTGGCGCGGTGGTCGTACCCGTCGGGGTATGCCACGGGTTCCAGTTAGCCTTGCCGCCAGTAGCCAGTTCGTATTCCTCTACCATGTCCTGCGTAGGCGTGCCGTATCCGCCGGTATTTGAGGTTAAACCGGCCAGCGTGTGGTCGCCACCCGGGGCATAATAGCTGTCAAAACTGTGGGTGATGCTTGAAGCAGCGTCGTAGGTATACTGGAAGATGGCTTCGCTGTTACCCGAGAGGAAGGCCTCGGGATAAGTGTCGGCAAGCTTGTATCCCATCTGGAAGATGGCGTCGCCGGCCTCTTTTACGGCAGCCCAGTTTTTGGCATAGAGCATGGCGCGCGACATCATCGCCCAGGCCGCACCGCTTGTAAGGCGGCCCGTTGCCGAAGTGTTCTTGGGCAAATTCTCGGCAGCGAACTTCAGGTCGTCATATACAAACTTCCAGCAGTCGGCCTCGCTGCTGAGCGCCTTGTTGGTATTGATTTGCGAAAGGTCGGCTGTATAGAGGATAGACTGGCCGTAACGCTTCTGCAATTCAAAGTAGAGCATGCCGCGGAAAAAGCGCAGTTCGCCCTCGAAACGCTTCTTGTCGGCATCGCCGAACTTCGCATCGGCAAGGTCAGACAGCGATTCGTTCACGCGCCGTATGCTCTCATAGGCCGACTCCCACACGCCCATGTAGACGTTAACATAGTTGGGCGACAGCACAACGCCGCCGTAGCTTATCTCGTTGGGTATGAAACAGAGGCTGTTATAATTCATGTTTCCATACTTCAGCTCGTCGGTAAGACCTTCGGTAAGGCCTGCCGTGCACTGGAAATCGCTGTACGGGCCGAGGTTGGGAATGTAGCCATAGTAATTGTTTATCACCATTTCAGCGTACGCCGGATTCTCCCAAACTATCTTCTTTGTCACCTTATCGGTGGGATTGATGTCAAGAAAGTCGTTGCAGGAAGCCAGCGTCATGAGGGCGGCCAGCAGGCCAGAGCCTAAATATTTTGCTTTCATCGTGGTTTTCCTTTCGTTTTGTTAGAATGTGATATTGATGCCACCGAGGAACGTGCGCTGCTGCGGGTAGTAACCGTTGTTGACGCGCGGCGACTCGGGGTCGATGCCCTTTGGCAGACCGTCAAGGGTGAAGATGTTGCTGCCCTCTACGAAAAGGCGCACGCGGTCGATGCCGACGGCCTTCGTCAGTGTTGCGGGCAGGGTGTAACCTATCTGGAAATCCTTCAGGCGTACGTAGTCGCCCTTCTTCATCCAGAACGTAGAGGCCAGACCGTTGGCGCCTCCGTGGCTCACGTTGCCAAGGGTAAGACGCGGATATTTGCCCCCGGGGTTGTCGAGGCTGTAGCTGTTCTGCACGAGCCAGAGCGGAGAATTGGCGCCCTCCTTGAACGTCTGAGACCATACCGTGTTGTCATCAGCACCATTATAATAGGTGCCGAGCAGCGACACGCTGAAGTCAAAGCCCGCGGTAAACTGTGCGCTGAAGTCGAACCCGTTCCAGTTAGCGGCCAGGTTCAGGCCCATCATGTAGCGCGGACGGTTGCTCTTTCCCGTGCGCGTGCGGTCGCCCTCCCAGGTAATTTTGCCGTCACCGTTGAGGTCTTTATACTTGATGTCGCCGACGTTCGGGCGCGAACCGTACCATGCCGAGTTGTCAATCTCCTCTTCCGAACGGTACAAACCCTCGGCTATCCAGCACTCAACGGCGTCGACACTCGTGCCAACCACCTTCAGCTGACTGGAGGTATTGGGGCTGTCGGGATAGCGAAGCCACTTGTTTTGGGCATAGGTCATGTTCAGCGCAAGGCTGTAGTTGAACGGATGGCAGCCCATACCGAAGTGGTTCCGATGCGAGAGGGTCCACTCCACACCATAGTTGGCATAGCGGTTATAGTTCTCATAGGTTGAGAAATAGCCTCCCATCGACGGGGCCTTGTTGCCGCCCATCTGGGTGAGGATGTTGTAATTGTAGTTGTAGAACCAGTCGAACTCAACGCCCAGCTTGCCGTCCCACAGCGTGGCGTCGAAGCCGACGTTCGACGACCGTATCTTGGTCCACGTGAGATTCAGATTGGGAACGCCGTTGGTATAGAGCGACTTGGCCGCCGAGCCTCCAATGAACCGGTTGCCTCCCTGTACGTAGGTGGCCAGATACATGTATTCGGGCAGGCCGCTGTCGTTGCCCAGAAGGCCCACTGACGCGCGCACCTTCAGGTCGTTGAGCCATCCGCGGGCGGGCTGCATGAACTTTTCCTGCGTCATGCGCCACGCCAGGGAGAGCGAAGGGAAGAAGCCCCACCGCTTGCCGCTGGCGTTGCCGCTGAACTTATAGCTGCCGTCGTAGCGGCCGCTAAGCTCTGCGAGGTAGGTGTCGGCGTAGTCGTACTTCAGGCGGAAGATGTAACCGGCGCGGCGTGTATGGGTGCTGTAGCCCGAGACAGGGTCCTTCTTCAGCGCCGTTCCGTACGAAAGTTCGGGCAGTTCGGCAAATGGAACATGATCGACATAGGCGCCCGTCGTGTGCGTTTTAATGTCCTGCGCCTCAACCATCAGCATGGCATCCACGTGGTGACGGCCGAAGAGGCGGTCGTATTCGGCACCCATCTGCCCGTCCATCTGCTCGTAGGTGTAATGCCCCTCGCCCAGATGGTTCAGCGTTTCGGCCGCATTGCGCGGGTCGTCCTGCAGCTGCCACGAGGGCACGCCGCCCGTGAGCGTCTGCGAATAGGTTTTATAGGGTGTGTCGAGATTCTTGTTATGCGACGTCGAATAGTCGTATGCTCCGGTGGCCTTCAGTGTCAGGCCCTTGAGCCACGGTGCCTGATACTCGGCCGTGAAGTTTGAGCGCAGCTCGGTAGAGCGCGTCTTCTTGTAGCCCGAATCATAGATAGCTGCCAGCGGACTGTAAGCCACGGCGGCGTTGTTCGGTATCGTAGCCGTATAGCGATCCTTATACCGCTGGGGCAGATAGGGGCGCATCATGATAGCCTGGTGGCCTATCGAGAGCCATCCTACCTCTCCGCTTCCACCGCTTCCGTCGTCAGCGCCGCCCGATGCATAGCCCGGGGTCTGGCGGCGGCCCACTGTTCCCACGAGGCCTACGCTTACCTTCCAGTCGCGTCCAATCTTGCTGTCGAGGTTTGCGCGCAGGTTATAGCGGCGGTAGTCGAAGTTGTCGATGTTTCCGTTCTGCTTCATGAAGCCGCCGCCCACAAAGTAATGGTGGTCGGCCGTACCGCCCTGCAGCGCCACGTTGTGCTTCATGTTCGTGCCCGTGCCGAACACCTTGTCTATATAATTAACGTTGTCCCATCCGTCCGACGGGTCACCGTTGAGCATGTCCTCAATGTTTTTGCGCGTGAAGACGGGCTTATACTGCGAGCGGTCGGTAATGACGCCGCTGGCAAGCTTGTCCATCATGTCGGCCATGTTGTAATAGTTGGCAAACTCGGGGCCGTTCATGAACTCGGGGAAATTGGCATTTACCGACACGCCGTACTGCCCGTCGTAGCTCACTCTCGTGCGTCCCTCGCGGCCTTTCTTGGTGGTGATGATGATCACGCCGCCGCCCGAGTTCAGTCCGTACACGGCAGCTGCGGCACCGTCCTTGAGCACGGATACCGACTCGATGTCGTTCGGGTCGACGTCGTCAATGCTTCTTGGCACGCCGTCAACAACGTAAAGCACGCCATATTCGGAGCCGCGGATGCGCAACGATGCCTGGTCGGCCCCGGGTTCGCCCGATGTCTGCACCGACGTGATGCCGGGCATGCGGCCGCCCAGCAGGCTCGTCACGTTCGTCGAAGGCGCCTTCAGCAGTTCGTCGCCGCGCACGGCCGAGACGGCTCCCGTGAGCGAGGCCTTGCGCGCCTTGCCGTATCCGATGACGACAACGTCGTTCAGCGTCGACTCGTCGTCAGCCAACTGTACATCAATATTGTGACGGCCTCCCACCGCCACCGTCTGGGGCGTCATGCCCACATAGGTAAATACCAGCTTGTCGCCCCGTGAGGCGTCAATGCTGAAGTTGCCGTTGGCGTCGGTTACAGTCCCTGTTCCCGCACGGCCTTTCAGCGTAATGCTCACACCGGGGAGCGCTTCGCCCGAAGCGTCCTTAACGGTGCCCTTCACAACGTTCTGGGCATCGGCCGGAAGAGCCGAAAGCAGCAGAGCCGCGCAGCCCGTCACAAACGCCCTGGAAAGCAGCGAACCTCCCTGAACCTTGAAACTCATCATGGTCATAGCTTTTAGTTAGACATTAGAATAAAAGTAGATTTCTCTCGAAAACATTCCTTTTTAACGAGATATGCCACAAAGTTAAGCAAAGTTTGCGCAATTCAAAAAATATTTTCATAAATTTACTTCGTTTCTGCCAAAAACTTTTGTTTTTATACAAAAATCACCAAATAATTCCAACAACCCGCCCTCTTCGCTATGCAATTTTTATCTTCCCCCTCGGTGAATATGCCGTCCGGCCCGTACCCTTATATTAAATTGCCCGCATCCTCATATCGAAATTCCCACAGCCCAGTACTGAATTTCCCACAACCCTATATCCAATTACCCATATCCTCACACCGAATTTCCCACACCCTTATATTAAATATGGAACGCGCGCGTAGCGAATTCGGAACCGCCCGAAACCGATACCGTTTTGTCCTTACGGCGTAAAGGCTGCGGCCTTACGGCGTAAAGGCAATACGATTACGCCGTAAACGCCAACCCTTTACGTCGTAATCATCACCCTTCTACAACGTAAAGACAGAACCATTACGCCGTAAAGGGGACAGCCGCACAGCTTAAATACAGATTCCGCATGCCGTTATCGCGGCAGATGCAGCACGTGGGCGCAGCGTATCCTGAACCCCCACCCCACTATTTAATGAAACATGAACGGGATAGGCAGTAAATAAAGGCAAACTAAAAGAACACACAAGAAAAAGAAAAAAGAATTACCGGAGACTGAAAAGCCAGCAATAACAGGATAGATTAATAATGTAGTTATTAATCAGAA
Source organism: Prevotella sp. (assembly GCA_013333935.1). Lineage (GTDB taxonomy): Bacteria > Bacteroidota > Bacteroidia > Bacteroidales > Bacteroidaceae > Prevotella. The sequence goes on along the minus strand of JABCNV010000052.1, from coordinate 1,082 downwards.
ACACACGTAGTGTCAATAAAACAGAGCATGCTCCCTATTTGTCGGCCAAACAAACTGCATGGAAAACAAAAATGCTCCCTATTTGTCGGCCATAGATTCTAAATCGCTGTGAACAAGACGGTTTCAGATCATACGAAATGCACATGCCAACCGCACGCCGTGCAGACCACAACCGTACGACTGTCTGTTTATACCCCAATAATGTAAATATTTCATCAAAACAGCCTCTTAAACCTCCCATCCTGTCGCAGTGAAACTCCCTATTTGTCGGCGCAGCTGAAAAAAGGTTCCCTATTTGTCGCAGCAACCTTACTAATTTGTCGCAGCAATGCTCCCTATTTGTCGCACCATCTTACTAATTTGTCGCAGTTCGTCTGCGCTATACATTGACCATCAACGTGTTATATGCTCTCTACTAAGGTATGATACTAATGATATTTATAAAGATAATCTAAGTCTTTGAAAATTTAAGAATTCAGTTCTTTTTCTCCTTTTTTTGATGCCTGCCACCGTTTTTCATGCCCCTGTATATGATGACAGGTACTTTCTTGCTTCCCCACTGGTTTTATTTTATGCTTGCCCCCCTGTTTTTCCCCTGCTTTTGTCGACAGATGCCACATTGTACGGTTTTGTCGTATATATTTAAATACAAGTATAAATACATCTTTATATATTCATAGAAAAACACTTTTGTTTATTTGTTCAAACGTATATTTATATTAATATTTGTTTATATATTCGCATGTTTATGTGTTTATTCCTTTGTTTTTGGGCTTGTTTGGGTTTATCTGAGGTCTGTTTTGTAGATATTTATATTTTGATATTTTTATTTATTCATACCAATATATTTGTACGTTTTTGATTATTCATATTAATATTTATATAATTATTTATTTCTAAATATATTTATGTCTACATACTTTTGTACCTTTATTTATTTGTGTTTATACGTACTTATATTTTTAATTATATGCTTATTAATATATTTATGCGCAGATTTATTTAGCCATTTATGTCTTTATATATTTATATGTTTGTTTATTCGTTTATTTAGATATTTGCTTAAATGTTTATTTGTTCTT
>JABCNV010000002.1 GCA_013333935.1 Prevotella sp. | reverse complement strand
ATATGTTGCAGGGGAAGTGTAAAATCGAAGACGCCATTCTTCCGGACAAAAGTCTCTTCTTTATGCTGGTCGTAGGCAATATAGATGGTATCGGCCCAGCCCTCCAGGGGCGAAGTAAAATGAAATACCCCTGCATCCTGCCCAAAGAAAGGCGTGCAAAGGAGTAGTGTAAAGAAGAAAATTAAAGCTCGTTTCATATCAGAAGAATTAAATTACGCCGCAAAAATAAATATTCTACATGAATTTCTAAGACAATTCCCTCTAAAAAGACACGAAAAGAGCGTAAAATACCTTTAAACGAAAAAGGCAGATTATCGGACAAAAAAAGCAGAATGCCCGTAACGAAACAGATGGTGGATTACACTGAAATAAACAGGAAACAGTACTGGTACAGACGAAAAACACTACTGGTACGGATAGAAAATAGTATTAATACAGATAGGAAGTAATACCGATACGGATAGAAAACAGTATCGATACACACAGAAAATAGTATTGATACAGATGGAAAATGGTATCGATACATCGCGAAAATAGTATCGATTAAAACGAAAAAGTCCCGCCACTCAAACGAGTGACGAGACTTTATATTAGCTTATTGTTATGCGATTACCTTACATAAACTACAGCCAGACGGTTAGAAGTTGTACCCTGTACACCCTTACCTGTAGCTTCGTCAACAACAACGCCCTTAGACTTCAGGTAAGAAGCAACGTTGTCTGCACGCATCTGAGAAATCTTTTGGTTAATTTCCTTAGAACCCTCAGGTGAAGCGGTACCAACAACCTCTACATGGCTACCAGCAGGAATAGCATTAAGAGCCTTCTTTGCAGCCTTAGTAAGGTCAGCCTTACCCTGTGCGAAAGTTACAAATACAAGGTTTTCAACCTTAACTGGCTGAGGTGCCGGAGCTTCCTTAACAACAGTCTTAACAACCTCTTTAGGCTTCTTAGCAAGCTCGTTACGCAAGTCGTTGATCTGCCTGTTTAAAGCATCAATCTCAGATTGGTCTCTACCGTCGGCAATCTTAAAGTTATGAGTGCCGTTGCTGTTCTTGAATTTGTAAACAACTCCTGCATTTAACTGGAAAGCACTACGGTTAATGTTGTACTGAAGACCTTCAGCACCGAGACCATTCAGCGTCCAAAGCATAGCGGGCTCTACATACACTTGCCAAGCCTTGCTTTCGCCAAGATTGAATGCAAAGTCAATACCAGCCTTTGAAGTCAGCATGTTCTTCTTTGTGTAAACAGAATTAGGCAGTACGCTCTGGTCATGTTTTGAACCAAAGGTATGACCCCAACCAAAGCCGTAAACGGGAATAACCTCGAACGTGCGTGGCTCACCCTTGTAACCTCCAAACCAGTTGCTCAGGTTAACTGTAGCAAGAAGGCTCGTATTCATAGCGCGAGCGGTTGTGCTAAGACCCGGTAAAGGCTTGTTTGAAAAGTAAACATTGCTTTCAGCTGCAAGTCCAAAGACAGGAGTAAACCAACGTCCAATACGAAGACCTACGTTAGGATCGAGGTTCTTCATCCATGCATGATGAGTAGTTTTAACGCCTACACCACCATTGACTCCAACATAAATGTTGTCGAAAGTCTTGCTTTCTGACACTGTTTGAGCAGAAGCAGATACTGCTACCATGGCAGCAGCCATCATTGTAAATAACTTTTTCATACCCTCTAAATAATGATTTTAAAATGTTATCTTGTTATTTTCGATGTGCAAAGTAAGGAAAAAAACTTCATTCGTGCAAATATTTTTCAAAGAAAGTGCATTTATAAGGCAATTATTGAACAATTAATAGATACTTTCAACTTTTTTAAACATAAAACGTGTTAGTGCTGAAAGAAAGACGAGTCATATCATTGTCAATTATTGTTTCTGGACGAATCGGCAATATATCAGTGAAAAAGAAAAGACAGGTCGCATCACTGCGACCTGCCTTAAATTAGAGAGTTATTCAAAAAATCAAGTTATTACCAATATCTTTTTCTATCTTATTTTTGCTTGATTCTTACTTTACATGTGCACACCTCTTATATTATATACGCACGATTCCTGTATTACTTGCGGTTGACTTCCATGCGGTTTGCACATAAATTCTATATTATTTGTATTCAATTCTTTATTTATAATACTCTTTTCGCGCTGCAGCAAGCGTGTTTCGCATCAATGAACAGATAGTCATTGGCCCGACACCACCCGGAACCGGCGTAATGAAAGAGCACTTCGGAGCTACTTCATCGAACTTCACATCGCCGTTAAGGCGGAACCCACTCTTCTTTGTGGCATCGGGAACACGCGTTGTTCCCACATCAATAACCACGGCACCATCCTTCACCATATCCGCAGTAACGAAGTCCGGCCGACCCACTGCCGCAATAAGTATATCGGCACTCCGACACTCTTCTTTCAGATTCTCGGAATGAGAATGGCATACCGTCACCGTGGCATCGCCACCGTTCTTCTGCAACATAAGCTGAGCCATCGGCTTTCCAACTATATTACTGCGACCGATAACGACGCACTTTCGCCCCGACGTCGCAATATTGTAATGCCTCAACAGCATCATTATGCCGGCCGGAGTAGCCGAAACGAAACAAGGAAGCCCGATAGAGAGCCTGCCTGCATTGACGGGATGGAACCCGTCGACATCCTTGCGATAGTCAACGGCCATTATAATTTTCTGCTCATCAATATGTTTGGGCAGCGGAAGCTGAATGATAAAGCCGTCTATTTCCTCGTCTTTGTTCAGACGATTTACACACTGAAGCAGCTCTTCCTCGGTGACATCATCCTCAAAACGTATCAGCGACGACCGGAAACCACACTGTTCGCACGCAACGACCTTGTTGCGGACATAGGTCTCGGAGCCTCCGTCGTGCCCTACAAGCACGGCTGCAAGGTGAGGCCGACGGGCGCCACGGGCTACCATCTCCTCCACTTCCGCGGCTATCTCCTGCTTAATGGCAGCGGCCGTTGCCTTTCCGTCTATCAGCGTCATCGCGTGTTTCTCCTTGCGTTTGAGTTGTCGTTATCACATCTTTGGCATCTTCATGCCTTCCGGCATCTGGCCTTTGAAGTCCTTCATACGCGACATCATCGATTTCATCTGGTTGCCGGTAACCATCTTCATCATCTTGCGCGTCTGGTCAAACTGCTTGATCAGCCGGTTCACTTCCTGTATATTGGTACCCGAACCTTTCGCAATCCGCATCCGTCGGCTCTGATTAAGCACCTCCGGATTGGTGCGTTCGTGCGGCGTCATGCTCTTAATGATAGCCTCAATGCCCTTGAAAGCGTTATCATCAATGTCAACATCCTTTATCGCCTTGCCCACCCCCGGAATCATCGAAGCCAAATCTTTCAGGTTTCCCATCTTCTTGATTTGCTCTATTTGTTTCAGGAAGTCGTTGAAATCGAACTTATTTTTCTGTATCTTCTTTTGCAGACGGCGGGCCTCTTCTTCGTCAAACTGCTCCTGGGCACGCTCAACAAGCGAGACAACGTCGCCCATACCTAAGATTCGGTCGGCCATACGGTCGGGATGGAACACGTCCAGAGCCTCCATCTTTTCGCCCGTACCTATGAACTTGATAGGCTTGTTGACAACCGTTCTGATGGATAATGCCGCACCGCCGCGGGTGTCGCCGTCGAGCTTGGTCAGCACAACGCCGTCGAAATCAAGGCGGTCATTAAACTCCTTTGCCGTGTTGACGGCGTCCTGGCCCGTCATCGAATCGACAACAAACAGCGTTTCATCGGCATTGACTGCGCTTTTCAGAGACGATATTTCGTCCATCATCTGCTCATCAACAGCCAGACGGCCCGCCGTGTCAATGATGACAACGTCGTACGATTTGGCCTTAGCCTCGTGTATTGCATGCAGCGCAATCTCGTTCACGTCTTTGTTACCGTCTTCGGTATATACTGGAACGCCAATCTGCTCACCTACAACTTTCAGCTGGTCAATGGCGGCAGGGCGGTAGACATCGCATGCTACAAGAAGCGGATTCTTATGCTGTCTGGTTTTAAGCATATTGGCAAGCTTGCCGCTGAACGTGGTTTTACCCGAGCCCTGCAGCCCAGACATCAGCACCACGGCGGGCCTGCCCTCCAGCTTCAGCTCCACGGCCTCGCCGCCCATCAGCTGTGCCAGCTCGTCGTGAACGATTTTAACCATCAGCTGCCCGGGCTTAACGGCCGTAAGAACATTCATGCCAAGGGCCTTCTGCTTTACCGTATCGGTGAACGATTTGGCAACCTTAAAGTTAACATCCGCGTCAAGCAACGCGCGACGTACATCCTTCAGGGTTTCCGCTACGTTGATTTCGGTGATTTTTCCCTCACCTTTCAGTATCTTAAACGAACGTTCAAGCCTGTCGCTTAAATTCTCAAACATGGTCTAATTTTGCTCCTGCTTATTATGGCTTACAAAATTACGAAATTATAACAAAACCGACGAAAAGTAAACCATTAATTTTAAAATATTTTATCATATTGCCCGTATAACCCTTGCACACTCGCATAAAAACGTGCAATTTTGGCCTCATGCCTGTCCCTTTCTTTCCGCAAACCGCCCCTTTTGCGGCAGAGCGTTTCCTCTCCGGCGTCGTAAATCCAGCCTTACGGCGGCCGTGGTACGACCTTTTGACGGCCGCCACACGAACGCACGGCGGCCGTCACACCCATCGTATGGCAGCCGCCGTACCCTCACCGCCATGCCGCAAACAGAACACCACGGCAGAATTAAGCATTTATTTTTACAAGATTTCAGCTGAAGGTGTTGTGCCTAATTTTTGCCAGATAACCCTTCATACGGTCGGCGTCCTTATGGTCAATGATGTCGAGAAGCTCTCGCAGCTCTTCGCGAATCTGCGACACCTGGTCGTGCGTGTAAGGGTTGAACAGAATCTCCTGCAGCAGATAATCGTCCTCTGAAAGCACGCCTCTGGCAATCTTCATATGCCGTTTGAACGTGGTTCCCGGGGCATCAAGGTGCTTCATTACGGCAGAAAAGACGAACGTCGACACAAAGGGGATACTCAGCGAATAGGCTACAGTGCGGTCGTGTTCTTCGAAACTGTACTCGTAAATGTTCAGTTCGAGCTTCTGATAAAGGTCTTTGAAGAATATTCGCCCCATGTAGTCGCCCTCCTTTATAATAATGGCGTTCTCCTCTGAAAGCTGATTGAGGTTGGCAAACGTGGGGCCGAACATGGGGTGCGTCGACACAAAGGGATGGCCTGCGCGCTCATAAAACTCGCGCAAACCGGTCTTCACCGACGCGATATCCGATATAATGCAGCTGTCAGTCAGAAAGGGGAGCACCCCTTCAAAGGCAGGAATCGTATTCTTTACCGTAACGGCGTTGATAACCAATTCGGGCTGAAAGCCGCGCACTTCTTCAAGCGACGTAAACCGCTGACAATTATATGTAAAGCGCAAACGGCGGGCATCACGTTCATAAACAGCCACCTCGTGGTCGAAACTAAGCAGGTCGGTGAAGAACGATCCCATCTTGCCTGCACCCATTATCAATATTTTCATAATCAAAGAATTAAACGGTGTGCGCCGGTTGCCTGCATTAAATACGCGTCATGCCATGCTTCAGGGGCAATGACAACATGCAGGGAAAGCGGCTTGCAGCCTATTCGTTCACAATCTTTAGCTGCTGGCGCACGCTCTCTTCATGAATAAGCTCGAAGACGCGAGCCGCAAATTCGGCATCCATTCCGCACAAACTGGCCTGCGCTCCGCGCTTTTGCAGAATCTCGCTATAGCGTCCGGCCTGCAGAACGGTCATGTTATGCTCTTTCTTGAACGTGCCTATTTCGCGGCAAATACGGAAGCGGCGCGCCAGAAGTTCCATTAAACTGTTGTCTAATTCGTCAATCTGGCCACGCAGCATACGCAGTCCTTCGGTGGTGGTATGCTCGTTACGGACTACCAAAAGGCTAAGAATATAGTCGAGAATATCGGGCGTAATCTGCTGCCTTGCGTCGCTCCAGGCCTCGTCCGGCGTGCAATGGCTCTCGACAATCAGCCCGTCAAAGCCCAGGTCCATGGCCTGCTGGCAGAGCGGTGCAATAAGGTCGCGGCGGCCTCCTATATGGCTGGGGTCGCAGATGATGGGCAAATCGGGGATGCGTCTGTGCAGTTCGATAGGTATTTGCCACATGGGAACGTTGCGGTATATTTTCTTGTCGCACGACGAAAAGCCGCGATGGATGGCACCCAGACGCTTTATTCCTGCCTGGTTAAGGCGCAGCATGGCGCCCATCCACAGCTCCGAGTCGGGGTTTACAGGGTTTTTTACCAGTACGGGGCCGTCGAAACCGCGCAGGCTTTCGGCCAGTTCCTGCATGGCAAAAGGGTTGGCAGACGTGCGCGCGCCAACCCAAAGAATGTCAATTCCATACTTCAACGCCAGCTCAACATGCTCTGGCGTCGCCACCTCGGTAGCCGTAAGCATGCCCGTTTCTTTCTTCACTTCCTGCAGCCAGGGCAAGGCTATCTCGCCGTTTCCTTCGAAACCGCCGGGCTTTGTGCGCGGTTTCCACACGCCGGCACGAAACATATGGCAGCCTTTGACGGCCAGCTGACGGGCCGTTGTCATCACTTGCTCCTCGGTTTCAGCCGAACAGGGGCCGGCAATCACGATGGGGCGTTCTCCCTTATCCGACGGGAGGTTCAGGGGTTGAAGCTCTAATTCCATAGCTTATCTTTTATAATGTTGTTCTGAAATAATGGTATCGGGGTGATTTATCCGGCACGACGATATTACAATTCGGCCTCACGAATGCGGCGAAGAGCCTCATGCATTTTGTCGTCCTTAGCGCAAAGACTGATGCGAATGTACCTTTTTCCGTTGTCACCAAATATGAATCCGGGGGTGATAAAGACGCAGGCCTTGTGAAGAACCGCCTCGGTGAGCTGCTCTGCATCGCTGTATCTGTCGGGAATACGGCCCCAGAGAAACATGCCTACTTGCGCAGGGTCGAAGTCGCAATGCAGTGCACGCATAATGTCTTCGGCTATCTGGCGGCGCCTTTGGTATGTTTCAATATTGTTTCTTCGATGCCATTCGGCGCTATTCGTATTGTAAGCCTCGGCAGCTGCAAGCTGTATGCCACGAAATATACCGTTTTCTATGTTGCTCTGTATTTTGAACATCCACTGAATATACTGCGCACTGCCCACGAGCATAGCCACGCGCCACCCGGGCATATTGTGGCTTTTCGACATCGAATTCAGTTCAAGGCAGCAGTCCCGTGCGCCTTCTGTCTGCATAATGCTCACGGGGTGCTCATTCAAAATAAGCGAGTAAGGGTTGTCGTTCACCACTAAAATATCGTGCTTGCGGGCAAAGTCAACCAGCCGTTCAAACGTTTCGCGGCGGGCATTACCGCCTGTTGGCATGTTCGGATAATTGGCCCACATCACCTTTACGCGGCTAAGGTCCATGCGTTCAAGCTGGTCGAAGTCGGGCTGCCAACCGTTATCGGCCCGTAAATTGTATTTAATGACCTGCGTTCCAAACAGTTTATTCACCGCCGTATAGGTGGGATAACCCGGGTCGGGCACAAGAACGGCATCGCCCGCATTGCAGAAAGCCAACGTAACATACATGATACCTTCTTTTGAACCAATAATAGGCTGAAGCTCTTTCTGGGAGTCAAGTTCTACGTTATAAATGCGACGATAGAAAGCTGCCATCGCACGGCGCAGCTCCGGAAGCCCACTTGTAGGCTGGTATCCGTGCGCATCGGGCTGTCGTGCCACCGCACAGAGCCTGTCAATAGTCTGTTCAGACGGCGGCATATCGGGCGAACCAATGGCCAACGAAATAATATCCTGCCCCTCTTTATTCAACCGGGCCACCTCCTTCAGCTTGCGACTGAAATAATATTCTTGTATTGAGCTGACACGTTCTGCGGGTTTTATCATTGCTGTTCTTATTTTATGTATGGAGAATATATACGTTTTCAGGCGTTGTTCCCATGCTTACTTGCCGGTTTTTGCCTCGGTATATTCACCTAAAATCTTAATATCTTTCGTTAAAGGACTAATGGCATCTATCGACTGACGGTAACGAACGAGACTGCTGAACGTCACATCGACATAGAAAAGATACTCCCATTCCTGACCGATTATGGGCAACGACTGTATCTTTGTAAGGTTAATGTCGTAGAAACTTAGTATGGTAAGTACCTTCGAAAGCGAGCCTTCGGTGTGCGGCAACGAAAAAACCATACTGGCCTTGTTGGCTTTGTCCAGTGGCCGCAGGAAGTCGGCCTTAAGCGGATTGGTCACAACGAGGAAGCGTGTAAAGTTATGTTTGTTGTCCTCTATGTGGTCTTCCAATACCTTTAAGCCGTATAAGCGTGCGGCATCAGGATGGCAAATGGCAGCCTGTCCGCGCAAACGATTGTTGCTTATCAGCGCTGCGCTACCGGCTGTATCCTCTGCTTCAACAGCCTTCAGCGAAGGATGACCGGCCAAAAACTGCCTGCACTGCATGAGTGCGACGGGGTGAGAGTGAACCTCGATGATGGAATCCCAATCGTCTTCAGGCATACAGCAAATGCAATGCTGTATGTGAAGCTTGTGCTCGCCGACGATAGTCTGACCGCTTGCACGCAGAAGCTCGTAGTTATGCAGCAGCGATCCGGCAATGGTATTTTCGATAGCCATCATACCAATGGCTGTAGGGTCGAGCCGTGTATGCTCAAAAACCTCTTCGAACGTGGCACAACAGTCGAGCTGTATTTGCTCATTCGCAAAGTATTGACGGGCTGCAATGTCATGGAATGAACCGTGAATGCCTTGTATCGCTATCCTTTTCATCTTGTCGTTTTATCGTATTGACGGGCTTAAACAAGGCGTCCCGCTTCACCTTTCATGAAGCGGGACGTTGACTGTAAACCCTTTTTTGGTTTAATATCTGTTGTCTTAAGTTGAAATCTACACGCAACTTCCCGCCTTACAATTCCTTGCAAAGTAAAAGTAATAGTAACAAGATGCGTAAGAATTCGTCATGATTATCTGTCCTTTCCTACCCTGTCTGCTGTACACAATAGTACAATCAGAAAGGCTTATCGGTTGCAAATATATAGGTTTCTTTCTTAATGGGCAAACATTTTGGCAGGTTTTTTATCAAAATGCTTACGTTTTTATGCAAAGGGATTGATGTTTTTATAAGCCTTTTCCGTTGTGTCAGCGATGTCCTCGGCCTTGTCGGGCACTGCGTTTCCGTTTTCGGGAGCGAGTTCGTGCAACTGTTTTTCGTCGTCTTCAGCTCCTTGTTCATCTCCCAAAAGATGCTTCAGACGAGCCCGTTGTTCAAGAGCAGACGCACAAAACGGGTTGGCAGAAAGCGCCTTGTCTAAGGTTTCAATGGCTTCTGCTGTCATATTCTGCGCGTCCTGACAACATGCCTTCAGTATCAAGGCGTCCTCATGGTCGGGAATGTGGCACAGCAGGAAGTCGGCATCGTGCTCTGCTTCCGCAACCTTACCTAAGTCAAGCCAGGTTTGTCCGCGCAGCAAGTAAGCCTCCCAATAGGGTTCTCCTCCACACTTTTCGATGGCCTTTGTCAGGAATTCAACAGCCGTAGCTGCATCGTTCTTCCCGATAAGGGCACGTGCATAATCGTAATTGGCACGCGGATTCGCGTCATCAATGGCCCTTGCCTTCTCACAAGCCGTGGCCATGGTGTCATAATCTTCCATGATATACGCCACACCGGCCATGCGAAGCCATATATTAAGGTTCTCCGGTTCGGCGTCAGCAAGTATGCGAAGCTGTGAAATGGCCTCGGGAAGCTTGCCTAACTGGATGCAGGCTTGCGAAAGATAGTCGTGTATTTCAAGGTCATCGTGAATGTCAAGAGCATGTATAAAGCACTTCTCGGCATAGTCGAACACATGCTGTCGCAGCGCAGCCACACCGTCATACTTCAGTACATCGAAGTCGCGTGCATCCTGTTCCTTCTGCTCTTCTTCCGGCGTTTCAGCGACTCCATTAAACAATCGTTTAAAGAAATTCATGGTTTTTACTCTTCAAGTTTTAGGAATTATGTCGGCCTGACAGCGCAATGCTCCTGCCCTATCAGCCTTTTGTGCAAAGATATCCATTTAATTGCCAATATACAAAGCCATTAGAGATTTTTATACAAAACAATAATAAAAAAGGCTAATGCGTGACATTGCTGTCAAATGCTTTCCATATATTTGCACCTATAAAGAAAAATCACAGGTATGAACAGATATTTTCTTACAGTTTTTACGCCGTGCATGACCATAGCCGTGCATGCACAGGTCGACCGAAACACGCTTAGAAACGGAGCGACTATGAAGTTTGTGCCCGGCACGTCCATCATGAATACCACGCCTTCAGCAGGTACAGCTACCATGCCGATGGGCTCATCGCTCATCATGAAGCCTGTAACCGACCAACCTTATTCATCAGAAGTTCTGTCGAATCAGTCGGGAAACAATCGTCCGCACGACGTCAACATACAGCGCAAAGACAATTGTCACGCCAACAAAACGACCAACAAGCCAGACGATTCTAATACCACCGACGACAATCTCACATACGGAGGCCTGCACCGTGGCCTTAATGCGAGCATCGATTTCAGCGTCATGGCGGCCTTTGGCAAGCATGCTCCGCACGGCGCTGGCTTTGCACAGCAAATCAATGCCACCTATCTCGCCCCGCTCGGCAAGCATGGATGGCTGGCGACAGGGGGCTATTTGCAGCATCTTAACTGGGACGGGGCCAATGTCACAAGCGGTGGACTGTATGCCGAATTGGGCTATAGGTTCAACGATCATTGGGCAGCCTATGTCTACGGACAGAAGAGTTTGGTAAACAGCGGGCTTAAAAGCTATCCCGCTTATTATACCAGCGGCATGGGATATTATGGCAGAGGCTTCGACTTTTACGGCACACCTTATTATAATAATATAGGAGACAAGATTGGTGCAGCCATTAGATGGACGCCAAACCCGACGTTCTCGCTCCAGCTTTCAGTTGAAAAGAATTGGTATCCAAGCGGTAATTACTATGGAAAACAATACGATTATCCTGTACCCGTCAGGTAAATCGCCCATACAAATAAAGGCCACCCTGCGAGGTGGCCTTTGTTATTTTATATCAAGCAAACTTTAATCGCAGCGAGTTCAGCACCACGCTGACACTCGACAGCGCCATCAACGCACTGGCCCAAGCGGGTGTTATCTGGAAGCTGATGCCGAAAAGATAAAGCGCGCCTGCCGCAAGGGGAATACAAATTATATTGTAAACAAACGCCCAGAAGAGGTTTTGCCATATCATGCGCACCGTCTTCCGGCTTAGTTTTACGGCTTCGGGCAGTGCCATAAGGTCGTCAGTCATCAGCGTTACCTGCGCAACGTCCATGGCTACATCGGCTCCTGTGCCAATGGCTATTGAAACATCGGCCAGAGCCAGTGCTTGCGTGTCGTTTATTCCATCGCCTATCATGGCCACGGTTCTGCCGTCGGCCTGCAGCTCGCGCACCTTTTCCTCCTTGTCGTTTGGCACGCAACGGCTCTTGAAATGAGCGATACCGGCCTTCCCTGCCCAAAAAGCGGCAGCCTCTTCCTTGTCTCCGCTCATCATCCACACGTCTATACCCTGCCCTTCCAGCTGCTGCATGGCCTCGCGGGCATGGGGCTTAAGCTGCTCGCGCGCTTCGGGAGGAAGCGTGTCAGCCTTTGTAAAGTCAACATTTTTATTGGGTATCGTCAGCGTGCCTGTTTTGTCAGTAACCAGCGTGTCAACCTTTCTTAACCGCTCCAAAGCCGTTGCATCCTTGATGAGAATATGCTTGTCGGCCGCCTTTCCTATGCCAACCATGAGGGCCGTAGGCGTCGCAAGGCCCATGGCACAGGGGCAGGCGATGACCAATACCGCCACGGCCGACACGATAGCCTGTGGCAAAACCGCCATCCCGCCGAGCAAAAGCCACAGCACGAAGGTAAGCAGGGCGATGCCTGCAACGGTCGGAACAAACACGAGGGCGGCCTTGTCTACGATGCGCTGCACCGGAGCCTTTGACCCTTCTGCCTCCTGCACCATCCTGATAATATGGGCAAGGGCTGTGTTTTCGCCCACTTGGCGGGCCCGCATACGGAATTTTCCCTGACTGGGTATAGTGCCGGCGAGCACCCTTGAGCCCTGTCGCTTCTCGGCCGGAGTGGGTTCTCCCGTTATCATGCTTTCGTCAACGTAGGCAGCATCAGGCGTCATGAAGCTCTCCGCCCATGTAACTTCCCCGTCGACAGGCACCTTTTCGCCCGGTCTTACCTCCAGAATGTCGCCTACATCTATAGTAGAAACGGGTACCTCTTCCACCTCATCTCCGGCAGCTTTACCCGCTTCAGCCGGTGCTGGCCGGGGCGAACGGCAGATATGTGCCGTCTTAGGCGCCATGCCCATCAGCTGGCGGATGCTCGTTGCCGTGCTGTCCTTAGCTTTCTCTTCCAACATTCGACCGGTGAGAACAAAGGTAATTATCATTCCGCACGAGTCGAAATAGGTATGCCATTCCATCCCGCGGGCGCCCCATGTAGCCTCTCCCCAGAAGGTATTAAAGACACTGAAGATAAACGCTATCGACGTAGACAGGGCCACTAATGTGTCCATATTCGCAGCCCCGTGGCGCAACTGCCTGACCGACGACGTATAAAACGCACGGCCGCAAAATACCATATTGGCCAGTGCTATCAGCATAGCCACCTGGTTGGTAAAGCCATCGTTGCCGAGATTTATCCACTTCATGTTGACGCACATGCCCAGTATAGACAGCGCCCAGCTAAGCAACGTGCGGCGGCGAAGCACCGTATATTCGCGCTTCTGTATCGCCTCGACCGAGCGGTCGGCCTCAACAACGAGGTCGTAGCCAATGGAATTGATTTCACGTTTCATGTCAGCGAGCGATATTTCGTGCTCATCAAAGTCGACGAGCGCCGTGCGACCGGCCAGCGAAACCGATGCCGACCGGACACCTTTCAGGTCGTTCAGCCTGCGTTCTACGTTGGCCGAGCATGCCGAGCACGCCATGCCAACGACAGGAATAGTCTGTTTCATCGTTATTCGTTCACCATTTCGAAGTGGCCCGCACCGTCAACAGCGCTCTTCATCTGCGCCTCGTTTACGAGGTTTTCGTCAAAATTCACCTTCACGTTGCGGTCGGCAAGGCTCACCTCGGCACTCCGGACGCCGTCAAGGGCCGTCAGCGCAGCCTCAACCGTTGCCTTGCAATGCTCACACTTCATTCCGTTAACTGTAATCGTCTTTTCCATATCGTCTGTTCGTTTAATGTTTAACTTATTCGTTTCTACAACACGCCCGACCGCAAAAGCCGGCCTGGTCATCATCATACGACACCTGCAAATATCATGCCTGAAACCGAAAACCGGCACAGTTTCACCTTTATTATATTAAGCGTTGTTGCAGAAAACGGCATACCATTGCAAAGATAGCAAATATCCATGGCGAACAAGCATCTGCCGCCCACAATCTCTCCCGACGGGCAACATTGCCGCCAGCCCCGCACGCGCCGCCGCAGGGCATGAGCCATAAGGCGCCCGAGGCCGACGTACGACGGCCGCCGTACGCGCACACCGCGACTGCCGTAAAAAGCGTACCACGGCCGTCACACGCATGTGCCACGGCCGCCATAAAGTCAGCCGGAGCCCATGGAGGGACAAACCATGCCGTATAATACCCATCGTATAAGCACCTGAAGAAAGGTATGAAACCCGCCGGACACGAAGAATTTATACAAAAAACAACGGCCATCCGCCGCGCCGACGCAAGGTTTCAGAATTGAGATATGCCCGTCATTATAGCATTTTTTAAACATAGAAGCTCAAAAAAGGCGTTATTTTTATTTTTTTGCTAAAAATTTGCTGATTAGAATTATTCTTTCTAAATTTGGAGGCCGAAGACTAAAATAGTGCTTCTTAAGCACGACCTATGCTAAAAACTGAATAATTTTTTATTTAATAAAACCTAACATGAGAATTGTGACGTATAACCTTAAACGGATTAGCCTATGGACAAGCGGCCATTCAGGCTCTATCCAGAAAGCAGCGTGCATGTGTCTTCTCACAGGATTGCTGTCGCCCGCAGGAGCTTTTGCCGCTCCCTCCGCGACTGATTCGAAGACCGAAATCACGTATTCACTCAATGCCACACAACAGAAAAAGACCGTCAAGGGACATGTAACCGACTCGAACGGTGAGCCTTTGGTGGGTGTAACCGTGACTGAAAGAGGCACTAAAAACACCGCCATCACCAACATAGACGGCAATTTCCAGCTGAACGTAAAGCCCGGAGCACAGCTCGAAATAAGCTATGTGGGCTTCGCTTCCAAGACGGTAAGCGCCAGCAGCAGCATGAACATTACCCTGAAAGAGGACAACAAGCAGCTCAATGAAGTGGTTGTTGTGGGCTACGGTACACAGAAAAAGGCCAACCTCACCGGCGCCGTTGTATCGGTAGACGTCAATAAATCGCTCTCGAGCAGGCCTATAGCCGACGTGGGACGCGGCCTGCAGGGCGTTGTTCCAGGTATGAACATCAGAGTACCTACAGGTGAAGTGGGTTCCGATCCGATTATTCGCATCCGTGGACAAGTGGCTTCGGTAAATGGAAGTGACTCGCCGTTGATTCTGCTTGACAATGTTGAGATTCCGAGTATCCAGCTGGTAAACCCCAACGATATCGAATCCATCTCGGTTCTCAAGGACGCAGCCGCATCGTCAATCTATGGTTCAAAGGCAGCTTTCGGCGTCGTGCTCATCACCACGAAAAAGGGTGCAAACACCGACAAATTTGAAGTAACATACACCAATAACTTCTCTTTCCAGCACCTTGCCAAGGAAATTAATATGGCCGGTCTTGAGGGATTGCGCTATACGCTTGATGCGCAAATCAACCGAAAAGATGCGATGCCGGCGGGCGGTTTCTGGCGTATCAACGAGGACAGCTATCAGAAAGCCGTCGAGTGGCAACAGAAATACGGAGGCTCTGTAAAGTATAACGACCCTGTTGTATACGGTCGTGACTGGATCTTTGATGGCACCGACAAGTATGGTTACCGCATATACGACGGTGTAAAAGCCATGGTTCGCAACTGGGCTCCATCGTCGCAGCACAACCTTTCCATCAACGGAAAGAGCGGAAAAACCACATATAACATCGGCCTTGGCTTGATGAACCAGGAAGGTATGATGAAAGCCGCCAAGCATGATGACTTCCGTCGTTACAATGCTTCGGTTAAATTATCGTCCGAAATCAATAAGTATTTCACCGTCCGTGCGGGCGCAATATACTCTGATCGCAACAAGCGCTACCCGGGTGTAGGCACTACGGTGGCCGACCCTTGGCTGTACTTGTATCGCTGGAGCCGCCTGATGCCGGAAGGTGTACAGGACCAACATGGACATAATCTGCGCGAACCGGTAGCCGAAATTGCACAGAGCAACACGGATAACCTGCAGGACAAGTACTTCAATGTGAACCTTGGTGCCACGCTCAACATCACAAAGAACTGGGATGCACAGTTTGATTATACCTACGCTCACCAGGCAACAGACCGCAACAACTCCGTAATTCAGTATACCGGCGGTCAGGAATGGTATGCTCCCGAGCTCTGGATCGACAAGAACGGCGACCAGGTGTATGTGGATGAAAACGGCAACATCGTTACCGATGGCTCGGGAATGCCCGCCTATCGCTTCCCCTACCAGACGTATTTCAGCAATAATACGGCAACAAGTGTGAGCAATTATACCTATAAGTATAACCAGAGCACCATCAATACATACACTACTTATCGCCTGAATCTGGGCGCAGAGAAAGAGCATGCCATGAAATTCATGCTCGGTATGAACCGTGTAACAACCAACTACAGCTCATACAAGGGTCGCAAGACTGATCTTATCGAACAGAGCAATCCGCAGTTTGACCTGGCTTCAGGCCAGCAGTTCATTGACGCTTCGCGCAACTGGGATGCACAGTTAGGCTTCTTCGGGCGCTTCAATTATGCGTTCATGGACAAGTGTCTCTTCGAAGCCAACCTGCGTCGAGACGGTTCTTCTAAGTTCCCCAAGGACTTACAGTGGGAGTGGTTCCCCTCATTCTCGGCAGGATGGGTATTTACAAACGAGAACTTTATGAAGCCCATTGAGAAGGTTTTAAGCTTCGGTAAGTTCCGTGCATCATGGGGTTCCATCGGCGACCAGTCGGTAAGTAACTCCCTTTATCAGTCGTTCCTCCCGAGCGGACAAAGTTCATGGATTGGCTATGACGGCAAATTGGCTACCTATTTCGGCACACCTTCATTGGTTGATGCAAGTATTGGCTGGCAACGTATTGAAACTCTTAACTTAGGTTTTGACCTGCGCTTCCTCAAAAATGAGCTTGGCGTTAGCTTCGAGTGGTTTAATCGTAAAACCAAGAACATGATTATTGCCGGAGAAAGCCTGCCTGTAACCCTCGGAACAGAAGCACCGAAAGGCAACTATGGTGAGCTGCAGACCAGGGGATGGGAGATATCTGTCGACTACCATCACCGCTTCTCTAACGGCATTGGCGTAAACGGAACCTTCCAGATATCAGATGCAAAGACCAAGACTGTGCGCGGAGCTGATTATCAAACCAAGTGGAGCGCGCGCTCAATCTACAATACTTTCGCAACGGGAAGTACCTACGGTGACATCTGGGGCTACATAACCGACCGCCTTTATCAGAAGGAAGACTTCGCCTATGACGGCAGCGGGAATATCAAAAAAACCACCGTTATATACAAAGGTACACCTCATATCACGCATGTTCAGACGGGTGACTACCCCGTTTACCAAATAGCTTTCGAGGATGGCAATAAGCTTATTTGCTCGCCTGGCGACGTAAAGTTCGTTGACCTTAACGGTGATGGCTACATTGATAGCGGCTCTGGTACGTTCGGTGACCACGGTGATCTCAAGGTAATAGGCAATTCTACCCCGCGCTATGAATATAGTTTCCGTTTAGGAGCCGACTATAAAGGGTTCGACTTTTCAATCTACTGCCAGGGCATTGGCAAGCGTAAGATTTGGGGAGCAGGACAGCTTGCCATCCCGGGATGGAACGCAAAGGAAGGCGCTATGCCTGAAACCTTTGCCAAAGACTACTGGACAGAGAAGCGCACCAACGCCTTTTACCCACGCGCCTGGGACCTCGGCGGAAGCAATACTGGCTTTACCATGCAGACGCAAAGCAAATATTTGCTTAACATGGCTTACCTACGCGTGAAGAATATCAACCTGGGGTACACGTTCCCCAAGGAGTGGATACGTAAGGCTTACATCACCAACTGCCGTGTATACGTATCTCTTGAGAACTTCTTTACATTCGACCATTTGAGAGGCCTGCCCATAGACCCTGAAGCTATATCAGGTTATTCTATGTTCAGTTCCAACTACAACCTGGGACGTACCGGTACGGGAACGCCTGTATTTAAGTCAATGTCATTTGGTCTTCAACTTACTTTCTAAAATCATTTATTATGAAACGCAATATCATTCCTATACTCATGTTGGGACTGCTCGGCTTCAGCAGTTGCAGTGATGTGCTTGACCGCCCGTCGCTCACGAAAGAGCAGGACAGTAAATTCTGGACGAGCGAAGAGAAAGTCCGTCTGTATGCCAACGACTTTTACAGCTATTACTTTCCAGGGTACGGTAAAGGGTGGACTATTTACTATGCTCCGGGCATCAACAATAACACGTTCAGTGACGATGTTCTGAACAATAGCAGTCAGACAAACTTCAGACGTCAGGTCCCCACTTCAATTGGAAGTACTACAGAAGGCACCGATAACTATCAGAGTCAGTATTGTGGTCCCACATGGGATTTTGCCATGGTGCGCAAGGCTAACATCATGCTTGCCCGCATTCAACAGTATATGGGCGGCATACTTTCGGCATCAGCCAACAAGCATTGGACAGGCATTGGACGTCTGTTCCGCGGTATGGAGTATGCCCGACTGGTGAATGTCTTCGGCGATGTGCCTTATTATAATCGTGAAATTACCAACACTGATAAGGACGAAATTTATAAAGACCGCACGCCCCGCAACGATGTGATGGACTCGGTATATAACGATTTCACTTTCGCTCTGCAAAATGTAAGGCTCAATGATGGCGAAGGCTATATCAATCGCTATATTGCAGCTGCGCTCGTTGCACGCTATGCACTGTATGAGGGAAGCTGGCAGAAGTATTATTATAATGATAACGACCGTGCCGCTAAGTTCTTCAAGCTTGCTGTTGACGCAGGGAATATGGTTATTTCAAGCGGTAAATACCAGATCGAAACACCGTTCCGCGACCTTTTCTGCTCTTACGACCTGACGAAGAAAAAGGATGTTCTTCTGTACCGTAAGTACGACGCATCGCTCGGCGTGACCCATTGCATCGCATCTTATTGCAACGTAAACGAGGCTCTGGCAGCAGGTGCTACAAAGAATCTTATCGAATCGTTCAACTGTGTTGATGGTAAGGACTACCACGAATCAACAGTTGCACATGCCAACGACTTCACACTCGATAACCTTATCAAGACACGTGACCCGCGCTTTGAGGCAACATTCTACGATTCTCTCACTATCCGTTCTCGTTCAAGCTTGCTATATGTAGTCAAGTTTATTCCACGCACAGCGCTGAACTATGTCAAAGAGAATGGCTCTCCGGCCACCGAATGGACAGGAACTAATAACGTAACAGGATTCCCTGTCATCCGTTATTCAGAGGTTTTATTGAATTGGATTGAGGCTAAAGCAGAACTGGAGACCCTCGGTGAGGGCGCAGTTACACAGCAAGACTTGGATTTATCCATCAACGCTATTCGTGACCGGCCACTCGATAACATTCAACAGACAAAGGGCTTGCATAAGACTGCCCATCTCATGCTGGCCAGTCTGCCCAATGATCCCAGCCGTGACGGCGATGTTCCACGCCTGCTTTGGGAAATCCGTAGGGAGCGGCGTATGGAATTTGCCTTTGAACCGGGCCGTATCATAGACCTGCGTCGTTGGCACAAACTGAACTACATGGATACCGACGCTCGCGCAAATGGGCTGCTCCACGGCATGTATGTCGACTTAACTCATGGGCAAGGTACCCTCGCCGGTAAGCTTTCTGAATATGTTGGTAAGCTTCGTGTAAGAACTTCTTCAGGCGATTATGTTACCTACAACGGAAGTAATGCCACAGCTATTAAGGGTTGGTTCCAGGCAGAAACGACACAACCGCGCCTGAAATATCTCAATGTGGTTAATGTAAATCCCTATCTTTGTCCGATAGGTACAAACCAAATCACCGACTATGCCAACCGTGGCTATCACCTTACACAGACAGCTGGCTGGCCTTCTACAAACAATTAAACAACTAAAGGTTTATGAATATGATGACTTATAAATTTAAATCATACATTGGTTTGGCAGCACTCGCAGTGACAGCACTGCTGAGCGGCTGCGCCGATGACTACCCATCAGCTACCGTCTACCCTTATGCAACCGACTTGTTAGGCTTGAAAATCATCAACGCCCAAGACGGAAGCGGAAACACTGTGCAGCTTGAAGGAACGATTGATGAGGATAAAAAGACGGTGAAATTCCCACGAGTAAATATCGCTACCGATTTCAGCAAGATTGTTGTTGAGGCAAAAACCTCTGATGGTGCTAAGTTAACTCATGACACTATCGACTTCTCAATGGACGAAGAAACCACGGAACGCACCAAGACTATCCGCATAATGAACCACAATCGTTACAAAGATTATTTTGTAACCATACGTAAAAAGGTTCCTGTTTTTGGCGGAGATTTCGAGAAAGTCACCACATACGCCTTTGATAATACCAATGCTTATGCAGGTATGAAAGATGCAAACACTCGCTGTACTGATTACGACGGGACCCATGTACTTATTGTAAACCGTAGTATGGGGCCACATCTCCTGAAGGTCTCTGATGTAATGGCTGGCAATGTAAGCAATCCAATTATGCTGAATACAACCGGAATCTCTGGCGGTACTTTCAAATACAACATGGGAGCCCTGGCCGGAGGTCACATCTATCTGGCAAGTTTGGCCAGTGGTGCCACCTCTCCTCTCAAGGTTTACTATTATGAAGATGCTACCTCTGCGCCAGAATGTATTGCCAATATCGACATCAGCACGTTGCCTTTTGTAAAGGCACGTCATGGCGATAACATGTCTTTGACACTGGATGCAAGCGGAAACGGATTTATTTACTTCGGTGCAAATAACACTGGTGAGGACTTTATCCGCGTGCCTATAAGCGCATACAAGACTGTTGGCACACCTGAAGTAATCCCCGTTCAGGGCACATTACCCGGCCTTTGCACCAATGTCTATCGTGTTGATGGCACTGACGAATACATCTATTCAGGCAATAAGATTGGTGTTACCCTTGTAGACGAGTCATTAAATGCCAAGTATACTGTTTCAAAAGACAACTTACCGCTTGAGGCTACCACCGCACGCGTGTTCACTTTCAACGGTAATCGTTACCTCTTTGTAACTACTGCT
This sequence comes from Prevotella sp., assembly GCA_013333935.1. Classification (GTDB taxonomy): domain Bacteria; phylum Bacteroidota; class Bacteroidia; order Bacteroidales; family Bacteroidaceae; genus Prevotella. The sequence continues at coordinate 117,129 of JABCNV010000002.1, read as the reverse complement.
GGTTTCGGTAGTGCAAGCAAAGCAGTACCCGGTATATACATTTTCAATATCAACAAGGGTGCAAATACAATGGAGGCCCTCAAGAACTTCGATGCTGCAGAGGACCATAACCCTGTATTTAAGTATCTTATCGGTGGAGCAAACTTAACTTATTGCGGAGGCAATTCTAACTACTACATCGAGAAAGGCACCGATGGTAAAGACCTTAACTTATGGTTATATGCCGGTCGTACGACATCAGGCTTTGCCATTGTAAAAGTTCCTCTGGCAAAGGATGAGGATGATTAAGCGGTAAAAAGCCCAGGTGATCTGTACTTTCAGAACACCTTGAGACTGAAACTATAAAAGGTTCAGACTGCGTTTTACCAGTCTGAACCTTTTTGTGTTGTCATATATCATAAAGATATAGAAGGATATGTGAGAACAGAAAGAGAAGAAACTTCTAAAATAAAGGGAAAATCATTATGGACTAAGTATAAGATCGCTTAGAACAAAAGATAAAATAATTCATAACTAAAAACAAAAAAGTTTAGAACCAAAGACAGAATAGCTTAGGCATAAACGCTAAAAGGCAGCGATGATCGCTGCCTTTTAGCTTGTTATTCAAGTTGTTAACTCTTAAACAATTCTTTAATTCCGCCAATGCTTCCCATCAGGTTACTTGCCTCAAATGGCAGAAACACCGTCTTGGTTTTATCGCCACTTGATACATCCGTCAGCATCTGGATGTAATTTTTAGCCAGCAAATAATTGGCCGGATTGGTTGACTGCCCCACCGCCGCCGTTATTTTATCAATAGCTGTAGCCTCTGCCTCAGCTTTCCTTATACGAGCCTGTGCCTCACCTTCAGCAATCAGAATAGCCTGTTGCTTGGCTGCTTCGGCCTTGTTTATCTTAGCTTGTTTCTCACCTTCCGATTGTAAAATTTGTGCTTGCTTGTTACCTTCCGATGTCAGAATGGTCGCACGCTTATCACGTTCAGCCTGCATCTGCTTCTCCATAGCTTGCAACACACTCGAAGGTGGAATGATATCCTGCAGCTCTACGCGGTTAACCTTGATGCCCCACTTATTGGTAGCATCGTCCAATACACCGCGAAGCTTTGTATTTATCACGTCACGCGACGTAAGAGTCTGGTCTAATTCCATCTCGCCAATGATGTTACGGAGCGTTGTCTGCGTCAGTTTCTCAATGGCATTTGGCAGATTATTGATTTCATAAACAGCCTTGAAAGGATCAACTATCTGAAAATAAAGCAGGGCGTTTATCTGCATCTGAATATTGTCTTTCGTAATAACGTTCTGCTTATCAAAGTCGTAAACTTGTTCTCTAAGGTCAATAGCGCTACTGTAAACATACCTTCCGCGCTCTATTGTAACTATAGATTTCGCACTGTCTATAAAAGGAATGATGATGTTAATGCCCGGTTCGAGCGTCGCATAATACTTACCCAGGCGTTCAATAATGCGCGTTTCACTTTGTGGAATAATCACTATCGCCATCTTGACAAATACGATAGCCAGGAGGACAAAACCAATCACAACATAGTATCCAATCATAATTTATTCTATTAAAGGTTTGACATAGTTCTAAATTCTTTCCATAACAGCCTGCTAAGCCACCGGCTCTACGGTAACAACAATGCTGTTAATAGCTGTAATTCGCACGTTGACGCCACGCTCAATCATTGTCCCGTCAGCCGTTACAGCACGCCACTCGTCACCGTCTACCCTCACATAGCCCGGTCTTTCTGCAGAAATGGGCTCTATCACAACTCCTTGTCGCCCTACCAATGCGCTGGCATTGCTCAAACGCTCTTTTTGAACAGGATGCAGACACTTGACAAGGAGTGGTCGCACACAGAAAACACTAACTGCAGAAATTACCGAGAAGACAAGCACCTGTAGCCATAAAGGTGTACCCATAAGCGAAACCGCAACGGCACCCACTGCTCCAATGGCAAAACACATCAGATAAAAAGTTCCAGACGACACTTCCAGAATAAGGGCTACAACGCATACAAGCGTCCATAAAAGCCAAAAGTTGGTAGTTAGGTAATCTATCATTATCTTAAAGTTTAAGATTTTAAAAATATGTTCTTTATTTCCGCAAGCTCACGCTTTGCATACGGTTTTTCTGTGGTAAATTTAAGATAAAATGTTGACATTACAAAACAATAAGATAAAAAAAGCCCCCTCTTGTCTCAACGACAAGAAGGGGCGGGCATATGGTCTGCCGGATTTAACGGCAGCAGAAGGGTTTAACGCCCTCTCTTTTTCTTTTTGGTTGTATTCGAAAATCTTACTGTATTGTTCCGGCCTGCTGATGGAACAGCAGCCTGATAGTATTTCATAGCCTCAGGCATTTCACGCTTAAGGGCTGCAATACGGCTTGCATCGCTCGGGTGATCGCTGAATATATCGTTGCGATTACCGTTGCCTTGTGCCATACGCTGCCAGAAAGGAATAGCCTCGCGAGGGTCATATCCCGCCATGGCAGCAAAGATAAGGCCCATATGGTCAGCCTCCGACTCGTTGTTTCTGCTGTATTTAAGGTTAGCGAATGAGAAGCCCTGGCTGGCAATGGCCGACGCTACGTCTCCCACTCCACTGCCTACAGCCGAATTCAATACGGTGCCAAGGATAGCCGATCCATACTGTTGCCGAATCTGTTTCGACATTTGCTCGGCACTATGCTTGGCCACAGCATGCGCAATTTCGTGGCCAAGAACAATGGCTAACGATGCTTCGTTCTGCGTATAAGGCAGCAATCCCTCATACACTACGATTTTTCCACCAGGCATACAGAAAGCATTGGCTTCCTTATTTTGTATCAAATTAAATTCCCAAGCGAAGTTTTTAATTTCAGCCGTGGCCCCATGGGTACGCAAATATGATTCTACAGCGTTGGCCAAACGGGTACCAACACGTTTCACCATAGCTGTATTGGTTGCGTCAGAAGACAGCTTTGCGCTTTTCATAAACTTGATATACTCCTGATTGCTCAAGCTTAACACCTGCGCATCACTGACAAGTAAGGTATGCTTGCGCCCCGTTACAGGAACCGTTGACGTGGTTCCGCAACCCGTCAACATGGCTGATGCAACGGCTGTAAGCAATATAAGTCTTAATCTTTTCATCTGTGCATCCTGTTAACACAATACTCTTTTACCGCATGCAAAGGTATTGATTTAAAGCTTTTTATGCGATAACCAATAACACTTTTTATTGTTTTTTAAACAAATATCGCCGCTTTCTCTGTATCAGACTGTTAGCAAGGGTTACAGGTCAAAGCCATATCCCAGCGTCAGCATGACGGTTTTACCGTTAGACAAGTCGTATTGATCCTGGTCTTTATACACATGTGTAAGGCCGATATGATAGCGAAAGTCAATAGCTACGTGTTTGTACTCATAGCTTATACCTACCGGAAGCGACAAGTTTACCCTGTTCAGCACTTTATTAAAGGCGCCTGATACGCGAATTTCAGGCTGTAAACCTATCTTCACATCAACGTTATACTTTGTCGTTGCCACTACCATCACGGGCACAATCAGATTATTTTCCTTAATCTTCATATCGAAATCGATATCAGGAATTTTCTTGAACGCCGTGCCTTGCTGGCTGTAAAGCAAACCTACACTACCTGCTATGGCGTTTGTAAATTGGTGCTGAACCTCAGCACCTGCCGTAAAACCAGTTTTAAACTGCGCCGGTATATGGTTGGGGGTACCTCCTGACGGCGAAGCAGATGTATAAATTTTATCACCACTAAACTTTGAAAAATTCACACCCACACGGGGGTAAACTGTTGTCGTACCGGGCTCTTTCCAGGCTGATGCGTGCAAAACGGGCAGGCATATCAGCAACAAGGCAAATCGTTTTCTCATTGTAGAATTTAGTTTCTCTGATAACGTCAGCCTCCGAATTATATTGTATCGCCACAGCCCAAAGCTACAAAGCCAGCATGCTTTCGCAGTCAAGTCTTGCAAAACCATACTTGAACGGCATGTATAAACGCAAAACCGGCAGGCCGTGAAGCCTGCCGGAAATATGTGTTAAACGTTGTTTGTCATCAAATGTATTACAGTTCGGGCTTTATTTCTTCCACCCAAGCATCAATACGCTCGTCGGTTTTGTCAGCCTCGTTCGTCTCATCGAGGGCCAGTCCCACAAATTTTCCGTCGATAACCGAGTCGGAATCGTCAAACGTATAGCCGTCAGTCGATACGGTTCCTACCACTTTTGCACCGGCTTTTTCGACAGCATCATAGATAGCGCGCATGCTACCGCAGAAAGTATCACTGTACCCTTCCGAGTCGCCCACGCCGAAGATGGCTACCGTCTTTCCGCTGAGGTCAGAACCCTGCAACAGGCTGACGCCGTCATACCAGTCGTCCTGAAGATCGCCTGCGCCCCATGTCGATGAGCCTAACACAAGGTTTTCATTCTCGGCTATGGTATCAGCCGTAAAGTCGGTAACGTTAATAGCCTGTGTTCCAAGCTTGTCTGCAATCTTGCCTGCTACCTCTTCTGTCATTCCGGTCGTTGAACCGAACACTACTATAGTCTTTTTCATTGTCGTGAAATTATTGATTAGTAAATTCTACTTGGCTGGTTTCCTTTCCCTTTATCATCGTGATCATCATCTTAAAACGCCGTGCAGCGTTCACCGAATGGCGCGCACCACAAGGAATTACAAATGCTTCTCCTTCCCTGATAGCGTGCTTTACGCCTTCTACGGTAAGCTCCATCTCGCCGTCAATAACCTGTACAAGGGCATCGAACGGAGCGAAATGTTCTGACAATCCCTGCCCTGCGTCGAACGAAAACAGCGTTACACTGCCCGCCACATTGTGGATAAGCTCCTTGCTTACCACGCCACCGTCAACATAATTCACAAGTCCACGCTGCTCAAAAACCTTTCCTTTCTCAAACTTTGCCATAAGTTTTACTGTTTAATTTGATACTTTTATTTGCCTTACTGCATGCGTACAACATGTATGCCACGCCCGAATTGTCAGGGCAGGTGGTAACAAATGTTATCAAACTTCGTCAGGATGAGCCTGCTTGCATGTCGGCGGCGACTAACAGGGCTTCTGTCATGCCACAGCATGAAGACGATAAGGATTTATTTTCCAGCCCAAAAGTAAGAATAATTTCCGGTATGACAATGAGAAAAGCGGCGGTTAAAGGTCAAAATACCTAAACATGATGATTGTATGCCTACAAAACTACAGTGTAATCATCATTAACTATACCTTATATAGTATAGGAACCGACAATCACAATGCACCCAAGAAAGGCTATGCCAAAAAGCACTTCAAACTGTCCAACGACGCCATCGCCTGCCGGCGTCCCTGGTCATAAGTGGCCTGCATCTCGGCAGGGTCGTGTGACACATGCCCTATTTTCAGCGCTTCGGCAGGACGTATCACGAAAGCGCGCCCTGCATTTTCCTCTCCACTTACGTACGCCGTCTGGGCGTTATACATCTCATGACGCGTATCAAGGGCGTGCACAAGGCTGGGATATTTTCGGATAAAGGGCTTCATCAAAGGCAACAGACGGTTATGCGTCTTGACGTAACCTTCGGGCTGCGTCAGTACAACCACATTCTTTTCATAGCCCTGACGCTGGAAAAATCTTAAGGGAATCGAATCGGCAATGCCCCCGTCGAGGAGCTTTCGGCCGCCAATTTCAACCACCTTTGAGACGACAGGCATCGACGCCGACGCGCGAATGTACTCGAGCATCTCGTCATCAACCGTATCAAAGTGCTTGTAAACGGCCTCACCCGTCTCCACATCCGTGCACACGCACCAGAATTCGGACGGGTCGTTATCATAGGTCTGTTTATCGAAAATGTCAATATGCCGTGGCATATAATGATAGCAGAACTCACCCCCGAAGTAGTCGCCGGTCGTCAACAACGACCTCAACGAGGCATAACGCCACTCATGAGCCATAGCCTTGTTATAGCGAATGACACGCCCCGCCTGGTGCGACTTGACGTTGCAACCAAAGCAAGCTCCGGCCGAAACGCCTATCACGCCGTCAAACACCACGCCATTCTCCATCAAAACATCTGTTACACCCGCGGAGAACAGGCCGCGCATGGCGCCACCCTCTAAAACAAGTCCTGTTTTCATTTGCGGTAATCGTTATCAATAATTGTCATGCAAATATACAAATTGTGTTTAAAGCGCTGTATGTTTTTTCCCATTATTTCGGTTTTTTATTGCATGATAGGCACAAATTTCCATGCTTCCCGCCATGTAACAAAGGCTGTATAACAACCGCCCTTAACCATTAAGGTAAAAATAAAACGTACCAATAGCAGAACAATAACATAAAAAAACAGATAGCGTGACTTTTGATTTATAGTGCACGATAAGAAGAAACAGAAAGAACCGGCACAATCATGTCCGGTTCTTTCTGTCTATTTAACCGGCCTCTTCTGTTTATCTGACCGGTCTTTCCCGTTTATTTGAAATGCCGTAAAAGCCCTTCACATCCATCCTCTATCAAGTCGAGGGCATATTCAAAGGCGCTGCCGTCGCCGTAATAAGGGTCTGGAACAATGGTTTCTCCATCATGACGAGTAAAGAAATCGGCCATCATCAGCACCTTTTTACGATGCTTTTCGTCGGGCGACAACGACGTAATATGGTTGTAATTATCATGATCCATAACAATAATATAGTCGAAACGGCGGAAATCTTCCGATGCATCGAACTGGCGTGCACGATGGTCAATGCGGTAGCCTCTGCGGTAACCGTGTTCCCTCATGCGCTTATCAGGCAGCTGCCCCACATGCCATCCGCCAATCCCTGCGGAGTCAACATAAAATCTTTCTGACAGTCTGCCCTCGTCTATCTTATGCTGCATCACCGCGTGTGCGGCGGGCGAACGACAGATATTGCCCAGACAGATAAAGAGCAGACGCAGTTTTTCAGGGCGAATCACGTCCGCCGGACGATTACAGACCATAGCAATGAAATAATTTTACGAAGCAGAAGATTGCATCATTCTTCAATATCGGATACATCCTGACGCCTTTCGTCCATGATTTCGTCGACGATAGCCCTGGCACGTTCTTCGTATTTGGAAAATACCTTTATGGCAAATCCTGGCAAAGCGCCGTAGCCGCCGTTGACACCCGTAAGCGTCTGGTCGATGACCATACAGGGAATTTCGGCTTCTTCAAGCCTGCACTTCACTTCCTCTGCCAACACAGGGTTGTCGCAAATCTCCACAAGAACCAGATCTCTTTCTGCCATAACTCTTCGTTTTATGGTTTATATTGCATGTACAAAACTGCGGATTGCCATCATCCTGCAAACAATTTCATCTTATGAATCCATGTAAACCTGCCGAATCTGTGTTAAGATTATTCCATCTTAAACACCTGCTTGATGGCCTCGTCAAAGCCCGATCGCGGCATTGCTCCGCTCACACGCTGCGGCGTTCCCTCTTTCGGGATGAACAGAATAGTGGGTATCGACTGCACCCCGAAGAACGCAGCAAGTTCCTGTTGCTGGTCAACGTCGACCTTATACACGTCTATCCGGCCCGCATAATCTTCGGCCAGCTTCTCAACAATGGGCGCCGTCTGCTTGCAAGGACCGCACCATGTAGCATAGAAATCGATGATAGCAGGGCGGCTTCCTTCAAAAATCCACTCGTTCGGATGTATATCATAGTTCATCACTTTCTGCTTGAAAGTCTCGGCTGTCAGTTCCTGTACGTTCATTTTTTTCGCATTTTGCTGAGTTAATACTTGCTTTTTCACAACACTTTTTGCCTGTTGGCTGTTTCCGGAGCAACTTGTCAGACCGGCAACAGTCATGGCAATGCTGATAAGAAATAGTCTTTTCATTATAATTTTCTTTTTTGTTGGTTCGGCTTTATCCGTTGATTTAATCCTTCTATTACTTCGTCCAGCACCGGCATTATCTCCATAACGCGTTCGGCTTCTATGCCGCAATCGGCAAGGTCGGCAACCATACACCGCGGTATCAAGGCGCATTTCTCGCGCATTTCATGGCCTTTCGCGGTCAGGAAAACGATTTGCTGACGCTTGTCGCTCGGGCTGTCGTGACGCGAAAGCAGGCCTGCTTTCTCCATCCTCCTGATGAGCGGCGACATCGTGTTAATGCCCAGCAGCAACCGTTTGCCTATGTCGTTCACCGGCTGCTCATCGTTCTCCCAGAGCACCATCAGCACCAGGTATTGCGTATAAGTAAGGCCAAGCGGCATAAGATAAGGCTCATAAGCCTGCGTAATCAGGCGGCTGGCCGTATAAAGCCTGAAGCAGAGCTGATTCTGAAGCTGAAGTTGTTCGTAAGCCATTTGTCTTTTTGTTTGGCTGCAAAGATAGCAATTTGAAACAACATCGCAGGCGATTTACCGCAAGGTTTAAGTCTTATTAACTAAATATCGTGCATGATACATCGTATTTTCGGTATCAGAAACAAATTCAAACATTTTTATGCATCTGCGGGTACAGGGTTGACGTTCAGCGATGACGCCGGGCAGGCACATTCCCCACTACACCCGTCTTCTCCCCTTACGATGCCAACCTGCCCATACGGCGGCCGCCATACACGTGTTACCACGATCGCCATCATGCCTGTACGGCGGCTGCCGTACGAGCGTTCGACGGCCGCCGCACCCCCACCCTTGCACTTACAGGCAAGGGCCGCCACGGCGTAATACAATTACAAGACAAGGCAGGTGCAGGCTACGGGAAACAAAAAAGGATGAAACATCAGCCGCGCCGACATCCCATCCTATTATACAATCATTCTTTCTTTCCGAAGAGCCTCTTGTCGGATTCGAACCAACGACCCCGAGATTACAAATCACGTGCTCTGGCCAACTGAGCTAAAGAGGCAGGTGGGCAAGCTGTTCCTATCGCACCGCTACAACCAAGTACCCTTGCTTCGTTCCCGTCCTGGGGGATTCCTCAGGAGCTGGTCGTAGGAGACTTGCCCATGTTTCAGAGAGCTTTTCTCTTTTGCGGATGCAAAGGTAATATATATATTGCGAAACCATGCAGCCTTTACGGGCTAATCATCTGCATTTAACATAATTTTCGAATAGCCTACTTTTCGTTCTGTATAAAATGTTTAACTTTGCAAGATATATGATTAACATTGCAGCTCTTGTGCAGCTAAAGGCTTTCGCACGCCAGGACGGCGTGTTCGTTGCCCTGCTGTGGACAGCCAGCTTTCTGGCTGTCGTCCTTGCTCCCACGTCGTCATGGGGCAGCCTGCTGGCCATGGGCACGCCTTTCCTTGTGGGTTCTCTGCTCATGCGTTTTCGCAACGGGGTGCTTGATGGCGTCATATCTTTCAGGCGTGCATGGGCTCTGTCGCTATACATTTTTTTCTACGCATCACTGCTTTTTGCCGTCATACAGTATGTTTACCTCCGTTTTTTCGACAACGGTTCGCTGAACATGCTCCTCGCCAATGGCATGAAAGTTCTGGAACCCGCATATAGGGCGCAGGGCATGACCACGCAGGAGCTGACCAATATAAAAGACCTCATGCTCCAGCTCTCGCCTGTCGAGAAGGCCTTTATCTTCATGATGCAGAACCTTATAGCAGGTTTCATCATGAGTCTGCCCATAGCCTTGGTGTGCCGTAGGAGCAAATAAACACAGAATAAAACAAACATGGCATGAACATATCGGTTGTTATACCTCTTTATAATGAGGCAGAATCACTGCCCGAACTGCACGCATGGATACAGCGCGTGATGGCAGACCATCACTTTACCTACGAAATCATCTTCATTAATGACGGTTCTACCGACAACTCGTGGGAAGTAATTGAACAGCTCGCCGATAAGGACAAAAACGTAAAAGGCATAAAGTTCCGCCGCAACTACGGTAAAAGTCCGGCCCTTTACTGCGGTTTCAGAAAGGCCGAAGGCGATGTTGTCATCACGATGGATGCCGACCTGCAGGATTCGCCCGACGAAATTCCCGAGCTTTACCGTATGATTACCGAGGAGAAATACGACCTCGTATCAGGCTATAAGCAGAAAAGGTATGACCCGCTGACCAAGACTATCCCCACGAAACTGTTCAATGCTACGGCCCGCCGCATAAGCGGCGTGCACAATTTACACGACTTTAACTGCGGACTGAAAGCCTACCGGCGCGACGTTATCAAGAATATCGAAGTGTATGGTGAGATGCATCGCTACATCCCCTATCTGGCAAAGAACGCCGGTTTCGACCGTATTGGCGAAAAGGTAGTGCACCATCAGGCGCGCAAATATGGCAGTTCGAAGTTCGGTATCAACCGTTTCTTCAACGGATACCTTGATTTATTGACGCTCTGGTTCCTTACCAACTTCGGCAAAAAACCCATGCACGTGTTCGGCTTTATAGGCAGCGCCATATTCCTTATCGGTTTTATCGCCCTGTGCTGGCTATGTGTTGACAAGGTCATTAACTTGTACAACGGTACCTATGGCGACCTTCTTTCAGACCATGCATCGTTTTTTGTTGCACTGACGGCACTGATACTGGGGTCGCAATTCTTCCTTGCCGGTTTCATTGGAGACCTGTTAAGCAGGCAGAATCCACAGCGTAACGACTACCAGATAGAAGAAACACTTAACTAACGACTATGAAAACAAAACGATTGTCATCGCTGCAAGGACTGTTCGCAGCACTTGTTGTCGTTGTGTTCGTGGCTGCATGCACGTCGGTAGACTGTCCGCTGAACAACACCGTATATGCCAATTACCAGCTCAAGGGGCCGGTAACGAAACTCAACGACACGCTGACCATATCTACGCCACGTCAGGGCAAGCGCGACTCGGTGCTGCTGAACAAAAAGTATGACGCCGAAAACTTTACGCTTCCCGTGAGCTACGGACATGACGAAGACGTGCTATTCTTCTATATCGGACAGCATAAAGACACCGTCTGGATGCAAAAAACCAACCGTCCTCACTTCGAGTCGACCGACTGTGGACTGAATTTCTTCCACACCATCACCGGCATACGATACACCCGCCATGCCATCGACTTAATCGTCATCAACCATAAGGAAATCGACTATGATGCGTCACCCAAGCATTTCTATATCTATTTTAAAGAGTATCGCCTTTAGTCTGGCTCTGCTTGCAGGTGCATTGACCATGCAGGCACAGACGGGCAAGCAACGCCCTTCAAAGGCTGAACAGGAGCGCCTGCGCTTGAAACAGGTTGACGACTCGATACCTTTCTTCCGTGGTGTGCAGGCTGGTGTCGACGCTATCGGACTGATTCAGATGGGCCTGTCGAGCTACGGACAGGTTGAAGGCATAGTGAGGGTGAACCTGAAAGACAAGTATTTCCCCGTGATTGAAGCCGGATGGGGCCGGGCCGACGAAAGAAACGACATAACCCAGACCGCATTTAAGACATCGGCTCCATACGGAAAGATTGGCGTCGACTTCAACCTGATGAAGAACAAACACGACATTTACCGTCTGTATGCAGGCATGAGGTATGCCCTTACTTATTATAAATTCAACATTGACCACGCTGATGTAATCGACCCTGTTTGGGGCGGAGGGACACCTTTCAGCTTTCATAATATCAAAGGACACTATCATTGGTTAGAGGCTGTTGTGGGAATTGATGCAAAAATAACAGGCCCGCTTCGCTTAGGATGGACGGTAAGATACAGAAAACGCATTGTACACGATGACGGATTTCTGGGTAACACATGGTACGTTCCGGGCTACGGACGGCAAGGTGCTTCGCGTCTCGGTGGTACATTCAATATTATTTTTGAACTATGAGCTCCCCAGAAACCACTACAAATAAACCGGATCTGGCTACAAACAAACCAGACCAAAAACGTCGCAGCCTGCTCTGGCAAGTGCCCTTGCTGGCTTTGCTCATCGTCGGGACGGTGGTTATTGTCTCCCAACAGCACAATACACCCTACCAACATAATGCCGGATTCATCTTCGGAACGACATACAACATCACCTATCAGAGCGATATTGACCTGCAAAAAGATATAGAAAGGGAAATGAATAAGGTAAACGCGTCGCTGTCTACCTTTGAGCCACAGAGTGTCATTTCGAAAGTAAACCAAAACCGGAACGTATGTTTAGACAATATGTTTACGGAAGTGTTTACCCTCGCTGAGGAAATATCGCGCGAAACAGGCGGAGCTTTTGACATTACCGTTGCACCGCTTGTTAACGAATGGGGCTTCGGTTTCAAAACCGGTGTGCCACCTGACAAGCATGTCATTGATTCGCTCAAACAGCTTATCGGCTACCAAAAGGTTAGGCTCGCAGGCGGTCGTGTGGTGAAGACAGACCCACGCATCATGCTCGATTGTTCAGGAATTGCCAAGGGATATGGCTCTGACGTGGTGGCAAATTTCCTACGAAGCAAAGGCATTGACAACTTTATGGTTGAGATTGGAGGTGAGATTGTCACCAGCGGTATTAGTCCCGAACGGGTGCCCTGGCGCATAGGCGTAACTAAACCAGTGGATGACTCGCTGCAGCAACAGCAAGAACTACAGACCGTTCTCAACGTTACCGACAAGGCAATGGCTACAAGTGGTAACTACCGTAACTTCTATTATAAAGGCGGTAAGAAGTATGCGCACACCATTGACCCCAAGACAGGTTATCCTGTTCAGCACAACATACTGTCGGCTACCGTCATTGCCGACCGATGTGCAGTGGCTGACGCCTATGCCACATCGTTCATGGTGATGGGACTTGACAAAGCACAGAAGGTGCTTGAAAAGCATCCCGAGCTGATGGCTTACCTTATTTATGCCGATCGGCAAGGACATAACAGAGTGTGGTTCTCATCTTCAATGAAGGGGAAAATTTTACATTAAACGCTATGGAACGGTTCGGACTGTATGATAAGCTTACCAGCATACCCCTGTTTATGGGCATGAGCAGACACGAACTGGAGCTGATTGTCAGCAAGACTAAGTTTAATTTCAAGAAAGTTGCTGCAGGAGAGGTTATGCTTAGGCAGGGTGACAAATGCGGTTTTCTGGTAATGCTTATTGACGGAACTGTAGAAACCATAGCCTCGGCAGACGATTATTCATATGAAGTTCACGAATATCTTTCGGCCCCTATGCCCCTGCAGGTTGACGGAATATTCGGTCGCATGCAGGTATTTACCCGAACATATAAAGCCACTACGCCCTGCAACTTCATTATTCTTGACAAGAACGAGGTACTGAATTTGGCATCTAACTCGTTTATCTTCAGGCTGAACCTTCTTAGTCTCATCTCTACGGCCCTGCAGAAAAGAGCGCACGAGCCGTGGCAGGCAATGCCAAAAGGGCTGACACAAGACATAATTCGGTTTGTAACCACACGCTGTACATACCCTGCCGGCAAAAAAATATTCAAGATAAAAATGCAGTATCTTGCGCACAAGTTACACACAAGTCGGCTGTCTATTTCAAGAGAGCTGAATATGCTGCAGGGAAAAAGGTTGATAACCCTTAGCCGGGGACAAATCAACATTGGTGCGCTCGAGAAACTAATAGCTGCTGCAAGATAAGTTAAATTTTACTTATTCGCCGAAGGGTATTCAATCTTTTTGCTATCTTTGCATAAACATATAGAGAAAGCATAAGCATGAATATACCCCAAGAAAGAAAGAACCCTTTCATGGAGCCTTACGGTACACTTCACAATACCGTTCCCTTTAACAAGATAAGCTTTGATGATTATGAAGAGGCCTTTATGGAAGGCATGCGCCGCGACAATGAGGCAATAGATAAAATCATCAATAATCCTGAAGAACCCACATTTGACAATACCATCGCTGTAGAAGACAACTCGAAAGGAGAACACTATTATGATCTCCTTGACAGGGTGTCAAATGTATTCTCATGCCTCATGAGTGCAGAGACTAATGAGCACATGGAAGCTCTTGCACAAAAGTTAAGTCCAATACTTACCAAGCACGAGAACGACATTGTGCTTAATCCGAAACTCTTCGCAAAGGTGAAAGCCGTATACAACCATCACCGTAAGCTGACACCCGAAGAGCAAATGTTACTTGACAAAGAGTATGATGCTTTCGTACGCAGTGGTGCACTTTTAGATGAGAAAGGCAAGGAGCTGTTACGCAAACTTACAGAAGAGGCTGGCATGTTATCGCTACAATTCTCGCAAAATCTTCTGAAAGAGAATAAGGCTTTTACGCTGCATATTACTGATAAAAACCAATTAAGCGGACTTCCCGATACTGCAGTAGAAGCCGCTGCACAAACAGCGAAAGAAAAAAAACTTGAGGGATGGGTCTTCACGCTTGATTATCCCAGCTACTCTCCGTTCATGACATACTCTACTCAGCGCGATTTGAGAGAAAAAATGTATATGGCGCGGAATACCGAATGTACACACAACAATGAGCAAAACAACCTTGAGATATGTAAACGTCTTATCAATATAAGGCGCGAAATAGCCCAATTATTAGGCTTCAATACCTATGCTGAATATGTCTTAAAACACAGGATGGCAAGCACAACAGCCAATGTTTACAAGCTTCTTGACGACTTAATTGATGCTTATAAGCCCACCGCCATTGAAGAAGTGAAAGCAATAGAAGCAAAAGCTAAGGCGATGGAAGGTACCGATTTCCATGTTCAGCCCTGGGATTTAGGCTTTTATTCGCATAAACTGCAAATGGAAAAGTATAACCTTGATGCAGAAATGTTGCGTCCTTACTTCCAACTCAACAAGGTGATACAGGGCGTTTTCGGATTGGCAACAAAGCTATATGGTATTACATTTAAGGAGAATAAAGACATCCCCGTGTACCATCCCGACGTAAAAGCTTATGAAGTGTTCGATAAAGATGGTAGCTATTTAGCAGTTTTCTATGCCGATTTCTATCCGCGAGAAGGTAAGCAAGGCGGTGCCTGGATGACAGAATTCCAAGGCCAATATATTAATAAGGAAGGCAAGAACATTCGTCCTCATGTCAGTGTTGTGACAAACTTTACCAAGCCCACAGACCAAAAACCGGCACTATTGACCTTGGGAGAGGTTGAGACTTTCCTGCATGAATTCGGCAATTCGCTGCGCGGTATGTTGGCAAACAGCAGGTTTGAAAGTCTTTCTGGCACAAACGTTTGGTGGGATTTCGTAGAAATGCCATCACAATTCATGGAGAACTACGCTGTAGAGAAGGACTTTCTTTGCACCTTTGCCACCCATTATAAAACGGGAGAACCACTCCCTGATGAGCTAATTGAGCGCATCGTCAAGAGCCGTAACTTCAATGTAGCCAGTGCATGTCTTCGTCAGGTAAGCTTCGGGCTGCTTGATATGGCGTATTATACACAGACAAAGGAATTCACAGAAGATATTATTCCTTTCGAGAAAAAGGCATGGAAGAAAGCCATTATCACCGAACAGTTACCAAATACCTGTATGACCGTGCAGTTCTCACACATTATGGCAGGAGGGTATGCAGCCGGTTATTACAGTTACAAATGGGCTGAAGTTCTTGACGCTGACGCTTTCAGTGTATTCAAAAAGAATGGTATTTTTGACCAGAAGACAGCACAATCGTTTCGCGACAACATCCTTTCGCGTGGTGGAACAGAGCATCCCATGACGCTTTACAAGCGCTTTCGTGGTCAGGAGCCTACAATAGAAGCTTTATTGGAAAGAAATGGAATCAGAAGACAAACTCAAGAAACTTGACGAGCGCTACCTGCGAATGGCACACATTTGGGCTGAAAACTCATATTGCAAACGGCGTCAAGTTGGTGCCCTTGTTGTTAAAGACAAGATGATTATCAGCGACGGCTTTAACGGTACACCCAGTGGCTTCGAGAACGTTTGCGAAGACGAGAACAATGTTACGCGCCCCTACGTGTTGCACGCTGAGGCTAATGCCATCACAAAGTTGGCACGCTCACATAACAACAGCGATGGTGCGACTTTGTATGTCACGGCTTCTCCCTGTATTGAATGTGCAAAACTGATTATACAATCAGGCATCAAACGCGTTGTATACGGTGAGAAATACAGGCTCGATGATGGCATACAGCTTCTCTTGCGCGCCGGTGTTAACGTAGAATTCCTTGACATGAACGAGATCATATCGGAAGCGAAAAGTTAAGACAAGAGAGAAAGAGTTTGAAGAATGACGTTAGTATAGTTTAAGAAAAAGATGAAAAGCGATAATAAAAACAGGTTCATGCCCTTGCTGATGGCCCTTTGTATGGTTCTCGGCATTGTGATTGGCTCATTTTATGCCAACCATTTCTCCGGCAATAGACTAACTGTAATCAACAATGGTAGCAACAGATTGAATAACCTGTTGAGAATTATTGATGATCAATATGTAGACAAGGTTGATATCGATTCGCTTGTAGACAAAGCCATTCCTCAAATTCTGGCAGAACTCGACCCCCATTCTGTGTACATCAGTGCAAAGGATGTACAGGCGGCCACCGACGATTTAAAAGGATCTTTCTCAGGAGTTGGCATTGAATTTACGATTCGACAGGATACTATTCGCGTTCAAAACGTGATTAAAAATGGTCCGGCAGAAAAGGCTGGTATCCTTGCAGGAGACAAGATTGTATACGTAGACGGCAAGAAATTTATTGGCAAACAGGTAACCAATGAGGAAGCCATGCATCGCCTCAAAGGGCCACAAGGTTCTAAAGTTAAGATAGGAGTGCTGAGATATGGGCATGTAAAGCTCCTGACGTATACCGTTACACGCGGTGAAATTCCTACCAAAACAGTAACTGCCTCTTATATGCTCAACTCAAATACAGGGTATATCAAGATTAAGAATTTCGGAGAAAAAACCTACCCGGAAGTCCTCATCGCCCTGGCCAACCTGCAGCAACAAGGTTTCAGCAATCTTGTTATTGACCTTCGTGACAACGTCGGGGGACTCCTCCAGAGTGCTGTTCAGATTGCCAATGAATTCTTACCCGCCAAAAAGCTCATCGTGTACACGAAGGGACGGCGCTCTCCCCGCCAAGATTATCGCTCCGACGGACACGGTGCTTACCAGACAATGCCCCTCGTTGTATTGGTTAATGAGGGGACGGCATCGTCAGCAGAAATCTTCTCGGGAGCCATGCAAGATAACGACAGGGCCACTATTATAGGGCGGAGAACATTCGGGAAAGGACTTGTACAGCAACAAATTCCGTTTCCGGATGGTAGTATGATTCGACTAACCATTGCAAGATATTATACTCCTTCCGGCCGCTGTATACAGAAGCCATATACTGATGGAGAGGACCCAGAATACGCACAAGATCTCGTTTCTCGTTTCAGGCATGGCGAATACTTTTCACAAGACAGCATCAAACATACAGGACCGGCATACCACACCAGCATAGGGCGAGTGGTTTATGGCGGTGGAGGTATTACGCCTGACATCTTCGTACCAGAAGATACTGCCAATATGACCTCTTATTATAAGGAAGCAGCTATGAATGGTCTTATCTTACAGTTCGCCTTTACTTACACGGACAACAACCGTCAAAAGATGAAAGACTTCAAGAATATGCTTGCATTGGCGAATTATTTGAAAAAACAGAACACTGTTGAACTATTTGCCGACTATGCCGACAAGCGCGGATTACAACGTCGCAACCTACTTATCAGGAAGAGTCACACGCTGCTTGAACAATTCATTAACGCACGCATCATCTATAATATGCTTGACGAACAGGCACTTAATGAATATCTAAACCTTGACGATGCAGTTATTCGGGCAGCTTTAGGTGTTTTTCACAGCAACAGCGCATTCCCGCGGAGGCCAAAGCCTGCAGTACACAGGGCATTAACAGGCAAAGCACAAGTGCGCAGATAAGTATAAACTGATACTGCAATAATAGTCTTTATACAACACCTTTAGAAAAACCACATCGATACAACGCCAGCTAAAATCTGCTGCATGCCTCAAGTATCAGTGTGGTTTTTCATCTTTCTCATCATGGAGAGTCTGAATGAACAAAAAAGGAAACTTAGGGAAGAGATTCGGTTACGCAAAATAAAGTTCTCTAAAGAAGAGCTAAAACGCAGGTCAGAATCCATCTGTTTACAACTTCTCGATCTTGAGAAGGTACAGAAGGCCAATACTATTTTTCTCTACTACTCAATGTCCGACGAGGTTGATACCCACAAACTTGTCAAACTATTATATGCTCAAGGTAAGACCATTCTTTTGCCCAGAGTAATTGATGACAGCCATTTAGATCTTATTCCCTTTAATGGGGAGGATAACCTTGCTGAAGCAGGGCCATATCATATTCTCGAACCTGTCGGGGAACCTTACAAAAATTATGACACAATTGACCTTGCAATTGTACCCGGAATGGCCTTTGACGAAGAAGGTAATCGACTTGGGCACGGGAAAGCATACTATGACAGAGTGCTAAAACTTATGCCTAAGGCTTATAAAATAGGAGTTTGTTTTAAGTTTCAAATGGTAAAGAAGTTGCCCGCCGGGCATCACGACATACCAATGAACCGTATAATTCACGACATGTATTAGTAATCAGTATATCTTCACATCGCTGATAACCGATGAACCTACGGCCTCATTTAACCGGCGCATAAGCTGTTGTCGCATCATACTCAAGTCTTGACGTAAGGCCGGATTCGTAATTTTAACGTATAGAATCTGATTCTTAATAAACTTCTCTTGCGTGTAACGGGCTACCATTTCTCCAGTTATGCTCTCCCATGCATCTATCAAACGCTTCTGCTGTAAAGGAGTTTCAAGTCCCTCTTTACGGAGAAACTGCTGAAGAATATCACTTATCGACTTTACCTCACGCTTGAACATAACGTTTTATTTTTACATTTCCCCCGATACACGAGCTGTTATCACCCCATCGTTTACATCGAATAAGCGATAGTCCTTATTACTGTGTTGCAGAATCTGATCAAGATGATCACGATTTGTATCTGTAATAAAAATCTGACCAAAACGGTCACCCGAAACCAGCTTCACAATCTGTTCAACACGGCTTGCATCCAGTTTGTCGAAAATATCATCAAGCAAAAGCAAAGGCGTTGTGTTAGACGAAGTTTGTCGCAACAAGTCAAACTGTGCAAGCTTCAAGGCCAAAACCAACGTTTTCGTTTGCCCCTGACTTCCTTCCCGCTTCATCAGAAAGCCCTCTATCAACATTTCAAGGTCGTCGCGATGCACGCCATGAAGACTATATCCCACTGCACGGTCTTTCAAACGGTCACGTCGGATAACATCAAGAAGCGGGCCACGCTGACAATGCGATACATAATTGAGCGACACCTTCTCATGTCCTCCCGATATAATCTCGTAAATATGCTGAAACACGGGAATAATTTTCATTACAAAATTATTCCGTTTCTGGTATACCTCCTCGCCAGCATCTGCCATCTCCTGCTCCCACAAATCAAGCAGAGAAGCATCGGGCTCCTGCTCTGATTTAAGCATAGCGTTCCGCTGTTGCAAAGCTTTATTATAGCGGCCCAAAGCGTCAAGATATTGCCTGTCATATTGGGAGATAACCACATCCATCAGCCTACGCCGTTCGTCGCCACCACCATCAATAATCCTATTGTCCGACGGCGATATGAAAATAAGAGGTATCAACCCTATATGATTGGAAAATTTCTTATATTCTTTGCCATTACGCTTAAAGTGTTTATGCTTGCCTCGCTTCATGCCCGCATAAATATTTTCCTCGCCTTCTGCATCAGTCACAAAATTTCCCTCTATGACAAAGAACTCCTGATCGTGGTTAATCACCTGACTGTCAATATTTGTGAAACTACTATGACAAAACGATAAATAATAAACGGCATCGAGAACATTCGTCTTCCCCACCCCGTTACTGCCAATAAAACAATTGATTTTATTCGAGAAATCGAGCGAAGCCGAACGAATATTCTTATAATTGATGATGGAAATCTTCTTGAGAATCATTTCGTGCAAAGTTACTTGTTTTAGAAATCAAAAAAGAAAAAAGGAAGTAATTAATTTCTATATATAGAATAAAATTACTACTTTTGCGACCATCTATACGGAAATAATAAAAATATCAAATTATAATGGCAAACAAAAACGAAAAGGAAACCTTTGACAGCGCATTGAAGTCAGAGACTTTCCTCGAGAAAAACAAGAAAACAGTTTCCGCAATTGTCCTCGCAGTTATTATTATTGTAGCAGGCTTCTTATGCTATAAAGAGTTTATCAGCAATCCTCGTCAGGAGAAGGCAAGCACGGCTCTTGCCCGTGGTCAGGAGTATTTCCAGACCGAACAGTTTGATAAAGCCCTCAACGGTGACGGTGCAGGGTATGCTGGTTTTGTTAAAATTGCGAGTGATTACGGCAGTACCGATGCTGGAAATTTAGCCAATCTGTATGCAGGTCTTTGCTATGCGAACCTTGGGAAATGGCAGGATGCAGTTAACTATCTTGAAGACTTCTCTTCAAAGAACGATGCACTTGTAAGTCCTGCAGCCACAGCGGCCCTCGGCAATGCGTATGCACATGTCGGACAGATTGACAAGGCCATCAGCAAATTAAAGGATGCCGCCAGCAAGGCCGACTCGAAAGCGAAGGACGGTGCCAGCAACAGCCTCTCGCCAACATTTCTGCTTCAGGCAGGCGAACTTCTTGAAAGCCAGAACAAGCAGGATGAAGCTCTGAAGATTTATCAGAATATCAAGAAAAAATATGTTAACTCAGCGCTCGTTCAAAGTGGCGATATCGACAAATACATTGAACGTGTAACCAAGTAGAAACATGGCTACAGTGCTTCACCATCTTTCTGATTACGACCCTGCAAACGTTCCGGATGCCAGCAATATGTGCTTCGGAATCGTTGTCTCAGAATGGAATTCAGAGATTACCGGTGCCCTGCTACAGGGTGCCGTTGCAACTTTAGAGAAGCACGGAACGCTGCCTGAAAACATTCATATCAAGCGTGTTCCGGGCAGTTTCGAACTGATTTACGGCGCACAACAGATGTGCAAGAACGACGGTTTCGATGCCGTCATTATCTTAGGCAGTGTAATTCGCGGTGAAACTCCGCACTTCGACTACATCTGTCAGGGTGTAACCTACGGCATTGCACATCTTAATGCCGTTCAGAATATTCCCGTAATATATGGTCTGCTCACCACTGACAATCTCCAGCAAGCACAGGATCGCTGTGGCGGAAGCCTTGGAAACAAGGGAGACGAGTGCGCAATCGACGCTATCAAAATGGCTAAATTCTAAGACTTATGATGCTATACGATCTCTTTCAGGCATACGAGTTTGATGAGATTATGCCCATTATCGTTGACATGTTCCCCGGTACAGGCCAATATGAAAAGTCCCTTCGCGAAGCCTGGAACCTGTTACTTGAGATGAATCCCGTGCTTTCGAAGAAAAGCATACGCTATAAACTGATGCAGGGTTCGCGAGCAGGCGAATCGTATATGGGTGCCGAAGACAAGGATTTTGACTCTCCTTGGGAAGTGATTCTTGGCAAAACCCTGTCACGCGACAAAGGCGTCGACCTGTCAGATGCCGAGCTTCTCGCAAACTGTCTGGTGAATATCTGTTTCATCGGGCATCATCCCAAGACTTTTGACAAGGCATATGCCGAACTCACTCGGCCTGAAAGACACTAAAAAGCACCTGGAATTCCGCACACATTCGAGTAAAACATATAGAAAAGCCTCTCCTACACCTTATCGCAGGAGAGGCTTTTTTGTTATTTCTTTTATCAAAAATCAGGACAAAATAGCCGTAAAAACAAAGAAAAATACCATGCTGAATTATTAAGAAAACTATATTGTAGCAGACCTTCTACATCGTAAAGGCCCTGCCCTGACACTATAAGGGTGCTATCATTACAACATAAGAACCCTGCCTTTAGCCCGTAAAGGCAAGATGATTACAGCGTAAAGACGAGACGATTACGACGTAAAGGCAGAACGATTACGACGTAAAGGCAGAACGATTACGACGTAAAGGCAAAGCGATTACGGCGTAAAGGCAAAACGATTACGATGTAAAGACAAGGGATTACAGCCCTTACAAAAGCGAAAAACGAAAGGGACAGTATAGTAAAATCAGGAGTTTTTATGGCGAAAGGCAACGAGCTTTGAACCATAAAAGCGTGGGAAGACTACTCCTCGGGGGCGGTAGCGTCAGCCTCTGTGTCTCTGGAGATTGCCACTGCACCCTGATTATTCACCGTAAGCACAAGCGGAACATACTCGTCGCTCGACTTATCGGGACTGCCCACACTGGCAGCAAAGCGCAGCTGGCTGCCCTGCGCCTTGTCAAAAACAATGCCTAACAATGCACCATCCTTATAATAAGCATTGTCAACATAAGGCTTAAAGTCGGCTTTCGTGAACGTACGCGAAAAGAATTCAGAGCCATCACTCCTGAGAATGCGCACGGTAACGCGGTTATCGTAAAACTCAGAAACACCGTCAGTAGCCAAAGGAAGAGAGACGTCGGCCCTGATGGTGGTCTCGATTTTATAGCTGGCGCCCAGCCACGTAGCCTTGTTTACGGCTGTGGCATCGCCCGTTTTCTGAGGCTTGTTAGCCTTGACCACAATCGGTTTTTTGACTATAATGATGTTGTTATTGTTTTTTTTCTTGCACGACGACAAGGTCAGAGCGCAGAGAAAAGCCACGCTAAGAACTAAAATTTTACTTACAATATGCTGCATTTTTTCCATAATCTGAATAAAAAATTACAATGAAAGGGTGTTCCTTGGTTAATATGTGCAAAGATAATAAAAAGTACCGATTTTTTCTTATCTTTGTCATGACTTTCATAAAAAATAAGAATGCATAAACTTCTTTATCTCATTGTGCCTGTGCTGCTTATATCGTCATGTGGCAAAAAGGGCGCAACCACAGCAACCGATAATGCAGCACCAGTCGACACCACGGCGCAGATGGTGAACCAGATAAACCTGTGTTCGCACCTTTATACCTCAGAATATAAAATAAGAAAGATTATATTATTCAACGACCCTGCCGCCATTAGTTTCAATTTTCTGAACAAAGTGTATAAAATCGGCCTGCCGTTGGGCCAGCGCAGCGTCGCCATTCCGGTTACAGCAACAGCTAAAACTTATGTTGATTTGAGCAAGATAACGAAGGATAATATCAAAAGAAACGGACAAAAATTAGAGATTGTTCTTCCCGATCCGCAGGTAATGCTCACCGCTACCAAAATTGATCATACGCATATCGTACAGAATGTATCGTTCTTTCGCAGCTATTTTAATGACGGAGAGTTAGCACTGATTGAGCAACAGGGACGTAAGGACATCATCAACAGCATGGGCAAGCTCAACATTCTGGAAGACGCACGCACAAGTGCAGCACGCCAGCTCGTACCGATAGCAACAGCAATGGGCTTCGATGAGCACAATATTACGGTAACTTTCCGTAATGGTCTGACCGTGAGAGAACTGTCGAAACTGATTAAACATGTTGACTAAATCACGAATCAATGAAAAAACTTATAAAAAATATCAGCAGCACCATTTCTCCACTGCCACGCAAGTCGACTCTGAAATTAGCGGCATTTGCTGGTGTCATTATATTGTTGGTACTTGTCATAACCCTATGGAGATGTGGCAACGGCAGTAGCGATGCGCAGAAAGGACACTTTGAGATAACTGCCGTACAAGTGCAAAAGCTGAAGGATATAGGGCAATGGGAGTTTCTTTCCATATCAGATGAGGAACTGATTGACACCGTCAGGCACGGCTTCTTCGGCGACGATCGCCTTACGCGACTGTATTATGGCACCCTCCGTCTGGGCATTGACATGGGCAAAACCGGCGAAAACTGGATAACAACCGACCATGATACCGTCAAAGTTTTGTTGCCGGAGGTGGGTTTATTGGACGAAAATTTTCTTGACGAAGCCCGTACCCGCGCCATTTATGAAAGCGGGAAATGGAGCGAAGCCGACAAAGCCATGCTCACGATAAGGGCTGCAGAAGCCATGAAAACACAATGCCTTACCCAGCAAAACATCAGCAGCGCCGAGCAAAATGCAGCCGCACAGTTTACCACCCTGCTGCATTCAATGGGATTTAAACTGGTAAAAGTACGATTTAAAAAGCAGAAAGAGAATCAGATATAATATTCTGCAGCATCGATAAGGCCCGCCCGAAAGGCATACTTTGTGGCTTCATGAACATTGTTTACACCAAGTTTCCGGAAAATATTCTTGCGGTGAGTGTTGATAGTATGGAAGCTGGAAAAGCGTTTTTCGGCAATTTCTCGGGTAGTCATACCCTGTGCAATGTCTATCAATATTTCGGCTTCGGTCTTCGTTAACTTCACAAGTCCCTCACGTCGTGGTGCTGAAGAAAAAATGATTTTTGTTGCATGCTGGCAGACAAAGCGCTGGCGGTGAAGGGCAAAACGCAGTCCTTCACGAATTTCTACCATAGGCGAGTCTTTCATAATCACGCTAAAACGGTTGCTTTGCGACAGCAGCACACGTAGGAAATCGCTGCTCAAATCGTCACAAAACAGCACCCACTGCGACAGTTTAAACCGCTCGCTCAAGATAAGCAGTTCGTTACTGTCGCCAAAATCAAACAGAGTATAGTCGAGAATAACCAGTGCATCGGGTGTCTGTTCAAGAGCAAGCACGAGCTCTGCCTTGTCCATGACATACTTGCTACAGGCTTCTCCCTCCTGCATCAGGATATACGAGAGACCTGCACGTGTAATATCTTGTTTGTCTGCCAACAGAATCTGCATTGCCTGTAAACTATTTTAGAAGCTCAGCATAAAGCTGAACCTGACGCCGTTCTTGTTGATTTTCGGGTGGTTGTCGTAGTTGAAGCGGTGAATATAGAACACACCGAAGAACTTAAATATATTGTGAACTCCGGCCACAAGCTCCATATAAGGCGTCCTGGAGTCCATTAGGTAACTGCCCGCAGGGAACCGGAACATTGTTTGGTTGAGCATATTCTGTGGCAAGAACGGGTTATTCTTGTCGGTAAGATTGCCAAACATACCCTTGAAAGCAACATATTCGCGCCACTTTAAGTGCTTGATGAGTGGCAAACGATTCAGTAATTTGCCGTTCATATCCCATGTAACTGACCAGAATGCATATCTGTCGTTGAGAAATTCCATGTTATTCATCAACGAGAAAGTTTCCTCGTTCTCGAAGTATGTCGGGTCAATGGGGGGCATAATCAGCAATGGGAACGGTACCCTGTTCCACTGCGCACCAGCATTGATGTGCGTATCCACATAGCCCCAGCTTCCTAACCACTGGCGCTTATAGATGGTAAGTTGTGTAAGATTATACTTATACTGTCCACCCAGGAAGCCTTTTACACCCATGGTATGAGTTATTCCGAATTCAGGTGCATCAAGATTGATGGGCACACGCTGCTGCTTGGTGTTCATATACGTGACGCCAGGCTGATACTTCAAGCCCAGATTTAGCTCGGTTGTACGGATTTTCCGCACCCAATTTCCAGTACCAAGCTCATAAAATGACAGGTCACCGGCAGGCTCATCACTCTCGGCCTTGATGCCTCCGCCAACGCGAAGTCCCCACGGCGACTCAAAACTAAAGTGCAACCGCTGACGATTATAGAAGTAAAGCTGCCTGATTTTCAATGCACGGAACGACATGAAAACATTATCCTTATTGTGTAACAGAAACTTGTCTGAAGGCGACATCACGTCATAACTCGTCTCAAACGTGATATTGTTCTGCGGGAACTCGAAAGCCGCCAGATGCTTTTTGTTGAAACTGTAGGTTAGTTCTGAACTGTAATAGTGCTTATGGCTCCTGGTTCCATAAGCGTAAAAGCCCGTCCAGAACAGATGAGGGTTAAGATGGGCAGAGGTGCGGCCGCTGGCCCTTAGGCGGATACCGTCGACAAAATTCGATGAAATCAGCGTGTTGATAGGCCCAATGTCAAACTTGTTCTTATCCTTATCGGCCGACGTTTCCACATAGTTTTCGACCAGAGCCTTTACGCCGGTGATGATCCATTTATAGTTTTTCGACTGTTCCATACGATGCATAAAGTTGTCCATCGACGACTCGGCTTTCGTCAATTCCACCGTACGGTATTTGCTCCAAAAGGCTTCATCGCGGTTCATGGCTTCGATTTCGCGTTTCACTTTCGCCCTGCCGCTAAAAAGTTTCCTGGGCACTTCATCAAAAGCATAATCGCTCAGACGGGTCGTTCGCACGCAAATAGCCTTGGAAAAAAACTTATTCAGCTTCAGCTCTGCCATCATATTATCGGTTGTCAAAGCCCATTCTCCGTTGGGGAGCTTGCTGAAAACCTGCTCCACCTTCATGTTTTCAACGAAGTTTACGTCACTTTTCTTGGGGATTGTCAGGTCACAACGCTTCACATGAAGCGTTGAATCGGCCAGCACATACAAGTCGCCACGGAAACCGAAATCCTGCTGATTATTCGGCAGAAACTGCAGATGGTAGCACAGATCACGGTCAACATACACCGTGTCTACAATATAATAGCGGTAAAAAGAGATAGCTGTCTCACCTATTGGAGACGTAAAAGGATACTGAAGCAGGCGTATATGGTCCTCATAAATGTCAACATCGGTAAAGACATCCTTCAATACTTCAGTCACAATCTCGCCGGTTTGGATGACATTTGTAATGCCATCGCTCTGTTGTCCCTTGATGATTTCTTTCTCGGTTTTGGGATTTTTACGATAGATGTGTTGCGAAACGGTCTCGTTAACTGTCAGTGGAAGAATAAGTTTATTGTTGTAAGGACACTGTTCTACGTGGTCAACAAGCCAAGGCGAACGCTTGAAAATACCTTTCTCCAAGTCGTCAGAATGCAGGTCGTTCATGCCAAAGGTAATCTTCTGATACCTGTTATACGTATAGAAATCATGATTTTCCAAATGCGACTGTTGCTTAGCTGCAATCACTCTACGCATTAATTCGACCGCCGGATTGTTCTTTCTCGTGTAGCGCCCACGACGTGATTTGATGACAACTTCCTGCAATTTCTTCGTCTCGCTTTTCAGAGAGATCCTCAATTACGTCTTATTTCCATCTATCGCCATGACCTGCGACTCGTATCCAATGGCACTAAACGTCAGCACCCAACCCTCATGAAGGTCAATAGAAAACTTGCCTTCGCCGTCACATGACACGGCAACGTGGTGACCTTTATAGGAGACACTGGCATAAGGAATGCCGTAATTGTCATCGGCGTCAACAATGATTCCGGTAATTTTATTCTGACTAAATACGTATATTGACGAACAAAGCATCAATAAAACGGCAGTAAGATATCTCTGAATCATCAATCTAAGAAGATTATTTTATCTTGAATCAACTGTTAATCACATACATTTCTCCTGTCTCGGCCATCCTCCCCACACACAGGAAACAGCCTCTTCACAGAGACAAGCAGGCGTATTGTGGACGGTAAAGTTAGCCATAACTTGCGATATATAGAAAACTTTTACTGCTTTTTATGTTTTTTTGTGCGCCTAATCTCGCAGACATGAAAAAATATGTACCTTTGCCAAGCCATGGATATACGAAAGACTATCGCTAAAATTATTGCTACAGGCTTCGGCTTCGGCTATTGGCCGTGGGGGCCAGGAACGGCTGGAGCCCTTGCTGCAACGCTGATATGGATAGTTCTTGGCTACTTTTTTCCTCCGTCAATATTGATGCTTGTCACGACCTTGCTTGTTTTTTTCTTTACCCTTATCGGAATATGGGCCACCAAATTACTTATGCCGGAATGGGGCAATGACCCGAGCAGGGTTGTCGTTGACGAAATGGTGGGTATTTGGATACCGCTTATTATAGCTACCCCCAAGGCGTGGTGGCAGGCTGCCATCGCCTTTCTGCTGTTCCGTTTCTTCGATATTCGCAAGCCCTTAGGCATCAGAAGTCTTGATCGGCGCGTCGGTGCCTTCTGGGTAATAGCTGATGATCTTCTGGCCGGTGTGTACTCATTTGTCATCTTAATGCTCGTCAAATGGGTCGTATAACGCAAGCATTGCTGACTTTTGGCAAGGCCGAGACCTCGGCTGCAGTGGCTTCTGTGGTAGACTTTGCCCTGACTATCCTCTTGGTAAAGGCCGTCGGAATATGGTATGCGCTGGCTTCTTTCTTCGGTGCACTGGCAGGAGGGCTCATCAACTGTTGTGTCAACTACCGGTGGGTATTCGATAAACAGGAGCAAGGAAAGCCCTTTATCGCTCTGAAATACCTCCTTGTGTGGGGTATCAGCATACTGTTAAACACTGTCGGAACATGGTTTTTCACCGAGCTTTCCGGCCTCCACTTCATCATTATCAAGGCTGCAGTTGCTGTTGCCGTAGCTGTTTTCTGGAATTATCAAATGCAACGGACCTTCGTTTTTCGCAATTTACATATGCACAATAAGGAAAAAATAAACGAAATATGAATTACAGGGACTTTCTCCAAAAGGTGATTTACACCATCATCAACCCGCTTATTGGCGGACTTATCAAGCTTCATGTCACACCCAATATGATTACTACGCTGGGCTTCATCGGCAACATCGTGTCGGCGGCCTGCTTTATTTACAGTGCTTTTCTTTTGCAAGGCGGTGATGACGCCAATGCTTTCTGCTACATTGCATGGGGCGGAGCCATCATCCTTTTTGCAGGATTGTTCGACATGATTGATGGGAGGCTGGCCCGATTAGGCAATATGTCAACCACCTTTGGAGCGATGTGGGACTCCGTACTCGATCGTTACAGCGAGCTGATTTCGCTCTTCGGCGTCGTCCTTGTCTTCCTTCAGAACGGATGGTTCTGGATGGGAGTCGTCACTTTTGTGGCCATGATAGGCTCCGTAATGGTAAGTTACGTCAGAGCCCGAGCCGAGGGTCTCGGCATCGAATGCAAGGTAGGGCTCATGCAACGCCCCGAACGCGTCGTCGTTTTAGCTGTTACAGCCATCATCACAGGCCTTACAGCTAACCTCCTGTGGCTCGCAGGAGGCATGATTGTCATTGCTGTTTTGGCCAATATTACGGCGTTCTGGCGGGTAGCCCACTGCTATAAGGCCCTGCAGGAGAAATGAAATAACCGCCTGATTCTTCAGGATTAACCCAAACACAAAACGTGTTTAGTATTTACATTATTATTATATATGCGGCCCTTTTGGCCATCCGTCCTACACGACGCTTTGCCGTAGCCTTTGCGCCATGGGTTGTTTTTGCGTGTTGCTACGACTGGATGCGCTTTTATCCCAACTATGAAGTCAATCCCATTGACGTCAAAGGCCTCTACGATACTGAAAAAAACTTGTTTGGAATAACGGCTACAGGCGGACAAAAACTTATCTTAGGCGAATACTTTGCCATCCATCATTGCACGCTTGCCGACCTGACGGCCGGTCTCTTTTACCTGTGCTGGGTACCCGTGCCTTTAGGTTTCAGCCTGTGGCTGTATCATAAAAAGCAGTACAAATGGTTCATAAGGTTCTGCCTTGCTTTCCTTTTTGTCAACCTTATAGGCTTCTGCGGCTATTACATTCATCCCGCAGCACCGCCATGGTACGCTATGGAATATGGCTTCAAACCTATATTACACACACCTGGAAACGTCGCAGGGTTGATTCGGTTTGACCAGCTTCTCGGCTTCCCCGTGTTTCAAAGCATCTACGGCAAGAACGCCAATGTCTTCGCTGCACTGCCTTCTCTGCATGCCGCTTACATGTTAGTGACTACCTGTTACGCCTGGGCCAGCAGGCAATCAAAGGCAACTGTTGCCGTCTTTGCGTTTATCTGTGTCGGCATCTGGTGGACAGCCGTCTACACCGGACACCATTATGTGGTTGACGTTCTGCTGGGAATTCTCACCGCTCTTGTCGGAATGGCACTTCTGGAACAAGGTATATTCCGGATTCCCTGTATCAAACGGATACTGGAAAATTATGTCAGCTATCTACAAAACAAGCCCGTTTCCCATCTCCGTACGGAAGAGAAACAGGCTGAATAAGGTCTTTTGATATTACAAGAACAACGTCTTCTACTCACACTGAGCAGGAGAAAGCAGCTCTTTAAGGCTGTAGATGATGCGGTCGGGCACCGTTTCGTCTACAGCTTCTTGTTTCCAAGGCTTCCCTTTTAGCCAGACAGCATGACACCCTGCTTCTTTGGCGGGCACCACATCCTTACGAAAACTGTCACCCACTACAACCACTTCGTCGGGCCTTAAGCCCAACCGTTGTACGCCCATTTCGAAGATTCGGGGATCAGGTTTGCGAATACCCACTTCGGCAGACTCCACTATATCCTTGAAGAAAACGCCCAGACCAAACTCCTTCAACACCGTACGGATGTTGCCATAAAAGTTGCTTACCAATACCATTTCGTAGTTTTTACGCAGCTTTTCAAGCACAGTACGGCTCTCTTTCGTAGTATCAAGCACGCGCTTATAAACGTCGTTCAGCACCCTTTCGCGCATCAAGGCCGCTTCACCCTCATCTGTTTTCAACGCTCCCGCCTGCATCAGGAAGCAGAATTCAAGCCGCAGTTTCACGCCAAGCATTGTATAAAAGGTATCTTCCGGCGCAATCAGGTTCCGGCTTCCCAGCGTGCGTTCGCCATACACATAGGCGTCACGAAACTGCTGTTCGGTCACCGGCACGCCACAACGCCGACAGGAAGCCCACAGCATCTGCCCCCAATGGCATCCCGCCGTGTCAAGCGTGGCGCCATAATCAAACAAGTATCCCTTAATCATTTCGCTGTCTCCTGTAAGTCAAGCGCCTGCAAACGTGCCGTCATCCGTGCACAAAGTCGTTCATGGCTGCGCATCATGTAGACATAAAACAGGTTGAGAACCACAAACTCGAAGAGCAGATAAATCCACGGTCCCAGCACATCGCCAGTGAAACAACCCAGCAAACAGGTTGCATAAATGCAGAAAGCCCTGCTGTTGAACGTCAGCAGGTTGGTATATTTCATCAGCGGACGGCTGCCTTGCAGGAACTCGTCGCGCAGCGGTGCCATCGTTTCGGCCCTGTGCCGTGCGGCTACTTCGTTCCACTTTGCGAAGAAACGCTGAAACTCGGGCGTCCGTTTCTCCTGACTTTTACAATAGCCTGCGTAACCCTTATAGAATATGCGGGCAAACAAATTCTTACGCGGCGTGTTCTCGTAAATGGCTATTTGCTGCGCATAATTGTCAAGTTCCGACCCGTCTTTACCTTTAAGAAAGAATAGGTGTATTTGCCTGTAATAGTCGCCCAACGAGCTTTGGGGCGAATGTCCCAGTGCTCCGGCCATCACGCTTAGCACCCAGGCCCATATCCCCCACGTCGTATCGAGGCCGGGAATACGTTCGTTCATCAATCGTAACGACAGGCCAACGTAGATGGCAACAAACCATACATCGCCCGAAATGCCGTCAAGCACGCGTCCCACCAGCGTCTTTTTGCCCGTGAGACGAGCCATTTGTCCATCGGTCGAATCGCAGAAATTAGCCAGCATTAACAGCATAATGCCCATAACATTATGCTGCCAGGAGGTAAAACTAAACATCCATCCGGCGGCAGCTCCCAGAAAGAAAGAGAGGATAGTTATGACGTTGGGATGAATGCCCAGCTTGTTCCAGAACAAGGCAAACACCAGTCCGACGGGATGGTTAAAGTGGGCATCGACCCACTCTTCCGTATCAGCCGACTTCAAGGAAGCCTGAAAAAGTTCATGAAAAGTTGCCATTATTCACGTGGTTTTGATAATACGGCCTGCGCCATTATTTCCCCGGCTATGGCCGGTGCCATCGCACGGCGGAAGGGAGAAAAGCTTGGCCAGTCGTTAAAATCGATGATATAAAACTGTCCGTCCTTGTCTACGATGGCGTCTCCACCATATACGGCCACGCCCGTCAGCTCTGAAAGCCGAAACACTTCCCCTGCAAGGGCTTCGCTGTCAAAGGCATAATGGTGCGGCGCTCCGTTATAGGCTTCAAGACCAAACTTCGATATACCCGTGTCGCTAGGGTACAGGAAGCGGAAGTCGCGGCGGCCAACGCCGTAGAATTTAATCACATCGCCCGGGATATGCGCACTGACAACCACGTCATTAATGCCGCGCCGACAGAATCTCTGGCGGGCAACGGCCAGCTCTTTACGTGTTTGACAGAAAACGATATCGTCCTTTTGTTGCGCGGAAGAGTCATTACGTTTCAGCCAGAAACCGTTGTCGCCGTCTTCGCATGCCGTCGGAATGTGGTTGTCTTTCATCTGCCTGACAAGGACAGATCTTCTGCAATTCCTCACTCCCGACGGGTTATTGACGACACTGCAACCCTCGTCTTCGAGCTGCGAGAGCAGCGTCAGCGCCTCCTCCGAACGGGCCATAGACAGAATAATATCGGCGTAACGGGGCTGCCTGATAAAGCTTTTCTCGCTTATCATGGGTATGTCATCAGCCAACCTCGCGCACCGTTTGAGCTCATCGCACACGGCTGAAAGTATGGCCTTGTCGTTCTCAACCGAGTTGGGCGAGAACCTTTCGTCACGCTGCAGAGCCAGAAAAGACATGCCCATAAGCCTATTCTGAAAGGAACGCTTCGGCCTTGGCCATATCTGCCAGATGGTCAATGTCAATCACTTTTGAGAACGGCCAGGCCTTCAGCCTCAAGCCATCGCGCAGCAAGGCGCGCTGAAAGTTGCGCATCCGGCTCTCACCAGCCTCAACGCAACGGGTGAGCGTACCGAACACTTTCGGCGTCAGACCGTAGATACCGGCCGATATATAGCGGCAAGCGGCGTCGTTGCGGTCGTAGAATCCCGTAATGGTCATGTCCTCGCGAGTGCCTACCCACAGGGGAGCTTCGTCGTCAACGAACGAGGTTACACCCATCAGGCCGTCAGCTCCCTGTGCAAGGGCCTCGCCGAAACGGGCCACATAGCTGGCAAATTCAGCTTCACGGAACACGGTATCAACCGTTGTAAGCACAAACGGGCCGTCGTTAAGCATGTGGCTCAGCTCAAAGAACGAGTGCATGCTGCTGGGCGTACTCTTCACCTTGAACTGCAAACTGACGGGACGCCCTTTCAGTCCGTCTTCCTCAATCTGGAAAAGGTGCTGGCTCACCTGGTTTGTCTTGTCGTTACAAATCACCACTATCTCTTCGGCATCGTTATCCATAAAGATGCGGATAAGCCGGTCAATGAGTTTCTCACCCTTCACCTCGGCCAGAGGCTTTGGCACTCCCACTCCCTCCGAAGCGAGCCGCGAGCCCTCGCCCGCTGCAATAACTGCAAATTTCATGCTTGCTAATTGTTAAACCGTTACAAAATTAATCAAAAACTACAACAAAAGAAAGCTTTCGCCTTATTTTTTGCAAGTTGGATGTACGGCGGCCGCGGGACGAGCGTGCGGTGGCCGCCATACAGATTGTACCACGGCCGCCAGAAGATTGTACGGCGACCGTCGCACGACCGGCCACAGCCCGTAAAGGCCCTGACATCGCTACCTACGCTCCCTGCCCTTTAGGGCAAAAAATGTGAAAGGGAGGTACCGCGCTTTGATTTTTTTTATACCTTTGCATCATATTTTCAGGAGCTTTCTATATGAACAAAACATACAGGGCGGGCCTTGACGTAGGCTCAACAACAGCCAAGATAACCGTTCTCGACGACTCGGGGGGCCTGATTTTCTCACGCTACGAGCGCCACAACGCCAGAGTTAACGAGCTGGTTGTAAGTTATCTTGACGAGATTGAGCAGCACCTCGGACCCGTCAGCCTGCGCCTCTGCGCAACGGGGTCGGTGGGAATGTCAGCTGCAGAACAGATGAAAGCCGAGTTTGTGCAGGAAGTTGTTGCTGCTACCGTGTTTGCCCGTCATCGTTATCCCGAAGCCAAAGCGCTGATCGACATCGGCGGCGAGGACGCAAAAGTGGTGTTCTTCAACGGCCAGAGCATGGAGCTGCGCATGAACGGCAACTGCGCCGGTGGCACGGGAGCTTTCATTGATCAGATGGCAGTGCTGATGGGTTGCACCAACAGCGAGATGAACGACAAGGCAATGACCTCGACCCGACTGTATCCGATGGCGGCCCGTTGCGGCGTCTTTGCCAAGACCGACATACAGAACCTCATGTCGCGCAACCTGCCTGAAAGCGACATTGCAGCCAGCATATTCCACAGCATTGCCGTGCAGACGGTGACAACCCTTAGCCACGGGTGCGACTTTACGCCGCCCATCCTGCTTTGCGGCGGCCCGCTGACATTTCTTCCGGCCCTGCGGAAGGCGTTCGCTGAATACTTGAAGATGGACGATGCCGACTTTATCGTGCTCCGTGAAGGCAATCTTATTCCGGCCCTTGGCTGCGCCATACGTGCCGAAAAGGCCGAGGGCGTGAGCCTTGAAGCCCTTCGCGAGAGGCTGAAGAGAGGCATCGGCGAGGCATGCCACACCGAGACCTGCGGGCCTTCGTGCACAACAGGTTGCGGCATGGCTGACGAACAGGCGGTAGAGGTGCACGAAGAGCTGATGCCTCTGTTCCGCGATGAGGCCGGACACAAGGCGTGGCTGGAGGGCAAAAAGCGCTTTGCCACCCCTGTTTACCCCTTGAGAAGCGGGCACGAAAGCGTGGTGATAGGCGTCGATTCAGGCTCTACCACTACAAAAATCATAGCTGCACGCACTACCCCCGGCGAAGAAGGGCAGATAGTTTTCAGCCATTACGCCATGAATCACGGCAACCCCATCAAGGCCGTTTATGAAGGATTGATGCGCCTGAAAGAAGAAGCCAGGCGGGCCGGAGCCGAACTTGATATCACGAGGTCGTGCACAACGGGTTACGGCGAGGAGCTTATCAAGGCGGCTTTCAACATGGACGAGGGCATCATCGAGACGATGGCTCACTATCGTGCCGCCGCACACCTGATGCCTGATGTATCTTTTATCCTCGACATTGGCGGGCAGGACATGAAAGCTATCTTCGTAGAGAACGGCGCCGTAGTGCGTATGGAGCTGAACGAAGCGTGCTCGTCGGGGTGCGGAACCTTCATACAGACGTTTGCACAAGGGCTGGGATACGAGGTCGATAAGTTTGCACAGCTGGCCTGCGAGGCCGTAAAGCCCTGCGATTTAGGCACGCGTTGCACCGTGTTTATGAACTCGAAGGTGAAGCAAGTGATGCGAGAAGGGGCGACCGTAGCTGATATTGCCGCGGGCCTTTCTTACTCGGTGGTGCGCAACTGCCTCTATAAGGTGCTCAAACTACATGGCAACGACCGCCTCGGACAGCGCATCGTGGTGCAGGGCGGCACCATGAAAAACGACTCGGTAGTGCGTGCTTTCGAGCTGCTTACAGGGGTCGAGGTGGCCCGCAGCAACATGCCCGAGATGATGGGAGCCTACGGTTGCGCCCTGCATGCACTGGAAACGGCATACGGTAACACTGAAAGCCGGACGCTTGACAGCTTGTTAAGCACATCGACTTACGACACACGGCTGCTCAATTGCAAGGGATGCGAGAACCATTGCTTCGTCACGATGTACAGCTTTGCGGGCGGCAGAAAGTTCTATTCGGGCAACAAGTGCGAGCGGGTATTCAACAACAAGGGGAAGAATAGTACGAAAGGCGAAAATATTTACACGTATAAGTATCACCAGTTATTCGACTGTTACACCTATAATTACGCTGAAAAGAAACGTTTTGTTTTTGGGAAAGAGAAAGAAGAGCCGCGTAAAAGCCGCGGCATTGTGGGCATTCCACGTGTGCTGAACATGTATGAGGAGTTCCCGTTCTGGTACACGCTGTTTACCGAAGCGGGCTTTGAGGTAAGGCTTAGCAGCGAGTCGGACTTCCATCGCTATGAGGGAGCCCTCGCCTCTGTGATGAGCGACAACATCTGTTTCCCCGCCAAGCTCGTGCATTCACACGTGCAGGAGCTTGACGATATGCTGGCATCTGTGAACAACGACGTGCAAAAGTTCATCTTCATGCCCTATGTGGTGTTCGAGCCTATGGACGACAACCGCAATGTCAACAGCTATAACTGCCCCATTGTATCGGCTTATTCCGATGTCATCCGCAGCGCCATGAAGTTGAAGAACGACGTTATTTCACCGGTAATCAACTTCAGGGACGAGAAGTTGCTGAAGAAACAGGTATGCGATTTTCTCACTGGCTATGGCGTAGGTCGTAAGAAAGCCCGCGCAGCTTTTGCCGAAGCACAGGACGCACAGCACAGCTACGTGAGGGACATACAGCAAAGGGCTGCGCAGATTCTGGCCCAAAGCCGTCGTGAAGGGCAGCTTACCATATTGCTTGCAGGGCGTCCTTACCATACTGACCCGCTGATACAGCATAAGCTTTCTGAAATGATTGCAGCACTTGGCGTCAATGTAATATCCGACGATATTGTAAGAGGCGACATGAAAACCGGTGCCGGAGACACCTGCCTTGTGCGCCAATGGGCTTATATGAACCGCCTTATCAAGGCCGGACAATGGTGTGCAGAACAGCCCTCTGACGTGCATTATGTGCAGATGACTTCCTTTGGTTGCGGACCTGACAGCTTTATTCAGGATGAGATTCGCACCATCATGAAAAACCATGGCAAGCCATACACGTTGCTGAAAATAGATGATGTGAGTAACATTGGCAGCCTGAAGCTGAGGGTTCGTTCGCTGATTGAATCGCTGAGTGGGCAGAAACAGTCTGATCATACGCCGGACGGGCAGAAACAGAACAAAGTTAAAGCCGCTGAAGAAGACAAAAAAGAGACGTACAAACTGCCGCCCGTGCAGCGCCATATCCTCGCGCCCTATTTCACAGAATATCTTACCCCCATCCTCCCTCCGCTGTGCCGACTTCTCGGCTGGGACGTGG
Organism: Prevotella sp.; assembly: GCA_013333935.1. GTDB lineage: Bacteria > Bacteroidota > Bacteroidia > Bacteroidales > Bacteroidaceae > Prevotella. The sequence goes on along the minus strand of JABCNV010000002.1, from coordinate 80,222 downwards.
AAGTAATGCCACAAAGCGATGCAGAGAGTGCCGAATTGGGACTGAAATTTGCCAATAACGAGGTTTGCTACCCTGCAACACTGATAGTAGGCGACTTCGTAAAAGCATTGAAGTCGGGCCGATACGACACAGAGAACGTGTCATTAGTAATGAGTCAGACCGGCGGACAATGCCGCGCCACAAACTATACGGCCCTTATCAGGCGGGCAATAGATGCCAACGGTTTCAGCAATGTGCCGCTAATCACCATAGGTGTTTCCACACAGATGGGCGAAGATAAAGGGCAAGATTCCAGCCTTGACGTGCCGTGGATGAAGATGGCGCCCATAATTGTTACGTCGCTGCTTTATGGAGACGTCATCTCGAAGATGTATCATGGAGCAGTTTGCAGGCTGAAACCCGATGCTTGCCAAACAGAAGGGGAGTTCGCCAACAAGGCAGAAGAACTGCGTGAGCATTATTTGACAGCTGTGGCAGGGCCTATCCTAAGGAATAAACCGGCAGAAATCATGGATCTGATAAGCGAGGCCGCAGCCGATTTTGACGCTATAACCGCCGATAAAGAGACGCCGGCAGTGGGCATTGTGGGCGAGATTTTCCTGAAATTCAATCCGTTTGCCCATCAGTTCCTTGCACAGCGCATCATAGAAAAAGGTTTCGAAGTGGTGCCTCCGCTGCTCACACCATTCTTTCTGCAGGAGTTTGTCAATGCCATTGCGCGAAAGCACATGGGACTGAAAAGCACAAAAGTGCCCGACTTTGTGCTGAAAAGCATTTATCAACTGATATGGAGAAGGCAGAAGAAAATGAACGTATTGGCATCACGATTCCGATATTATCGTCCGTTCACTAATATCTTTGAAGAAGCCGATGCAGTAAGAGGCGTAGTATCGTTTGCCGCACAGTTCGGTGAGGGATGGCTGTTGCCAAGCGACATCATCAGCATGGTAAAGCAGGGTGTAAACAACGTGGCCAGCCTTCAACCATTTGGATGTATTGCCAATCACATTGTTTCGAAAGGCATAGAAAAGAAGCTAAAGGAGAAGTTCCCACAGCTAAACCTTGTTTCTCTCGACTTCGACTCGGGAGTTTCGGCCGTAAATGTCACGAACCGTCTGCTGTTGTTTCTCGACAGCATAGCCGTACAGCATGTTTCCACAGGCCGTACAAGCGTTTCCTGTTAGCTGTAAAGTGTACGGCTGCTTTACGCTGACAGGAAGAAAAAAACATACGATTCCTTCTATATTATCGTGCTTTTTAGTAACTTTGCCTGAAATTTTACTGATACAAACAGATGATCGCACAGAGAATGACTCTCACGCTTACTGAGACCATTGACCGTCTTGCAGCCCCCCAATCGCTGCAAGGCCTTTTTCATCAACACCAGGATGGCAACCCTTTGCCTTCAAGCAAGCGCCTTGAAGAGATTATCAATCTGTCACGTTCTATCCTTTTCCCTGGATATTTTGGGAAATCACAAGTCAACATTGAGACCATACAATACCAGATTGGCGTAAGCGTCGAAAAGCTATACCGCCTTTTGGCAGAGCAGATTTTAGCAGGATTGTGCTACTCTTGCAACAATGGCGAGAATATTCGATGCAGCAAATGCAAGGCCGAAGCAGAGAAAAGAGCCTCACTACTTATCGAAAAATTCCCCGAACTGCGTAGAATTCTTGGCACCGATGTGACGGCAGCTTTCAATGGTGACCCCGCAGCTAAGAGCACTGCAGAGATTATTTCGTGCTACCCCGTGATTAAAACGCTCACCAATTACCGCATTGCTCATGAGCTTTTCAAGATGGAAGTGCCGCTCATTCCGCGCATGTTGACAGAGATGGCGCACTCGGAGACAGGCATAGACATACATCCAGGTGCGACGATTGGCGAATACTTTACCATCGACCACGGTACGGGCGTCGTTATCGGAGAGACTTGTGTCATTGGCAATAACGTAAAATTGTATCAGGGCGTCACCCTTGGGGCCAAGAGCTTTCCACTGGATGATCAGGGTAATCCTATTAAAGGTATAGCACGTCACCCCATTATTGAGGATAATGTAGTAATATATGCCAATGCCACTGTGCTTGGGCGAATCACCATTGGCGACCATTGTATTGTCGGTGCAAATACCTGGGTGCTGCAGGATATGAAGCCGGGTACGGCCATCTATAGGACAATGCACGACTAAATACATCATTCTAAAGCAACAAAATCATTTAACCACATTATAAATAACAATGGAATTTGAACTCATCGCCAAAACTTTCATGGGACTTGAACCCGTTTTGGCACAAGAGCTTACCCAACTGGGTGCAAACAATGTACTAATAGGGCGCCGCATGGTATCATTTACAGGCGACAAGGCTATGATGTACCGTGCCAACTTTCAGTTGCATACTGCAATACGAATACTAAAGCCCATCAAGCATTTTAAAGCTCGTTCTGCCGAAGAAGTTTACGATGAGATCCATAAAATAGACTGGGAACAATACATCGAAAAAGGGAAAACATTCGCTGTCGACTCCGTCGTTTACTCGGAAGAATTCCGTAATTCACGATTCGTTACATATAAAGTAAAGGACGCTATTGTAGACCAATTCAGAGAGAAAACGGGAGATAGACCGAATATTTCTGTAAGCAACCCTGATATCCGACTGCATATTCACATCGCCGAAGACGAAGCAACGCTCTGTCTTGACTCCTCCGGTGAGAGCCTTCACCGACGTGGTTACAGGCAGGAAAGCGTGGAAGCGCCTCTCAATGAGGTATTGGCAGCCGGCATCATTATGATGACAGGATGGAAAGGCGACTGCGATTTAATCGACCCCATGTGCGGTTCAGGCACCATCGCTATTGAAGCAGCGCTCATAGCCCGCAACATATCGCCCGGTGTTTTCCGCAAGGAATTTGCTTTCGAAAAGTGGCAAGACTTCGACCAAAAGCTTTTTGACGAGATCTATAATGATGATAGTCAGGAGCGCGAATTTACGCATCATATCTACGGTTACGATGTAGACATGAAGGCTGTTAATACGGCACGACTCAACGTAAAGGCGGCAGGACTGTCAAACGACATCACCGTTGGACAACAAGATTTCAAAGATTTCAAGAAGCCTCAGGCGCAAAGTCTCATCGTTATGAACCCTCCCTACGGCGAACGCATCTCTACTCCCAACCTCCTTGGCACGTATCGTATGATAGGTGAAAGGCTAAAGCACGAGTTTGGAGGAAATGAAGCCTGGATCTTATCATATAAGGAGGAGTGCTTTGATCAAATAGGTCTCAAGCCAAGTATTAAAATACCACTTTACAATGGCAGCTTAGAGTGTGAGCTTCGCAAGTATACTCTGTTTGAAGGAAAGATGAAAGCGTTTCGCTCGGAGGGTGGAATCGTGAAGACAGATGAGGAGAAACGCGAGATGGCTCAGAAGTACAGGTTCAAGAAAAACCGCGAATTCAAGCAACGAATTGAGGACGAAGAAGCCAACGAAGAGGGAGATATTCGTACTTTTAAGTTCCATTCTTTTGAATCAAAACTATATAGTTCCAAGGACCGCGAAGCATACAAGGGTCGCGATAGCCGCAAAAAGCATGACGACTCTTGGGATTCTGGTAGTTCGAAAAGTCGCGGAGGCTTTAAGAAACGCGACGATTTCAAAGGACGTAACGACTTTAAAAGTCGCAGCGGCAAAGGCTTTAAAGGCGGAAACGGCCGCAGAGACGGACAGAAATTTGGTAAGAACAGACGATTCGAAGATGAAGATTAAACTCATGGCTATGGCCATAGTAGCCGTAGTCTGCCTCACAGGCTCGCAATCCATGCAGACAGCAAGCGCCCAAAATCTGAAACAGTTTACCCTCGAAGACCTCAATTTCGGCGGGATAAACTACCATAATATGGTTCCCAAAAACAGGTGGATAACCTGGTGGGACGACAATTTGGTGCATCTTGATGTGGATAAATGCAGCATCGTTGACAAGTCAACGGGCAAAGAAAAAACGCTTTTCACCGTCGAACAATTCAATAAATGGGCTGCCAACACACAGGGAAACCGACTTCTGACACTCGCTGACGCCTCATTCCCCTATGCTGACAAGCCCATCGTGATGGTTGAATACGCAAACATCCGTCAGCTTCTCAACTTTAAAACACACAAGATTGTATGGACGCAGACGACGAAAGGGTTCTCCCATTCCGATTGGAATGCCACAACAAAAGCTACAGCATACGTCAATCCTGACGATTATCAGTTGCATGTCATTGACGCTAAAGGCAACAACCATCAGCTGTCAGCTGATGCTTCGCGTGACATACTGTACGGACAAAGTGTGCATCGTGACGAATTCGGTTATACGAAAGGCACCTTCTGGAGCCCCAACGGGACGTTGCTTGCCTTTACCAGAATGGATCAAAGTATGGTGACCGACTACCCTCTTGTTGACATACCCGACCCGTCAAAAAAGCCTGAAAGCGGCACACGTATGGCCAAACCGGCTCCTGTTAAATACCCAATGGCAGGCGAAGCCATGCACAAAGTTACCATTGGCGTGTACAATTTGCTCACCGATAAAACCATTTATCTAAAAGCCGGAGACCCTACCGACCGCTATTTTACGAACGTAGCGTGGAGCCCTGATTCAAAAACCGTTTATCTTTTTGAACTGAATCGCGACCAGAACGACTGCAGATTGGTAAGCTACAATGCCGAAACCGGCGACCGGTTAGCCGAGCTTTACCACGAAACCGACGCAAAATACGTTGAACCTCAGCACCCCATCCAGTTCCTCCCATGGGATAACGACAAGTTTATTCTGCAAAGTCAGCGCGACGGTTACAACCATTTGTACCTATTTAGTAAGGACGGACAGCTCATCAAACAGATTACAAAAGGCCCATGGGTTGTCGAAAACGTTGTAGGATTCAACCGCGACAACCATTCCATTATTATTCTTTCTAACGAGTGTAACCCCATACAGCGCAATATTTTCTCGGTAAATGTCGATACGGGCATACGCACACGTATCGATGAAAACGGCGAAGGATGGCACACTGCACAGCTTAGCGGCTCGGGCAAATTTGCGGTAGACAGCTATTCTGCGCCCGATATTCCGCGTAATATAGCCATTGTAAACACCGAAAATGCGAAATGCACGCGCTACTTTACCGCTGAAAACCCATGGCAGGGATATACGGTTCCGCAGTATAAATGCGGCACTATCAAGGCGGCTGATGGCCAGACTGACCTCTATTACAGGATGGTAATGCCCGTCAATTTCGACCCTTCAAAGAAGTATCCAGCCATTGTTTACGTTTACGGTGGCCCGCACGCGCACAACGTTGACGCCCGATGGCACTGGGGAAGCCGCAGTTGGGAAACTTACATGGCGCAAAATGGGTACCTGCTTTTCATCCTCGACAACCGCGGAAGCGAAAACAGAGGCCGCGACTTTGAACAGGTAACCTTCCGCCATCTGGGCGACGTCGAAATGAAAGACCAGATGCAAGGTGTTGCCTTTCTGAAGAGTCTGCCTTACGTAGATGCCGACAAGCTGGGCGTTCACGGATGGAGCTTCGGAGGCTTTATGACCATTAACCTCATGACTACTTACCCCGACGTGTTCAAGGTAGGCGTTGCAGGCGGACCGGTTATTGACTGGAAGTGGTACGAAATCATGTATGGCGAGCGGTATATGGACCGTCCACAGGACAACCCTGAGGGCTATGCGTCTACAAGTTTAATAGCAAAGGCCAAGAATTTAAAAGGCCGTTTGCAGATAATTATTGGCTTAAACGACCCCGTTGTGCTTCCACAGCACGCGTTTTCGTTCCTGAAGCAGTGTATCCATGACGGCACACAGCCCGACTTTTTCGTCTATCCGGGTGAACCTCACAACATGCGGGGCCATCAGTCTACGCACTTACATGAGCGCATTTCACGCTATTTCTTCGACTATCTTAAATAAAAACCCACAACTATGAGAATTTTATTGTTAGGTTCCGGTGGCCGCGAGCATGCCCTTGCATGGAAGATTGCGCAGAGCAAGCAGTGTGAAAAGCTGTTCATTGCGCCCGGGAATGCAGGTACGTCACAGCTTGGAACCAACGTCAATATTGGCGTAAACGACTTCTCCGCGCTCAAGAACTTTACGGTTGAGCACCATATCGACATGGTGGTTGTGGGCCCCGAGGACCCACTTGTAAACGGCATTTACGACGAGTTCAAGCGCGATGTCCACACCTCTTCGATACCCGTCATCGGCCCTTCGGCCGCGGGAGCCGTCCTTGAAGGCAGTAAAGACTTCGCCAAAGGCTTCATGAAGCGTCACAACATCCCCACAGCCGCCTATACTACCTTTGATGGGGCCACCGTCGAAGAAGGCTTAAAATTCCTCGAAACGCTCACGCCGCCTTATGTTTTAAAGGCTGACGGCCTGGCCGCAGGCAAAGGAGTGCTCATACTTCCTACCCTCGACGAGGCGAAAAAAGAGCTGAAAGAGATGCTCGGCGGCATGTTTGGCAATGCCTCGACCAAGGTAGTTATCGAGGAATTCCTTAGCGGAACAGAATGTTCGGTTTTTGTATTGACCGACGGCAAGCATTATCAGATACTGCCCGAAGCCAAGGATTACAAGCGCATGGGCGAACATGACACCGGTCTGAACACCGGAGGCATGGGCAGTGTATCGCCAGTTCCCTTTGCCAATAAGGAGTGGATGCAGAAGGTTGACGACCGTATCATCCGCCCAACAGTTAACGGACTGGCCGAAGAAAGCATTGATTACAAGGGCTTTATCTTCTTCGGGCTCATCAACGTAGAGGGCAATCCTTACGTCATTGAATATAACTGCCGTATGGGCGACCCTGAAACCGAAACCGTCATGTTACGTTTAAAGACCGACATTGTTGAGCTTTTCGAAGGCGTTGCAGCCGGAAACCTCGACCAATATCACGTAGAATTCGACGACCGTTCGGCCGTTTGCGTCATGCTTGAGTGGCGGCTACCCGCAGGCCTACAAGAAAGGCTACCCCATTACGGGCCTCGACCAGGTAGACGGCAGCATCGTGTTCCACGCCGGAACAGCTTTTCGCGACGGCAACGTGGTGACAAGCGGCGGTCGTGTCATCGCCGTATCATCATACGGACGCAACAAGGCCGAAGCCCTGCAAAAGAGTTTTAACGCAGCACAGAAAATAAAGTTCACGGATAAATACTTCCGTCGCGACATCGGACAGGACTTATAATCACCTCCCTACATAGCCATCTGTCCGCAGACAGGTGGCTATTTCTTCCCTCCTACAGCTGATAAACAATGACAAAACGCTTACAGAACAAGATAGCCGAATCGAGATGGGCATTGCCCGTCGTTGCCCTCTGCTGCCTTGCAGCCTGCCTTGCCGGAGGCATGTTTACCGAAAACCTGTGGCTGCAGTTAGCCATGCTTGCCCTTTCGGCCCTGATGATGGTTGAGCTTAACAACGAAAACTCGCTCATTCGCGTCTATAGCCGCATGGTTTCGTGTTCGTTTCTCGTCATGACGGTGATGTCGTCGTTCCTCTTACAGTCGATAACCACGAACATTGTACAGCTTTGTGCCATTGCCGCTCTGCTGTTGTTGCTCGGCACTTATCAGGAACAGAATGCCACAGGGCGCGTATTTTACGCTTTTCTGGCCCTCGGGACGGCCAGTGTTTTCTTTGTACAGATTCTGTTTTTCCTGCCCATTCTCTGGGTGATAATGGCGGTCAACCTCATGGATTTCAGTCCGAAGACGTGGGCAGCATCGCTGTTAGGCATTGTCGCGCCATACTGGTTTGTGGCCGCCTACTATGCCTACACGGGCACGCTGCAGGCTCTGGGCGATCACTTCATCGGACTTTTACAGTTCGAAAAGCCTTTCCATTGCACACTGCCTGACAGTCATCACCTCGTCACGCTGGCCTTTATCGCCCTGCTTGCCCTCGTCGGATCCGTACATTTCCTGTTCTATAGCTATCAGGATCGCATCAAGACGCGCATGCACTACGAAATGTTCATCATCCTTGACGCTTGCTGCCTGCTGTTCATTATGTTGCAACCGCAACACTTCAACTATCTGCTAAGCCTGACAATTGTTTTCACGGCACCGATCACCGGCCATTTCATCACGCTGACCCACTCGCGCCTTTCGAACCTCTTTTTTTTGCTCATCCTCATCATTTCAATGCTCATCACCGCATATAACCTATGGCCGGTTTCTATGATATTTTAGTGAACTACGGCTATCTGGGCATGTTTCTGGTAGGATTTCTGGCCGGAAGCTTCATCCCTTTCAGCAGCGAGACAGTCATGACAGCCCTGCTTGCCGCCGGACTTCACCCTGCAGGGCTCGTACTGTACGGCTCGGCAGGCAACATTGCAGGCGGTATGTTCAACTACTGGGTGGGCACAATGGGCCGCCTCGACTGGATAGAGCGTTACCTGCACGTGAAGAAAACCAGTCTCGACCGCGCGCAGCGCTTCATGGCCGGACACGGCGCGTGGATGGGATTCTTCGCCTTTCTGCCCATCATCGGCTCGGCCATCACCATAGCCCTGGGGCTGATGCGCAGCAATATCTTCATTTCGTTCGTCAGCATCAGCATCGGAAAGATATTGCGTTACGTTGCGCTGGTCTACGGCGTAAGCTTTTTTCTTTAATTCCCAAGACTGAAAAAATTATACAATAACGCGCTGCGGGCGAAAGTACGGCGGCCGTGGTACGCACGTGTGACGTCCGACGCACAGGTTTCACGGCAACCGTCGCACGCATGTACGGCAGTCGCCGTAAAGCAGACCGAAGCACGTAACAGGGCAAACCGGAGGGAAGAATGGCGCAGCCTCCACGTCGGCCGGGGCCTGCCCCGCCCGCGCCATCCTGCACGGCACAAACCGCACGGACCGCAGCTGCACGCGCTTCCGGCTGGCAAAAATATTTGGCACAATATTGTCTAAAATATATAAAAACCCCGTGCAAAAGGCGGTGCTGTACAGGCTTTTTATTATCTTTGCAGCGGTTTATTGCAATAACACAATTATTAATTCTGATAAATGAAACAGTACAGATTAGTGGACAATGTGCTGGGATGGGTGGCTTTTATCATCGCTGCCTACACTTATTGCTCCACCATTGAGCCTACAGCCTCGTTCTGGGACTGCCCGGAGTTTATTGATACAGGTTACAAGCTTCAGATTGGACACCCGCCGGGGGCACCGTTCTTTATGCTGACGGCTAATCTTTTCAGCCATTTCGTAAGCGATCCAAGCATGGTTGCCCGCATGGTTAACACGATGAGCGCGCTGCTTTCGGCCACCACCATCCTGTTTCTGTTCTGGACAATCACGCATCTGACGCGCAAACTTGTGCTGAACAACTGGAGCGAGCTAACCACCTCAAAGCTTATTGCCATCGAGGCCAGCGGCATGGTGGGCGCACTTATATATACGTGGTCTGACACATTCTGGTTTTCGGCCGTCGAGGGCGAGGTGTACGCCTACTCCTCTGCTTTCACAGCCATTGTGTTTTGGCTTATATTAAAGTGGGAAGATCACGCCGACGAGCCTCACTCTGACCGATGGTTAGTGCTGATATTTTACATGACGGGGCTGAGCATCGGCGTCCATCTGCTGAACCTCCTGTGCCTGCCGGCCATCGTTCTGGTTTACTGCTACCGCCGTTTCCCCAACGTCGAAGCCAAGGGTTCACTGGTGGCTCTGATGATATCTTTTGCCATAGTGGCAGCCGTTCTCTATGGCGTTGTGCCGGGAATTGTGACTGTTGGCGGATGGTTTGAGCTGCTGTTTGTAAACGCCCTGGGCCTTCCTTTCAACACAGGGCTTGTTATTTACATCGCCCTTCTTGTGGCAGCCGTGCTCTGGGCCATCTATGAGAGCTATGTTGATAGCAATATAAAGCGCGAGAACGTATCGTTCCTCATTGCCTTTGGCCTTATCGGCATTCCGTTCTACGGCTATGGATGGAGCGCGGTTCTTATCGGAATTATCGTTCTGGGCGCCGCCGGCTTCGCACTTAATTACAAGAGAACCGTCAACAAACGGCCCAAATATCTTGTTTCGGCCCGCCTGAAAAACACGGCTCTGCTGTGTATGCTGATGCTGATGATAGGCTATTCGAGCTACGCGCTCATCGTAATCCGCTCGGTTGCCAACCCTCCGATGGACCAGAATTCGCCGGAAGATATCTTCACGCTCGGCACTTACCTGAGCCGTGACCAGTATGGAGACCGGCCCTTGCTGTACGGACAGGCCTACACTTCGCAGGTAGCCCTGAAGACAGATGGCAATATATGCAAGCCCGAAATGTCGGAAGGAGCGCCTATTTACAGCCGCAAGGAGAAGAAATCAAAGAGTGAAAAGGATTCTTACTTTGTTGTTTCGCACAAGAATAAGTACAAATACGCCCAGAATATGCTCTTCCCTCGCATGTACGATCAGGCACACACGCAGGACTATGAGTCGTGGATGGGTGGCGTTGAGGGCACAGAGGTTCCCTATGACCGCTGTGGAGAGCAGATGACGGTGAAGATGCCATCGCAGATTGACAACATCAGGTTCTTCCTTTCCTATCAGTGCAACTTCATGTACTGGCGCTATTTTATGTGGAATTTTGCCGGAAGGCAGAACGACATTCAAGGCAATGGCGAGCTCGAACACGGCAACTGGATAACCGGAATCAAGCCACTTGACGACATCCGGCTGGGCAATCAGGATATGCTTCCTGACGAACTGAAGACCAACAAAGGACATAACGTGTTCTACTGTATGCCGTTGTTGCTCGGTCTCATCGGCTTGTTTTGGCAGGCTTTTCGCGGTAAACGCGGCATTCGTCAGTTCTGGGTGGTGGCCTTCCTCTTCTTTATGACCGGACTTGCCATAGTGATTTACCTGAACCAGACGCCCGTACAGCCGCGCGAACGCGACTATGCCTACGCGGGTTCGTTCTATGCTTACGCCATCTGGTGCGGCATAGGCGTGGCAGCTGTCATCGATTTAATAAACAAATACCTTAAGCTTCACGGAACCCTGGTAAGCGCAATCGCTGCATTGTTATGCCTGTTAGTGCCCGTCCAGATGGTGAGCCAGCCGTGGGATGACCACGACAGGTCAGGACGATATACCTGTCGCGACTTCGGCCAAAACTACTTAATGACACTCCAGGACAAAGGAGCGCCCGTTATTTTTACCAATGGAGACAACGACACTTTCCCGTTATGGTATAACCAGGACGTTGAGGGCGTGCGCACCGATGCACGTGTCTGCAACCTCAGTTACCTGCAAACCGACTGGTATATCGACCAGATGAAGCGCCCTGCATACAATTCTCCGGCCGTGCCTATTTCGTGGCCACGTCTCGATTACTGTTCGGGAACCAACGAATATGTGGAGGTAAACCCTGCGTTAAAGCAACAAATACTCGACTTCTACAAGCAGAATCCTGCGGCAGCACGTGCACAGTTCGGCGACAATCCGTTTGAAGTGAAGAACATTATGAAGTATTGGGTTCGCTCAAAGAACAAAGATATGCACGTCATTCCTACCGACACGCTCTACGTCACCACCGACAAGGAGGCCGTTAAACGCAGTGGAATGATGATGGCCAGCGACACAATACCCGACCGTATGGTCATTTCGCTTGCAGGAAAGAACGCTCTTTACAAGGGCGATCTGATGATGTTGGAGATGATTTCACAGTGTAACTGGACGCGTCCGGTATATGTAGCGCTGTCTGTCGGGCCGGAAAACTACATGAATCTCGGCGACAACTTCATACAAGAAGGCCTGGCAAACCGCATTACTCCGTTCACAACGAACAAGAAAGGCGCCAAAAACTTCGACACTGAAAAGACTTATCGCAACATGATGACGCGCTACAAGTATGGCGGTTTAAGCCGTCCGGGCCTCTATATAGACGAGACTGTGATGCGGATGTGCTACACACACCGCAGACTTTTCGGCCAGCTTGCCCTGCATCTCATTGCTGAAGGCAAGGCCGATAAGGCATTGAAGGTGCTGCAAAAGGCTGCAAAGGAGATACCTGTATACAATGTTCCTATGAACTATATGAGCGGCGGAACCGACATTGCCAAGGCCTACGCCCTGCTTGGACAGAAGAAAGAGGCGCTCAAATGCATCAACGCCATCTGGAACGACGCCGCACAGTATGAGCGTTACTATCAGTCGTTGACCGGCATTCGCTTCATACAGGCCCAGCACGACTGCCTCGTTCAGATGTCAATACTGGACCAGGTTCGTACCATTACAGGCCTGGTTGACCGTAAGCTCGCTGCAAGGCAGAAGGCTCAGCTTGATAATTTCTACCGCACTTACATTGGAATGGGCGGACAAGTAGAGCAATAGTAAAGCCGAAAACAGCATAGCCTTATCGGGCTGACAGCACAGCTGCACCGGACTAACATCATAATTCGGTGCAGCTGACATAAGACTTCAAAGGCGTCTGCCGAAGACAAGCATCCCTGCGAGGAAAGAAAGTCTGCGACAGGCGCCTTTTATCTAACACACATCACAACATGTTTATCGAACAACCGGCCAAGTTTCTGCGATGGATTTACCCACATGCCCTGTGGCGTATGGACAAGAACGACCACTCGGTATATCTTACTTTCGACGACGGTCCGATACCCGAGTCGACACCTTTTATCCTCGAAACGCTGCGTCGCTTCAATGCAAAGGCCACCTTTTTTATGGTAGGCGAGAACGTTTTGCGTTATCACGACTTGTATAACCAGATAGTTCAGGAGGGCCATCAGGTGGGAAACCACACCTTTAACCATATAGGCGCCTTCAAACACTGGACTATGACCTACGGCATGAACACGGCAATGGCCAATGATTTAATAAAATCGCACCTGTTCCGGCCGCCTCATGGCTGGATGCGTCACTCGGTTTACCGGTGTCTCCAGCACAAATACAAAATTGTAATGTGGGACCTTGTCACGCGCGATTACTCGAAATGGATGACATCCGACGACGTGGTACGCAACGTAAAACGCTATACACGCAACGGCGCTATTATCACTTTCCACGATTCGCTCAAAAGCATCGACAAGCTTAAAACGGCTCTTCCCGAATCACTGCAATGGTTACAGGATCAGGGCTACGCCTTTAAAACGTTCGAATAACTCCTCTTTTGCCCCTTGGGTCAAGGCAAAAGCCAGGCTCTGCCCGTAATTTTAATCAATCTTTTCATGTCTCCTCCTTCCCTCTCTGCCCTTATCAAGACCGAAGCCCACAGGCTCGGCTTCTCGGCTTGCGGCATTGCCCGGGCCGACCGTGTGGTGCCATCGGTTGAGGAAAACCTGCGTTCGTGGCTCAAAAAAGGCATGAATGCCGACATGGCATGGATGGGAAACTATCTGGACAAGCGGCTTGACCCGCGGCTTCTCATGCGTGGTTTGCGTTCGATTGTGTGTGTAGCCATGAACTATGCGCCATCCAGACACCTGCCTGATGGGCAGCCACAGATTGCGGCTTACGCCCTAGGGCAGGACTATCACGACGTGGTAAAGCTACGACTTCGGCAGCTCGGCGCCTTTGCCGTGGAAGAAAGAAAACGCCTAAAGGCCCTTTCTGAAGAGGATTCCGGACAAAATGACGGAGACCTTTTAAAAGAAAAGTCAGTCCTCAACGACGTTCCTGCACCACAAAATCAACAAAAGGCTGAAGAAATTCAAGAGCCATTCTGCGTTTTCGTCGACAGCGGGCCCGTGCTTGAACGCTATTGGGCCGTGCAAGCGGGCCTGGGATGGATAGGCAAAAACCGCCAGTTGATTATCCCTCGTGCGGGTAGCATGTTCTTCCTGGGGGAACTTTTCCTGCCATTCGAGCTCGACTACGACCGCCCCATAGCCAGCCGCTGCGGCACGTGCAGCCGCTGCATTGACGCCTGTCCCACCCACGCCCTCTCCGAAAAACAGACAAATGGCACAACAGAACAACAGCCATTCAACGCCGAACTCTGCCTTTCGTACCAGACCATAGAGAACCGAGGCACCATCAGCACGGAAGCACGGCGTGCCATGGGCAACGTAATCTATGGCTGTGACCGATGCCAGCAGGCCTGCCCGTGGAACAAATTTGCCACCCCTACCGACGTTCCCGAACTGCAACCACGCGAGGAACTGCTTGAGATGACACGCGAGAAGTGGAACCATCTCACCATCGAGCAGTACCAAAGGCTGTTTAAAGGCTCGGCCGTCAAGCGCGTAAAATACAACGGTTTGATGCGAAATATCATGGCTTCAGGGGCTAATGACCCCGAATAATGCAAAAAAACGTTACATCGTATATAGGTTTTTAATTCTTTTTTCTTACCTTTACGTCCGATTTTTAAACCGAATCCTATTAAATAAAAACAAATATGGCTAACACGAATCAAAAAGGTCGCGCTATCGCGATTGTGGCAATGATATTCCTTTTCGGAATGATTGCCTTTGTAACTAACCTTGCAGCACCTATCGGTGTAATCTGGAAGAACCGCCCTGAATTTGCAGGAAGCAATACCCTTGGCATGATGGGCAACATGATGAACTTCCTTGCCTACTTGTTTATGGGCATTCCTTCAGGAAAGCTTTTGACAAAAGTGGGCTATAAAAAAACCGCACTCATCGCCATTGCCTTTGGTTTCTTCGGCGTGTTTATTCAGTTCCTTTCAGGCCAGCTGCTAACCGAGAGTGTAATTTTCAATCTTCCGGGCAACTTCTTTATTTACCTTCTTGGCGCTTTTGTTGCAGGTATTTCGGTTTGTATGCTCAACACCGTGGTAAACCCCATGCTGAACTTGCTCGGCGGCGGCGGCAACAAAGGTAACCAGCTCTGCCTTATCGGCGGTTCGCTCAACTCGCTGATGGGAACCATTACGCCAATGCTCGTGGGTGCACTCATCGGTACAGTAACCAAGGATACGGCCATCACGAACGTCAATAAGGTGCTTTTCCTTGCCATGGGCATATTTGCACTCACTTTCATTATCCTGAGTTTTATTCCCATTGCCAACCCCGACAACGGTGCATCCAAGGATTCTGTATACGAACATAGCCCCTTCAACTTCCGCCATTTCAAGCTCGGCGCCTTTGCCATATTCCTGTATGTGGGTGTGGAAGTGGGCATTCCGGGAACACTTAACTTCTATCTCGCTGATATAACTGACAAGGGAGCCGGCCTCTTTACACTCAACCCGACGGTAGCTGCCGCAATTATCGGCGGTTTCACAGCCGGTACATACTGGTTCCTGATGCTGGTAGGCCGCTTCGTATCAAGCTTCATTGCCTCAAGGATATCAAGCCGCCAGATGATGATTACCGTTACCGGAGTAGCACTTGTGCTCATCATTACTGCCATCTTCCTGCCCAAGACCATCACCAGTTCGTTCCCAGTATTCACCGGTTCAAGCTTTACGATGGTTACACTGCCTCTTAGTGCCATCCTGCTTGTTTGCTGCGGACTGTGCACTTCTGTCATGTGGAGCAGCATCTTCAACCTCTCAACCGAAGGCCTCGGCAAGTATACCGAACAGGCCAGCGGCATTTTCATGGCAATGGTAGTAGGCGGAGGTGTGCTCCCGCTTATCCAGAACTATATTGCCGACACCTTTGGCTACATGGTTTCATACTATGTTCCATTCTTCGCCGTGGCCTACATGTTCTGCTATGCCGTGTTCCTTTCAAAGAATGTCAACAAGGATATTCCGGTTTAAACCGCCAACAGACAGAACCCAACCGTCGTGAAGCACAACGCTTCCCGACACAAGACAAACAGGCAGCCATCCTCTGCGGTTGAGGATGGCTGCCTTGGTTATATCTTCTTCTTACCCATTATAATAGCCCTCGCAGGCGCTGAAAAGGGGCTGCAAATTATATGGCCGCTGCCTTTACGGCGTAGAGGTGCTGTCTTTACGTCGTAATCGCATTGTCTTTACGCCATAATCGTTCTGCCCTTACGACGTAATCACAAGGCGTTTACGGGCTAAAGGCAACCGTTCCATGATGCAACGGGCATGGGCTAACGTTGCAGGATTGGAAATTTCGCAGCAGCAATGACAAGCTTTTTCATTGTCACATCCCTGCCTTTTCATCGTAAACGCATATGAAAAATGGTGTAATCGCAGACAGAATACGCCGCACAAGAATACAAAGTGCTAATAATCAGACATTTACAAACACCTCCATTTTCGAGCCATACGCAAGCAAGGGGGCAGTGAGCTCGAAATAACGCCGTTATGGGAAGGTCTTTGTCAAGTTATTTCAACACCGCGAAAAATTTCTCCTTCACCCCTGTTTTACAAGTCAAAACCGGTTGTTAACGGCCTTTTCTCACTGCAAAGGAATCCTCCTCCTACCCTGTCTTACAAAGCACACCGGCAAAAGGCATTCGTGATTTTAGCGTGTCTTATTGAAGGCACGGCGGTAAGCGCCAATGATGGGGCGGCTGTTGTTGGCGTCCATACGGTTAAACATCTTGCGCAAACGGCGCAACTGCTTCTTCTCCCGCCGCTCACGTGCACTTAGCAAAGAGGCTAAACTGAAGTCGATGCCGGTTATGGGATTGCGGAGTTCATACTCAATGCGGTCGGCTTTCGTCCATCGGACGCCCCACTTTTCGCGGTTTTCCGATGCATCGCCGTACACAACGACCTCGTCAATAGCGTTGAATTTTTTGATAACGGGAATGGAATCCTCCACCCATTTCTGCGGAATGGTCAGCGTAATATATCCTGCCTTGCTGACGACAAGCGTGTCGAAGCGTTCGGGAATAATGGCTTCGCCGAGCAAATTAGTAGTGTCGGTCCGTTGCCCGTCAATGCGTATCGTGACGCCTTTTAAGGGCCGGCGCAGTTCGGCATCGAAGACAAGGATGTGCCTCTGCGCCCTCAGCGGTGCGACGGAGAGGAGCAACAGGGAAAAGAGAACGAAGTATAACCTTTTCATATCCATCAGAATGTTATGATGCAAAAATAACAAAAAAAGGCTGATTACGCCCTAACGGCCTCCCCTGCTTGTAACTATTTAACGTTTCGGGCTCTTAAAAACCATATTAATTATAGCCCTGTTTATTAAAAAAGGCGTAACTTTGCACACTGCAAGGTAAAGTAAACGCACAAGTATGGCTGAAACACGAAAAATAAAGGCTGCGCTTATCTCTGTCTTCCACAAGGATGGTCTTGAGGATATTCTCGCGAAATTGAATCAAGAAGGCGTAAGATTCCTGAGCACTGGAGGCACGCAGAAGTTCATAGAAAGTCTGGGATACGACTGTCAGAAGGTAGAGGATGTCACCACCTATCCGTCGATATTGGGAGGTCGTGTCAAGACACTGCATCCGAAAATATTCGGCGGAATACTCGCCCGTCGCGCCAACACGGCTGACCAGGAGCAGATGAAGGAATATGAAATACCCGCTATCGACCTCGTGATTGTTGACCTTTATCCTTTTGAACAGACAGTAGCCAGCGGCGCTTCAGAGCAGGATATCATCGAGAAAATAGACATTGGCGGTATCTCTCTCATCCGCGCGGGAGCCAAAAACTTCAGGGATGTGGTGATTGTGCCGAGCAAGGCCGAATACCCCGTGCTGCTCGACATCCTGAACAAAAAGGGTGCAGAGACCGACATTGAGGACCGCCGTATCTTTGCCGAGCGCGCATTCGGTGTGAGCAGCCATTACGATACAGCTATCCACAGCTGGTTTGCGGGAATAAAGTAAACAATAATCAAACAATACAAGAAACAGTTTTTATATGGGAATGTTTTCATTCATTCAGGAAATAGCAATGGACTTGGGAACCGCCAACACTATTATCATCAGCGATGACAAGGTAGTTGTTGACGAGCCTTCGGTTGTAGCCCTCGACCGTAACACCGGCAAGATGATTGCCGTTGGCGAGAAGGCCAAGATGATGTATGAGAAGACGCATGACAATATACGCACCATCCGGCCGTTGCGCGACGGTGTTATTGCCGACTTCACGGCCTGCGAGCAGATGATGCGCGGGCTGATTAAGATGGTACACTCGGGTAGTCATCTCTTCTCTCACTCGCTGCGCATGGTCATTGGCGTCCCTTCGGGGTCGACAGAAGTAGAGCTTCGCGCCGTCCGCGACTCGGCAGAGCACGCCGATGGCCGCGATGTTTACCTCATTTTTGAGCCAATGGCCGCTGCCGTCGGCATTGGAATTGACGTCGAAGCCCCCGAAGGGAATATGATTGTAGACATTGGCGGCGGGTCGACCGAGATTGCAGTGATTTCGCTGGGCGGCATTGTCAGCAACAATTCCATACGTATTGCCGGTGACGATCTGACGGCCGACATACAGGAATACATGAGCCGGCAGCATAATGTCAAGGTTTCAGAGCGTATGGCCGAGCGCATCAAGATACACGTTGGCTCCGCACTGACCGACCTTGGAGACGAGGCTCCCGAAGACTATATTGTGCACGGGCCGAACCGCATCACCGCACTGCCGATGGAAGTGCCCGTATGTTATCAGGAAATTGCGCACTGTCTGGACAAGACTGTGGCAAAAATAGAGAACGCAGTATTGTCAGCTTTGGAGGCCACTCCACCAGAGTTGTATGCCGACATCGTGAAAAACGGCATCTACCTTACGGGTGGCGGCGCCCTGTTACGCGGCCTTGACAAGCGTCTGCAGGACAAAATCAACATTCCGTTCCACATCGCAGAGGACCCGCTTCACAGCGTAGCCAGAGGAGCCGGCATAGCACTGAAGAACGTTAACCGCTTCTCTTTCCTGATGCGATAAACCTATAAGGTGCAAGCTCTCACCGTTTTTACACGTGCGAAAGCCTGCACCTTTACTATAAAATAATGCGGAATCTCCTCGAATTTCTCGCAAAATATAACCACTGGTTCCTTTTCCTCATTCTTGAGGTCGCCTCACTGGTGCTGCTATTCCAATATAACAGCTATCAGGGTTCGGTATGGTTCTCAACAGCCAACGCCGTCAACGGGCGCATTCTTGCATGGGATGCGGAGATAGAATCATACTTCTCACTCACCAAGGCCAACGAAGAACTCACGCAACGCAACCTGTATCTGGAGCAGCAGGTGCGCGCACTGTCGGGCAAAATCACCGAAATTACGCAGGACAGCGGATGGACAAAGCGGGACCAGATGGCGCTTTTGAAAGACTATCGCCTTATTCCGGCAAAGGTCGTCAGCAGCACCTTGAACCGTCATGACAACCTGATCACGATAGACAAAGGGTATGAAGACGGGGTGAGAAAGGACATGGGAGTGGTCTGCGGCAACGGCGTTGTAGGCATTGTATATCTTACGTCGAATCATTATTCTGTCGTAATTCCGACGTTAAATACCGCTTCCAATATCAGCTGTGCGATTCATGGACGGGGCTATTTCGGTTATCTGCGCTGGACAGGAGGAGATACAAAGACAGCTTATGTGGACGATATTCCGCGTCATGCGCACTTCCGCTTGTATGAAAATGTAGAGACAAGCGGATATTCCTCAGTGTTCCCAGCCGGGATTCTCGTCGGACGCATTCAGCATGTGTACAATTCTGCCGACGGCGTTTCGTACAGATTGCAGATTGTCCTCTCTACCGACTTTGGTACACTGCGCAATGTTTGTGTTATTGATAACACGTCGTTGCTGGAACGGCTTGATGTATTGAGGGCAGCTCAAGACTCTCTTAAGCTGAAGGATAAATAGTTGTGGAATGGTCCATAAATAGAAGACCGAAGATCGTGAAATCAGAATAGTAAGGGGGTAAAAGATGAATGCTGAATTCTTTAGACGGTTGTTGCTTTATGCTGTGCTGGTGCTTGCACAGGCTTTGGTGCTCAATCATATCCATCTTTTTGGCTATGCCACACCCCTGCTCTATGTTTATTTCGTGGTAAGCTTTCCGCGAAACTATCCGAAATGGGGTATCTTGTTATGGAGTTTCCTGCTCGGGCTGAACGTTGATGCCTTTTCGAACACACCCGGTGTGGCAGCCTCGGCCATGACACTCATCGGTCTTCTGCAACCTTATGTGCTGGAACTGTTCATGCAACGCGACAGCGAGGACGACTTTCAGCCTTCCATCAACTCTATGGGAGCGGGTAAATACATCTACTTCTCGCTTTTGCTTACCTTTATTTATTGTATCGTCTTCTTCACTGTAGAGATGTTTACTTTCTTCAATTGGCTGCAATGGATACTCAATATCCTCACCAGCACACTCCTTTCCTTGCTGTTTATCGTCGTCATTGATAACCTAAGAAAGAGATAATACGGCCTGCAGGTATGCTTCTAAAACAGTATTGATCATCAAGTTGTTTCATCAGAATGAAGGATTTCAATCTTGAAAACAGAAAGATCGTCATTGGAGGAGTAGCCATCTTCATTGTGGCAGTGTATGTCATACGCCTTTTCACGCTTCAGGTTATGAGCGACGACTACCGTAAGAGTGCCGATTCGAACGCCTTTCTCAAACGAATTGAATATCCCAGCCGGGGCGTTATACGCGACCGGAACGGCAAATTGCTTGTCTATAACCAGCCTTCCTACGACATCATGGTGGTGATGAACGAGGAGAAAGGGCACCTTGACACGCTTGACTTCTGCCAGACTTTGGGCATCACCAAAGACTATTTTATCAAGCGCATGAACGATATCAAGGACCCTGCTAAGAATCCGGGATACTCCCGCTTTACGCAACAGCTCTTCATGACGCAGATAGACGACAAGAATTTCAGTGTGTTTCGTGAGAAGATGTTTCGCTTTCCTGGCTTCTATATGCAAAAAAGAAGCATCCGGCAATACCAATATCCCTACGGCGCTCACGTGTTGGGAGAGGTGGCTGAGGTTTCTCAGAGCGACATTGATGAGGACGAATATTATCAGCCTGGCGACTACATCGGGAAGCTTGGCGTTGAGCGAAGCTACGAAAAATACCTGAGAGGTGAGAAAGGAGTGCAGATTTTGCTGCGTGATGCCCACGGACGCATTCAGGGAAAATATCAAAATGGCCGATATGATCGCAAGCCAAAGCCCGGGCATAACCTTACATTGAGCATTGACATCCGGCTGCAAGCCCTTGGAGAACGCTTGTTGGAAGGGAAAATCGGCGCCATAGTTGCTATTGAACCACAAACCGGACAGGTTCTGTGTATGGTGTCATCGCCCACCTATGACCCCCGTTTATTGGAGGGCCGCAATCGTAGCAAGTACCACAAAATGCTGTCACATAATGTCTGGAAGCCCCTTTTAAATCGGTCGATTATGGGACAATACCCTCCCGGTTCCACCTTTAAGACATCGCAAGGACTTACTTTTCTCACCGAGGGTATTATTACGCCGGGCACCCAATTCCCTTGTCATCACGGCTTTTACTATCGTGGTCTGCACGTCGGATGCCATGGACACGCATCGCCTTTAAGTATTGTTCCGGCCATCAGTACATCGTGCAATGGTTTCTTTTGTTGGGGGCTCTACTATATGCTAAGTAACAGAAGGAAGTACAAGAACGTGGAAGAAGCCATGAATACCTGGCGTAACTACATGGTCAGCATGGGTTTTGGCTACAGACTTGGCATTGATCTTCCGGGTGAAAAGCGCGGTTTGATACCCAATGCCAGCTTTTATGACAAGGCTTATAATAGCTCATGGAACGGTCTTACCGTGATTAGCATCGGCATCGGGCAAGGTGAAGTTAACCTCACTCCATTGCAAATTGCAAACCTTGGCGCAACCATCGCCAATCGAGGCTACTATTATATTCCCCACGTTGTGAAGCATATTCAAGGCGCTGACATTGATACGATGTACTATCGACGCCATTATACACGTGCCAGTCGCCGCGCATACAACTACATTATCGCCGGTATGCGCTCGTCTGCCTTAGGGGGGACGTGCAAGCATTTCCGCAGTTTCGACATCCCCATATGTGGTAAAACCGGAACAGCGCAGAACCGAGGACAGGATCATTCCGTCTTTATGGGCTTTGCTCCAATGGACAATCCCAAGATTGCCATTGCGGTATATGTCGAAAATGGCGGTTTCGGCGCCGACTTTGCAGTGCCTATTGCCGGTGTCTTATTTGAACAATATATAAAAGGAAAGCTGTCTCCAGCCCGAGCTCTTGAGGCAGAACAGTTGCAGAATAGAAGAATAGCGTATGGATCAAGAAACCGATAAGCAGTCCAGTGTACTACGTAATCTCGATTGGTGGACCATCTGCATCTACCTGGCTTTACTCGTATTTGGCTGGATAAGTGTGTGCGGAGCAAGCTATACTTACGGCGAAACCGATATCTTTAGCCTTAGCACACGTTCGGGCATGCAGATTATATGGATTGGCACATCACTGGCTTTAGGTTTCGTCCTGCTTATGCTTGATGATCGTTTTTACGACACCTTCGCCTATGTTATCTATGCTGCATTGATGCTTCTGCTTTTCGTAACAATCTTCAATCCGCACGAAATCAAGGGTTCACGCTCATGGCTAGTGTTCGGTCCACTGCGCTTACAGCCTGCCGAATTTGCCAAATTCGCCACAGCGTTAGCCGTAGCGAAGCTCATGAGCACATATGGATTTACGATAGCTAACCTCAAACATTTCATGGCTGCTGTGGCTATCATCTTCCTCCCTATCCTCTTGATTATCGGACAACGCGAAACAGGGTCGGCCCTTGTATACCTGTCTTTCTTTCTAATGCTTTACAGAGAGGGAATGCCAGGCAGCATACTCTTCACCGGAGTAGCCATGATTATCTACTTCGTTGTGGGCATCAAATACGAGCAGGTACTCCTTTTGGGCACACCTACCTCCGTAGGAAAGTTCGTCGTTCTGCTGTTGGTACAGCTATTCTCCATCGGAATGGTTTATACTTATATCCATGACAAGGTGAAAGCACTGCGCATAGGTGCCCTTTACATTGGCATAACGCTGCTTTCCCTACTCTTTTCAAAGTATGTCATTCACTTTGACATCGTATGGGTTCAGCTTTTTCTTTGCGCAGCTCTCATTGGCTATCTGGTATTTCAGGGACTGTCAACGCGCTTTACAAGCTACCTGATGATTGCGCTTTTCTCCATTGGTTCCATCATCTTTTTTTACAGCGCAGACTATGTTCTCAATGATGTGATGGAGCCTCACCAGCGTGTTCGAATCAACGTTCTTTTAGGACTTGACGAGGATCCCACCGGAGCGGGCTACAACGTACACCAGAGTGAGATTGCCATTGGCTCGGGAGGTCTCCAGGGGAAGGGCTTTCTCAACGGCACTCAAACCAAGTTAAAGTTTGTGCCGGAGCAAGATACCGACTTTATTTTCTGCACCGTCGGCGAGGAAGAAGGCTTTGTAGGGTCAGCCTGTGTGCTGCTGTTGTTCCTCGCCCTGATACTAAGGCTCATCCATTTAGCCGAGCGGCAACCCTTTAAATTCTCGCGAATATACGGTTATTGCGTGGTAAGCATTTTCCTCTTCCACCTGTTTATTAATGTGGGAATGGTGTTGGGATTAACACCAGTCATCGGAATCCCGCTACCTTTCTTCAGTTACGGCGGTTCTTCCTTATGGGGATTTACCATCCTGCTCTTCATTTTCCTTCGCATTGATGCAGGGCGTAACCTGATAAGAAGATAAAAGAAACCTGACAAAAAACCAGGAAAGGCACGGTAAAAAGCAAAAAAGAGCCGACTAATACAGTCGGCTTATCTCTATCCCGACATCAGAAACGCCGGGCATTATTTCCCGTTTCATGTCGTGTCGCACGGTGATATGCAGCGAATCATTGGCTCTAAGGCTCATTTCCGAAATGCGAAAATGATACTGATAACAATTTACCCCCTGTCCTTTAACACCTCCCTTGTCGTTCACCAGACTGCAATTCAGCGTATCTGTATGCGTATGCCCCCTTGGATAAACAGTCTGTTCAACGATAAGCGTAAGGCTCATGAAAGGATAACGATTATCTATCCGCAGACCCAAATCAGTGGAATAACGTCCTCCTTTCGAAAGTTTAGGCACGTCAAATTTTAAAATATCCACTTTTTCCCAACCCATTATGGGCGTGTGATTATAATGGTCGTACACCTTGTTTCCCGTGCAAGAAACCGCACAGCAGACAAGGCCGATGCACAGAAAACCCAGCACACTGTGCTTCATTATTTCTATCCGACTGTTTCTATTCACCCTCTTCATGCACAGATGCCGTAGTATGCTCATGCGCGTTACTGCCCGAAACACTTTCAGCCACAGGCTTTTCCTGACGCTCCTGACGCTGCGGGCGGTTTGAACGATAACGATTCTGCCCACCGTTGCGGCGATAGCCTTGTCCCTGATACTCCTCTTTTCTCTTCCGGACAGCTCCTTGTTCACCCTCGGCTACAGGCTGACCACCGGCAGGTTTGCCGCCCTGAACGGCAACATTATGCCTGTCACCTCTCGGAGCATCGCCCTGACGACGGCCCCAACGTGGCGATTTCCTCTTCTTCCTTGCCTTGTCAAACCGGCTCACATCAGCATCAGCAAGCAAGTCTACCGGCTTTTTTTCCTCCCTTACAGTGCCGTCAGGATGCATCGACTGCGGCTTTTCGCCCCGCTTGTTCATCGCTATCACCTCACGGGCACGGGCTGCAGAGATGGTCTCAAGATTGGCAGCAAGATTCTTATCCGACGAATAGGTGCACAATCCGGCCAATATATCGGTCTTGAACAGATGGTATTCACCCTCCTGTGTCTCCAGCGTCACATCCTTCGGAGGCAACCGTCGGCTGGCCTCCATATAGTCGTCCACCTCATAATTAAGGCAACACTTCAGCTTTGCACACATGCCAGCCAGTTTCTGCGGGTTCAAAGAAATGTCCTGAATGCGCGCAGCGTTTGTCGAAACACTTGAGAAACTCTTCATCCAGGTGGCACAACAGAGTTCTCGTCCGCACGGTCCCGTTCCGCCAATGCGTCCTGCTTCCTGCCGCGCACCAATCTGTTTCATCTCAATGCGCACGTGGAACGTATCGGCAAGAACCTTGATAAGCTGGCGGAAATCGACGCGTTCGTCGGCGATATAGTAAAAAATGGCCTTGTTTCCATCGCCCTGATACTCA
This sequence comes from Prevotella sp., assembly GCA_013333935.1. GTDB lineage: Bacteria > Bacteroidota > Bacteroidia > Bacteroidales > Bacteroidaceae > Prevotella. The sequence continues at coordinate 55,092 of JABCNV010000002.1, read as the reverse complement.
ACGTCGCCTATCTTCATCTGCAGGCTTAAGTCCTTGGCTATCTGCCGGCTCTGTATCATTGTGCCATGCTCGCGGCTCTTGGCTTCACGATATTTATCCATATCGACAGGCCTTGCCAGACGATAAATGCGCTTGATTTCGTCGGCCGACTTGAGGTTAGCCTTTTTAATCTGCAACTTCACAAGGCGTCCTGTCAGCGTCACCACACCGATATCGTGCCCCGGATTGGCCTCAACAGCCACCACATCACCCTTTTTCAGGTCAAGATTATTGACGTTATGATAATATGCCTTGCGCGTATTCTTGAATTGAACCTCCACTAAGTCGGTAGACTCTGCATTGCCAGGAACGTCCGCCAACCAGTCATAGGTGTTGAGCTGCCTGTCCTGTCGGCCTACTCCTGCATGGCATAGTCCGCGGTCACAGCCCGTACATAAATTACAATCTTTCATATTTTGTTTTATTCTTTTCTCATTATCGTGTTTATCGTCTCAGGTAAATGGCCATCTCCAGGGCAAGATTGAAGAACTGAATCTTGCCGTTTGCGTTCTGCCCGATGTCACGAATGACGCGCTGCAGGCGCTGTGAGATGTCAACAACGTTACGTTCGTTGATGAAGCGGGCGAAGTTTTTAGCAAACTCTTCTTCCTCCGTCGACATATAACACAGCTCCGATTGCCGGAAATTATAGACGAAATTCTCACGCACCATACGCAGAAAGTAAGCCAGCATACGCAGTTGTTTCTCGCGGCCAAAGGTCGAAACAGCCTCGCTCCAGTGCTTCAGCTCCTTCACGTCGTGCACATAAGCCTTGCGCATGAGCATGACGAAGAGGCTGAAAAACTGCCTGTTCTCGTTGTCTGCATCCAGTGCTTCAAGCGCCTTGAGCCAGTTGCCACCGGCCGACCGCGCTATACGGCGCGCATCAGCAGCGTCTATCCCCCGGCTCTGCGTGAGGGCTTGCTCTATATCTTCATCGCTTATGCGGCGCACGTCAAAGCGCTGAACACGACTCCGTATGGTTTCAAGCAGTTGCCCGGGCGCCTCGCTGACCAGCAGAAACACCGTTTTCTGCGGCGGCTCTTCCAAGAGTTTGAGCAACTTGTTCGAGCATTCCACGTTCATGCGCTCGGCTAACCAGACGACGCTTACCTTGTAGCCTCCCATGCTCGACTTCATATTGAGCTTGTGCGACAGCAAGTCACTTTCGGCCTCGAAGATGGCCGACTGCTGATTTTCCGCCCCCATGAGCGCCATCCACCGGTTCATGGTGAAGTAAGCTCCGCCTTTGAGCAGTTGCCGCCATTCTGCAGCGAAGTCGTCGCTCGTCACTTTTCGTTCACTGCTGCTGCCCCTGGGACGTATTACGGGGTATGAAAAATGAAGGTCGGGATGCTCGAATTTGCGCAGCATGGCTTCGGCATTGGTCACCGCTGCCGCGCTGTCGAGCACGCTCTTCCCCTCATATCGCTCGCCAAGCAGGTAAGAAGCAAACGCCAGCGCCAGCGCCAGCTTACCGCTTCCCTCGGGGCCGGTAAAGAGCATGGCGTGAGGAACGCGGTGCTCTGCCACAAGCCGGAGAAGCCGTTCGCGGGCTTCGTGCTGTCCTATAACGTCGGTAAACTGCATTTACAAAACCTGTTTTAGCACCTCTACCACACTGTCAATGGCCGAGATGGTGTAAAAATGAATATCGCTCACCCCCGCAGCGTACAGCTCCCTGCACTGTTGCGCCGTCCACGCTATGCCCAGCGCGCGCGCCTCTTCGTCAGTAGAGCACTTCACGGCCTCGGCTGCAAGCGCCTGCGGCATGTCGCAATGAAAGGTCTTGGGCACCTGCGTAAGCTGCGCAAGCTTGGCAAAGGGCTTGATGCCAGGGATGATAGGAATGGTTATTCCCATCTTTCGGGCACGCTCTACAAAGCTGAAGTATCTGGCGTTATCATAGAAAAGCTGCGTCACCGCATAGGCTGCTCCAAGGTCCTGCTTTTGCTTCAGACGCGCCATATCCATCTCCATATTGGGCGCTTCCTCGTGCTTTTCGGGGTAAGCCGCAACACCATAGTGGAACGGTTCGCCCCTGTGCCTGATGGGACTGCCGTCAAAGAAGAAGCCTTCGTTGAAGCGGTTCACCTGACCGATAAGCTCCGTGGTATGACTGTAACCGCCCGGCGTAGGCGTGAACATGCGGTCGTCGCGGGCCTTGTCGCCGCGCAGCAGCAGCACGTTATTGATGTCAAGGAACTGCAGGTCGATGAGTTCATACTCTATGTCTTCCCTTGTAGCCCCGCTGCATATCAGGTGAGGTATCACGGGCACGTGGTAACGCCGCTGTATGGCCGCGGCAATGGCGATGGTTCCCGGGCGGCGGCGCACGCGGCGGCGCTCGAACTGGCCGTTCTCCAACTCGCGGTAGACATACTCGCTGTGATGCGTGGTGATATTGATATACTGGGGATTGAAGTCGTTTATCCTGTCAATGCCGTGGAAAAGCACCTCTGTACCGTTACCTTTCAGGGGCGGAAGCACCTCGATGGAGAACTTGCGGTGCCCGTCGTTATGGTTAAGTATATCGGTGATATTCATGCCGGCTGCTTATCAGTATATTTGGCTACAAAGATAACAAAAAAATAAGAATAACAGCTTTGTTCAGTCAAGTAAATCGCGTAATGCTTGCCACGCACGGCAGTTTCACCGCCCCGGAGTGGTAAGAACGGCATCAGGGACGGCAAATGTCATCGGGACGAATTGTAAAAATAATTCTGAATATTTTAACATTCCGTGATGATGATTTCAGCACGCGGGGCTATATATTCAGGCGTTCCGGCATGCGGGCGGCGGGGCTTGTGCAGCGTCTGGGGCGAATTCCACCCTTATCCTCGGGCCTCAAAACCACAGAAACAAGCCCTTTACGACGTAATCGCTTTGCGTTTACGATGTAATCGTCATGCCTTTACGGCGTAAAGCTGTTGTCTTTACGCCGTAAAGGCAGGATTATTATGCCGTAATGCCCCGCCGCCTGCACCGACGCGGCAAGGCTCGGGCTGCCTGAAAGCCAATTTTTCAGGCCATTAAGCCACGTGCAGAACCATGCCGAAAGTCTGCCTTCAGGGCGTAAAGGCAGGATAAAAACGGCATCAGGAAGCCACGAAAACAATAGAAAAAGATGTACCGGTCTGACTTACAGACACTTACAAAAACCGTCAGAATCGGCGCATACGCACGCAAGGCACAACCCGTTTGCAAATAACGTCAGGAGAAACACGCAAAAGTAAATATTTTTCAATCCTTATTCCATTCGCTGAAATCAGTCTGCTCCTCCACCCTTACCTTATAATAGAGCGGCTCCTTGCCGTGTTTCCACCAACCCTTATAAGTGATTTTCTTATCCTTCGGCACTATCAGCCGATGGCATTTCAGGTATAACGTATTGTCGTCGCCCCAGAACATGAGTTGCCTGATGTCGTCAATACCATGGAAATTCCACGCATGAGGAAAGCAGAGCGTGGAGTCGCGGAGTTCGGCAAAGCGCCTGAAGCGGCCGCCTTCAGCCTTCCATATACGAATATCAAGAGGCGGATTGCCTGCCTCTTCGCACCACCATTCGCCGGCATAAAGCCCTTTTCGTGAATAGGCATGATACTCTAAGGGGAGCGAACCACGCGAGGAAGAATCGGCCCGGACAACGTGAAAGGCACTGTCGACCACCATATTGTGCAGCTCGTCAGTGGGTCCTGCAAACACCATTTCGTATTGACAGCCTCCGTCATTACGGCCTGCCCACGCATACCTTACCCAGTCGCTGTCCTTTCCATACGTAGTAGTCAGCAACCGTTGAAGACGGTAACGCGTGGTCGAATCGACGGCCAGCGTGTCAGGAATAAAGTTATATTGGGCACATTGTTTAAATGCAGCCTCATACTCTTCACGCGAAATGGGAACCAATTGGTTGCTGTTCTCATGACATGAAGCCGATAAAAGCAGGACAGAAAGAGCCCCAAGGACAATGGTTTTCAATTTCATACAGGTTTGATTAACGGGTTGTTACACGCACAAATATATATCATTACACCACAATTACAGAACATAGAAGCCTATCTTTCGCTCATCTTAGCAATATTTAACGTTGTAAAGACACATTTGTTACCTCGTCCTGACCGGATAAAACCTATCTTTGCACCAGAATTTAAAAGAACAAAAATGAACAAACCCGCACCATCACAGCACATCCCGTTTGAGAAATGGGACCTCGATTTGCTTGTTGATTATATCTTGAAATTCCATCATCGCAACACGCGCAAGTATGGAGCCGAGATATATAACCTGCTTTTGGATGTGGACAACCGCCATCATGAGCTGGACAAAGTGACCGATCACTTCCGCAACAGCATTCAGGACCTCGACACTCACTGTATGAAAGAGGAACAGGTTCTTTTTCCCTATATCATGAATCTTTACGAAGCCGCAGAGCAAAACCAACGGATTATGCCTTTCCATTGCGGCACGATTGAAGCTCCTGTCAACATGATGATGGCGGACCATGACGACGAACTGAGCCGCCATGAGCGCATACGCGAGCTCACCAACGACTATACTGCGCCCCAGGGAGCCGAGCCGGAATACCAGCAGGTGCTTGACAGGCTAAAGGAATTCCGCGATTACATGATGGAACATATATGGATTGAAAACGAGATTGTGTTCCCCCGTGCCCTCCAGCTTGAGGGAACGAACGTGGAAAGAGGATAAAACGTTAAGGAAATAAGGCCTCCCCCAACCCCTCCAAAGGAGGGGAGACACGACACAATAAAAGCAATAAAAAATATGGTTAAGATTAAAAGAGTTTATCTTCCCGCCGAAGAGGCCGACGGTTACCGTATATTGGTTGACCGCCTTTGGCCGCGGGGCATCAGGAAAGAAGATGCAAAAATTGACCTTTGGGACAAGGATGTGGCACCGTCTGCAGAATTACGCAAATGGTTTGGCCACATACCCGAACGCTTTGATGAGTTTAAGAAGCGCTACTGTACGGAGCTTAAGCAAAACGATGCCTTAGCCAACCTAAAGAAAGCCGTACGCGAACACGACGTCGTGACGCTGCTTTTCAGTGCCAGGGACGAAGAGCACAACAACGCTGTAGTGCTGAAAGAGCTTATCTCATCTTCGAACGGTCAAGGATAGTTACCTCACGACCGTTAATTCTGATGGCGCCGGCCTTTGCAAAATCAGCAAGAACGCGCAGCAAAGAAAACTTCTGGATGCCGAACGAATCGGCTATTTCCTGACGCGAGCGCGACAGGTGGACGACGTTCGAACCCTGTTCTCCCGCCCGCTCAAGAAGCAGATAAGCCACCTTTTCCTTAACGGTGAAAAGGCTTAGCACACGCATGCGGTGGGTCAGAAAAGCATTGATGTTCGACAATACCCGGATAAAGTTGTCGCGAATCTGCTCATTTGTGCCTATCAAACTGCGGAACACAGGCTTCTGCATGCGCAGAACGGTGACGTCTGTATCGGTTTCAACGCCCACGGGCATACTGTTGTCCTTGCCGAAGATAAAGGCTGGGGCCACAAGGTTACCCTCACGCAATCGGCTCACCTCAACCTGTCTGCCCGACAATGACGACATGCGGCACACCAGAACACCACGTACAACAATGTCGAGCGTTTTGCAGGGCATACCCGTAAGCGCGTAAATGTCGTGACTATCGTAATTGACAATGCTGTAGCTTACGCCAGCCATGCTGACCTCTATTTCAACAGACGTCATGCCCGCAAACAGCGGACACTTGGTAAGGGCATGTAAAACTCGCTGTTCCATTTTCTTAAAGTAAATTCATGATTTGCCCAATGTGGCCGACCTCACGAAGATGAGGGTGGCCGAACACTTCACCCTCTTCGTGTTTCCACATCAGTTTATAAGGTACATACACCCCGTAACCGCCCAGCTGCAGCACGGGGGCGATATCCGATTTAAACGAATTTCCCACCATACAAAGATGGTTTATATCGGTGTCAAACATGTCACAAAGACGGGTGTACTCGTGTTTCGTCTTGTCAGAAACCACTATTACGTCTTTAAAAAACTCGGAAAGCCCCGACCGCACCAACTTATTCTCCTGCTCAAGATTATCTCCTTTCGTAAACACTACCATGCTATAGCGTTGCAATTCGCGCAGCCGTCGCAGTGTGTTTACGACGCCCGGAAGAGGCGTTGCCGGAAGACGGAGAAGCGATTTCCCCAGGCTGATAATCTTCAAAAGCTGCTCATGGCTTAGCTTGCCGCCCGAAATCCGGACGGCATTCTCAACCATTGACAGCGTGAAAGCCTTGCTGCCATAGCCCAGTAACGGCATATTTGCATTCTCGACAGAAAAGAGACGGCTGGAAATTTCGTCGTGCGAACCGAACGAAGACAATAATTCACAATAAGCCTTTTCGACGGAATTGAAATGGCCCTGGCAGTCCCAGAGCGTGTCGTCAGCATCAAAAGCCACAAGCTTTATATTGTGAAGGGGTTGCAATTGCATATAATGATTTCAATAAAAAGGCAATATCCTGTGGTTTCTGCCACAAGGCAAAGTTAACGAGATTTTCCGAGAAGAAAAGATAAAAAAGGGCAAAAAGGGCAGTTTCTTATATTTTTCCCTTAACTTTGCAAGACAGAGCGCCACGACATTATATAAGAAAGAGTGGCTGCTACAATACTGTTTATGACGCTTCGCATTAAGAAACTCGACATATTTATTGCCCGCCAATTTGGGCTTCTTTTTGTCGGAACCTTCTTCATCTGTCAGTTTGTACTGATGATGCAGTTCCTTTGGAAGTATATCGACACCCTTATCGGAAAGGGACTTACGCTTGATGTGCTGGCTCAATTCTTCTGGTATATGGGCATTATGCTCGTACCGCAAGCCCTGCCGCTGGCTATTTTGCTAAGCTCGCTGATTGCATTCGGGAACCTTGGCGAAAGTTCGGAACTCACAGCCATCAAGGCAGCAGGCATCTCGCTAATGCAGACATTCCGCTCGCTTATCGTTATCGTTACGCTGATTACCATTATTTCTTTCGTCTTCCAGAACAATATCGGGCCCCGCGCCAACATGAAGCTGACGCAATTGGTCATATCAATGAAGCAGAAAAATCCGGAACTGGAAATACCCGAGGGTATTTTCTATGATGGTATACCCGACTGTAACATCTATGTTCAGAAGAAAAATATCGAAACCGGCAAGCTATACGGCATCATGATATACCGCATGACCAACAGCTATGAAGACGCAGCCATCATCCTTGCCGACTCGGGTATGATTCAATCTACCGCAGAAAAAAAGCACCTGGTGCTGACATTATGGAGCGGCGAGTGGTTTGAGAACATGCAAGAACAACAGTTTGCCGGAAGCGCTGCAGTGCCCTACCGTCGTGAAACTTTCACCGACAAGAAGATTATACTTGATTTTAACGGCGACTTCAGCCTGACCGATGCGGCTAATCTCTCAAATAATGCGGCGGGGAAAGGCCTTGAACAAATCAACTTTGCCATTGATTCGCTGAACCATAGCTATGACAGCATAGGACGATCTTTCTATGACGAAGCCAAACGCATGTACTACGTAACGCCTGCTATCAGCCATCACGATTCACTGAAAGCTGTTAACAGCGCGAAAAAACAAGACCTGAACATTGAGGAGATTTTCAAAAAGATGAAACCTGAAGACAAGCAATTGGTACTATCGACAGCCTTGGGCAGGGTACAACAGGAAAAAGCCGATCTCGAATTCAAGGCTTTGATGACGACCGATGCCGAAAAGATACTGCGACTGCACCAAATGGAAGCCATCAATAAATTCACGCTTGCCTTACAGTGCCTGCTGTTTTTCTTTATCGGTGCACCCTTAGGCACCATTATTCGCAAGGGTGGACTGGGCTTCCCCGTGATTATATCAGTACTGGTTTTCATTCTTTACCTCATCGTTGACACCTCCGGTTTCCGCATGGCCCGCCAGGGATCGTGGACCGTTTGGTTCGGAAAGCTGGTGGCAATGGGCATGATGACGCCTGTGGCTGTGTTCATTACGTATAAGGCTTTGAACGATTCGGTAGTGTTCAATGCCGATGGATGGAAGAGTTTCATCATGCGAGCCTTTGGCCTGCGCGACAAGCGAAGCATATCATCCAAAGAGGTTATCATTGAAGAACCACACTATGAGGCCGACGCTGCTGCCCTGGGCGAGATAAGCCAGGCCATAACCGAATATTCAAAACAGCACAATCTGGCATCGCTCCCTAATATAATTAAGGTATTCTTCAGATATCAGCACGATAACGAGATTGAACAAATAAGCGCCCGTCTTGAAACCATTATCAAAGACTTATCGAACACCCGCGACAAGCAAATACTGGGATTAATCAATCAATATCCTGTACTGATTGTTAAAGCGCATACAAGACCTTTCGAGAAAAAGTGGAAGAATGTACTGGCTGCCATCATCATTCCGGCGGGAATATTCTTCTATCTGCGCATGTGGAGGTTCAGATGGCGGCTGCTTCGCGACTTGAGGGTTATCAAAGCAACCAATACAAGCATTATCAATTATACAGAGAAGCATCTTGCACACCGACAGGAAGCTTAGACAGGACGAAATAAAGGCATAACAACACCAACCGACAAATCACATTAAAAAACATAAGAAAAGAGATATGGCAGATTTTAAATTAAGCAACATAGAGGACGCACTGCAAGACTTCAAAGAGGGAAAGTTCGTTATTGTTGTAGATGATGAAGACCGTGAAAACGAAGGAGACCTCATCATAGCAGCAGAAAAGATAACACCCGAGAAAGTAAACTTCATGCTGAAGAATGCCCGAGGTGTGCTGTGTGCACCCATCACGCTATCGAGAGCCGAAGAACTTGACCTGCCTCATCAGGTTGTAGACAACACTTCGATGCTGGGGACACCTTTCACCATCACCGTAGACAAGCTGGAAGGATGTACCACAGGTGTATCAGCTCACGACCGCGCAGAGACCATCAAAGCCCTTGCCGACCCGAAGGCTACGCCACAGACATTCGGGCGCCCCGGCCATATCAACCCACTCTATGCCCAGGATAACGGTGTGCTACGCCGTTCGGGACACACAGAAGCAGCAGTAGACCTTTGCAAATTGTCAGGCTTATACCCTGCCGGTGCGCTGATGGAAATCATGAACGACGACGGAAGCATGGCACGTATGCCTCAGTTACAGGAGAAGGCTAAGGAATGGGGACTGAAGATTATCACCATAAAAGACCTGATTGCCTATCGTCTGAAACGAGAGACAAGTATTGAAGTAGGAGTAGAGGTAGACCTGCCCACTCTCTACGGACACTTTCATCTTATCCCCTTTCGTCAGCAAAGCAACGGCCTGGAGCACATGGCACTGATTAAAGGTACATGGAAAGAGGACGAACCTATTCTTGTACGCGTACACTCTTCATGCGCGACAGGTGATATTCTCGGAAGCATGAGATGCGACTGCGGGGAACAATTGCATAAGTCGATGCAAATGATTGAAGAAGAAGGTAAAGGCGTTCTCATCTACATGCAGCAGGAAGGACGTGGCATTGGCTTGATGAACAAGATTGCAGCCTATAAGCTGCAAGAGGAAGGTATGGACACTGTAGATGCCAATATACACCTTGGCTTTAAACCCGATGAGCGCGATTATGGATGCGGTGCACAAATGTTACGGCATCTCGGCGTTCATAAGATGCGATTGCTTACGAATAATCCCACCAAGCGCGTGGGCTTGGAAGCATACGGTCTGGAAATAGTAGATAATGTCCCTATTGAAGTAACACCAAACAAATACGATATAACCTATCTTCGCACCAAGCGCGACCGTATGGGACACACGCTGCACATTAAATGATATTGCAGATATTTATGTCGGCAATATTTACAATAAAGAAACAGATATATCGTTTTAAGAATTGAAAAGACATACTTTGCAGAACTACTTTTCATAAAGAAAGAGAACATTATGGCACAATTATCAGAACGTCTGAACAGGCTTGCTCCCTCGGCAACACTGGCTATGTCGCAGAAAAGCAACGAAATGAGAGCACAGGGTGTTGATGTCATCAACATGAGTGTGGGCGAGCCCGACTTCAACACACCTGAACACATTAAGGAAGCTGGTAAAAAGGCTATTGATGACAACTTCTCAAAATATTCTCCCGTTCCGGGCTACATGGATCTTAGGGAAGCAATATCAGAAAAACTCGATCGTGAGAACGGTTTGCACTATTCGACTAAGGAGATTATCGTCGGCACCGGCGGGAAACAGGGTGTATGCAATAGTATCCTGGCCTTGGTAAACCCAGGGGACGAAGTTATCATCCCGGCTCCCTACTGGGTAAGCTATCCACAGATGGTGAAACTGGCGGGCGGGGTACCTGTTATTGTAAGGACTACGTTCGATAATGACTTTAAAATGACAGCCAACCAGTTGGAAGAGGCCATCACGCCCAAGACAAAGATGCTGATTCTGTGTTCGCCAAGCAACCCGACAGGAAGCGTTTATTCACAAAATGAGCTTGACAAACTGGCAAAGGTTGTACTTAAACATCCCGACCTTTATGTCCTTTCTGATGAAATTTACGAACACATTAATTATATTGGCAAACACGCAAGCATAGCCTCAAGCCATGGCATGCGCGAAAGAACCATCATCTGCAATGGCGTCAGCAAGGCTTACGCTATGACGGGCTGGCGCTTGGGATGGGTAGCTGCACCCGAATGGATTGTAAAAGGACTCAACAAACTTCAAGGGCAATATACAAGCGGGACATGTGATGTGAGCCAACGGGCAGCCCTTATTGCCTATAAAAGTTCACAAAAATGCGTATCAGAAATACGTGAAGCCTTTCGCAGACGTCGCGATCTCATCGTAGATCTTGCCAAAGACATTCCCGGATTGGAAGTGAATGTTCCCACCGGAGCTTTCTATCTCTTCCCTAAATGCTCATATTTCTTCGGTAAGAGCGACGGCACAAAGGTTATCAATAACTCAACGGACTTTGCGCTCTATTTGCTTGAAGTAGGGCATGTGGCAACCGTTGCCGGAGATGCTTTCGGCGAACCTGACGGATTCAGGATGAGTTATGCCACAAGCGATGAAAACATACGCGAAGCTTTACGACGCATCAAAGACGTATGCGCGAAACTTAAATAAAATTGTGTTAAAAGCAGGCAAATTAGTACGGAACAACACAAAAGTTCTTATCTTTGCGAAAGATTTTACAGAGATTGAGTTACATCAATACACATATCTCTAAAGAATCAGAGTGAAACAAAAAACCACTTTAAGAAACTAAAAATTTAATTTATTCATAACTAAAATCAAAATTTAAAATTATGGCAACTACACAAAAAGCCGCAGCCCCAGTAGCTGCAAAGAAGTCTCAGGGCTTCACCGGTATTAGAGGTGCATTTTGGATCATCGTAGTATGTTTCATCGCAGCACTTTGCATTTTTAACTTTTGGCTCGGCAGCGGCGCAAACTTCCAGGGTGGCGACAATGCTAACGCTCCAATCAACATCTTTGGTACTATTTTCAAGGGTGGTTATGTTGTTCCTGTGATCCACACTTTGCTTCTTACAGTACTCTGTCTCGCTGTTGAGCGTTACTTCGCACTGAAGACTGCTTTCGGCAAGCAGAATCTGACCAAGTTTGTTGCTAACATCAAGGCAGCCCTCAGAACTAACGACTTCGCAAAGGCAGAAGATCTGTGCAACAAGATGCAAGGTTCTGTAGCAAACGTTGTCCTGGCTTCGCTGAAAGCTTACAAAGATATGGAGTCTGGTGCAAACTCTGCTCTTAAGAAGAGCCAGAAAGTATCTAAGATTCAACTCGCTCACGAGGAAGCTACTCAGCTCGAGATGCCTACCCTACAGATGAACCTTCCCATCATTGCTACTATCGTAACACTTGGTACTCTTACTGGTCTTCTCGGTACTGTAACGGGTATGATCCGTTCTTTCCAAGCTCTGGCTGCCGGTGGTGGTGGAGACTCACTCGCACTGTCAACAGGTATTTCTGAGGCCCTTGTCAACACAGCATTCGGTATTGCAACTTCTTGGTGTGCTGTAATCGCTTACAACTTCTTCACCAACAAGATTGATAAGTTGACATATGCACTCGATGAGGTAGGTTACACAATCGCTCAGACATACGAAGCTAATCACACAGACGAAGCTTAATTTTTTGCTAACCCTTTAAAAATTTATCACTATGGGTAAAGTAAAAATTAAGAAGAAAGACATCTGGATCGATATGACTCCTATGTCTGACGTAATGGTTCTTTTGCTGACCTTCTTCATGTTGACATCAACTTTCGTGAAGCAGGAACCTGTAAAAGTTAACACGCCAGGCTCTGTGTCGGAAATAAAGGTCCCTGAAAAAGATGTTATCAACGTGCTCGTCGGCAACGACGGAAAGATTTTCATGAGTATGGACAAGACCTCAGATGTTCAAAACGTTCTTGAGAATGTCACATCTCAGTTTGGAATCACACTGACGAGTGCTCAGCAAAAGAAATTTCTGGACGACCCTATGTGGGGCGTTCCAATGAGTTCACTTCAAAGCTATCTTAATTTGGATAAAACATCAATGCCTGAAGCACTTAAGAAATATGGTATCCCTACCGATTCTATCTCTGGGAAGACCGGTGCCGCAGCCATGAGTGAATTCCAAATCTGGATCAAGGCCTGTCATGAAGCTAATCCCGATGCCAAAATTGCTATCAAGGCAGACGAGAAGACTCCTTACAAGACCGTGAAAAAGCTAATGAGCGAACTCCAGGATATGAGTGAGAACCGTTACTATTTGATTACTCAATATAAGAAAGCGGAGGACAAATAAATGGCAGTAGGAAAAAGCAAACAGAAGAAGATGGATGTCCGTGTGGACTTCACTCCTATGGTTGACATGATGATGCTTCTTATCACGTTCTTCATGCTCTGTACATCTCTGGCAAAGCCACAGACAATGGAATTGAGTATGCCAAGTAACGATAAGAACCTAACAGATCAAGACAGGACTGTAACTAAAGAATCGTATACAATTACGATCTACTGTACAGCTGACAACCAGCTGTATTACGTAGCAGGTCTTATTAAGCCGGAAAACCCAAAATGTTTAGTAAAAACAAACTGGGGGGCAAAGGGTATTCGCAGCGTGATCATCAACCATACAACGGAAGATGGTACAACGCCTACAATAGACGTAATGAAGGCAAAGCAAAAGTTAGATGCTGAAAAGGATGATCCAAATAAGAAAATGCCTGACTCAGTTTATAACCAGCGTCTTGCCCAAATCAAAGCAGGTAATATTGATGGTAAGCGTATCAACACCTTAACTATTATTATTAAGGCAACGGATAATGCAACCTACAAGAACCTGGTTGATGTCCTGGACGAAATGAATATCTGCTCTATCGGTAAATACGTGATTGATAAGATTAATGATCAGGACTTGAAGCTTCTCAAAGCTAACAACGTCAAACTATAAGGTTTATATCTAAACAAGAAAGGTTAAAAAAATGGCAAATATTGATTTAACAACTAATGGATGGTGTGACCTTATCTTCGAAGGACGTAATAAGGCGTACGGAGCTTATAAGCTTAGAGAAGGAACTCCAAGAAGAAACCTCATTTCCATCATCACAATTGCAGTCTTAGCAGCAATCCTTATCCTTGGCTTCTGGGCAAAGACACGATACGATGAGTATCAGCTTTCTCATGCCAAGAACGAATCTATCAATGAAATCTCTGTTCTTGACCAGCCCAAAAAGAAAGAGGCTAAAGTTGAGCGCAAGGTTGAGGTTGAAGAAAAGAAGGAAGTTGTAAAGGAGGTCAAGTCTTCTATCAAATTCACTGCTCCTGTTATCAAGAAAGATAATTTGGTGAAACCCGAAGAGGAGATGAAGACCCAGGCTGAAATCATGAATAACAACACCGCTATTGGTGCCCTTGATGTTAAGGGTAACTCTGATAATGGTGAAGTTCTTAAGGTTACACAGCGTGTTGCCGATGAGCCTGTTAAGCCAGAACCAGCTCCTGAAGTGGAAAATAAGGTCTTTGACGTTGTAGAGGTAATGCCCTCGTTCCCTGGCGGACAGAGTGCGTTGATGCAGTATCTGAACAGCAATATCAAGTATCCTGTTGTTGCTCAGGAGAACGGAGTGCAAGGCCGTGTCGTTGTATCTTTCGTGGTTGAAAAGGATGGTTCTATCACCGACGTGCGTGTTGTACGTTCAGTTGACCCATCACTTGACCGTGAAGCAATGCGTGTCGTTAAAAGCATGCCACACTGGATTCCTGGCAAGCAGAACGGTTCTGCAGTACGTGTAAAGTATAATGTTCCTGTATCATTTAAGTTACAGTAATCTTATATGAGAAAAATCACATCTTACATTTTCGTAGGATTTTCAATTGTCCTTGCTCTTTTCTCTTCTTGCAACAACAGTAAGAAGGGGAAAGATGGCAGGACAGACACATATTCATCAGGGACGATTAGTTTCGTCTCTGATGAAAGTTTTAGTCCTATCATAGAAGAAGAGCGTGCCGTCTTTCAATATGATTATCCCCAAGCGACGCTCAACCCCATTTATACTAATGAGTCTGATGCTATAAACAAGCTCCTTAGTGGTAAGACGTGGCTTGCTTTTTCTGCACGGAATTTTAAAAATAGTGAAATTCAAAGCCTCAAAGCCAAGAATTTCCGTCCCGTTGCCATTGACATTGCATACGATGCACTTGCTTTCATCGTCAACAAAGGTAATAAGGACACCCTTATATCCGTCAAAGATATTCAAGACATCATGACGGGTAGAATCACCAAATGGAGCAACCTACACAAAGGAAATGCTCATGGTACTATTACAGTTGTCTTCGATAATCCCAAATCAAGCACTGTACATTATGTAGAAGATTCTATCCTCGGAGGTAAACCTATTCACAACAAGAATGTTGTAGCTGTCAACAAAACCTCTCAGGTAATTAAATACGTAGAAGAGAATCCTGATGCCATCGGCATCATTGGAAACAATTGGCTTAACGACAAGCACGACTCTACTAACCTCACTTTCAACAAGAATATTAGGGTAATGAGCGTAAGTCGCATACATCCGGCAACGGCGAATAGCAGTCGGAAGCCTTACCAATATTATATTTATAACGGAGAATACCCGCTTGTACGCACCATTTATGCATTGCTTAACGACCCGCGTCAAGGCTTGCCATGGGGCTTTGCCCATTTCATACAGGGGCCCAAAGGTCAACGCATCGTCATGAAAGCGGGGCTACTGCCTGTCTTAGGAGACATAAATGTAAGAGATGTTAATGTTAATCAATAGTAGAAACTTTCTTAAGCGATTGTCGTCAATCATGTAAAGCAGAAGACAAACAGAAGTTGAAATTATAAAAAGAAGATTATGAAAGCAATTAAATACGTATTGGCCGGAGCACTGTTATTAGGTTCAGTAGCACCCGCAATGGCTCAACAGGATGAGAAAGCCATCACAGATCACGTTTCTCAAGTCATTAAAAACAAGGGAGCAGACTTTGAAAAACAAGTAAACCAACTTTACAAGGACAATAAGAAAGATGCACAGGCTCTATTAGCTATTGCGAAAGCTTTCTATAATGCCAAAGACCTTGACCATGCAACACAATTTGCCGACTATGCTCTCGCACGTGACCGTAAGTTTGCCAAGGCCTATATCTTGAAAGGTGACATTGCTGTGAGCAAGGACGATGGTGGCGTAGCTGCTGAAAATTATGAGCAAGCAAAATATTTCGATCCTAAGGATCCAGAAGGTTACTACAAGTATGCTATGATTCTTCGCGGCCGCAGCCCTGAAGACGCAGTGCAGAATCTTGAGGAACTGCGCAAGCAGCGTCCTGACTATCCTGTCGATGCGCTTGCTGGACGCATCTATTATTTCGCTCAGAATTACCAGAAAGCCGTAGAATATTTTGACAAGATTCAAGACCTCAGCAAGATGGAAGATGAGGACTTAACGAAGTACGCCATGTCTGATTGGCTCTTGGGCCAGCGCGATAAAAGTATAGAAATAGCAAAGTCGGGGCTGCAGCGTGACCCACGCCGTGCAGGATGGAACCGTATTGTTTTCTACAACTATACCGACAAGAAAGATTATCCACAGGCTCTTGAATACGCTGACCGTCTGTTCAACAAAAGCGATTCAGCACACTTCATTGCAGAAGACTATACATATTATGGCACAGCCCTGCAAGGTGCAGAACGTTATGACGATGCTATTGCTGCGTTCAAGCAGGCCTTAGACATGAATAAGGACAACAAAGTTCAGACAGGCATCATCAACAAGAACCTTTCAGACTTATTCCTGAAAAAGGGAGATTATGACAATGCTGTTGCATATCTTACAAAGTCAATCGACGCAAAGGATAAGAAAACCATGGACGATTACGATAACCTCGGTACATTATACGCCGATATTGCTGCCAGCAAGACCAAGGCTGGTGACAATGCCGGTGCTGCTGATGCATTCAAGAAAGCTGATGAAGTCTTTGCCAAGATGATAGAGGAGTTCCCCAACTACAAGAACTATGGCAACTACATGCGTGCACAGGTTAACGCAAATCTCGATCCCGACAGCAAAAAAGGGCTTGCTCTCCCCTATTATGAGGAATTGGCAAATTCTCTGGAAAGTAAAGCCGAACGCGCAGCAAGTGAGACACAAATGCTGAAACAAGCATACTTCTACCTTATGGTATACCAGTTCAATATCAAGAAAGACAAGGCAAGTGCTAAGGAATATGCAGCAAAATTACTGCAGATTGATCCAGAAAATGAGGCTGCCAAGCAAGTTCAGAAACTCTAAACAGCCACTAATTTATTCTTAATATATTAAGGCCTGTGGACGAAAGTCTGCAGGCCTTTTACATATAAGCCATATTAACAGGCTCCCTTCTCGCACAATAATAAAATAAAAGTTTGATTCTAATAAATAGAAAGGCATACACAGGACATCGGGAAGAAGCTTTTGAACAGCTATAATTTTCCAACCCACAGGACACAAGCACGAAGAACCCAAAGAAATAAGAATGCGTATAAAAGACAGAATCCGGTTACGCTTTCGCATAACCGGATTCCACATATTTCTCTTTTAAGTATGCTTCTTCGTCTTTACTCGGGAAGACTGATTGCCTCGTTAGGGCAGACCGATGCACAAGTTCCGCACTCTGTGCACTCATCAGGGTTGATTGAATACTTGTCACCTGCTGAGATTGCACTCACCGGGCACTCGTCAATGCATGTTCCACATGCAACGCAGTCATCACTAATTACGTAAGCCATAATGTTTTTGTTTTAATTATTAATATTGAATTCTATTGCAAAGATAGGCAAATTCAGCGTAATACCTATAAATGATGATGACTTTTTAAACTATTTAACCATGACATCATGATAAATAATGAAGCAGGCAATAAAAAGATAGGTCATTCGTTATCATCACATGAAACGACTTTTGCTTATCTACGTTCATCTGCTGCTTTTTGTAACCGTGCTGCATGCACAGGACAAAACGGTTGAGAACCGTCCCTATACCGATCTCCGGCCTTTCCACTTCGGCATCCTTGTCGGCACACATCTCCAAGACTTAGAATTCAATAACGTAGGACCACAGGTGCTAACCGCGCCTGACGGCTCACAGCATACGTATACCATTACGGCTGATCAAGACCGCTGGGATGAAGGTTTCAACGTGGGGGTATTGGGCGAAATACGCCTAAGCGAGATGTTTCAGTTTCGTTTAGCCCCCGCACTCTATTTCGGAACCCGACACATCTCCTTTCACAATATGGATGCATCGGCTCCCGATTCACTGCTAAAACGCACACAAAACATGAAGACTGTGTACATCACCTGCGCCATGGACCTTATCTTTGCAGCCAAACGCTTCAACAATCACCGCCCTTATGTGATGGCAGGTCTTAACCCAACCATCAACCTTAGCGGCAACAACGATAATTATATTCAGCTGAAACGTTACGACCTCTTTTTAGAAGCCGGCATTGGCTGCGACTTTTACCTGCCGTTTTTCAAGCTCCGCCCCGAACTGAAATTCATGTATGGGCTGACCAACAGCTTCGACGGCAACCATCCTGCCCATCTCAAAGACAAAACCGTTCTGCCTTACGCCATGGCCGTTAACAAGGCCCACGCGAAGATGATTGTGCTTACCTTCCACTTCGAGTAAGCATTTTCTCATTATCTCCTGGCCGTAAATGTCAACTTCATCTTACCGATAAAGATGCCGCTTTTTCCGTTCTGGTCAACGGGAACCAGCTTACCGTCAAGATTCTTCACATATCGAAGGGTCTTAAAATAAGTATGACTGTGGCCGCCCAATACCAAATCGATACCACGCGTACCCCGTATTACCTCCTGATCGCCCATACCTTTTTCCTCCCATCCCAGATGGGAGATACAAATTACAAGGTCACATTTCTTACTGTGTAGCAAGTCGGCCATCTTCTGTGCGGTTGCCACGGGGTCAAGATAACGTGTGGTAAGATAGTTCTTGTGGTCAACAAGCCCGTCCAACTTTGGCGCCAGACCGAACACACCAATCTTTATTCCCTTACGATTGAGGATGACATAGGGCTTCACTATTTTCGCAAGCTCGGTTCCTGTAAAATCGTAATTGGCGCACACTATGGGATAATTCAAACGCTTGAACACGCGTGCCATATTATCAAGACCATAGTCGAACTCATGGTTTCCGATGGTACCGGCGTCATAGTGCATCATGTTCATCAAGCCTGTCTCCACATCTCCCTTGAAAAGCGTGTAGTAAGGCGAGCCCTGCGAGAAGTCTCCACTATCAAAAAGCAGCAGATTCGGGTCGCTCTTCCGCTCTTCCTTCAACATCGCTATGCGGCGCAGGAAACCTCCCCTGCCCGCCTGCAGCGTGTCTGCAAGGTTTTCACTCAGCGGCATAATACAGCTATGTGTATCGTTGGTGTGCAGAATAGTCAGCGTCTTCTGTCCGAAAGCCGAAACCGCAATGGCCAGCAAGGCCAGTATAATCATTGATTTAGTTTTCATACGTAATCCTCCCCTCCACATGAGCATTTACTGATTCGCCCTTCGCGGCCTTGTTCTTGAAATAATTTACAATAATATTGCGCACGCTGTAAGCCTGTTCCTGTGGTGAAACCACATCGGTCTTTGCCTTGAAAGCTTCCAGCTTGTCGTTGCCCTGGGCCAGGTAATCGAGTGTGACTATGCGATAATGACCCGCCGGATCAATAGCTTTTCCATTGACCGTTGCCGAACGCAGCTTCCCGTCTTTCGTAATAACAAGCCTCACGCTGTGGCTTACACCCTCGCCTCCTACGCTTGCCATCTCGCGGAAAAGCTGCATCGTCTTCTCGCCCGTAAGCGTAAGAAAGCAGATATGATTCTCGAAAGGGGCCACATTCAACACGTCGCCGTAAGTAACCTTGCCCTTGGCAAAGGCAGCTCTTATGCCGCCCATGTTATATACTCCAAAGTCAGGCTTCTCCTGAAAAGCGCTTCCTCCCCATACCAGAATGTCGGCTAACAAATTCGACAAGTCGCTTTCCGGCCTGTGAGCAGCCATAAAATGGTCAATGCTTCCCACCACGGGCTCCATCATCGAGTCAACCTCGTGCCGGTAAGGCTTGATGAAAGCCTGTGCTTCAGCATCGGGCTGACGGTCGTAACGGCTGTCAATGAGAACCCGCGTACGCTGCACGTTGGTCAGCTGATACTGCTGCCCGCAGCTCGTCAGGGCAAACAGGGCAAGTGCAGTAGAGATTACAAATGTTTTCTTTTGCATATCAAGACGTATAAATATTTCCAACCAACAAAGTTAATTTAAAAAGGACAAAGGACAAAATGAAGTGTTAAAAAAAGCAGATAATCTATATACAACTTTCCCATTACGTCGAAATTAGCTAACTTTGCAGCGCTTTTCGGCCTAACCGCTGGTTGAAGGAAGAGTCTTTATGCTACGTTAGGTTGGAACGACAAACAATTTTTAATTATTTAAATACAATGGATTTAATTAAAGTTGCTGAAGAAGCATTTGCAACCGGCAAGCAGTTCCCTGCATTCAAATCAGGTGATACCGTCACTGTCGCTTACAAAATTGTCGAGGGTAACAAGGAGCGCGTACAGCTTTATCGTGGTGTAGTTATCAAGATTAGCGGCCACGGAAACAAGAAGCGCTTCACCGTTCGCAAGATGTCTGGGACGATTGGTGTAGAGCGTATTTTCCCAATCGAGTCACCGGCTATCGACAGCATCGAGGTGAACAAGCGTGGTAAGGTGCGCCGTGCTAAGCTTTACTATCTGCGCAGGCTCACAGGCAAGGCTGCCCGCATTCGGGAAAAGCGTGTCATTGCTGCCGCAGAATAACATCTGCCTACGACAAAAAGATAAGAAAGGCTCAATCCTCATGTGCAGGGTTGAGCCTTTTTTGTATGATATACCAGAGGGGAGGCGCCGTTCGGAAACAAGCAACATTACGCCTTCACCATTTTACCAAAAACACATTAAAACGCCATCAATGCACCACTGCCTTATAAAAACAGGCTCCCGAGCATGTAAATGCTCCGGTTTTATCGTGTAATAGATGCATCTGCGCCCTGTAAAGACAAGGTCGGAGTTGGTGAACCAGTCACTCGGTCCCGTGCCATAAACACATCTTGGCCCTGTAAAGGCTGGTTTATTATAATAGAAAAAGCGTGTTTCGGCATCACTAAAATGTGCCTCCTGCTTCGTCTCTCTCCAACCTCGGCATTGCTGCCCATTTGTCTTTAGCCCGTAAAGGGTTTGTCTTTACGGGCTAAAGGCGAAACGATTACGCCGTAAAGGCAAGACGATTACGCCGTAAAGACACGGCGATTACGGGCTAATCGCGAGGTCTTTACATGGTATTGTAACGCCCTGTATCATAGTAGGTTACGATTATGCAAAAGTTCTTTACGGCGTAAACTGTTTGTCATTACGCCGTAAAGGGACGGGACGGAGTGAGGAAATAAAAGGAAAGGGACGAGGGATTAACCGGAACGGGGCAAGGAAATAAGAGGAATGAGGCGAAGAAGTAACCGGAATAAGATAAGGAAATAAAGGGAACGGCTGTACTCTTTGCCGAGGGAAGCTATTTCTCAGTGGGGTTCTTCTTCGGCGAAGCAGGCAGTGCGTCGTCCTCATAATTGATTTGAGCATCAGCGTTGCCATGAAGCGCATCCTTAAAATCGTCCCAACTCTGGAAGCCTGCAAGCAGTGCAAGCCGGTCTTTGGCTTCGGCCGACAAACTGCCTTTCCCAGCCAGCATCTTCCAGATACGCGACAGCGAGAGACCCTTCCCTCCCGTCTTATGCCGACAGACATCCGTCAACCGCTGCTCCATACCGGCAGCTGGCTGGTGAGGAAGCTCCATTTTGTTTTCAACCTCTGTAATAAGAAGTTTCAAATCCCTGTTCATTGTTTACTCTCTGCCTATTTGATTTGTACGGCAAAGGTAGTGAATTATCCGCTATGTACTTCCAAAAGAACATAAAAAAGAGGGGCTTCACGCCTTTCTTGATTCTTTTTTCAGTAACTTTGTGGTACCATTTCTAAATTACTGCACAATGAAAGAATACGCACTGAAGTACGGATGCAACCCCAACCAGAAGCCTGCAAGCGTGTACATGGAGCAAGGCGAGCTTCCTGTTGAAGTAGTCAACGGTCGGGCAGGCTACATTAATTTCCTCGACGCGCTGAACAGCTGGCAGCTCGTAAAGGAACTGAAGGCCGCCACAGGCCTGCCTGCTGCTGCCAGTTTCAAGCATGTAAGTCCGGCCGGAGCTGCCGTAGGCTTGCCGCTTAATGACACGTTGAGGAAGATTTACTTTGTTGACGACGTCGACTTTGAACTCACACCCCTGGCCTCTGCCTATGCACGGGCCCGCGGCGCTGACCGCATGTGTTCGTACGGCGACTTCTGCGCGTTGAGCGATATATGCGATGAGGCTACGGCGAAACTGATCAGACGTGAAGTCAGCGACGGCGTCATCGCGCCCGGATATACACCCGAAGCACTCGAAATTCTGAAAAACAAGCGCAAGGGTACTTACTGCGTTATCCGCATTGACCCCGATTATGTGCCCGAGCCTGTAGAGCACAAGCAGGTTTTCGGCATCACTTTCGAGCAGGGGCGCAACAATGTCGACCTCGGCGATGCATCGTTGTTTGAAGACATTCCCACACAAAACAAGACGTTTACACCCGAGGCTCTGCGCGACCTGAAGATTGCATTGATTACCCTGAAATACACACAGAGCAACTCGGTATGCTACGTAAAGAACGGGCAGGCGATAGGAATCGGCGCCGGTCAGCAAAGCCGGATACACTGTACACGTCTGGCAGGCAGCAAGGCCGACGAGTGGTGGATGCGCCAAAGCCCCAGAGTGCTCACGCTTCCATTCAAGCCAGGCATACACCGCGCAGACAGAGACAACTGCATCAACGTTTATCTTTCTGAAGAATATGAGGATATTCTGCGCGACGGCACGTGGGAAAACTTCTTTACCAAGAAGCCGGAGCCTTTCACCCGAGCCGAGCAAAAGGAATGGATTGCGCGCAACACTGGGGTTGCCCTGGGCTCTGACGCTTTCTTTCCCTTTGGCGACAACATTGAGCGTGCACACAAAAGCGGGGTCGAATTTATCGCACAGGCCGGCGGGTCCATCCGTGATGACAATGTTATCGAGACGTGCGACAAGTATGGTATAGTCATGGCGTTTACGCATGTCCGCCTGTTTCACCATTAAAAAGTAAAAAGGTAAAAGGGTAAAAAAGTAAAAAGAGGCCTGCCATAATATAATAAGGTGGAAGCCGAAGAGCGGTTTAAAACTCACTATAATATAATAAGGTGGGGCTTAAAACACAAAACGGAACCCACCATAATATAACGAGGTCGAGGCGAAAATGCAAAGCCAGGCTCCTCTTGTCTGCCCTTTAATTCTTTAATTTTTTAATCTTTTAATTCTCCTCTCCCATGGACGATTTCGAAAATATACTGGTAAACGGCATCAGTTTCAAAGGTTCCTCAGGTGCTCCGAAAGAAGATGACAACAAAGTCAAGACCAAGGCTAAGAAGAAAAAGTATATAACCGGTGCACATGGCAGTGGTTCGGCCCGCCAGAAAGCGAAATATCGTGAACAGCGCGCCAACCGGAAGTCGCAGCGAAAAAAATAAAGGCTCGCACCCTCCATAAAGAAAATCAGGTACACCGACACCGCTAAGGCGCCGTGTGTACCTGATTTCCGTATAACGTTTATCAATTAATGCTTCCGTTCTTGCCTAACACCAGTACCTTCGCTCTTAGGCGCTTGTTTACATGGTCAAAGATAACGGCAGGGTCGAATCGATGACCACGAAACTTGGTTTCAAAGTGAAGATGTTCGGTTGTCGCGCGTCCCGTGCGGCCTGTCAGGCCAATTACCTGACCCGCTTTTACTTTCTGCCCCACCTTTACAAGGTTTCTGCTCTGATGACTATATAGCGTTTCGAAACCGTAGGCATGCTTAATGACAATGCAATTGCCATAACCGAAGTAAGGCCCTGAACGCGTAACTATGCCATCAAAGGCCGCAACAATGTTGTCATTAGGACACGTTTTAATGTCAACCCCGGGGTGATGACGCTTCCCTCCGTACGGACTGATGACATGGCTGCCCGGTAAAGGATAGGCCCAATGCTCCTTTTCTATCTTCTCCAAGTCAAGTTTGAAGGTCTGGCTATTCTCGAAAGGATCGTTCTTCACGTCGTCCGGATCAAGGCTCGACGCCGTTTTCTTCTCGGCCTGCAGTATGCTGACGTCCACAAACTTTCCGTCTTTACGACATTGTATCGTATATTTTTGAAGACGATGGCTACGTGGTTCTACAATCAACGTCGGGTTAAAGCCTCCTCCGTTAACCATGATGGAGAACAGACAAAATATGCGATCGTCCTGTCCTCCCACCGTAGCAATCTTCTGACCGGCACGTACACGCTGCCCCACTTTGACGTGATTCTGCTCATTAAAGGCGTAAACCGTTTCCAGTCCGTTATCATGACGAATGACGATGACGTTGCCATACTGGGGCGTCTTGCGCGCAAGACGCACGACTCCGGAGAACATAGCCAGCACAATATCGCCCTTCACGGAGGTAATTTCAAGCGAAAGGTTGTTCTTCAACGTGGCTTTCCCCACAGGTAAAGGGAAAGAATATTCCTTCGCCGAGAGAATTTTAAGGTCGATGTTAAAGACGTTGCTGCGCTCGAAAAGGCCGGGCGTAGCGATACTAATCTGCTGTTGTTCGGCAGCAGTAAAGCTGTTCTTCTGTGCCTGCACCGTTAAAGTGACAAGACACAGAGACAGGAATAGGCAGGTTTTCTGTAATTTTCGATTCATATATAAGATTTAAGGCCGACGGCAATCTTTCTCAAGACCGCGGTCTGCACGTTATTATTCCACGCATCAATGCACGATAATGCCCGTATAAATGCGACCGGAATTGATGCCTAAACGACGGGCCGAGAAATAGTCGGCGGCGTTATCGTAAGTGCATATTGCCGAGTTGATAATATTCTCAGCCCGCACACCGGTTTCAATCAGCTGCAAACGGTTGCATTCTGGCAGGTCAATGTGCCACTTCTCATACCGCACGGCAATGCGGTTCATATCGAAACCCTCGTGTCGGAAAGCATCAAAGACCTCATCTCCCACCTCAAAATTCTTCAGCGAAATGCCGGGACCTATCAGTGCTTTCAGCTGTTCGGGGCGTGTTCCATAACGCAGGGTCATGGCGTTGACAGCCTTGCCCGCAATACGTTTCACCGTACCGCGCCACCCAGCATGCACTGCAGCGGCTGCATGATGAGCCTCATCGTAGAGGATAATCGGTATACAGTCGGCCGTTGATACACCTATTGAAACACCCTTACAGTCGGTCATGATGCCATCAATGCCCTCAACGAAACGCCCTCGCGCCTCAGAAGTAAGTGCGAAAAAATCGTCATCCACAGCTTTTATTGCCGTGCCGTGCACCTGATGAGGTAGCACAAGGCGCTGCTCTTCAATCGTTAACGCATGGGCCAAAGCCTGCCGGTTCCGCAAGACTGCAACCTTATCGTCACCACAAAATGGGTTGATGTTCAGTTCTCCATACAGTCCTTTGCTCGCCCCACCGTGACGAGTGGTCGAAAAAACCGTTGCGGCAGTCGAAAGATTAAAGTATGTCAGCACCGGCTCCATTCAAGCTTTTTCCTCCGGATCAAACACTTCGAACTCGTTAATGTCACCTATATCCTCCACGTCGCTGACCGCTTCGTCACTGATTATCTCAATTTCGTCAGCGTCTTCATCATGCAGCTCCTCCTTCAATCTCCTGATATTTTTATCACGATGCACAAGCGTGTCCTCGGCTGTAATCTCTTGAAGCTTGTTGCTCTCGCTGTTCAGCTCACGCCACAACACGTCCTTGAGCCCGTCAAGACCATATCCTGTAACGGCCGAAATGAAGACAACAGGCAGGTCGGTGGGAAGTTCCTCGCGCAACATACTGATTAATTCGTCATCAAGAAGGTCACTTTTAGTCACCGCCAACACGCGATGCTTGTCGAGCATCTCGGGGTTAAACTCCTTCAATTCGTTGAGCAGAACTTCATAATCGTGCTTAATGTTATCGGTATCACCAGGTACCATGAACAGCAAAAGGGAGTTTCGCTCGATATGTCGCAGAAATCTGAGACCTAACCCGCGGCCTTCGCTTGCGCCCTCTATGATGCCGGGAATATCTGCCATCACAAACGACTTGCCGTCTCTGTAGCTTACAATGCCCAGCGATGGCTCGAGAGTGGTAAACGGATAGTTCGCAATCTTCGGCTTCGCACTGGATAAAGCCGACAGCAATGTCGACTTTCCGGCATTCGGGAAGCCCACAAGGCCGACATCTGCCAGCAGCTTAAGCTCCAAAATTACGGTTTGTTCCTGTGCCGGTTCGCCTGGTTGGGCAAAGCGAGGAGCCTGTCGGGTAGCCGTCCTGAACTGGAAATTGCCCAACCCTCCGCGGCCACCTTTCAACAAAATCACCTCTTGTCCGTCATAGGTTACATCACAAATATATTTGCCTGTCTCGGCATCATACACCACGGTTCCGCAAGGAACGTCGATATAAGAGTTCTTACCGTTGGTGCCATGACACTTGTCACGTCCGCCATTTCCGCCATGTTCGGCATATACATGCTTCTGATACTTCAGATGAAGCAGCGTCCAGAAGTTATGGTTTCCACGCAAAATGATGTCACCTCCATGCCCACCATCACCGCCATCAGGGCCTCCGTTGGGCTGATATTTGATGTGTTTCAGGTGCATAGAGCCTCTTCCGCCCTTGCCCGAACGGCATACTATTCTGACATAATCTACGAAATTAGACTCCATTAGCTGTTGTCTTGAACATAAAACAATAAACCATGGGCATTGCTTTCAATGCTCATGGTTCAGTAATATTAAAGGTTATCAATGACTTCGCAAATGTCAGCGAAGATACGATCAAGCTCACCAAGACCATTGATGTGATGGTGAAGGGTCTCTTTCTTATACCAATCGATAAGCGGAGCCGTCTGATTATGATATACCGTAAGGCGTTTTTTAATGGTTTCTGCATTGTCATCAGAGCGTCCGCTCTCCTGACCGCGCCTTACCAAACGCTTCATCAGTTCCTCTTCGGGGACGTCAAGTTCAACCATTGCCGCTACTTTGTGTCCGCGCTTAGCCAACATCTTCTTCAGAGCTTCGGCCTGAGGAATGGTACGTGGGAAGCCATCGAAGATAACGCCCTTGTGTTCTTTGCCGAAGCTATCGTAAACACTGGCAAGGATATCAATCATCAGCTCGTCCGGAATCAGCTGACCGTTGTCAATATATCCCTTGGCAGTCTGGCCAAGTTCTGTCCCTTTCTTGATCTGATCACGAAGCACATCACCCGTAGAAATGTGCTCGAAACCATACTTTGAAATCATCTTCTCGCTCTGTGTACCCTTACCTGAGCCCGGGGCACCAAAAATAACTATATTCTTCATTTATTTTACTAATGTATAAATATCTCGCAAATTGCGACCCTGTTGGTCATAATCAAGACCATATCCCACAATAAAGTCGTTGGGAATTTCCATGGCAGCGTATTCAATATTCAGCGGAACCTGCAGCTTCCCGGGCTTGACAAGGAGCGTGCAAATGTGCAACGACTCCGGCCCGCGCGTGCCCAGAGTCTCCAACATACGCTTCATGGTGAACCCTGTGTCAACGATATCTTCCAGAATAATAACCGTACGGCCTTCCAGTTCCTCATTGATTCCGATTACCTCCTTGATTTTACCCGTCGACACCGTGCCCTGATAGGACGCCAATTTTACAAAGGATATCTCACAAGGTATCGTTATATAGCGCATCAGATCAGCAGCAAAAACAAAGGAACCGTTCAATACGGCAAGGAACAATGGGTTCTTTCCGGCCATGTCCTTGTTAATTTTGTCGGCAACTGCCTTTACTCGTTGCAGAATCACTTCTTCCGGAATAAACGTCTTGAACGTCTTATCCCTTACCTTAACTATACTCATGAAGCAATGTTTGTAAGTTCAATGCAAAAGTAATAAAAAGGTTTGAGACTGTATATTACGAGCCTTAGAAATATATATAACCTATATAAAAAACAATTTCTATATAGGTTTTCTCCATTTTCTTTTACTATCTTTGCAATGTTATGAAGATATTTACCTCTGCTCAAATTCAAGAGCTTGACAAATATACCATCGACCACGAGCCCGTAAAATCCATTGATCTCATGGAAAGGGCGGCCAAAGCACTTACCACTGCCATCATGCAGGAGTGGACAGAACGTACGCCGGTCGTTGTGTTTGCAGGCCCGGGCAACAATGGTGGTGACGCACTGGCCGTGGCCCGCATGCTTGCAGCCGAGAAGTTTAGCGTCAGCGTATATCTCTTCAACATCCACAACAAGCTTTCTGAAAACTGTGAAATAAACAAACAACGCCTTATAGATGGCAAGAAAGCGCGCTTTACCGAAATCAATCTCAACTTTGATCCCCCCGCACTAAAAGCCGGAACGCTTGTTGTCGACGGTCTTTTCGGTACCGGACTTGACAAGCCTCTTATGGGCGGTTTTGCGTCATTGGTCAAGTATATCAACCAAAGTTCTGCCAGGGTAGTCAGTCTTGACGTGCCCTCGGGCCTGATGTGTGAGGACAATTCCTACAACATCCGCACCAATATCATACATGCCGACCTCACGCTGACGCTGCAACAGAAGAAGCTTGCCATGCTCATGCCTGACATGCAGGCCTTTTTAGGCCAGGTAAAGGTGCTTGACATACGGCTCAGCCCCGATTATATCAGGAATACCGAAGCCCCTTACCGCATTCTTGAAGAGGCTGAACTTCGCCCCCGTATGCGCCTGCGCGACGACTTCGCACACAAGGGAACCATGGGCCATGCGCTTATCATTGCAGGCAGTTACGGCATGGCGGGCGCATCAGTGCTTGCCACAAAGGCCTGTCTGCGCGCCGGAGCGGGAAAGGTTACCGTGCACACGCCGAAGCGAAACTACAATATCATGCAGATTTCGGTGCCCGAAGCTGTGCTGCAAATGGACCACGAGGAGACTTATTTCTCGGAGAGTGTAGAGAGCGACGAGTTTGATTCGCTCGGCATCGGCCCCGGATTGGGACACAATGAAAGCTCTGCAATAGCTCTCATCGGGCAAATCAAGCGCACCTCGTGCCCTATCGTCGTAGATGCCGACGCACTGAATATCCTGGCCAATCACCAGGCATGGATACAACAGTTGCCCCAAGGCATCATCCTTACACCCCATCCGAGGGAGTTCGACAGGCTGGCAGGAACGGCAAGCAACAGCAGCTACGAGCGGCTGATGCGTGCACGGGAACTCGCCGAACACCTGTCAGGATACATTCTTCTGAAAGGACACTACACGGCCTTGTGCCTGCCCGACGGGCACATTGTGTTTAACCCGACGGGCAACAGCGGCATGGCTACAGCAGGAAGCGGCGATGTTCTGACCGGAATTCTTACCGGACTGCTTGCACGCGGCTACAAACAGGCCGACGCCTGCATGCTTGGAATGTACCTGCATGGCCTTGCAGGCGACCTCGCCGTAAGGGAAACGGGCAAGGAATGTCTACTGGCAAGCGACATCATCCGCTTCATGCCACAGGCTTTCCAACGTCTGGAAGACTGACCGCACCGCCCGCGCCACAAGCCGAACACACTTCTATCAACCACATAAAACTACGTTCTATGTCTGTAACAAAAACACAAACTCTCATCTGTCTGCTCACCGCCGCCCTATCGTTTGCGGCACTTCACGCCCAGAGCATTGAAGGCACGCCTTACTGCCTGCCCAGAAACGGCGCACGCTTTACCGTGAAAGTGGAGAAGACACAATACATACCCGGTCGCTTTTGTCAGTATTCCTTCCGGTATATGAAACAGAACGTCAGCCAGCAACCGTCTGTAACCTATCGTATTATCGGCATAGAAATTGACCCCTTTGCGCGTCCCGACACCACTCGCCACTTCAATTTGACCATCGACAAGAGGCACAGCATCAGCAAAGTTACATGCAGCCCCGATGGCCAGCTGCTGGCAATCAATGCCGATGCCACGCCTGTGAAGCCCACCGTGCGCCGGTTTGTGCCGGCACAGAAACCGGCACCGCTCAATCCTGCCGACTTCATGACCGAGGATATACTTAGTGCAGGCAGCACGGCCAAGATGGCAGAGCTGAGTGCCAAGGAAATATACGACATACGAGACAGTCGTAATCAGTTGAGCCGAGGCGAGGCCGACTTCATGCCGAAAGACG
Organism: Prevotella sp.; assembly: GCA_013333935.1. GTDB lineage: Bacteria > Bacteroidota > Bacteroidia > Bacteroidales > Bacteroidaceae > Prevotella. Next base: position 25,092 of record JABCNV010000002.1, on the reverse strand, counting down.
GTACACAGCTCAAGCTGATGCTGGCAAACCTGAATCGTCAGGAAACAGCCCTGCGCCAGCTCTTTGAGGGAGAGGTCACAAAAGACACCACATGGGCTACCGTCGACTGCATGCCCACGAAGGAAGGCAGCAGCATTCTCTTCCGCTTTTCCAAATATCTCGGGCTTGTTGACATCGACGACCTCGGCGGCGAACCCTATAACCTCACCGTCACTAACCTGCACACGGCCCCCGCTCCTGCCCCTGCACCGACCGGACAAAAGGAGGACAAGGGCGACATCGGCCTGCGCGTGAGCAAGCCCAGCCGCATCAGGCTGACGCTGCAACATGATAACGACGTCGTGGCCACATACGAAATGAACGCTGCACAGTTCGGCACCGTTGAGTCGCTCAGCGGCGATCTGTTCGGCAAAAAGCAGTCGGCTTCCCTCTTGCTCGACCCCATGACAGGCAGCGTAAAGGAAATCAAACAGATAACACCGCAAATGCCGTAAGCGTTCCGACCCGTCTCAGCTCCGTCATGAGACAGCACTTGCCCGTTCCACCCCGCAGAAGCAGGCAAGCTGTACGAGAGAACCGTTTAACCCATACAACCGACTTCTACCGCCGCAAGCTGCTGAAGTCGGTTTCTTTTTGGCGTTTTCTATCGTGTACGGCGGCCGTCGCACACGCGTACCATGGTCGTCGTACGGGTTTACCACGGCCGCCCTACACGCGTGCGGCAGCCGCCGTACCATCACCTTAAGCTCCGGAATTAGGGAATTGTACGTCAGGACGGCTTCCCTTTCCCTCAACAGCAAGCCATACAGCAGGCTGCATCCGGCAGCCGTTAGCCCCTGCCCCATACGGTTAGAAAAATAAAAGGCCCTGATTCTTCTTCAATGCCAGGCTGTATGGCAGGATGCGTTCAACACCCGTTACCCCCTAATTTGGAGGGCTCGGCTACACGATCAGAAAAAGAGCACAAAAAAATCCCTCTCCCGAAACGTCCGGAAGAGGGATTCGTTATTGAATTATCTTGTCAGCCGACCCGCGTGAGCCAGTCGGCATCACCGCAGGCACGGCCCGAGATTAGTCGCAATTGGCGAGCTTATGGTCAGAGCCAAGCACGTCGGTTATCTTCTCCTTGTACATGTCTGTCATGTAAGCGCGGGCAACCTTACCATACTGACGCGGGTCGAAATAGTCGGGATGCTCGAACAATGTCTCGCGAACGCCTGCAGTGTAAGCCAGACGAGAGTCAGAGTCGATATTGATTTTGCACACCGCGCTCTTCGAAGCCTTGCGCAGCTGCTCCTCTGGAATACCGACAGCATCGGGCAGATTACCGCCAAACTTGTTGATAATGTCAACATACTTCTGGGGAACTGACGAAGAGCCGTGGAGCACGATGGGGAATCCGGGCAGCTTCTTCTCGATCTCTGCAAGCACGTCGAATGCCAATGGAGGAGGCAGAAGACGGCCTGTCTTCGGGTCACGGGTACACTGTTCTGGCTTGAACTTGTAGGCTCCGTGAGAAGTACCGATTGAGATTGCAAGGCTGTCGCAACCTGAACGCTGCGAGAAGTCGATAACCTCTTCGGGCTTGGTGTAGTGGGATTCCTCTGAAGCAACCTCGTCCTCAACACCTGCAAGCACGCCCAGCTCGGCCTCAACGGTGACGTCGTACTTGTGAGCGTACTCAACACACTTGCGTGTAAGCTCGATGTTCTCCTCATAAGGCTTCGACGATCCGTCAATCATTACTGAAGAGAAACCCATGTCTACACAGTCCTTTACCAGCTCGAAGGTATCTCCGTGGTCAAGATGGAGGGCAATTTCAGGATGGTGACAGCCCAGCTCCTTAGCGTAAGCTACGGCACCTTCTGCCATATAGCGCAGAAGTGTAGGGTTAGCATAGTTGCGGGCTCCCTTTGAAACCTGAAGGATTACCGGCGAACGAAGCTCTGAAGAAGCCGTGATAATAGCCTGAAGCTGCTCCAGATTGTTGAAGTTGAACGCAGGAATTGCATAGCCGCCAGATACGGCGCGCTTGAACATCTCGCGAGTGTTTACGAGACCTAAGTCCTTATAATTTACTACCATATTGAATTATGTTTTTAAAAAATAACACTACAGTTTAATTAAAACCATTGCAAATTTAGCGTTTTTATCCCTCTTTACGCCGTAAAGTATGCTTTTTAATGTTGTAGAAGTCTTAAAAAACTTAATTCTTCTATATATAAATTGACGGCGCTTCCTTTTGCAAGACCGACATTGCAATTGGCTATTTATGAAGTTTATATGCAACGTGGAACAGCACGTAACGGGGTATTGAGCTGGTCCATGTCTCGGTGCGGCCCTGCGTGTCGAGGATAAAGGCCGTGTTGTTGAGCTGTCCGAGCAGGTCAAAACCGTCGAGCGAGAGGATAAGATTGCCTTTGAGGAGCTTCTTCGTCAGGCGTAAATTCCACACCTCCTCGCTGGTATTCATCTGCGAATCGTTGTATCCGCGGCGGTTATAATTGGTAAAATCGGTTGTTATTTCGAAGTTCCAGGGTAGCGTTATGTTGCCATTCAGGCCGAAATTATAGCGCCACGCACTGACGGTTGTGAAGCCTTCGCGGTCGCCTGTAGCGCGCTGGTAGGCTACGTTTGAGGTAAAATTCAGGCGAATGCGGTCGCCAAGCTGCCAGGTTAACTTCAGCGTATTCAGCACGTTCCAGTTGTTTACCTTGCTCCGCACGGAAACGAGGCCGCTGACTGACATCAGATCGACGCTGCGGTCATAATCGCATGCCAGCTCTTCCTGAACGGAAAGGTGCTGGCTTTTGTCAAGCGGCATGGAGAGCCCGTAGTTGGCAGACGCTCCCCAGTTGCCGTTAATGTTCACCTGCTGCGTCGTGGTTCGGCCGGTTGCCTTGTCATAAAGCACCGACGTTGCGATGGCATTATGCGTCGTGTGGTAGCTAAGGCCCACGTTTGTAGATAGCTGGTGGGCCATCGAAAAGGACGATAACATGAGGTCGACATGATGGTCACGCGACTTCTTCAGGTCAGGATTACCCAGCGTCAGCACCAGCGGGTTGCTGTCGTCGTGTATGTCAAGGAGCGTCGAAAGGTCGGGCTGGTTCTGGCTTGTACCGTAACTGAGGCTGGCATAACGCGTTCCCGTAGAGTCGGTATTTTGGTAAGTGAACGACAAGGTCGGCTCAAAGAACACCGAATTACGCTTACGATGGTAATGCCTGACGCGGTCGTAGCTCAACGATTCGCGCTTAAACTGTACGGGAGCATACAGCTGGGCCGAGAACTGTGGCCTGCTGGTGCCGTCGCCATGCGTATAATTGAACGACAAACCCGTATAGGAAGACGTGACGTGGCGGCGGCTTTGATAGCTGTTTGCCGCGTCAAGAACGCGCAGCAAAGCGTCACGTGTCGACGGCAAAACGCCCAGAGGATAGCCCGTTTCTGTATAATCGGCGAGGCGGTCAAGACGGTAAAGGGCGTTGTCTGAAGCGTTATAGTTCTGGCTTAAGCGCACGAAAGGCTGTACATAAACGGTATTTACCTGGTCCGAATCGCGGTTAAGCAGTCGGCTGTAGTTCACATTCAGCGTGAGAGTATAGTTATGTGCGGGCGAGGAAACGTACTGGGCGCGATAGTCCTGCGTCGGACTGGTACCCAGATAATCCACTTGATTGCGACCGAAACGGTTGGCATCGCTCCGCCCGTAGCTCACACTTCCCGTTACCGAAGCCATGTTTTGCGTCGTCTCCTTGCCGAAAGCGATATGGTCGGCAAACGAAAAGCTGTAGTTTGTACTGTTGCTCCGGCTCATCATTTCGTTGCGCTGGCGGTTTACAGATGCACGTAAAAGGCGGGCGCTGGCACCAGGAAGATACAGGCTGTCAAGCATGGAGGCCGACCAAGGCTTCTCATTAAACTGGCCCGAAAGCATGCTGTCCCAACTCTTTCCCGACGTATGCGAGACGCTTGCAGACAAGTCAATCATCTGCCCGTGCGGGTGAAAGCCTACCGACTGCGAGGTAGACACATCGGTTAAACGTGAGCGATTGCTGCTGCTACTGAGGTGAAAGTAATCGCCTCCCGTCAGGAAAGTCTGCGAATTTACACGCGAGAGCTGGTCGTTATCCGTGAAACCGATGCTGTTTCCCGATGAAAAATAGCTGTCTTCATCCTTACCACTATGATAATAATTGATGTCGAGGCGACGTGTTGACTGCCTTCCGCCTCCAGCATCAGGCAGTTCACTCAACGCCCCGTCTTCGCCAGGGGGTTGCCTGTCATTCACATTGTTCATGGTTCCAGTCAGTGTAAGTCGCGATTTATCGCCGTAGTGCATGGCAAACAAGCGCGCACTGTACCGTCTTTTGCTACCCACAGCCACGTCGGCATTGCCGATAAAGCCCCTGTGATATTGCTTTTTCAGCCCCACATCAACCACTAAAGCCTTGTCGCCCATGTCGCGACCCATCAGCCTGCTGTCCTTTCCCTGCTTGTCATACACGCGCACTTTGCTCACGGTATAGGCGGGCAGATTCTCCAATGCTTTCTTAGCGTCGCCGTTAAAAAAGTCACGACCGTCAACCAAAAGCGTACTGACGGCTCGCCCGTTCACCTTGATGACGCCACTTTCCAGCGTAACTCCGGGCAGCTGCCTGACCAAAGCGTCAAGCATTGAGCCTTCACTCAGGTTGAAAGCATCGGCATTATACACCACCGTATCGCCCTTCATCACCATCTTTATCTTTGTAGCCTTCACCACAACCTCGTCTAAAACGTGGGTGTCGACCTTTAAACGGGCGTCATCTACCCATTGTTCGTTCATCTGTTCTGCCATTTTTGCCTCGACGGGAACGTATAAAGTCTTGTACCCCACCATCGAAATGCGCAGCAGGTAACGGGTGTTATTCTCAACGTCAAGGGTATAACAGAAGATGCTTTCGCCAAAATACTGCCGCTCCGTAGTCACTGTCGAGCGGATAACGGCACTGTCGGCGGCCGACAAAAGTTCAACGGTGGCACCGATTAAATCCTCTCCGGTTTCGGCATCCACGACGCGGCCGCTGAGATGGCGCGCCTGAACCGTCATGAAACCCAACAACAGGAAACAGCAAAAAACTATCTTTCGAAACATAAATAAAAGGCCTGTCACAGACCGTCTAAGGCGCAGGGCATCACCGTTCGTGCACGGCAGCGCCCGCCCCTACAGGGTTATAACACTTAAAGCATGAGCACAGGAACCCTGCGTTTGCGTGTAAGCTCTGAAGCAAATATCAATATGGTGAAGTAGCCGAGGAAAGGAATGATGAACGGCAAGGTCATAATCTGGGTGGAATCGGCTATGACACCCATCAGCAAAAAGCCGCAACCGCCTATCGGTGTCATCATTAAAAGCGACGAAGCACTTTTGGTAAGGTTTCCCAATCCGCGCAGCGAAAGCGAGAAAATAGTAGGGAACATGATTGCTTCGAAAGCGTAATTCAGAATCAATGCCACCATCGACAGCCTGCCCAAATCAAGCAAAACCAGACCGATACAGACCACACTCCCCACCGAACACGCCAGCAACATGTGCTCGGCCTTGACGCGACGCATAATCCAGCTGCCGCCAAAACGTCCCAACATAAAGAAAGCGAGGGCCACCGTCAGCACTATTGACGCCACGTTATCGCTCATCCAGCCCTTGCCCGTCACAAAATTGATGAAATAACTGTTGATGGAAATCTCGGCTATTTCGTAGGCCAGAAGCGCAAACAGGCCAAAAACAAACATGGGATGATGACGGAAAAGCTTCACGATACGGCTGCCTTTTTCCTTGTCTTCCACCGTCTCCTCGTGCTTAATCTCCGGTAAGTTCACCCTCGAAAAGACGACAGCTATCGCCAATACCACAATACCGAGGATGGTATAAGGTATGACAATGTTCCCTCCTGCCGACGTGCCGTTGAACAAAAACTGGCCTACAAGGAAGGTAGCCGAAAGAGAACCCAGTCCGTTAAACGACTGCGACATGTTCAGCCGACTGGTTGCAGTAGCAGGATTTCCAAGCTCGGTAACGTATGGATTAGCCGCCGTCTCAAGGAAAACCAGCCCGCAGCCAATGATAAAAAGGGCACCAAGATAGGCATAGAACGTGCCGGCCTCGGCACCAGGAATAAACAAAAGCGCACCCACACCGAAGAGAGAGAGCCCGAAAACCACCCCCTGGCGGTAGCCGTGCCGGTTGATAAACCACCCCGCAGGGATGGCCATGAGGAAATATCCAAGGTAAGTGGTGACCTGAATCAGCGACGATTGCGTGATGCTGATGTCGAGGGCGTTCTGGAAATGCTTGTTCAGAACGTCAAGAATAGCGCGTGCAAACCCCCAGAGAAAGAAGAGAGAGGTTACAAGAATGAACGGAAAGAGATACTGCCGGTTGGTGATGGATGGCTGCTTCATGATGGTTTTAAAGAATATCCCCTCCCTGCAGTGGGGAGGGGTATGTAGAAAAGATGTGGCGTTTAGTCCTTGGCTGTCTCTATCAACTTCCATATTCCGGCAGCGAGGGCGCCGCCAACGAAGGGGCCTACAATAAATATCCAAAGATGAGAAAGCGCCGTTCCGCCCTGGAAAATGGCCGGACCGATTGAGCGTGCGGGGTTAACCGACGTGCCCGTATAGCGAATACAGGCCAAATGTACCAATACCAGAGACAGACCGATAGCCAGACCGGCAAAGTTGTTGGTTGCGCCATTGGTCTTTGATGTTGCGCCAAGCATAACCAGAACAAACACGCAGGTAAAGAAAATTTCAGCCAGCAGACCGCCGAAAGGCGTAACCGTTATACCGGCTCCGTTCACTACCTGCAGGTCGTTTGCGCCGGTTCCGATAAGGCCCGCCGACGTAGTGAGCACATACAAAACGGCTGCACCGATGATGCCACCTGCGATTTGGAACAACATATACATACCGCAATCTCTTGCGTTCATGCGGCCGCTGAGGAACACGCCCAGCGTAATGGCAGGGTTAATATGGCAGCCTGATATGCCGCCGATGGCGTAAGCCATGGCAACAACCGACAAACCGAAGGCCAGAGCCGTACCTACAACCGAAGCCTGATCGGCAACGGGATTGCAGCCCAACGACACTGCGGCCCCGCAACCCATAAAGACCAGCACCATCGTGCCGACCATCTCTGCTAAATACTTTTTCATTCTGATAATAATTGGTAATAAATCTTGCTTATACTTCTTATAAACGCTAAAATATATAAATTATTATTTCACGATGGCTTTTTCGTGCAGAAAAGCCGTATCTACGGGCATATTGCCACACTTTCCGGACGAAAAGCCCGAGGGCTTCAAGGCTCCTGCCTGGTGTGCGGCGGCCGCCATACCACTCGTACCGCGGCCGTCATACAAGTGTTCCACGGCCGCCATACGCACGTGCGGCGACCGTCGCACGCAGGCCGTACGCCGGAAAGACACTGCCGGAACATCGTCAGGGCGGCGGCTACACGCGCTCAAGAATGGTTTTCAGCAGGTAAGTGGCGTTCTGGTTCACGGCTACACCGCGCGTTATTTTATAAGAATAGGTTACCTTCTGTCCCAGCTCAATCTCGAAACAATAGTTGTGGAAGCGGGCGTCCTCGTCCGCCATCTTCGAAAGTTCAAGGTCGTGCGTGGCAACAATACCGCTGACGGGGTAGCGCGCAATGGCCTTCAGGAACATGCGCGAGCCGTTAAGCTTGTCAAGGGAATTGGTGCCTTTCAAAATCTCGTCGAGGATAATCAGCGTGTTCTGCCGTGCAGGAACCCCGTCTGCAGCAGGCCGGCAATAGTCGATAAGCTGCTGCAGGCGCAACAGTTCGGCATTGAAGTAGCTGATGCCGCGGGCCAAATCGTCAGAGGTTCGCATGCTGCTGAACAGGCGGAACGCCGAAACCTTCAGCTCCTGTGCAAACACGGGCATGCCCGCCATGGCCAGAACATAGTTGACGCCCACCGCGCGGAGGAAGGTGCTCTTGCCTGCCATGTTGGCGCCGGTGACGATATAATAGTTTCGGTCGGCAATAAAGAAGTTGTTCTTCACGGCGCGTGTGCCGAGGAAGGGGTGGTAAATGTCACGGGCTTCAAACGTTATCTGCGGGCTGTCCGTCACTACAGGCCAGCACGTCTGGGGGTTGTTATACAGCAGTGTGGCCACGGTTACGTCTTCATCGGTGCGTATGATGCGTGCTATCCAGCGGTCGAGGTCCATCGACGAGCGCCAGCGGGCAAACCGTCGCAGCAGGAAAAAGTCGTAGAGCGCAAGGCCGTCGACGACGAAAAGGCCCAGAATGTTGCCGCGCTTGTCCAGTCCGTCCAGAAACCTGTTGAGCTCATCGAAGGCCCCTGCTTCCGTTGGAGCGATGAGCCGGGCCAGTTTTGACAGGCGCGAAAGCTGGTGATGCAGGTGGGTTACCTTCGTGGAGAGTGTCACCATAGTACGGTTCAGCAGCAGGTAGACGGCGAAAAACTGCAGCATGCCCCACCAAATGGGCAGCAGTGCACCGGCTTTTCCCATAACCGCCATGATTACAGCAGCGTAAAAGCCTGCCATATTAAGCCATACCAGAGCCAGCAGCGCGGGATGGGTGACGGCGCGCGGCAGCGGGAACGCCAGCAGGCGGGAGAGGCAATCGCTGATGACCGAGGTGTTGATTTTCCCGCGCACGCCATACGAAATCACCTCCGTGCGGAACGCCTCGTTACGGGCCAGCTCTTCGATATGCCTGCGGTAAGCCTCATCATATGGGCGCGGCTGGGACCGTCCGTCAAGGCTGGCCAGGCGCGTGGCTATGGCATCGCTGCCCCCTGTGGTTGCCGTGCGGCAGAGACGCTGGTACAAGCTGTCGGGCCCGAAAACGTCAAGGTCGAGCGTGTAGGCATGGCGGGGGTCAATATACCGCCGTCCGTCATCGAAGTTTGTATAGTTTCCGGCGGCGGCTTTCAGCTCGTTGAAGTAAACCTGACGCAAGTCTTCCTCATGGTGTATGGCCTCGTCGTTGCGGGCGTCGCGCATACGGATAAAGACATAAAGCGCAAAAAAGGCGACGGCAAACACTGCTTCGAGGGCCTGTTTCCACGCCGTGACGGTCAGTGTAAGCAACACGATACACCCCACGGCGGCCATGAACGAGGCAATATTGCCTGCCATATACGCACGGCTACGGGCTTTCAGACGGCCTATGCGCATGCCGACGGCATCGGCCTGCGCCTGATAAAAGTTTATGTTGTTGTGTTCTGTCATCATCGTTGTTCAAGGGTTATCGGGCGTCGGGCTTATAAATGCGGTCGCGTTGTACCTGCAACACACCCTTTGTATGACGCAATTTGTAGATTACGCTGTTCATATCCTCTCCTTCCGGAACGCTCAGGGCTACGGCATTAAAGTTGCGATAATCGTACACCACGCTGCACTTCGTCTTCCTTACCTGCTTCATCAGGTGGCGACGCCCCTGTCCGGCTTCGTAGAAAACAATGAGCACACGGTTCCCTGACAGGCCGCCGGGCACGTCTTTCTCAACGCTTTCTCCGGTCACAGGCGCGTTGCCGGTCACTGCCTTTTGGCTTGAGCACGCACAAAAAGTAAATAGAACAAGGAGAAAAAGGAGCCTCACCGGCATCCATGACAAAATAGTTTTCATAGGGTTTCTATCTTATTTTCAGATTATTCTGTAGCCATCACGACACCTTCCTGCTTCATGCCGTCCATCATGATTCGCAAGGGGCGGGCAAAGCGCACGTGTCTTACCCGCGACGTCTCCTCTACAGCGGGCATGGCGTCGAGCTTTTCCTTGCATATTATGCCGCCGGAGCCCAGGTGATTGGTGTCAATTGTGAAATAGCCTACGCCGAAAGAGGTCATGTTTTGAAAGAAATGGGTGCCCTGACTGGGGTCTACACGGTAGTTCTTCAGTGCTACTTCAACGATGATTCGCGCCGCCGAAATGTCGGCCCACTTCACCGGAACGCCGAGCCATAGGTCGCTGGAGCCCCACCGTCCCGGGCCAATGAGCACGTAGTTACGGCCCTCATCAATGAACTTCCGGTTGATACGGCCAATGTCCTGCGCCACCATTGCGTTGTCGGCAGCGCTGAAGGTATCGTCATATTTTACGTAAACCACGTCGGTTACCTCTTCAGACGTACCGTGACCCAGGCTGTTATGGCTCCGGATCAGACAGCGGTCGTCAGGGATAGCCGTAATATCTTCGGCGAGTTCCTGCTTTGCATCGACAATCGGACGGATTTGAAGCAAATAGAAATCGGCCGTGCGGTCGGCATTGACGTTGCACGCAAACTCAATCTCTACCGGCCTGCGCATGGCCTCCGAGCCATATTTCATTGACATTTGCAGCACCTGGGGCAACGGGATGACGCCCTGACGAAGCAGGGGGCTGAACGTAATCAGCTTGCGTCCGCCCTCATAAAGTCCGTCGCGGATAACCTGATCGTCGGCATTATAGGTTGATGCTATAAAGTTAAGAGAGCCGTCTTTCACCGCATCTCTTACCTTCAGGTGCAGCATATTAAAGCCATCATCGACCTGAAAATCGGTTCCTACACGGTTCATATCGAGGGCATAAAAACTGGTTTGCGTATCGCGGAGGGCCGTTTGCAGCTCTGATGTCTGCAACACCTGGTCAGGATGATAAGGCGATACGCGCAGAGTTTGTCCGCCCTCTACGATGTATTTTCCCAGACCTAAGGCCAGCGAGGCAATGCCTTCCTCGGCTTTTTCCTTGCCTACAGGGTAAAAATTAAGCGACCGCAACACGCCCGAAAGGTTCGGATAAAAGCGGCCGCCATAGTCGTTTCCGACAACCTCCTGCAGGATAACCGCCATCTTCTCCTGGTCAATCACATTGGATGTGGCTGTCATATAAGCCTTCGAGTCGCGATAATACACCGAAGCGTAGACGCTCTTGATGGCTGCTGCCAGCATCTTCAGCATTTCCTGCTTGTCGTCCAACTGCGGAATCATATAGGTTGCATATATGCCGGCGAAGGGCTGATAATGGCTATCCTCGAGCAATGAGCTTGAGCGGACGGCGATAGGACTGTGTGTAGCCTCGAAGAAAGTAAAGAAATCTTCGATGTAACTGTCAGGAAGCTGGGCCTCAAGAAAGTGGTGAAGAATATCCTCATCGGGAGCATCGCTGAGCGCTGTCTCGTAAAGGTTGTTGTGTTCCATAAAGCGATCGAAGACGTCGGTGCAGAGAACGAGCGTCTTCGGTATCTGAACCGTCATGCCCGTAAGCTGGTTGAACTCGGGATGCACCTTGATAATATTGTCAAGAAAGGCAAGACCGCGCCCCTTCCCACCCAACGATCCGTCGCCGATGCGGGCGAAATGGGCATATCTGTCAAACTTACCGCGGTCGAAAACAGCCACTACTCCAATGTTCTTCATGCGGCGATACTGCACAATTGCGTCAAAGATGATTTGACGATGAGCATCGACATCCTGCAGCTTGTGCCACGTAACGTGCTTGAGAAAATTACTCACAGGGAAGATGGCGCGCGCACAAAGCCAGCGGCTCATGTGATTACGGGAGATGTGATAAAGCATGGAATCACGAGGAATCTTGAAAATATTATCCTGCAATTCCTTCAGCGTGCGCACGCGAAGTATCTCTTGATGCGACTGCGGATCGCGGAAAACGAAGTCGCCGAAGCCCATATGCTCTTCCATCAAATGGCGTAACTCAACGCTGAGCATCTTTGAATTCTTGTCCACATAGTGGTAATTCTGTCGCTGTGCACGCTCACGATTCGCCGACTCGGCGCTCTCCAGAATAAGCGGAACAAACTCATCGTCGCGACGGATAGCCTGTAACAGTTTGAAGCCTGCTTCGGGATCCTTGGGTACGCCCGATGCACCGGCACCGACAATCTGTGACAAATGTGAGGGATGAAGCGGGAAACGGACGTCACTTATCACACCAAGGCAGTTGTCCTTATACTTTTCCCACGCTTCCATGGCTTCGTCATAGGTGCGCGCCAACACCACCTTGGGCCGCCCGCGCATACGTAACGTGGCGGCGTGACGGTTCAAAGCTTCGGTAGCAAAGTTCTGACTTTGCTGAAGAATATAATTATAAAGGTTCGGAAGAATGCTGCTATAGAAACGGATAGAGTCCTCAACCAGCAGTATCATCTGTACACCAGCCTCGGTGATATCGTGGTCGAGATTCATCTTGTCTTCCATTAACTTGATGATAGACATAATGAGATTGGTGTTGCCAAGCCAGCAGAAGACATAGTCGAACATACTAAGGTCTTCGTTTTCTATACGGCGGGTGATGCCGTGCGAGAAAGGAGTGAGCACAACGCAGGGAATATCGGGGAACTCTCCCTTGATGGCACGTGCCACGGTAAAGGCGTCATTGTCGGCATTGCCTGGCATACAGATAACAAGGTCGACCTTAGTAGTTGCAAGGATTTTTTCGGCCTCGGCTATCGTTGACACCTGTGTGAAGGTGGGCGGATAGCGCAAACCGAGCCCCATATACTCGTTATAGATTTTCTCTTCAACCCTTCCGTCGTCCTCAAGCATAAAGGCATCATAGGGGTTGGCGACGATAAGAACATTGAAGATGCGCCTTGTCATCAGATTAACAAAGGTAACATCCTTCAAGATAAACTTATTCCATTCTTTGGGTATCTTGCTATCCATGCCGACTTTACCGTTTCAAGATTTCTGCTTGCAAATATATAGGAAATCCGACAACGGCACAAGTTTAACGGGGCTTTTGTGTCCTCAACCGTTGATGACCAGGCAATTAATACATCCGTTCACGATGTTCATAACGGTATAACAGCCATCCGATAACGGCACCGGCCAGCAATCCACTGATATGTCCGCTGAAACTGATACCGCCAGAAAGGCTGAAAAACAAGTTTATAAACATTAAAACCGATGTAATTATGAGGATGGCTTTACTCTCAGACTTGTGACGGCAATGAGGCAACAGACATAAAGTAATGGTGGCTCCCATTAAACCAAACACACCTCCCGACGCGCCGACAACGCCTCCACCAGAGAAGTGCAAGCCCACCCAGACAGAAAAGACGCCACTTAACAGAAATGTAAAGAATATATTACGGGCGCGAAGGAACGACAGCATAAAAGAAACCATCAGACAATAGGTAACCAAATTACCTATAATATGAAATAAGCCGGTATGCAGAAAGACGCTCACTAACAGCCTCCACCACTGGTGATCATCAAAAACAGAGGATGCAGTGGCCCCGCCCCAATTGTAAAGAAGCGCGCTGTTAGACGCTTCGGGACTGTAACCACAAACCAACATGGCAACGAATATTACCACCATGACAAGAGGCGGCAGCACAATGAACCAGTTTTCCGGACGAGAAAGGAAGTCCTTTGCCATCTGAACATAACGGTTCGACTCCTTTACAGAATCTTCATACTCCCATTCGCTGACTCCCCCAATGGCAGCAACGATGGCAATAATAGCCAGTCCGGCGGCAAGAGCAGCCAGCATAATCAGGAGGTTTTGGCCACCATCGCTAATTTCATTGCGCGAGGAAATTTCGAAAATACGACTTTTTGCCACGGACCTGCCATCATAATAGGGAAAGTTGTCTTCAACAATCGACTGATAATTCTCCAAATTATCGGACGGCTTGACAACTTTCAGGAACATAGCTTTAGGCGCAACTTGCTTGATATTATCGCAATAACGAGCCATGAATTGCGCCTTACGCTCGTCTATTTCGCGCTCAAAAGCCAAGGAATAAGTGTAGCGTTGTGAACTGCAACAGCCCACAAAGGCACCGTTAATACCATGCAAAGGACAGAGCTGGTAAAGGTAAAAGCTGATATCAGAGCCACCACGCGGCTTAGACATAACGCTGTAATCGAAGCTCTTTCCTATCAGCGAGGTATCCACATTTAGGGATTTTACCTCTACATAGTCGGCATTATCGGTTTGACTAATGTTTGATGGCGTAAGCTCTGTAAGTAATATAACACGCTCCGTGCGGTGCTGAACGAAACGGTTAACACTTATAAAAATCGCGAAAAACATAAGCATGGACACAATCCATACGAAGTTTTCGTATTTGTTTTTAAGCGAATTAATGTCGTGACGAATAAAGAAAGTAGCCAGAAAACCGAGCACCATCGGGATGCCAAAGTCGATAACGGTGTTTTGAACCTGTGGTAAAAAACCGAGTCTTATCCAGGCATAGCGCAGCAGTCCCCACGCAACGGCCATGCCCACAGCCACAAAAAAAGTTCTTTCAAGAATGTGCTTCATATCACGTTTCGTTAATACGTATGCCCGCTTGCAGAAGAATTTAACAGGCACAAAGGTAGTTTTTTATCCTTAATTGCATGAATTATTAATTCTATTTCTCGTAAAAGGGTAGACAATTAAACCGTTTGGAATTTTGTCATACCGTGAAATTCGCCTACCTTAGTGCAATAATAAGGGAGGGCTAACCCCAATAGGGCATGAAAAAACAATCGTTCAGTGGACTTATTTCAATCGTAATCCCCGTATACAATGCGGCCGGAACCATTAAGGCCTGCATAGGAAGCTGTATCCATCAGACCTATTATCGCATTGAAATTGTAGTGATAGATGACGGAAGTACCGATGAAAGCGGCAGAATTTGTGAGCAGTTTGCCGATGACAAACGGGTGAAAATTATTCATCAAACCAACATGGGGCGCACCGAAGCACGATGGAAAGGCGTAGAAAATGCAGCAGGCGAATGGATAACTTTCGTTGACGCGGACGACATACTCTTGCCTTTGGCCATTGAGAAAATGGCCGAGAAGGCCGACGAAAGCTGCGACATCGTTTTCTCAAACGGGCATAGCATCACATCGAAACCACAAGAAAGTATGGATATCAAAGCCTTTCGTCACCTCACAGTTTTGGCGCAGGGCACGATTGGTGTGCCCTGGGGAAGCCTTTATCGTAAGGCCATTGTCAACCGTTATCAGTTTGATATTGCCAGGGATATTTACGTAGGAGAAGACTATATCTTCTGGCTAAGACTGATTTTCAATACTGAAAAAAATATCAATATCGTCATGGAGAACCTGTATAATAAAGGTATTGACCATACCAGCAGTACGTTTGTATGGACCCTTGACTATGCATATCGGCTGAACCAACTGCGAATGCAGGCCATCCCTGTACACGATTTATCGCTATATTTGCCCGACACGATAACCGACCGGCTGGCAAACCTAAGTGCAATAACGCTTCACGAGACAAGAAAGAATTGGCAAAACCATCCCTTTTTCACAGATATTCTAAGCGACATTAAACTTTCCGGATATCAGATCAGCATCAAACAACGACTGTTTTTCAATCTTCCTTGCCAGTGGCTTAGGCGCATCTATTCTCGTTTTTCAGACTTTCTGCACTAATCATCCGGCAATAAGCCGAACCACATTGCGTACTGTTTCTCTTCATTTTTTAAAAGAAACACAACCCTGCCATTCAAAAAAAGACACTTCCATAGGCAATTTCAAGCAACCGATTACACCCTAATTACAGTACAAAATGACACGAAAAGCCCAAAATTACCCCTGTTTAATTTGGTGTATATAGAATAAAAGCCTATATTTGCGCGTATATATATAACAATATGAAACATGGGCAGATACTAAGATTTGCCCGAAAATCTTTTGACTTATAAACAATTACTGCTATGGAAGTGGAACAAATTTTGAACGGTTTGATGTGGAAACACTCGACCGAACCTGAATTTTTGCAGGCTGTTAAGGAGGTATTGATTTCTATTCAAGATGTTTATAATCAACATCCTGAATTTGAAAAGGCAAAGATTATCGAAAGACTTACCGAGCCTGAACGTGTTATTATGTTCCGTGTTCCGTGGACAGACGACGCCGGTGACGTGCATGTCAACACCGGATATCGCGTACAATTCAACAGCGCCATAGGCCCATACAAGGGCGGTTTAAGGTTCCACCCGTCAGTAAACCTTAGTATTATGAAGTTCCTGGGCTTTGAACAGACGTTCAAAAACGCCCTTACCACACTGCCTATGGGCGGTGCGAAGGGTGGCTCCGACTTCTCAATTCGCGGCCGTTCTGATGCCGAGGTGATGCGTTTCTGCCAGTCGTTCATGCAGGAACTATACCATTACATAGGCCCTGATGAGGATGTTCCCGCAGGAGATATTGGCGTAGGAGGGCGCGAAATAGGTTTCCTCTTCGGCCAATACAAAAAGCTTACCCAACAATTTCAGGGAGTTCTCACGGGCAAGGGCATGGAATATGGCGGCTCAATACTTCGTCCGGAGGCAACAGGCTTTGGCGCATTGTACTTCGTTAACCAAATGTTGCAGACGCGAGACATAGATATTAAAGGCAAGACTGTCGTTGTTTCAGGTTTCGGAAACGTAGCATGGGGTGCCGTAAAGAAGGCTACACAGCTTGGCGCCAAGGTGATAACGATAAGCGGCCCCGATGGTTACATCTACGATCCGGAGGGTATCAGCGGCGAGAAAAACGAATATATGCTCGAACTTCGCGCCAGCGGCGAGGACATCTGCGCACCTTATGCTGACGAGTTCAAGGGCTCGACGTTTATCCCTGGCCGCAAGCCCTGGGAACAGAAAGCCGATATTTACCTGACCTGTGCAACACAGAACGAACTGAACGGCGACGATGCCGACCTTATTCTGTCGCACAAACCGCTGTGCGTAGCCGAGGTAAGCAACATGGGTTGCACGGCCGAGGCTGTTGAGAAATTCGTAAAAGCCCGTCGACTCTTTGCGCCGGGGAAAGCCGTCAACGCCGGTGGCGTGGCTACATCAGGACTGGAAATGACGCAAAACTCGATGCGACTACACTGGAGTTCTGACGAGGTTGACGAGAAGCTGCACTATATCATGCATTCGATACACGGGCAATGCACGAAGTATGGCACCCAGAAGGACGGATATATTGACTATGTAAAGGGAGCCAACGTTGCCGGATTCATGAAAGTAGCCAACGCCATGATGGCGCAAGGCATTGTATAACATAAAACCGCTACATTGAAACACATCTTAATTATTATCACACTTATCATCGGCTTTATCCCTGCAGGGGCACAGACTCGCAGGGGTAAAGCCTCTTTTTATTCAAAGCGGGCTACCGGAGCACGCACTGCAAGCGGCGAGCGTCTGCACCACGACAGCCTCACTTGCGCCCATCGCACCTACCCTTTCGGCACTATTCTGAAAGTAACAAACCTGAGAAATGGACTAACAGTAAACGTAAGGGTTACCGACCGCGGGCCGTTTGGCCGAGGACGTATTATTGACTTAAGCTACGCCGCCGCCAAAGCCCTGGGCATGCTGTCGCAGGGAGTAGCCATGGTTGAGGTGCAAAAGGTGGAACGTGGCATACCATTCCGCGAAGAAGAACCCGAGACGGGATTGCCCGATTTTGAGTTTGATATCAACCAGATAGGCACCAACATCATCAGTGAATGGCACCAGACCGAAATGAAAGAGGCATTGCGTCCTACCGGAAAGGTGACAAAACGCAATGCCGTCAGGCTGAAGAAGAAGCCTTCTACCGCACGCAAGGAATCCGAAACTCGCTGACCTTCGATATGTAAACCCCGCTCTGAACGGCACTTACGCAGAAGCGGGCCATTCCTTTCTTTAATCGGTTGTCGGCCTTTACGAGCGCCGTATATCTTATTCCTTTCCCGGGCATGATTTTCTCAACATGCATGTTGGGAGAGATATAGATGTGGCGGTTGCCCGTAGTTTCAACAACCGTAGGCACAACGTCGGCCAGAGGCTTTGTGCCACGGTTTATTACCTCAAAAATTATCTTGCAAAGCTCGCCGCGCTGCAGTTTTCCATCCTGATTCTCGTCAACGAAACGGGCATTGCGCACCTCAATATCGGCATTGTATTTCATTCCTGAAGCCAGCCTCTCTACACCCGACTGCATGGGCATTGTTGTCATGGGTTGCTGTGCACTATAGTTGCCTGTATAATCGGTTCCGTCGAAATCGTACAAACGATCATCACCGCTATTGGTCGAATCGAAGCCGCTTCCGTAAGCAGAATCAGCCGGAACAACGAGCGTATCACCAGGCAATGCCGACCCCATGCCGTCGCTATATGCTCGGGGCGATGCGCCGCAGACACCCTGCCGCCCCTCATCACAGGCATGGGGAACGCGGTCCATGCGCGGGCGTGGGCCCATGCGCTCCATGCGGTCGCGCCGATACCGGTCCATATCGTCGGCACGGCGCTGGTCAGCATCCGCTCCCATCTTTGCACCGACAATGGCTCCTCCCGCCATTCCTACGATGGTTCCGACATCAGAAGCGTACGGGCCGCCTGCAATTCCACCAATGGCAGAACCCAGAATAGAGCCCAGAGAGGCGCCCATGTAGGTTCCTGCCCCCGTATAAGTTTCACAACTTGTCAGCATAACCAATGCTGACATTGCCAAAACTACAGATTTTTTCATCTTGAATTTGTCATTAACCGTCGCAAAGATATAGAAATTACAAATGGCAAAAGCAACCTTTCCCCTACTTTCATATAGGGATTTCCCTAAACAAGTTGCTCCGGGTGGGGCCCTGCATGCGTGCGCTAACGGGAAGCAGTCGGGGATTGCAATATCAAACAAAAATGTCTGATAATCAGAAATATACGTTCTTATCCCATCACCCGTACAATATACCCCTGAAACCTTTACGGGCTAAAGGTTGCGCCTTTACGGCGTAAAGGGCTTGTCTTTACGACGTAATCGTTTCGTCTTTACGGCGTAATCGCGCAGCCTTTACGGCGTAATCACACGGCTTTTCAGAAGCATATAATAATTTGATACACAGCAATATACACGTGATGGCGAAGCGATTACGCCGCAATCTGTCTGTCTTTACGCCGTAAAGGCAAACTGCACGAATGAAAATACCTGCTTTTCCTGTCTGTTGCTTAGGGATACTATGATTCAACAGGCGCAACCATGCCCTGAATGTCAGGGAATATCAGTCACGGTTTGCCACAGCACTCAAAGGCCATAAACCGAAAAAGGCGCAACCCTTGTCGTAACAACAGGAGTTGCGCCTTTATGATTGGGTTTGCTGCAAGGAGGCAACAGGCGAGATTACTACTTCGTCGCCACGTCCTGCTCACAACAGCTTAGTCGTCCCATGCAGAAAAGTTGTTAAACTCATACGGCTTTGCGAACGACTTGTCATCAACGGGACTGGACGGGTCTTCATTGACAATTGGTGTACTTACCTGCCCGCCAACGCCCTTGACATCCCATGAAAGCACAAGCAGATTCTGCTCAATGCCGACATGGGTAAAGCTGACTACAGGGCTTTCATATATCTTTTTCATCCTAAGAATCGTCTTTTATTTATTTCACAAAAACCTTTTTCCCTTTCACGATATAGAGTCCTCGGGGAAGCCGGTTTATCTCATCGTAACGGCCTGCCCATTGGCCCGAAAGCGTATAAACCTTATCATACGCGCGCGGGGCCTCTATATCGCTGATCCGTCCAACAGCAGTCACGCCACCATCACAGATACTGACAAGCTCGTTAAAGCTCTTGGCACCGCCAAGACCCGACGCAGGGGTGTTGTCTGTAAGCCAGCAGCGGAAGCCATAAATGGGGTGTGAAGTCTGGAGGCGGGTAAGATTTCCGTCGCCGGTAAACACATAAGAGCCTGCAGCTTTCCACTTATTGTTTCCATCGGCCTGCTTAATGATGGTTCCGAAAAAGCTCACTCCGTTACCGTTCTGCACACCGTATGTGGCCGTTGTCAGCTTGTTGGCATTGGCACTACCTATCTGCGAGACATTGAGTGGCATGTCTTCGATGATGTAATAGGGAGCGGCCACGTTGACCGTAGCAGCCTGGGCCGTGACATATTGTGTGGGACTGGTATGCTCCTTGGCCGCCTTGCTCGCCGCACTCAGCTTTAAAATGTAGAGCTCGAAAGCCTTGAGCACCTCTGTTTCATCGTCAGGCACACTGACCGTCTCAAACGTAACCTTTGTCGAGCTTTCGATTGTTCCGCGGCAAACAGCCAGTTTCACATCGTCCCCGAAAGTGGAACGCAGCTGGTGCCCGGTCAAAGTAACAGGCAGAACAATGCCGTTCCACACATCTGCATTTAGTGTACGATGCAGATAAAGGCGAAAATAGTCCTTGAATTCATTGTGGTTGGCATTAGCTTCGTCAAGCATATACTGTATATCGTCGGCATCTTCATCAAGATAGCTGAAGCTGCGGCCGAGGAATTCGAGCTTGAAGTTGTCAATAACGGTGAGGGGTTTGCTTGCACCGGTAGCCTTTGTTGCCTCTATGCCAAAGGTAAGTTCGCCGTCGGCCGGAATGTAAAGATCAATTGATTGACGGTAAGTGCCGTTGGCATCATCTGCAAAGACCATACCGTAAAGCAATGGCCACCAATCGTAGTTATCACTGATCGTAAAGCTTTTCGTCTGCTGATACCTTGCTGCTGTAGTGGTATAAGTGCGCGAAGTATAGGTCGAAAGATTGGCTTTTGTTGTGGTAAAAGCATTACTCCATACAGTTGACGATGTAACATTACCCAATCTGGTACAGGCAAACAGCTTGGCCAGCATCTCCGAACTCCAGCCTTGCACCGACAAACGATACCATCCTGCTGCATGGATAGTGGTGGTTTGCTTCAGCGTTCCGCTACCCGTGAACTGCGCCGTGCTATATTTGGCAAAAGGCTGTGTGTAGTGATACTGACCGTCGCCTTGCGTTTCCGGATGCAAGGCACTGTTTCTATCAGTATATGTTCCGATGCCAATCTGAAAATCTTTCATCGCAGAACCGGAAGCCGGACTCCATTTCCACTTTTCATAGTCGGTAGCAGGTATTTCATTATTCGTCTGGAAAGGCATTCCATATCTGTTGTTCTTGATAAACTGAGGGTCGTAAAGGAACACTGATGAGTTTATGGGGTTCTGACCATTTGCCACCTTAGCCCGCTTGTCATACTCGTTTTCTACATCCTCTTTAGTCACCAGTTCCCACACTGCATATTCAGAAGGTGTCTTTTTAAATGTTACAGTACCGTTATCCTGTGCCGTCATGTAGTAGGCAACCTTATCACCGGTTCCCTCCCAACCGCTTTGATAGGCATTCAGAACCCAAAGATAGTATCTGTAATGATTGCCTGTATGCTCCTTTAAATCAAAGCGCCAGGTGGAGCGTGGCTCCTTCGGGCGATCGAAATAGGCGGCACCTTCCCTTGTAAAATAACCTATCACATCACCATTTCCTTCTACGGAAGGGTTGATTTCCGAATAAAGATGATAACCGTTATAGGTGGTGCCCTGTGCAGTTTGGGGGGCTGCTTCCAGAAGATAGAAAGGAGTTCCTTCTTCAGCAAGGACGCCCTGTGTGCCATAAAGCCCGCCAGACGACAGGAACTTCTTGGTCTTGGTGTTATAAAGCATGACCACCTTGTCGGATGGCAGGTAACTAAAGTCCTTATTGTATGGATGTTGGGTGATTGTCACTTCCTCTTGCTTATGGCTGTTCCAGTCCACAGCCGCTGACAATTGTGCCATAGCCGTGACATGAAATGACAGCAACATCAGGAGCGCAAGTACCATTTTACGAGAATATGGCGCAAGGTTTTCCAAGAGCCAGCTTGCATGTCTCATTTCTTTTCTCATTGTATGCTAACTTAATATTTTTATTCGATGAATTATAACTCTCTGTCAAATTAATGATAAAAGAAAATTATTAAAGCCAGATAATAGCGAATTACAAGTAATCATTGCTATAAATGCCAGGAAACAACTTGCAGCAAGATGCTGCATGACAGATGATTCTGCAGGCAACCTCTGGACAATTATAGAAAGATATACGCTTGAAAACAATAATAAAAAAGTTCGGCAGGAAAACCTGCCGAACTTTAAATATCGAGGCCTTACAGGATTATTCAGCCTTTGCTTCCTCTGGATTATTAGGAGTTTCTACCTCTGAAGTAGTGTCAGTTGCCTTGGTTGCAGCAGCTTTCGTTGCTGTTGTTGCAGCGTCTTTTGCTGTGTTTTCTACTTCTGTGGCTGGAGCAGCGTCTGCCACTACTGTTGTTGTAGCATCAGTTGCCGGAGCTGTAGTAGCTTTCTTAGAACGGCTACGACGAGTCTTCTTCTCCACCTTAGGCGTCTTTGCCATGTTTTCATCGAAGTCAACAAGCTCAATGAAAGCGATAGAAGCAGCATCACCCTGACGAGTACCCAACTTAATAACACGTGTATAGCCTCCGGGACGGTCGGCTACCTTTGCGGCAACATCACCGAAAAGTTCCTTCACTGCATACTTATCCTGCAGATAACGGAACACAACACGACGTGAGGTTGTTGTGTCATTTTTTGAACGGGTAATCAATGGCTCAACATACTTCTTCAGAGCCTTTGCCTTTGCGAGGGTCGTAGTGATTCTTTTGTGCATAATCAAGCTCGAAGCCATGTTTGCCAACAGGCTGGCGCGATGAGATGCAGTACGACCCAGATGGTTGAATTTTTTATTATGTCTCATTTCATTTTTTCTTTAAACAGGAGACTGAAAAATCTACACGACTTACAGATCTCCCAAGTGGATTTTACACTTTATCCAGTTTATACTTTGAAATATCAGTTCCAAACGACAGATTCAGACTCTCAAGCAAATCATCAAGCTCCGAGAGCGATTTCTTACCAAAGTTGCGGAACTTAAGAAGATCAGTCTTATTATACTGTACAAGATCGCCAAGAGTCTCTACATCCGCAGCTTTCAGACAGTTCAGAGCACGAACACTCAGGTTCAAGTCTACGAGCTTTGTCTTTAACAACTGACGCATATGCAGAACCTCTTCATCAAACTCCTGGTTGCCGTCCTGATCAGGATTCTCAAGAGTAATCTTCTCATCAGAGAACAACATAAAGTGATAGATGAGGATTTTGGCTGCTTCTTTCAGTGCATCTTTTGGATGAATGGAACCATCCGTAGTAACCTCCATGATGAGATTATCGTAGTCGGTCTTCTGCTCAACACGAGTAGGCTCAACATTATACTTTACATTACGGATAGGGGTGTAGATGGAATCGATTGGAAGTACATTGACATCTGTGCAAAATTGACGATTCTCATCAGCAGGAACATAGCCACGTCCCTTATTGATGGTTAAATCTATTTGCATAGATGCCTTGGAGTCTAAATGACAAATCACCAAATCAGGGTTTAACACTTCAAATCCAGTCAGATACTTACCTATATCACCAGCTTTGAATTCTGTGGAATTCTCTGCAGTGATACTAACTTTCTCGTTCTCGAATTCGTCTACTACTTGCTTGAATCGAACTTGTTTGAGATTCAAGATGATGTTGGTTACATCTTCCTTTACGCCCGGTACTGTAGAAAACTCATGCTCAACACCAGCTATACGCACGGTATTGATAGCGTAGCCCTCCAGCGATGAAAGGAGGATGCGGCGCAAGGCATTACCAATGGTAACACCAAAACCAGGCTCGAGAGGGCGGAATTCAAACTTTCCGTAGTGGTCGTTAGCCTCCAGCATCACAACTTTATCAGGTTTTTGAAATGCTAATATCGCCATTAATTTAATGATTTATTGTTTAGAGTACAACTCAACGATTAACTGTTCCTTAATGTTCTCTGGGATGTCGGCACGTTCGGGCTTATGCAGGAATTTACCGCTCTTAGTATTTTCATCCCACTCCAGCCAAGGATACTTGCTGTGATTGAAGCCTGCCAAAGCAGCCTCAATAACCTCAAGAGACTTAGCTTTCTCACGAACAGAAACAACCTGGCCAGGTTTTACAGAGAAAGAAGGAATGCCTACTACCTGACCATCAACCGTAATATGCCTGTGGTTTACCATCTGGCGAGCTGCTGCACGAGTAGGAGCAATGCCAAGACGGAATACAACGTTATCAAGACGACTCTCAAGAAGCTGAAGCAGAATCTCACCAGTAATGCCATCACTCTTGGCAGCCTTATCAAACAGATTACGGAATTGACGCTCAAGTACACCATAAGTATACTTAGCTTTCTGCTTCTCTGCAAGCTGCGAGCCATACTCTGATTGCTTGCGGCGGCGATCATTTCCATGCTGCCCTGGAGGGAAGTTACGCTTAGACAATACCTTGTCAGCGCCGAAAATGGGCTCACCAAAACGGCGTGCAATACGAGATTTAGGACCTATATATCTTGCCATAATTTATTGCTTTTATCTATTGTATCTTTGATTCTAATTATACACGACGACGCTTGGGTGGACGACAACCATTGTGTGGAAGCGGAGTAACGTCTACAATCTCAGTTACCTCAATACCTGCGCCATGTACGGCACGGATAGCACTTTCACGGCCGTTGCCCGGACCTTTCACATATGCCTTTACCTTACGCAGACCAAGGCCAAAGGCCACCTTTGCACAGTCCTCCGCAGCCATCTGAGCTGCATAAGGAGTATTCTTTTTAGAACCACGGAAACCCATCTTACCAGCCGAAGACCAAGAAATAACCTGACCCTCGCTGTTAGCGAGTGACACAATGATATTATTGAAGCTGCTATGAACATGAAGCTGCCCTACAGCATCAACTCTTACATTTCTCTTTTTAGATGTTGCTTTTGTTTTTGCCATAATTAAGTTCCTCCTCCTGATTACTTAGTAGCTTTCTTCTTGTTAGCAACAGTCTTCTTCTTTCCCTTACGGGTACGAGCATTGTTCTTTGTACTCTGACCGCGAACAGGAAGACCATTACGATGACGTACACCACGATAGCAGCCAATATCCATAAGACGCTTGATGTTCATCTGGACCTCAGAACGGAGATCACCTTCTACTTTGAATTCAGCGCTGATAATTTCACGGATTTTAGCAGCCTGGTCGTCTGTCCACTCACTGACCTTCAGGTCACGGCTTACCCCGGCTTTATCCAATATCTTTGCTGAACTACTTCGACCAATACCATAGATATAGGTCAATGCGATTTCGCCACGCTTATTCTGGGGCAAATCTACTCCAACAATT